>CAYFLR010000048.1:0-7036 GCA_964343805.1 uncultured bacterium | reverse complement strand
GCAACATGAGAAAGTACAACATTTATTGGAAGGCCAGTTCCATATTAGGTCTATCGCTTTTTACGGCCTGTGTTTCAACATCAGAGAACAATGATAAACCAGACCTCCAAAAACAAAAATTCAACCAGACCTACTGTCAAAAACTTCCCAAAGAGTTACGCCCAAAACCAAATATATTGAGTCCAAAAGATAATGCCTTCTTCAGCCTTAAAGAAACAGTGGATCAATTTCAACCTCCCCTCTCTTGGGATGAAAAAGAAACCGAACAATTAACCGCTCTAGAAACACTGGTAGAACAGCAAGACCCAACTCATCTCTCTCAATTCTTTGGGGCAAATAAAGAGTTGATGCAATTCATAAAGAACCATCAAGCAAAGTTCCACAAAATTTCAAATGAGAGTTATTCCTCTGTTTGTCAGGTTCCTCTTGCTGGTTTAGGTACCAATATTGACAAGAAATACAAAATATCCGCGCTGATGGGTTCAGATATTTTCAAATTTATGTATGTAAACGTTCTCTCTACTTTTTCCCAAGGAGAGCCGGATCAGGCCTTTAAATATTTGTCCGCCTTAATGAAATTTAGTGACCGTATGATGGAGTGCGAAGGAGGCTATATCCATGCCTTAGTCGGTGTAACTATTCATCTCAAAATTGCCCAACTTATTTCTTTCTTAGCCAAACAAGAAGATTATAAAGGGGCAGTCCTTGCACTAACAAAACAGTTTCCTTCTAAAGAAACTTTCATAAATCGAATTCAAAATTCTCTCAATAATGATATCTGTTATACAGAATTTATCCCCTTAATACGATTAGATCAGACTATAAAAAATAACCCACAACTTCCGGTGCTACCCGCGCCCGGTTTTTTAGACAATATGAAGTTTCCTGAGTTAACAAAAGAACAACGAGAACAGTTTTTTGATCTAAGTCGAACAATTAAAGACAGAACCTACTACCATTCACAGGTCCAGCTGTTTTTGTCTTCAGGTGGAAATGAAAAATATAAACAGGCAGCAAATGAATACCTATCCAATCTAAAACAAAGAGTAGAAAAGAGTGTTGGAATTTTAAAAGAGAATCAAGATGAAAAGACTTTAGCTGAAGTACTTGATCAGCATCCAAATCTCGGTGGGGATATTTTACAAATTATCTATTCGAGTAAAATGATTGAGTCCATTGCCAGCTCCTTAAATAAAATTGAACTGGCAACAAAAACCCTCGCATTATTTAAATAGTTCTTGTAAAGCGTTCGTTACATCATGCTCTAACATAAAGTTAAAATCATCTTGATTACGTTCAGTGGATCTATCCATAAAAAGAGAGGTTATCTTCTTACCGGTTTGGTTTCCTCTAGCCTCTTGGTCTTGAAAGACTGAGAGGCTATTAATAACCACTTCAGGTTTACACTTGATATATTTCGTTCCAAAAGATTCTTCAACAGTGATCCAATTTGTAATGGTTATAGGTAAGCTTGCAGTATGATCAGTTAAATTATTATCAGTTCTCTCAAGGGTTTGTTCAAAGTCGAGGTTTAATTCAAAACTGGTTTGTACACCTTTGAGATATTGCCAATCGTCAATTCTAAAATCCCTATGAGTTACCTGACTATTTAAAGTCTTACTTTTACTCGAAGTAAAAGAGAGAGTTCCTGCTGATTGCCTTTGGATAAATCCTTGAACATCATTGAGATTGTCTAACAACAGTTTCTCAAGATCATTTGAATTTAGAGTGCAACTTTCTACACCTAACTTTTTAACTAGATCATAATCTGCTTGGGAGTAAGCACTTTCTTCACCTTGTATAGCCATCAATTCTGTAACTAATTCTGAAGTGGGACGATAATGCGCGATCAAACCATTTTTGTGAAGAATGGTGACCACAAACATTTTCAATGAAAACTCATGGCCTGGTAGAAAATTTTCACTACTGCCAGAGTTTCGACATTCCATATAACATCTCGATTTTCCACCATAACCGGTGGAAAGGATTTTATCTCCGTCTGATAATAAGCTTTGACTCATTTTCATTACCAGAGTTTTAAATAGACCAAGCTCTTCTGGTTTATCACGCCCAAACCTGCCATCATTTTTTATAAAGTCGGTATAAATAAAAAACTTTCCATCATTTCCATAATAGCCTTTTTCTTCCACTTTTTCCTGGGCAAGCAACTCTTTGATTTCCTCTGTGGGATCTAACTTACAAGGAACATCGAGGTAATTGATGTTAAAATATTCATTTTTGGCTTCAGGAGCTGCATCCACAGAAGGAACAAAATATTCTTGAATAATTCTTTCACCTTCACTGTTTTTAGGTCTTATCCACTTATAACTTTCACCCCCCTTGTCCCATACAAATTTCATCGCAGAAACAGATCTCATAAAGCCATTATTACATTTTTGATAAGCAGGAATGATTAATTCGGCGGTCACTGGATCACGTCCGAACAGGTTGCTATCAACGGAACAATTTTTTAGTTTTAAGAGAGGGTTACGCTTGAGCCAGTTTTTGATATCTTCACAGTTACCATAGTCATCATCGGGAATAATCACTTTTAAAATAGAGGGTTTGCTGACTTTCTTTGGAATTGCAACCGTTTCACTCTCATCTTGGCTTTGTAATTGTGACTTTGCAGGATCAAAATCACTCCCACAACGAAGTAAAAGACTTGATAGTAAAGAGATTATAAAAATAATGTTAATAGATTTCATTTTTTGGCTCCTCTAATTGAATAAAATCTACCTAGCCTCACCACTAGGCGAGATATCAATTTGCAATATCTATACCAGCAAGAAAAAAACCTATATACCTGATAATACATGATAAAAAACTTAAAGGTGGTAGATATTGTCTACATTTTAGACATTTCTTAAGGCTGGATATCAACACGATAGACAGAAGGCTCTAAAACGAGGGGACCGGACTGGTTTTTATAGGCAGAAGGAACCGCTGTCATTAAAAACATTGCAAAATCACCTAATTGGCCGGCAAAAGGGTGAATCAAAAACAGGCCATCCGTGATGCTATCTAAAGGAGTCTGAAAATCCACTGGACTCTCTCTGGTATACCCTTCTAATTGCAGGATATTATTCGCTTGCACATAGATCCCTTTTTCATCGAGGGTATGAGCAAAAGCATTCACCGCCTCTTTTCCCTCCTCAGTGCTTGCCACACTACATCCATCAAAGTAGAACTCGGGTCGATCTGATAAATAAGGAAGTAAGGGAAGTAATAATTGGGCGTAATCCTCCAATTCCATACCGTGATAATCGAAAAAGATCATCCCAGAGGTCCCATGAGAAGAGGTGATCACCCGTTTTATTTTTATATCTTTGCCCTTAAGCCGAGCGTTCACAAACTTTTGAATTTCTTCTTTCAATCGAAATTTATTGAAGGGATGAAATGCCAAATCTAAGTGCCATTGTTTACGAGACAGCTGACGAGCAATGAGCTCTCTTCCCAGTTGATTCGGTTTGTTCTCAGCGTTGGATTCCACATCCGTCGTAATATAGAGAATGATTTCATCTTCTTCTAAATCCTCTTCCTTACCATATCTGAGAATCGGTGAGTCGATGGCCAACCCAACATAATCGAGTAACTCTCCTAAAACACCAAAAGAGAGCACCGCCACCAAATGGGTGAAAAAGCCTTGAGTGGCATTTGCAAGGATCAGCTTACCCGGCAAAATAACATATCTCTCACCAGGACGAAGACCCTTCAGTTTGGCGGCTTCTCGAAAGGCATTGGTGACCAATAAGGGAGCTTTTATCGCATAGGGAATGAAGTCTTGGTATTTAGGCCACTCTGCTTTACTTTTAGGAGATATTCGGATCCCCGCTTTCTTATAATATCTAATATTGAAATAGGGGTTCTGTTCATAAGACTTAAAAAGAGAGCTTATTATCTTTACTTTCCAGGCGGGAAGTTCATTTCCTAAATGATCATGAAAAAGCTTCCAATTACTTTGTGAGCTTTGCGCATAATAATCTTCTGCCGTTTTTTGACACTGGGTTCCAGCTAATAGCAGGGTGTATGGAAAAAGTACCGAGAAAATGATGATAAGTAGAATTTTCATATTAGTTTTAGTGTAACATATTTCAGGTGTTCCTGACTTCCCCAGCCACAAACAAGTTTGCTATAATAATTGCAAACCACTAACTAAAGAAGAGTTCATCATATGAAAAAAATCTATTTCGTTCTTTGCTTTTTTCTCTGTATACATTGTACCGACTTCTTTGAAGATCCAGCCCCCTTAGAATTAGAAGCCATTCCTAAAGGCTCAGAAGGTCCTTTTACCTCGCCCCTCAAGGTCAAACTAGAATCCAATCACTCTGATGCCACCATTTACTACACGACCAATGGAAGCAAACCCAACACGGAATCGGATGAGTATAACGGTCCCATCACTTTGAAATCGAACACCACTTTGAAATTCTATGCGGTGAAAACTGTCAAGAAAGTGGGAGACCAAGAGAGTAACGAAGAGACAGATATATTTACAGAAAGCTATGTAGTCACCGGAGGAGAAGAAGAAACCTCCACTGAGACCATTGACTTTGAAGAACTAACCAAATCAGATGACAGTGGAACAGTATCTGGAGAAGCATCCGGAGTGGAAGAAGATGAGGAGGATTTAACTCTCTCTACCGAAGTGAAAGCAAAATACACCTATCATGGGGCCAATTGGAATGACTACGTAAAGAGATCAGATCCCGATAAACCTCTCTGGCAGCAACCGGACACTGAATGTGATGTGGAAACCCAAGAGGGTGCTGGAGGTTGTTTCCATGGGGGCGAGATTCGTAAGGTTTATATGACGGGTCACTCCTCTTGCGAGGGGGTTACTGCTAGCGATAGTCTGGATGTTTTTAGTTGGATATGTGATGACAGTGCGGCCTTTATAGCCATCATCTCAACCGGACTTAAAGCCGGAAAAGGGTTGAGGGACCTCCTCACCCCCAATGGATGGAAGGCCATTCAGCTCTATGTCAAACAAAATGGTGAAAAATTATTAGAAACTGCTCCTGCTAAGTGGTGGGAAAACACTGTAGAGCCTTTACCTGAAAATACCGGAAAAGATAAATCCCCGCTGCTCTTAGAAGATGAGAGTGTTATCTATACTTTAGCAGAACACCAAAATACCCGAGGGTACAACATTAACGCTGACAAGGTGGCCATTGTAACCCTAGGAGATTCTATTCTTACTTACATTCGAGGAGAAGGCCATGTAATTTACAACTGTGATGCCTTAACTGGAGAGATGACTCCGCAAGAAATTCAGGCAGGTAATGAAGATTGGGTGGGCCGGCTTGTAACCATCTGTGCGGGCAGTCAAAAATATCTCTGGTTAGAAGTTGACATTGATTTTGGCGATGATGCCATCCGGTTTCATAAGGTCACCTTTTCCACCATTCGTAACACATTGGCTATGAGAAATATGCGCCATGGCATATTGTTAGATCGCTCTGACAATAACCGTCTCATCAATGTAAATATGGCCTGGTGGGGCAACTATCTCCATTTAAGAGATTCTCATCGCAACTACTTAAGCCATATCAGTGTAACCCACGCTCAGGGAAATTTGGTTCAATTAGAGGACTCTTATAACAATATTCTAACTGGGATATTTGTAGCACGAGGAACCAATGGAATCTATGTGGGAGGAAATAACAACACCCTCTCTCATATCACCGGATCTGGAAATATGATGGCGGGAGTTAATATAGCGGGATCGGCCAATACTTTAATCCAGGCTCTCACCTTTCAAGGTCAAGCAGGCGTTGAAATCACGGGTTCAGATGCCATTGTGGCTCAAACCCTGTCGGCTAATAACTGGCAAAATATAAGTGTGGGCATTAAGGGAAGTCTCTCATTAGAAAAGGATATTTTATTAGGAAAGTCCTATATCAAACCCTGTCTAGTGAGTGATAAAGCAGAAAATCCAGGTTTAAGTGATGAAACCTGCGAGACAGAAACCACGGCCACCCTCCATTTGGATGAAACCTTAGATATAGCCAACTCTTTTGTGGGTCAAATAGAAGAGGATAAAGAAAACGGGAAATACTATGAAATGAGCAGTAAAAATTCCAACCTCAGAGATTTTGTCCACTTTGAGAACCCCTACCGTCACTGGGGTCATGAGAATTATCTCTCTATCGTAGAAGCAGCTACCGCAGTTGGACACTATGATTGGCTCTGCATTGAGCCCGAATCCTGCAAACTCTTCGATTGGCGATTGAAGAGTTCGGATGAGACGATTAAAGGCAGAAGTAACTATGATTTGGGTGAAATGGAAAGCTTCCAGGTGGGTGAAACTTGCCCTCAAGGAGCCCATGGAGATCTCTACTTTCAAGATAGAAATACCCCTATAAATACCTTCCTCATCAACGCGGTTGAAAAGCTAGGTGATGGAAAAGGGGATGATGATGGACTCTGTGAAAGTTCCGAATCCTGTATCTATTCCCCTAACTATGGAAGATATCAAGGAGAGGGCTCTCTTTCAGAAAAGACCTGTGAATTTCAAGCCGGGCAAATCACCGACGTTAAACTCTATGGATTCCTGCAAAATGGAGCAGAAGATTAATCTAAGTTAGATAACCTTAGAGTGGACAGAAGTGCTGTTCTGAAAATGAGAACCTCACTTTTGACCGCCTTTTTTACTGACATCCGGTCAGAGAGGGAGTTCTGACTTTGATAACGGAACTTTTGTCACTGATTTGCCTCCAAAAGAGGACAGATGTTTGGTTCTCATTTTCAGAACAGCACTTCTGTCCACCTTCCAACTCACATTAAAAATAACTAATATTAATTTAACCCCCTCCTAATATTCTCAATGCTAAAAGCATGTCATAACTTTATCAAAGGAAGACATTATGAATATTCAAACCACCGTGTTCATACTTTCCCTGTTTTTAATTGGCTCGCTCTTTGCTCAAAAAAAACCTCCCTTAAAATACAACTCTTTAATGCCTTCGGAATCCAATGTGCAGCTCCAGTTCACCCTCACCGACAAAGGTCGTACCACCACTCAAAAAGTAGT
>CAYFLR010000047.1:25235-46819 GCA_964343805.1 uncultured bacterium | reverse complement strand
TGGTAACAATATTTTAGCAGAATCTTTCATGCCCCTTTTTTTGATGAAGAGCCTGATTTATCAACAACTTCTAAGGCCGCTTTTACCCTTAAAAACGGCCACAGAGTCTTTTAATAAGCTATTAGTAAAGTTTGAGACCGTAATTGCAAGGAAAAGTGGCCTGAGAACTCGTTAATATTTTATTAACAGCATTTGAGGCCACGGAAAATGGATATTCATAATAAACAAAGTCGCCGGATTCTGCCTGAAGAGCAATGAGAACCTCAATTCAGCAATCAACCTACAGATACCTGCAATTTAATCCAGCCACTCAGCTCCAAGGCGATCTCCTCCATATAATCACTGAATTCCAGTACATGCTTGGAGTCATAAAACTTAAGGTTTTTTGAACCTTTATATGGGTCATAGAGTTTCTCCACCGCCTTAGAATTATCCACCAGCAGATCTTGCTTCGCAAGTAGCAAAAACATGGGGATATTGATCTCATTCACCGCTTTTCTAGCATATTTTCTTAGTTTTAAAGTGGCTTTTAAGAATTGAGCTGTCACCTTGGCACAAACCAGCGGATCTTTTTTTAACCATTCTAGATTTGGAATAGAACTCGTGTAATCTTCTAATTTAGTTACTGTAGGGAAATAGTTATCAGAAGAACCGAAAAGTATCTTTAATTTATCAGTAAATGAGTATTGATTATTATTCAATGTGTACAAGACCGGTGTCAGCAATGAAATAGAAGAAATCTTTCCTGGATGAAAGAGTTGATAACTGAAGGCAATCAGACTCCCAAAAGATGTAGCGATGATATGAATGGGTTTGTTAGGATCTAGTTGCTCACAATAGGAAATAGCTGCATCAATGTCTAAATAAAAATCTCTATAGCTATTTACATGGCCTTTTACACCAGCACTTTTTCCAGAGCCCCTCCGATCAAATGCAAGGACATTTATTCCATTCTGAGCTAATAAATCCCCCATCCTAAACCAACCGGAATGACCTTGAAGGCCATGCAATATAATGACATGACAAGAAGCAGACGAAGCCCTATAGTAAGAACCACTGAGCTCAATTTTGTCGATGGTTGAGAATCGAATTTCTTCAATTAAATTATCCATAGCAATCTCCAGCTATAAAGGGAATCGACTGTAAGCGAAAACCCCTTAAACAAAAGCTAAAAACACTATGGATTCAAATGGTTACCCCTATCACAGGATAAGATCGGCATTTTCTATTTAAAGAACACAAGTCAAAGTACGAGTGGTAGTTGAACTGGCTCCAAGAACATAAGGAATATTAGAATAATCACAATACTGCTTACCAGAATCCATCTGCCTAATGGCATCTAAGTGAAAAATCTCAGTTTTTAGCATACCTTCTGGATAGGTGTTACTTTGATTCAAGCGGTATGTAGTAGTTATCGCCCGAGGACATCCCTTTAAAGTTTGATCTTCTGCGGTAATCATTTGCATATTATAGTTGTTTTGATTGAAACCCATTTTACAAGACTTAAAAAATTGATCACCAGACACAAAGTCAGAGGCAAAAATATTGGCAGAAAGACCCAATAAAGCGATTCCAACTATCATCATTTTATTCATTTTCCATACTCCCAAATTAATTTTAGTTCTAATCACAAAAACTTCAATTAAAATGAATTTACTTTTTTGTCAATCAGAAACGAGATAATGCTTACTGCATCGACATTTCAGCATTTTATGCTACAATAAACTTCGTTAGAGAGGATAAACAAGGTTATATGAGCTTTTAATGAATGTAATGAAGACACTTTTACCAATTGTTATAATTCTTCATTTAATCCATCTTTCACCCGTAAAAGCCAGCAGTGAAAGTTTTTCACCCAAAATAGATCCACAATCAACCACAGATCCAACATTCTGGCAATTCAGCTCTGAAGGAATAGCCGGATTATTAGGAGGTGCAG
The DNA here is from genome assembly GCA_964343805.1 of uncultured bacterium. GTDB lineage: Bacteria > Bdellovibrionota_B > Oligoflexia > CAYFLR01 > CAYFLR01 > CAYFLR01. The sequence goes on along the minus strand of CAYFLR010000047.1, from coordinate 44,880 downwards.
TGGGTGGTATTGGTCTTGGAGGTTTAACATTGCTCATTGTGGGACTCATGGACGTTGATCCTAATTCTCGTGTGGGGCTATCCCTCTATGCCCCCTTGATCGCCAGTCTCCCTGGAATTACTTTCGGCACCAGTGGTGGAACTTACCTTATGGCTAATGCATTTAATAGTTCAGGTGACTACCTAAAAACTTCTATAGGAGCAGGAATGGGTTTATTAACAAGTATAGGAATTATACTTCTATCCGGACTTCTCCCACATAAAGCTAATGATTTTAAAGATTTACTAATTTATGGTTCGTTGATCTTACCAGCTCTTGGTTCTAGCATTGCTTATCATTTTGAAGGAGGTAGCTCCTTATTTTTCACTATACACTATGATAAGCAATCATTAGTTCCAAGCATTAAGCTAACCTTTTAAGGGGAAATTACCATAATGGCTCTATTCTTAATTGACGATTTTAACAAACCCGTTTATATCTTCCAACTATGAAAGTATCCACATTCCAATACTTATCAGCCATAAAGAAGTACTTTGTTCAAAGTATAGATTGGGAGAAAATAGCTAACTCCTCTCCCTATATCGAAGGTATTGCCACAGAGCTATATGAACTAGATGCGCAACATCCCCTATTCATCACTCCATCTTTGGCCGCCTATCTTCTTAAAGAAAAAACTTCAATACCCGCCAATTCTTACTCCTTTATAATTACCGCTTCTTACCCGGGACTCGATCTTTCAAAGCAAAAGAGTTCAGTTATATTGGTAAATGATGTTCTTGCTTGTTTGCGCGAACTTTCAACTATCTGGTCAAATGAATGCCAAGCGAAGCGTATTATGTTAATTGAAACCAGTAGCCGGCATTCCATTTCTCGCTTTGTAAAACATTTATTAAAGAATAATCTCACATTTAATTCTTCTAAAACCTATTACCGTGACACCGTAAATATACCCAAAACTTTGCTAAATACTTCTGATAAACATGACGCGACTCTTCTAGAATTATCCACTAGTCATACCAAAGTAATAGCCCACCTCACCAGGGCATGCAATCCTCATATTGCGGTTATACATTGCTATAGAGATGTTTTAAGTAACCAAATAACAACTTTACATAAAGACAGCCCAGAAAAAGCAACTCTGTTCTATTGCATGCAACCCACAAGTACCATCTTGTTAAATCTCGATGATTCTTTTGTAAAAGAAGTCACCTCAGATCTTCCTAACCCTAAGCTTTCTTATAGTTTAAAAAATAAAAACGCGGATATACACATAGAAGAGATACGGACAGAAATATCATTTCCTAAAGCCCCAATATCCTATAGAGTCAAGATTTCGGCCTTTGGTAAAACTCTAAAATGTCAAAGCTATAAAAGTAAAACCCCTTACCTTTACACTTTGCTTATAAGCTGTCTCTTAGCCAAATGCTTAAAAGTTGATTTAAACCAAGTTTTACCCCAGATTCCCTCTTTAAATACCTACCATGGTCGGAGTAACTACCGATGGTTAACTGATAACATCTGCTTAACTGATGATTCCTACAACGCAACCTATCCATCCTATAAAAAAGTACTTCCGGAATTTTTAAATGAGTTCAAACATGCCACCACCATCCTTATTTTAGGAGAGGTGGATGGTCTCGATAGCCACAATTCCAGTGAATTTGAAAAGCTCGGCCAAGTGGTTAAACCCATGCAGCCTGATCACATCATCACCATTGGACCCAATATTTTACGTTTTCTTGATTACGTCATAGGTAGCAATCATAGAAGGGGAAGTTATACCCATTTTATCAATCTTTCCGCCATCCATTCTTTGATTTATCAAATAATGAATTGGATCAGCGAAGCACAAAAGAAAGACAATCCAGAGGTGGCTATTTTAGTTAAGGGATCGAGCAAGAGCGGATTAAACCAAATCGTCAGTTCTTTGATGGAAATCTTCGAAAATGAAGCCTAATTCTTTATCACAATTATATTAAATAGGGGCCCCATAACCCCCATTTTATCTTAATTTTTATCATAAAAGTAAAATTCAAATCAAACCACTAATAACAAAAAGGCTCATTGACCTGAACTTTACAAACCAACCTTTTTAGAGTTTGAATCTCGGATTGCTGCTCTTTTAATCTCTTTTGGAGTGAGTTGATTTTATCCTGCTGTTGATCATTTTTTTGCTTAATAGCCGCTAAGGCGGTATCCCTTTCTTTACCGTAATTAAAAAGCTCTTTGATACTTTCAATGATGGGAGCTACCAATGGAGCTATTGATAACATTTTACTCCCCTCATCGTCTTCAGAAACCACCTCAGGAAAGACCTCTTCCACATCTTGGGCAATGAGTCCTATTTTTCGATCTCCTGGGCGGTCTTTCCACTCATAATAAACGCCTTCTATGTCTAGTATCTTACTCAAACTATGAGAGATAGGCTCTATTTTGGATTTCTTGGAAAGGTCAGAGCTGCAGCTTGGGCTGGAATCATCTCCCATTGTACAAGTAATACCACTGTTATAAGTTTGAATGTATCCCCCTACAAGATCCAATAACTGAGCAGGATTATCAGTTCCAATCCCTACTTTTCCTCCGTCCCCTGTTTTTGCTACTAATATATTTCCTCCAGCTTTGTTTTGAACTGCCAATACAGTATTATCACTAGCCCCAGCTCCCGCTTTGACCAATAAACCACTTCCTGTATCTGAAGTATTATTAATTTGCGTGGCATAACTGGCAGCAGAGCTTGTTCGTACATCTAAAGCAACTGATGGTGTAGGAGTCCCTATTCCAACATTATCATTTGAGTATACAGAATCAGGGGAAATACTCCAGATCCCGATAGAAGCAGGATTCCAAGAGGTTCCTTTATATTGCATCACTTGACCCTCTGTGGCACTACCTTTAGCAAGCTTACTGGTCACAATAGATCCATCATCAATAGTAAATTGAATTTTAACAGTATCAGATGCTGCTTCAGCAGCCGTTCCCACTTTAAAAAACACAGTATAGAGTTTTTCGGCCACAAAGGTGACCGCTTCAAAAGGGATGACCCTTATCGTGTTTGAGAGTTGGTCGTATATCTCCCACACTTTGGATTCTTCTTCAATGGCTACTTCAGTGACCTTTTTTAAATCGGTACCAGTAAAAGACAGCATATTAGAGGTAAATTCCGCGGCAGTCACATTGACTAAGCCAGCTCCACTTCCACTTCCATTTCCACTATTGGAATTATCCCCATCTTTCTGATCCTTTTTTCCATCAGTGGTTGTGGCGGGTGGTTGGTTTTTGCTTATTTTCTTCTTAGGCACGGGCGCCGGAGCATCGCTACAACTCAGTATCAAGGAAAAAGTAATAAGAAAAGCTACAAATAGACGCATATGAACCCCCTATTTCATAAAAAAATGAATTTTTCACAGGTTTAAGGGGAATTCTATTTAATTTCGTTGGATTTAGCTAGAGTTAAAATAAAATTATTTTGTTGCCGTTGTTTAAATTGCTCTAAACTGGGCTCTTTAAAAACCAATTTAAGTAATTGAAGCACCTCTTTATCAGGGCTTTGATCAACTCCATTCCCATCCCTCCAACGCGGATTGTTCACAGGAAGAGAAACAAAGGATTTTTTAGATTTCAGTATAAGTGTGTTATTTGCATATGAATATAGAGGGGAAACATCATTATTGGAACTCTTTTTTAAAGTGATTTTAAGACGATTTCCTTTTCTCGCAATGCCAAATAAGATATTTTTGAGAAACTCCTCATCCCTCAACAGTTCAAATGAGCATTCACAAACACGGAAAGTCAAATGAGGATACAAATCTCCAAACTGTATTCTAGTTAAACTTTCATTTAGTAAAAATAACTTACTTTCCTGTAAGTAATTATCTAAGTCATCCACCTCAGCGAACATTTCATCCCAAGAATACCACCAGAGAACCTGCGACTTCCCAGTTTTTCTATCTAGATGGATCTGTTTAATCCTTCTTATATGGGTAAATTGATAATACTGATTTGAAGTCATCTTATTCTTAGACAGAAGCTTATCCAACCCTTTTACAAAGTCTCCATTTTCCGAGCCAATTTCTTTTAATCGATCTAGCTTTCCTTTAAATCGAAGGGTGTATTCTAAATTTACCTTTTCAGAGGCCTTTATAAAAAGGTTAGCCAAATTATTACTGCCATACTTCTCTTTTAAGAATTTTCCTTTGGCAAGTAAACGGGAAGAAAGCCCCACATGCAAAAGCTCCACCTCAGCTAGACCTCTCTCTCTTTCTTCGAAATACCTAAGCCACGATATCCTAAAAGCTTTGATCTCATTTAAATTAGGAACATAACAGTAAGAGAGGCTCTTACACCTATTCAAAGGACTGTTTTTAAAAAACACCTGACCTTGCCCTTGATGAGAGGATTTAAACTGAAACTCATTCATTTCAAACGTCCGCTTTTTACATGACAGCGAGAGCAATAGAACATAACTCATTAAAATTATTTTAATAAATCGATACATCTCCCTCCCTCAACAAAAGACTTATAGCTTGCATCGGAGAGTTCCCAGACAAACTTTACCAAGATTTAACTATTATTTATTTTAGATTGGGAGGTTATTTTCTCTTAAAAATAAGGACCGCATTGCCAATTTCTGGCGGAAGTACTTTCTGAGCTAAGGATTGATCTGCTGTCCAATGAAACTGGCTCTGGTTTTTGTAATCGAGCCAATTCCCACTTGCTTTCTGACTCGTCCCACCAATGACTATATAGCATTGGACACTTTTTGTTTTAAAAACATATTTTTCGAAGGAGTTCCCGGCGGGAGGCCAAGAGCAAATAACCACAGCAGGCTGATATTTTGACAAAGCTTTTTTTGCATCAAGATTTTCCACATCATGAGAATAATCGATGCGATTTGACCAACTATAATCATCGGTGGCTAGTACTTTCACCCCAACCAGTTGCAGAAAGCGACTCAAAGTTCCATCTCCAGCTCCAATCTCTAGACAAGATCGCTCTCCTATGAGTTCTTTCAGTCCCTTGATTAGCTTCTTACTATAGAAGCAATATATCCCTTTCTCTTGTATCAAGCTAAGGAGAGTTCCCTTCTGAGGTAGCCAAGGCCAAATCATTCTAAACCAAAAAAGAGATACAGGCTTACGCTCTAACTTCTTTCTAAAGAACAACCTTTGCATAATTTGACCAGTAAAAAAGTTTAGTTTTACCGGTCCGAGCTCTTTCCCAGTGGCCACAAATTCGAAGTATTCCCGAACAGCCATATTAAAAAGTTTGGCCTTAACTAAGGAAGGTAAAGCACTTTTGATGACCCCGGCATTAAACCCGCTAGATTTAACCTTTTGATTCCATTGTTTTATAATTTGAGCATTTTCTTTTACCCGAGAATTCAGAGCTGCCCCTTGCTTATTTTGCACCATCCCTAGAACTTCGTCAGAAATGGATTTCCACTCGTTGGGATAGACCTCTCCCAACTTATCTAAAGAAGACTCAGGACCAACAATTTGAAGAAAGGCTTGCTTAGCTTGTTTTCCTTTCATACTGGCAACTCTCATATTCTTTCCAACTTAAAGAGGAGCATTTCATGAAAAACCGATTTTATGATAAAATAGAAACATGCTAAAGAGAACCCTTAATATCGCTCTGCTGGTTTTTTCTATCAGTTCCATCTGGACTCATGAGATTCGGGGTGCCGAGGATTACCTAAGAGTGCACCTTTTTTCTTCTGGCTCACTGAATTTCAATGTGGCTGCCCAAGGTGCCAGTGCCTATGAACAGTCATTTCATCAATACACTCACAATCATCTTACACTCTATTGGCCCTTTTCATTCTTGGGGATGGGAGCATTCTATAGTAAAAATTGGCTGAGCAGGCAAAAAGATGATGCCTGGGGAGCACGTCTTTCACTAGATTTACCAGGAATCTATTTTGCGGCTAACTATGGGAAGTTAAGCTCAACCTACAGCAATTTCTCTATTGATTCTCGATCGGGAACCTTGTTAACGCTAGAAACTGGCTTTACTCTTCATCTGAATTCCTATTTCTATTTCTCGGGATCCATTTGTTATCTCAGTAAAACTTATAAAAAAGAAAACGGAAACGATATGATTGTTTCTATTTATCGGGATGTGGCTTTCCCATTTTTAGGACTCGGAATCAAGTATCCCCCCTCAAAAGATTAATAAAATCAGGATATAATTAAATATAAGTAATGCTACGACCTATCTTTCTTCCCTTTCAAAGGCGTGTCTTTCAAGTGATATAAATTTTTCCTAAACTTTTCTAGATATTTACCGAACAAATTATTAATAAAAACGTTGAAATGAACTTGCTATAACATATTAAAATTTATACAATATTTTAAACTAAAAAGGAGCTCTCTATGGTAAAGTCTGAATTAATTGAAAACATAGCGATGAAGTCGGACATTCCCCTGGCCAAAGCAGAAGAAGTTGTCAATTTAGTATTTGACGCCATGGCAGGCACACTTGCCAAACAAGAAAGAATTGAAATCCGTGGTTTTGGAGCTTTTACAGTCAGAGAATACAAAGGCTATAAAGGTAGAAATCCTAAAACCGGAGAAACAATTGATGTCACAGCTAAAAAACTACCTTTCTTTAAGGCAGGGCTAGAGCTCAAGCAACGAGTTGACTCCAGCGACTAGGTGCTAAACTTTAGAAATCGATAGAATTGGGAGTTCTTGCGAAGGGAACCACATCACGGATGTTGGCTGTCCCAGTGATAAACATCAATAATCGTTCGAATCCAAGACCAAATCCACTATGAGGAACGGACCCGTATTTCCTTAGATCCAGGTACCACCAATATTCCTCTGCGCTCAGTCCATCATGCTCCATTGTCTTTTGAAGTACATCAAGGCGCTCTTCCCTCTGGCTACCTCCTATTATTTCACCAATACCAGGAACCAGCACATCCATAGCCGCAACAGTTTCATCATCATCATTTCGTCGCATATAAAAAGGCTTAATAGTTTTTGGGTAGTCAAATATTACGATTGGCCGTCCAGCCTGCTCTGTTAAAAACTTTTCATGCTCTGTTTGCAAATCAATTCCATAGGAGACAGGAAATTCAAACTTCTTACCGGAGTCTATCAATATATCTATAGCCTTTTTATAAGCTATTCGTTTAAACTCCTTCTTTTCCACTAGATCCAATCTCTTCATCAGACTTTTATCAACGAATTTACTAAAAAGTTCTAGATCAGCAGCACACTCCTGCCGGATATCTTTAATAAGGTACTTGATAAATTCTTCAGCCAAGTCCATACACTCTTCGAGATCATAAAAGGCCATCTCTGGCTCAATCATCCAAAATTCACTGACATGTCTTGAGGTATTGGAATTTTCAGCACGGAATGTGGGGCCAAAAGTATAGATATTCCCTAAGGCACTGGCAAAAACCTCTCCCTCTAATTGCCCACTCACGGTCAAAAAGGCCGGCTTACCAAAAAAGTCTTGTTTATAGTCTTTCGGAGCTTCCTCTTTCTTAGCTAGCGGGTCCAGTGTGGTGACTTTGAATAATTCCCCCGCTCCTTCACAGTCACTGGCTGTAATGATGGGAGTGTGGATATAATTAAAGTCTCTTTGCTGAAAAAATTGGTGGATGGCATAAGCCAATCGACTGCGAATCCTAAATATAGCACCAAACATATTTGAACGAGGTCGTAAATGAGCTATCTCCCTTAGATATTCAAGTGAGTGCCGTTTCTTCTGTAAGGGAAAAGTAGAGTCAGCAGCACCAAGTAATTCCCAACCACTTGCATGGATTTCCCACTTCTGGTTCTTACCTGGAGAGGCCACTAATTTACCACTGACCACAACTGCTGCGCCTGTTGTCACCTTATCCAGGTCAGAGTAGTTTGGAGTGGTTTCATCAACTATGATTTGTATATTTGCCAAGCAAGACCCATCATTTAATTCCAGAAATGAAAAGGTCTTACTATCTCTTTTGGTTCTAACCCAGCCTTTAACCAGGACTTGCTCTTGTTCTTCTGTCTGTTCCAGTAAGTATTTAATCATATTACGTTTCATCTTTTTTCTCCCATGGTTCATCAACCAGTTACCCATATCATACACTCAGGGATACTGCAATTTTATTAGCAAGAATCACCCAGCTATGCTAAACTTTAGATTATGCAAACACAAACTATCAAAACAAACAAAAATGGTCTATTACCACTCACCAACAAGGATATTCTGCAGTTTGGTTTAAGCTGTCAGAAATTGTCACTGGGAAAAACTCTGACTGTCAAACCAGCAAAGAAGGTAAAAACCCCAGCGAAAGCTCAGGAAAAAGCAATTAAGATTCCTCCTCCACTCACAGATTCTCCCATTAAGACAGTGGTAAACGTACCCTATTTAAACCGACCACAAACAGAACCCAGCAGCCCCATACAAATTCCAGATCGAGGCTATAGACCAAAGCCTGCAAAGGCACAAATAAAAGAGCCACCGCCTATAGAGACTTCGGCTCGGAAAAAGGAAATAGAAAAAGTGGAGTCTAAGAAATCTCCACCCCCTGTCCCAGAAAGCCCACAAGATGAATATTATGATTTAGCCCATAACCTCAATCTAGGACAACCTGTTAAGGTACAAGAAGCCGCTCTCATTTATCCTTTACTGACTTTTGGTTTTTCCACCTTATATTGGGGTTTTAAATCAACCAAAGAAATCTTTTATCACTCAAAAAGCGATGCCCAGAAAAAGTGGACCCCTCTATTTTTTGTCTTTGGTTTATTTATACCTGGTTTACACATATTTTTTGCTTATATTCTAGCTAACAAACTGTCTTCTCAATTGCAAGCATATCCAGCGTGCTCTCAACACCCATTGGAAAAAGCATGTCCTTCATTATTATTTAGGGGAATTTGATTTAACTAGTGATCCCTCAATGGCCATCGATAAAAAGCTTCCTGTCTTTTCTCAATAAGTTATAAAAAGCGCTTATTTTTTCCATGAAAAACTAAAGGGTTCAGCTGGTTGATTAACTGACTTAGAAAAGGTCGGTTTAAGAGTTCCCGATGGGGTATAGTTAGAAAGGGGGTTTCCACTACTTCTGAATTAAAAATCAGTATATCAATATCTATTTCCCTTGGGCCCCAGTGAAAACTAGCAACTCTTCCTATTAGTTCTTCCATTTCTTTACAAAAAAGTAACAGCTGAAATGGATTGAAGGAGGTTTTAATTAGAATGACTTGGTTGAGAAATTTGCCTTGTTCAGTTTCACCTAAAGGCAAGGTCTCAATGATCTTTGAATGTTTAATTACTTCTATTTCTGATTTTTCAGAAAAAAGTTGCAGAGTCTTTGTTAGATAAAAGGAACGGTCCCCTCGATTGGATCCCAAACCTAAATATGCCAGATGCTTTTTCATCTTGAATTTATTACTGAATCCAAGGCAGAACCAGGGGTTCAAAGGAATTTTTTATAGCTAGATCTTCATACTTACGAGTCATTTTTTTTTGAGTGATTTGCTGAAGTGATTCAAATTCAGAGATAGATCGCAGGTCTTTTTTTACACCACAGCCCCATATGCCCATAATGAATAGGGGCAAAAACACTAAAAGATATTTTCTTATTCTAAGAATAGTTTGCATACAATAGATTCTAATCAGATTCCTTACCTTGCTCATTCTCTAGTTTATCTTTTAAGTGAAGTTCAGAGTTTTCGATTATTTTTAACATTTCCTGCTTGGTAATCTTACCTAAACCCACTGTTTCGTTCTTAGTAAAGACCTTATCTAAACTGACCATACCGGCAATATCTTCATCAAAAAAGGCTGAGAATTGCTTATATTCAGCAGAGATTAAGGATTCAAATCCCACGTTTTTATTCTTACAGTAGTCGATTATTTGAACCAAAATATCATTAGCTTCACTCGGGGTTGCCCCTTTTTGTAATAAATACTCAATGATAATAAAGGACAAACCGTAATTGTTCGCCACATCATCAAAGGCCTTTTGAACATTAAAAGACATGTCCAAAATAAATCTTTCTAATAGGCAAAGACATTTATTAACAATGAAGGAGCTATCAAAAAGAATTTCCCTTTCATCTTCATAGTCAGCTAGATGCCCCATAGGTAGCGTTCTATACAGGGTCAAAGAAGCACTTAAATTACCAAAAACAGTACTTGATTTTCCTCTGATCATTTCTAAAGCGTCGGGAGCTTTTCTCCAGGGAAGAGATTCGGTTCCTAAGGAATAACCTTGAGGAATATCAATATAGGCAAACTCTGCTGTCGACCAAATAATAAGCTCTTCACACAGGCGAGACAGGTGGGACATAATACGGGCCAAGAGAGAATGATAAGTAATAGCGAAATCTCTATCGCTAATTGCATCTATGTTATTAGATGAAACATCCGTCATTTCTAGCTCTTTTAAAAGTACTGTCCTATCTAAAGAAAACATGTGCTCTAATCCAATGTCCACCCCGATAGGCATCACTGAACAAGCCTTTTCCACGTGCTTTAACTCTTCATAATCTCTTTCCAACATAAAGTAGAAAGCCATAAAAAAGTTCGACAGTAGGTTGGGCACAGATTGTTGCAAGTGATTATAGCCAGGAATGATTGAATTGAAGTACTTTTTAGAAACATCCAAAATGGATTGCTGCATCTTAAGAATCGTTGCCTTAAGCTGTTGAACCTCTTCTCTAATCAGAATCTTCAAGGTCAGGACATTCTGATCAGTGAAACTTCTTCCTATCTGAAGTTTATGATTTACATCCAGCAAAGGAGAAAAGAGCTCATCGTGAACTTGAAAGAAAAGCTCATGATAGGTGCTTGGACAGCTAATTTTACCCAAGTAGATATCCTTCTCCAGCTCCACAATATGGTTACAAACTTGCTCATATTCTTTACTGGTTAGGATCTTATTATCCATAAGCATTTTTGCATGCGCTTTGGAAATTCTTAGCTCCAATAACAGTGTTTTATCAAAGTAATTAGGCTTTGATCTGTCTAAAAACTCGCTAAAAATACTCTTCTTAATTTTTGATGGTCTTTGTGAATACATATTTTTTCAACTTAAAATAAAAATTGAACTGAAGACTCTATTATATAACCATGCTCTTTCTTAATGTCTTTTCCTTTGAAGGCATCTCCTGCAAACATGAATCCACCACCAAGGGAGAAACCGACATTTCTTACGAACATTTTACGATAAATCACATCAATTTCTAACCCTAGATTTTTAGATGCCCCTAAACCATCTTTGTTTGGGTTAGTTTCAACTAAAGAGCCCCAAATAATTGAGGGAGTAATAGAACCAAAAGAGAGAGTTTCATATCTATAGGAAGTTTTAACATAATAAGTGTTTATAACTCCTTGATTGTAGAGCGAACTAGTTGAATTGGCATATTCTGCAGGAGTATTATACATAAGTAGGGCAGGTTTTATATTGGGATGAAAGCTTAAAGCAGAGGCATCTTCATTTTTTCTATCACGAGCATTTCTAAATAGATCTTCATCCCCACTGGCGTAACCTACGTCCATTGCCACATTGTGGTGAGGAAGGAAAGTATAATCCCCTTGGAGTAAAAATAAAATGCCAGATACACTATTTCTAACTCCCTCTTTACCTCCCCAATAGTTAACTACATGGAGGTCTCTGGTTCTTCCAATTAAGAAATCCATTTCCGACTTAATGTTAAAATCTGCAAAAAGAAGATTTAAATTGATCATGTAATAATCAATGTATGTTTTATCATTTCCTCGAATCGTTTTTTGCCAGAAAAAACGGAAGTCACGATGATCTGGATAGTACTTTAAACCAAAGTAGAAACCATACATATCATCAGCTCTAGAGCCTCCACCAGACTTCACTGTACAGCCAGGACAAGTTCCCAATTCCTGTAACTTTTCATATCCTAAATTAAATTCTATGGACCCCAACTGATTAATATAGGAAATGCGATCAGTGGTATCATGGACATCATCAAAAAGGCCTCTTCCTTCGTTAAATAAGAGACCTAATCCAAAGTGCTTTGGAGCCCTTCCCATCATCCAAATACCATAGTCTGTAAGGTAGCGAACCCAAATACGTTCTAGGTAAAAAGGAGAAGGTTTGAAACCGTGATCAAAAGGAGAACGGTTGGCAGCAGGTGAAGACAGAGTACCCTCTCCCCCCAAATAATCTTGTCCGGGATAAGGAAAAACTTTCACATCTGAGAAGATGGATATTTTTTCAGTTACTTTAAAATCTAAATTTAGGGTAAATCGGTGCCTGAGTTGATCGTAATCACTTCCTTCAATATCATTAAAAGTTCGATATTTAGCAAACTCACCAGAAAAGACATAGTAACCTTCTGCATCTAGAAACAAAGCTGATAAAGGGGTAGAGAAAAAACAGAAAAAGATGCCGACAATTCCGAACCAGCGCATATTAAACCTCATCAAAAAAATTAATCAACCTACTCTAACATGAATTCATAATAATCTCTTGAAACTTCTTCTTTAGATTCTATTTTAATTCGAACTCCAAATTCTTTTTCGAAAATTTCAAGATAAATGGCTTCTTGATTATAAAATTGTTTCATAACCTCTCTTGAAGTTATGATAGTAATGCTATGTAACTTTTCTTCCCTTGCTATGGAATAGGCATCGTGCAATATCGAGTAGACAATGGTTTTTAGACTTTTTACTCTGCCGAGCGCATCACATGAAGGACACGGCTCTGTCAATGTACGACCTATACTCTCTCGAATTCTCTTTCTTGTCATTTGAATGAGACCCAACTCAGACATTTTTAAAATATTAGTCTTAGCTCGATCCGAACTGAATGACTCTTGCAATGCCTCGAATACTCTCTCCCTATTATCTTCCTTTTCCATATCAATAAAATCAACGATGATGATACCACCTACATTTCTTAACCGCACTTGAATAGCAATCTCTTTTGCAGCTTCTAAATTGGTTAATAGGCTGGTCTCTTCAAGATTTTCTTGACCTATGTAACGCCCGGTATTTACATCGATGGAGGTCAATGCCTCTGTTTGTTCGATTATGATATAGCCACCCGATTTGAGCCAGACTTTACTTCCCAAGGCCCGGGCAATTTCTAAATTAAGTCCATATTTATTAAATATAGGTTCCGAATCATCATAAAGATGAACATTTTTTCTAAAACGAGGGAGATAAGCATTAATAAAACGAACCAACTTTTGATACTCTTTCACATCATCAACAATAAGCCGATCAACATCTTTAGTAAAAAGATCACGAGCCGCTCGTAGAGTAATTCCCACCTCACTATGAAGAAGGGTGGGAGCAGAAATCTTTTGAGTTTTTCTGGTGATATCTCTCCAAAGTTTAAGTAAAAACTCACTTTCGTTTTTTAGCTTCTTAGTGTCTACTCCTGCACTTGCAGTTCTAACAATAAAACCGCCTTTATCACCTCGAATACCTTCAACAAATGTTTTAAGCCTCTCTCGATCCTCTTCATCTTGAATTCTTTTAGAGACTCCCACATGATCTACATTAGGCATATACACTAAATATCGACCGGGTAAAGAGATGTAGGTGGTCAACCTGGCCCCTTTAGTTCCGATCATATCTTTGGCAACCTGGACGATAATCTCTTTCCCTTCCTCCAAAACATCTTGAATGGGCGCAACTCTTTTCTTTAGACCCGTTTTGCCCACTAAAATTTCACCACCCTGGCCTTCGATTTGACTCTCACCACTCTCCTCTTCTGAGGAATGAAAATCGTCTACATACTCTTCAATGCTTCCTTCATCAACGTTTTCTATTTCTTCTGTATCTTCAGGATCCAAGGAAGCGGCCACCACATCATTAACATATAAAAAGGCGGCCTTCTCCCCACCGATATCCACAAAAACAGCTTGCAAACCGGGTACAATTTTTATGATTTTACCTTTGTAGATATTCCCCACAATACCTTTGCGAGTATCACGCTCAATAAAAATTTCAGCAACTTGATCATTCTCTAAAAGAGCGACCCTTGTTTCAAAAGGACTGCAATTAATAAGAAGTTCTGAACCTGCCATAAAACCCACTTTATTTAGTTAAAATGTTGGGAAACTGTGACCACTGTTTCTCAAATGCACTCGTAATAAAGACCAAATTTATACCGTTTGCTTAATCAGGTAATAACACTTTTCTGAGGCTCCTGCATTACTTTCCACATATTCAAATGCTCGCTGGCCAATTTTTTTCCCAGAAGCAATATTTGTAACAAGGTGACCTAAAATGTCAACACAATCTTGATAAGAGTTAAAACATTGAGCCCCTTCACTTTTAATTAATCCGATGGCTTCCTTTGAGTTCTGATAATTGGAACCAAATACTACAGGAACCCCTAAAGCCGCTGGTTCTATCACATTGTGAACTCTAGCATTGATAGCTCCACCTACATACGCAATATTTGCTATGCCGTAAAGATCAACTAAGACTCCGATTAAATCCACCAGGATAATACCATCAAACTCAATGGACTCACCTTTCTTGAACTGATCAAGTTTTTTTATCTTTAGTCCCATCAATTGAGCTTTTGCTTCTATTTCTGTAGATCTTTCTATTTCATGAGGAACAAGAATCAATTGCAGCTCAGGTCGAATCTCTTTGAGATCCCGATAAGCTTTCATTAAGTACTCTTCATCTTTTTGCCAAGTGGACCCCGCCACCAGATAAAACTGATTAAATGTATAGCCTGAAACTAGGGAACCTGGTGGCTTTTGTCGCAACTCCAGTACCCGGTCATACTTTGTATCACCGGTGGTCACGATTGTTTTTTCTTTCAACGGAAGAAACACTCTTTGATACAACTCTTGATCTTCTTTGGCGATAGTCATGATATAGGTAAAATGTGAAAACATATCTTGATAAAAGGATCGAATCACAGCCAGTGGCATAAGTGATTTTTTGTGCATAGTGGCATCAATCAGAAATAAAGGAACAGATAAAGCGGCAGCATTGTGAATTAAATTAGGCCAAAGATCATATCTAACAAAGATAAGAGCGGTAGGATGGAGTATTTCTAGATACTTTTTGGTTGTTAAATAAAAATCAAGAGGACAAAAATCAACAAAGTCTAAATCCTGGCAATCTGTCTTTGCAAAAAAGCGCAAGCCAGAGGAGGAAAAAAAAGTAAGCCCAATTAATGTAGACGGAGATTCCTTTTTAATAAGACCAATGAGTGGTCTCACTTGCTCAAACTCGCCAGCTGAAGATACATGGATGAGCACCAGTGGACTCTTTTCATCTTTTTGGCGAAACAGACGAGCTCGTCCCACAAGTCCCCAACGACCTTTCAAGTTTTTAGCAAGGGTTTTGTTCAACCAACCAAATGTGTAGATAATGGGAAGAACAAAAAGAGATATTATCAAGTTATAAAACAACAACCGTATTTTCATTTCCGTGATAGCTCCAATCAACCGTTGTTTTAACACTCTTTAGTTTAAAAGAGAAGAATATTCAGCTTTTACCCTGTTAAAAACCTGATCTGGAGTGATGGATGAAAGGCATTCTACTGTTCCCCGTTTACATGTTTTCTTCCCATGCAAGGAACAGGGACGACAAGACAAATCAGCTTCAAAAACCACTGAGTTTGGACGGTAGGGAAAAAAGCCAAAGTCTCTAGTTGTCGGACCAAAGAAAGCCATAACATCTATTTTGAATGCCTCAGCAATGTGCATCATACCTGTATCATTAGTAAATACCAATGATGAGAAACTGCAAAAGGCCATAGACTCTTCTAAAGTCAATTTTCCCACATAAGATAGACATCTTTCCCTATTATTGAGGCTATTTAGAATACGATCTGCAGACTCAGCATCTGAAGGTCCACCCACTATTACAAAGTTGATCTCTGGATATTGCTCCATGAGTTTATTAATCAAACTGCTAAAATGCTCAGAAGGCCAACATTTTTGAGGGAAGGCTGCTCCCGGAACAAGCGTGACAATTTTAATCTGTTCACGAAGCTCAAAAACATTCACCTCATTATTTTGATTTAACTGCAAAGGGTTCTTAGTTGGAAGATCCGTTAAAAGGCGTTCTAAACATTTTTTTTGCACTATCTTATTTACTTGAAGTGAGGTTTCCCCTGTTAAAACCGGCTTTGAAGACAGTTTGGAGACCAGAGTCACTAATACATCTTTAACTCTGATATTATTCTGATTAAAAAAGGAGGGTTTTTTAAACCAAATAGATAGATTACGAGAAACACGAAATTTTGGTAAGCGGACCACATTACTTCTAAACAGACAGATAAGTCTTGACCTCAAACAATTGTGAGCATCAATCACCCAATCAAAATTTTCATGTTGAATATACTCTCTGGCAGAGGAGACACTTTTATAAACTACCTGCTCATCTAGGTCAGGATGATCTTTTAAAATATCCACATAAACAGACTTTGTCATTAAAGAGACATGGCAATTTTCAAACGTCCGTTTTAAGGAAGATAATAGGGGAGTAATAAGAACAATATCCCCAATGGAACTGAAACGAATAAGAAGTATTTTTTTACTCAAATCTTACTTGGATTTGGCAGGTGCCACATAACGAGTTTGGATACGAGCAGCTTTTCCTCTTAGTTTTCTTAGATAGTAAAGTCTTGAACGTCTTACTTTACCTAGAGAAATAATTTCTACTTTATCAATGTATTGGCTATGAAGAGGGAATGTTCTCTCAACACCGGTACCACCAGACATTTTACGAACAGTAAAAGTACCATCTAGCTTTCCACACTTCTTCTTTATAACCACACCTTGAAAAGGTTGGATACGCATCTTTCCTTTGCCTTCTGGGATTTGATAAAATATTTTTACAGTATCGCCAGCTCTAAATTGAGGAAGAGTTTTACCAAGTTTTTTGATTTCCTCATCGGCAATTTGGTCTAAAATTGGATTTTGCATAATTCATGTTCCTGTTAGTTGTGTAAATACACGCAAAAATTAGAATGTAATCTTATACATGATCTCCCCTATTGGGTCAATAGGAATTTAAAAAAATTAAGCTCAAAAATAGTGTGGGCCGCGGCGATTCCTAAGCTTTTTTCCAGGTTTAACATCCAAAAAGTCGATCTAGTATAATAGACACCGCCGCACGAACGCATAAGTGGTTGTAATCAGTAGGTCCATTTATAGGCGCCAGAACATAATCGGCTCGATCAAAAAAAGATTCCACAATTCCATGCCCTGTTCCAAAGACAAATAATAAGGGATGCTGATTCTTCTCTATTTCTTTTCTCATATCACTATAAGAGAAAACTGATTCCCCCATCTTAGCCGTGGTAAAAACCGTTTTTGGGGCCACCCCTTCTATCAGTTTTACCTTTTCAACCATCTCATCAAAGTTCGTAACGATGGACACATTATCTAAAGCATTCTTACGGTCAGGGTTGAAGGTGGCGCCATACCCCGTTTGCCAATGAGAAATTAAGTGCTTGACCATTTCCACCTGTTCTTGCACAGGATGCACTATAAAGTACTCTTTTATCCCATATGTTTTAGCCGACCTGGCAATATCATGAATATCAAAGTTAGTGACTGCTGTAGTAATAACCTCCTGATATTTATTAAGAATTGGATAATGAAGTAAGCATATATAATGATTAGCCATAAGTTCTCTCTTAGTTTTATCTACCCTTTGCCTTTTAGTAGGTCAGGCCGAACCAATTTGGTCTTTCGAAGAGACTCTTTAACTCGCCACTTTTTTATTTCACCGTGATTTCCCGAAAGTAGCACTTCGGGAACAGGGCGACCTTCAAAATTTGCCGGGCGGGTGTAAAGTGGATACTCCAGCAAACCATTAGAAAAAGAATCATTTGCCACAGAATCCTGATTTCCCAAAACCCCATCTACCTGCCTCGCCAAAGCATCAACAAGGATCATTCCAGCTAGCTCTCCTCCACTTATCACATAGTCTCCAATGGAGAGTTCTTCATCTACAAATTCATCGATAAACCGCTGATCAATTCCCGCATACCGCCCACATACAATGTAGAGGGTTTTCTCATTCTCTGCTATTTCCACTACCCGGTTGTGAGTTAAAGGGGTCCCTGAGGGCGTCATAAAAACCACATGACCAGGACCAAATTTCTTTTTACAAAAACGCATACATTTAAATAAGGGCTCTGGCAAAAAAACCATCCCATCATCCCCCCCAAAGGGAGCATCATCAACTCTACGATGTTTATTTTCAGCAAAGTCTCTTATGTCTATTGTATGGATATTAATAATCTCTTTTTGAACAGCTCGATGGACAACCCCCTCCGCAAAAGGACTCTGAAACATTTGAGGAAAGATGGTTAGAATAACAAAGTTCATTCAAAAAAGCCTTCGATGGGATCAACAATCACTTCTTTAGCTTCTAGATTAACATCAACCAAGAATGGTTTAATGGCGGGAAGAAGGACTTCCTTTTCTTGATAAGAAATGACCAATAAATCTTGAACTCCCCCGCTCATTACCCCTGTGACTTCACCCAAAGGACCCCCATCTTTATGACTCACCTGAAAACCTACAATCTGATAATAGTAAAACTCTCCCTCTTTAGGAGCTGGTATTTGATCTTCCCAGACATAGACCTCACAGCCACGATAGACCTCAATATCTGTCCGGCTATCCAATCCAACCAATTTTACAACCAACTTCTTGGAGGAGATCATAGTGTGCTCTATGTCGCATTCCCACTGCTCGGAGTTTTTTTCTATAATTATGGATTTATAACTGAATTGCTGAAGAGACTTTATAGGGTTATCAAGATGCAGGCATACATATCCTTTGAGTCCATGGGGTTTGGTAAGAACACCTATCCTAATTAAATCACTCATCGCCCGCTCACCATGCTGCAACAATGCAGTCATGAGTAAATGATAACTAACTTACTTCTAAATAGCTTAATTGAAGGGAAAAGATCAGAAACAGAGTATTAACTGATTTCTATAGCTCAAGATTCGCAATCTTAAAAAGGCGCTTAACAGAATCTGTAGGTCGTGCTCCAACACCATACCAATGCTTAACTCGATCACCTTTAATTTCTACGCGAGAAGGCTCCATACGTGGATCATAAACACCCACTTTTTCCAACATTCTTCCATCTCTAGGAGTTCTAGAGTCTGAAACTACCACAAAATAAAATGGTTTTCTTTTGCTTCCCCATCTTTGTAAACGAAATTTAACCGCCATTTAAGTTCTCCTGACTATACTTACTTAAAACCCTACCGGCAAACTAGAGTTACGAGGTGAGTGAAAGTAGCACATATAAAGTTGGATGTAAATAGAAACCTACAGCTTATTAGCAATAAAAAACAGTAACGATATACCAAGAATGGCCAACACGGTGTTCCGTTCAGATAGACACGCTGCAAAAAAGTGCTCTTTAAGAACCGGATTTTCCGCTCGACTAAAAAGAAAAAGGCCTTTAATATCTGAAAATGAAGGAAGCCACCTAGGTACTTCTCGGCAATAATCTAAATAATCCTGACCAAAGGTCTTCTCCAAATTGGTCTCTTCCCAAAGAACAATCAGTTGGTATTGAAGAAAAAATAGAAAGATAAAAACGGGAACAAACCACAAAACACCGGAAAAAAACACAATTCCAGTGGAGATAAAAAGATTTCCTACATAAAGAGGGTTTCTCACCGCAGCAAAGGGACCATTTACGA
>CAYFLR010000047.1:14031-25225 GCA_964343805.1 uncultured bacterium | reverse complement strand
TCAAATTAGCCCCTAAGGCATTGGTCCGAGTTCGAGAAACAGAACCAATATAAGTAACTCCATGTAATCTAATGTATTCACCAACTCCGATTAATAGACAACCCACTATCAAAGCTGCAACTTTCACTTCCACCAAGAAAAGTAGCAGTAATAATGGAGGGATAGGAGTATAATCCCGGTAGGCAAACAGGGTTTTTCCTACTTTCAGTGACCAATGATTATTTGATTTCATTAACTCATCCGATTAAATGTGTCCGGTTCAATATCATTAATTAGGTCAAGGTTCTCTTCGAACAGCCGAACCGAATCCTCATCTTGGAAATTGGTTTCACCAAAGAGACGGTGGGTAGAAAAAGTCCAGGGAACTAGGTATACTTTAAAAGTCTCTTTGAACCATTCTTCAAACTTAGCAAAAGCACTTTCACTAGCAGAAAAGAAGTAGCATTGAGATGTTTCTATATTGATATAGGCCTCCAAAACCTTCATATCAGGCAATACGCCTGAAATCAGCTTCTTTGTAACATTTTCTTTAATTATTTCTTTCTCTTTTTTGGAAAGACGGTCTCGTCCCTCTCTTTTTAAATAAGCTTTTGTTTCCTTAAGTAATGTGGACTTAAATAGGGTTGGAGGAATACGGCGCTGATCTATTCTAAGGGCTAAAAAAAGATAGGAACCACGAAAGAGACTTTCAGAAGAAATACTCGTTTCTAAATAGTCAAAGGGATCAACCCAGCCCTGGGAAGAAACGTCATCATCCTGCAAAGGCCTAAATGCAAATTTGTTAACTAAATGCTCTACCTGCTCTTTATTATCAAATGCACCTTGGGGCTCAATAAGAAACCTTCGATATGTAACTGAGCCATCAAATAATCCCATTCCAAACTCCAATAACCTAAAAAAACTAAAGTCTCAGCATATTTGGTCGATAGACCTATATAATATGAGGAGAACCGAATGTCATCTTTACACGACGAAGAATATTTTGTCTACCAAGATATATTAAAAGACTTATTCGAACCAATTTCTGAAAATTTAGACTCTGAAACCAAGAAAAGTCTCTATTCAAGTAAACTGGTTTATTTGAATCACCTAAGAAAAAAAGTATTTCTACTACTTAATTCGGAAACCGAAAAATCACAATTCACCTCATCTGATCTAGAAAATATAATGGAAGCCATCAAAACCAACCAAAACTACATAAAAAACCTATATATTGATCAAAGTCATTAGTCTTTAAAAACCCCGGGTCAAGATCTCCAAGTTATAAACGGAATCGAAACCCCTGGTAATAGTTGATAAAAAATCCCAGTCACAGTATAATAATAGTAATATCCGAAATTTATAACTTCAGTTTAGGTAGTACACATGTGGTATGAATTAAAATTACTATTACAACACAATGATCCCATTACTTACATTATCCTGGTTCTAACTCTGATCTCTGCCATCGTTGTCTTTGAAAGGTTCCTTTTTCTGGGAATTATTTACAACTTGAACACTCGGAAATTCATGTCAGATTTGTTGAAAATCATCACCGCCTCAGACTATGATCGAGCCATTACATTCTGCAAAAGAACATCTAAGCATGGACTGCCAAAGATCATGGAAAAATCAGTAATGGCTTACCTCTCTGATCCACAATCTTTAAGAGGGAAACTTGAAGAAGAGGCACTTGATTTCATACCCTTGATCGAAAAAAGACTTTCACTCATTTCAAGCTTAGGGAATACAGTACTTATGATTGGCTTAACAGGAACAGCTATAGGCATATGGTCCGTATTTAATCATGGCGAGATTATGGTGGGTTCTTTAAAGCAAGATGTTATCAATACCGGATTATCTCGAAGTCTTAATATTACAATCTTCTCATTAATAATCTCAACTGCCATCCACTTCTCCCACTCTTTATTGAAAGCTTCGGCAATTAAGATTGTTGATGGGGTTGAATCATCTGTTCTTAAGATTGCAAATCTTTTAGCACCTCCACCAGTAGCCGTGGGAGCAGTTCAAACAGTAGCAGCGGCAGCACCTGAGGCACCCCATGAAGAGCCTGATTTAGAACCAGAAGAAGAAGAGGAAGAGGAAGAAGAGATAGAAGACCTGGACGATGAATCTTTCGAAGAAGAGGCTTATGACATTAAAGACGAGGAAGAAATTATTTAGAGCATATATTGATCAGTCAAATTTCGCTCTTACATTTCTCTATTTAGCACATGTTTTTGCAATTATTTTAATTGCCTATTGGGTGAATTATTTCACTGTTGAGTTTTCAGCAGTGCCCTTTACCACTCCAACTATAGTACCTTCTGATCAAAATCCTCCTACTCACAATTCCATCGCACAGAAGACCCCCACTCTGGTCTTTAGCGGAAAAGAGTTTATGGTGGCCACCCTCAAAGAAGTGTCTACCCGCAGTGTTTCCCCTCACAAAGAAGCAATTTTTCCTTACACCCCCAATGATCTAAACACCCTTTGGAAAAAGCTAAAGGTTCTGAAGAATCAAACTGGATCGGATGTGCTGATTTTTATAGCCCCGGACCATATTCCCATGAAAGAGATAACTACGATTTTGTCCAAACTCAATGGATTCACCGATGATGTGGGAGACTATCACACTCTTTTCACAAAAGTGGTGTTAGGAGGAGAAGTCATTTGAAATATGTATTCTTAGATAAATTCAAACAACGACAGGTGAATTTAAAACTCGAATTCAACCGTAAAACACCCATTTTTCCTATTAGTGGATTACTACTTTTGATTGCTCTCACCATGATGACATTTAAATATGGAACGAACCTTCTTCCCTGGACTACTTTTAATAACCCTGTAACATACGGCAACACGACCCACCCCTTATCACCAGGAATTTGGATTGAAGTCAGTAATAACCATATTCAGCTTGAAGGGTATCCCGTATTACATCTGAACTCAAATAGTTATCAAGAAATGGATACGTATTTATCTACTCATCTTAAACGAGCTTTCAAGCAATCTCTATTTGAAACGTCACTCTCTCTTTCATTTAAAAACTCCTTATCCAAAATTATTATAAAATCTCACCCCGATACTAACTACGGTTTGGTGAAACAGATAACTTATCTGGCTTCAGCAATAGGTTATTCAAATTATGAACTTAATGTTATTAAACAATAAGCCGAATGGGACTGCATGAAAAGAAATCAAGACTTTGTAAATATTGCAGTTATCGCCAACGGAGAGTTCATTGAACAACTCGATCTCCCCTTGGGCAAAGGTGCAGTTACTTTCGGACAAAGTGCATCTGCTACTATTTCCTTACCAGGCTTTGACCTTCCGCGTAAAATAAGACTGTTTAACTTGACCAAGAAGGGGGTTAAGCTTAACTTAAGAACACTGTTCCAAGGAACAATCTCCATCGATCGTGATTTCCATGAGATTACAACCCTGCTCTTTCCCAAACTCGAAGAGGGCACCGAAATTAGTAAGATGCATGAGGTTACCAAGGAGGTCAACCTAACCATCGAAGATCAGGCTTTTTTTACCTTTCATGGGCTCACCATTCTAATCAAATTTACTAAAGTTAGAAAAGATATTTTAGAAGATATGACCCTGGGAAAGCTTTTCCAACAAGTTGGAAATGCCACCCTTTATGAACACCCTTTTACTTGGGTATCCTTTTTAGCTATTGCTCTGGTTCTTAGTGCTTTTGCCGCATTGATTACTTTTCAAAAGAACGTTCATGACGCGCGGCCGCATTATTTCAACGAGTTTGATGCCTTTGCCCGAGCTCATTTAATTCACCCCGCTAAGTATCAACCTGTCATCGAGGCCAGTAAAAGTAAAATTGATGGCAAAGAAATCCATGATATTGTACTAGCAAATGAGCATGCCCTCATTAGAACTGAAACCAATATTCATGCAATACCCCCAGAAGCCAGCATGACATATATCGATCGAAACCGTGCCCATATTCGGAATTGGCTACAAACCAAAGACAGCTTAAAAATTGAAAATATACAAAACCAACTGGCTCAGAATTATGTAAATAATAAGAAAAAACAGCAGTTCACTTTTTCGTTTCCCACCAATAGAGAACTCACTAACGATTATTTTTACAATCATATGTACGAACATTTTTTCCGCTATCGAAAAGCTCAACAATTAAAGAGAGCGGAAAAAGTTCACAGTTTCGCAGTATTCAAAAGCCAATACACAACAAAAACAGACATCAAAGTTGATAAAGTTCTCGACGCACTTGCTCAGGCTGTGGGTGGAAAAAGAGGAAGTGAGTCCCAACTGCAAGCGGAGAAAACCCAAGTTAAAATGCAAAAAATTCGAAGTCCGCATATCCTACCAATTATTGATGAACTCAATATTCTACGGCAGAAAAACCGCTTCATTACCAATCAATGGGAGGATAATAGAGTCTACCTAACTTCATCAAATCCCTATATCATCACCCGAAAAAAAGGAAAGAACCTCCGCACCAATTTTAACTTACGCTCCTTTATGTCAAATTATAAACGTAAGATAAACCGTAACAAACCATTGGCTCTCAGATCTAAGAAAAAGAAGAAGAGATCCAAAAGTAATAATCCAGCATATATTGACAACTTTCTAGTGAAGAAAAAGAGAGAATTAGGAGACTGCCTCCGAGTTCTTCGGAGAGCAAAGCAAAGAACCGCCTCTATTGGGCTAATTGTAGACCGTTTTGGAGATCCGATCGATATAGCAGTGGAAAAATCTTCTTATAATAGTAAAAATGTGTCTCGATGTCTCATTAGGAAGATTTCCAAATGGAAATTCCCCATTGGGGAGGATGGTCCAATTTATGTCAGCTTCAATATCGACAACTAAAACACCCTTTAATTTAAAATTACTCGCCCTTGGAGGGCTGGGTCAGATAGGTATGAATCTCATGACTCTCGAAATGAGAGACAAGATTCTTATTATTGATGTGGGAGTTCTCTTTCCCGATTACAACGTTTTGGGCTTTGACTACCTGGTTCCCAATTTCGATTACCTAGTTGAAAATCAAGAAAAAATTGCCGGAATTATAATCACCCATGGGCACGAAGATCATGTTGGAGCACTCCCTTTTTTGATGAATTGCTTAAATGTCCCAGCTATTTATGCAAGCCCTTTCACGGCTCAACTTATTGCTCATAAATTCTCAGAATATCAACCGACTCATCAACCAGAAATCAAACATCTTAAACATCTAGAATGGATCGAAATTGAAGGCTTAGAAATTGAACCTTTTGAAGTATGTCACAGCATTCCAGGTGCAATGGGGTTTAGCTTAAACACCTCTCAGGGGAAAGTTGTATTTACCGGAGATTTCCGTTTCGATGACAATCCCATGATACCCTTTGATAACGAGGTGGAATGGCTTCAACATATGTCAGAGACACCCACATTTCTCTTAATGTCTGATAGCACCAACATCAACTCGCCGGGAAAAAGCACTTCAGAGCAAGATATCACACCAGAGCTTTTAAAACTAATGCATCAAGCAAATGGACTTGTTATTGTCACCTGCTTTTCTTCTAACGTGGGCCGAATCAAACAGGTGCTAGAAGCAGCAGATAAGCTGTCAAAAAAGGTGGGATTTTTAGGTAAGAGCCTGGTTAGAACCTCTGGCATTGCGAAAAATATGGGAATTTTAGAGCATGCCGAATCGCTCGTTTTACCTATAGACAAACTCCTACACCTTCCGAGAGAACAGATAGTTATCATTGCAAGTGGATGTCAGGGAGAAAACCGATCTCATCTTAAATCCATTTCCCTCAATGAACATAAACATGTAAGACTCCAAGAGGGTGATACCATCGTGTTTTCTTCGAGAGTGATCCCTGGCAATGAAAAAAACATATCTTATTTGGTAAATGACCTTTATCGGCAAAAAGCCACCGTGATCACCCAAAAAGAGGCTGTCATTCATACATCTGGTCATGGTCATAGAGAAGAACTATCATTGGTTATTGAAAAATTACAACCTCAACTCTTTTTACCTATTCATGGTGAATATCAGCATCTAATCAAACATAGACAGTTAGCAATGGAGTTAGGTTTAACCCAAGAGCAAATTATAGAAGCCCAAAATGGAGACCTCGTAGAGTTAACTGAGGAAGAGATAGATATAGTTGATAAGATCGAAACCTCTTTTAAATTCATAGAAACTGGCAATTTCTCATCTCTTCCGCTCTATAACTCTATTCTCGAGCCCGAACTCATAAGAGATAGAAGAACTATGGCAAACAATGGCTTTGTTGCTGTTCAGATCCAAATAAATCAAAAGGAAAAAACTCTAGTAAGAACTCCAGTTATCCGAATATGGGGTCTTATTTCTACCATTCAAACCAATAGGAAGGATTTGATTGCAACCTTGCAAAAGGAGTTAGAGAATAGTCTTACCGAAGATATTTTAAAATTACCAGAAGATGAACTTATTGAAGAAATTCGTATTCTAAGCCGTCGACACTTTAGAAAGTCCATCAATAAAAAGCCACTTGTAACGACATTCTTACAATGGACTTAAGCTCAGCCCAATAGCGTCTTTTTCCCCGCTAAGTGATTTCAAACTAGAAGTATTTCTCATGCAAAATAATCGAGAATGGTGGGAATCATCTGCTTGAGAGCATTAGATCTATGGCTCAAAGTGTTCTTCACTTCCATAGGAAGTTGGGCCATAGTCTTATTCTGGGCAGGAACAAAAAAGATAGGGTCATAGCCAAAACCATTATCTCCTCTTTGTTCATCAAGGATTAGCCCATCAACAGTTCCCTTTTTAATATACTCTTTGTCCTTTTCAGGAAGAAATACCATACAGCAAACAAAGTGAGCTGTACGCTTCTCTGGAGCAGTTTGAGAAAGGTTCTCAAGCAGCTTCTTAATATTGTTAGCATCACTCTTGGGAGATCCAGCATACCGAGCTGAGTATACACCAGGCTCACCATTTAGCGCATCAACACACAACCCACTATCATCCGCCAGAACAGGGGTCTGTGTTTTTTGAAATATTTCTTCAGCCTTCTTTAGAGCATTCCCTTCAAAAGAGTCTCTATCCTCAACTACATCATCGGTTATACCCGCCTCTTCCATTGAAAGGACAGTTATATCGGCATCACCTAGGAGTCTTCTGATCTCTCGAATTTTACCCTGGTTTTGGGAGGCAATAATCAGTTTTTTTTCAGACACGGATTCTCCTATTCAGTTAGATATGTATAAACTTGTTCTTTTTGCTGAGCCAAGATTTCTTTAATAGCTGTGGTGGACAATTCTAATATTGAATTTAATTGCACAGTATTAAAAGGGCTATGCTCTGCGGTTCCTTGAACTTCTAAAAATTGCCCTTACTTGCCCAACTATAGGATTTTCTTTAACTAAACCTTTCTTCATCAATCTATCGACTGCGATTTGAAGAGCAGCAAATGCACCGTTAATTGAGGTAGTTCGTGTTCCCCCATCAGCTTGTAATACATCACAGTCAAGAGTTATTGTTCTTGACCCTAGTTTAGTTAGATCAATTGCAGCTCTCAAACTACGCCCTATCAGCCGTTGGATTTCATAGGTTCTTCCACCCACATGCTTACTTCCACGTTCTCTCTTAAATCTTTGATCGGGTGAACCCGGCAGCAATGAATATTCAGCCGTTATCCATCCCTGAGGTGTTTCAAGATTTTTGAGAAACGGAGGAACTCTCTCTTCTACCGAAGCGGTACAAAGAACCATCGTTTTACCACAAGACACTAACACTGAGCCCATAGGATTGGTGGTAAACCCACAGTTAAAGTTCATTGGTCTAAATTCTGAAGAACTTCTTCCATCACTTCTCATCTTTTTGATCTCCTTTATGTTGTCCCCGATCTTAAGTTGAGCCCTTACTATCTAATTAGTTACTAAAAATCAACCGTCTAATACTTTAGATTATATGTAAATTCTCCTCTAGTTTCCGAAAGAGATGACCGATTGGCTAGGAACATTAAGTAAAACCAATCTATTATTAAGAAGTTATTAAGAAATGCTAAAAATCACTTTTTTTTAATTTTTATCTTGATTGGCCAAATTCATTGTGTTAATTAACTTGAACTCGCAAGGAGGAGTATATGACATCAAAAAACAATCCCAACATGAGGGTTCACGAAAAATTATATACCTACTGTCCAGACGACAATTCTGAATTAAAGATTGTTAAAAGAGTCCCAGGTGGGATGTACTATGTCTGCGAAAAGTGTGATTTTAAACATAAAATCACAAGAGGCTCCTATCAGGACCTACCATTCGAATGGAAAAGCAAGAAATAATTCCACAAGTTTTCCACAACTCAATATCACTGCGCAGCAAGGCTGTAATGGAAATCCATGCCTGAAACATCTGCTATATGAGCATTAGGACATTTTTGTCCAAAATCCACACGCTAAACGACTAATAACTATCAACTTTACCCCCACTATCCACAAGAATTCAACACCCTCGCTAGAATAAGTTGAAATATTGTTGTTTTTTTCGTAAAATATTAGAAACACTAAGCTTTTACCCTTTAAATTTTAGAACTATGAAACGAAGCCGTTTAGCCATCATTGCTATGCTGATTGGTTTATCCTCTTGGATGCTTTTCTACGCCATTTTTGGCCAACATGGATACCTCCAAATTGCCAAACTGCACAAGCAATTGATCCAACTCAATAAAGACAATAAAGAGATGGTATCTAAGAATCATTTTCTATCAGAGGAGATCGATCGCCTGGATAAAAGTCCCGCCTACTTTGAAAGATACATTCGACTCAAAACATCTCTTGTCAGACAAAATGAAATAATCTATCAATTTAAATAGACTAACAAAAATCGACTTTTGTAGGAGTTACCATGCCTCAAGCTAATGAAGTGTTTAGCGCCATCGAAGCAAGACACTCAAAACGCTCATTCTACACAAACCAGCCGGTAAACTCAAAGGACCTTGAGTACATTTTGACTCTGGCTGGAAATGCCGCCTCCTCCAAAAACACCCAACCCTGGCAGGTGGCAATTTTACAAGGAAAATCTAAAGATAGTTTAGTCAACCTTATGTGTAATAAGTTTGACAATAATGAATTTGAAGAACCCGACTATCTCTACTCTCCTGAACCACTCCCTCCCATCTATTTAGAGAGAGCCAGAGAATGTGGTTTTGGATTATTTAAAATCAAAGGGATTGGACGGGGAGATCGGGAAAAAAGAAAGGCAAGTGCCCGCGAAAACTATACTTTTTTTGAAGCTCCAGCGGCTTTAATCTTCCATTTAGATGGGGATTCGGAAAAGGGAACATTTTTAGATATGGGATTTTTTATGCAGAATGTTATGTTAGGATTGCAGTCTATAGGGATAAGCTCCTGCCCACAGACCAGCATCACTGCATACAGCAAAACAATCAAATCCCACCTTAACATGCCCCAAGACAGAATTATTGTAGCAGGATTAGCTATTGGTTATGCTGACCCTGAAGCTAAGATTAATAGCTATATACCAGAAAGACTTCCACTTAAAGAGTACACAAAGTGGTATGACTAGAGTCAACCTCCTGAGACTGACTCTAGCTCAAAAGACATTATGAAAAAATTCATAAGTCTAATCTACAGCTTATTCGCCAAAAAAGGCAGCATTCTTATCTTTGAATGATTCCCATTTTTCTGGAAGTTCATCTTCTGGGTATATAGCTTCAACAGGACATTCTGTGGCACAAACGCCGCAATCAATGCACTCATCAGGATTGATGAATAGTTGCTTACCTTCTTTTGAATCTAAATCTGCAACTTCAGCTCCAGCACCTTCTGGATCATTTGGTCCGTGAATAGAGTTAGATGGGCACACCTCTACACAAGAAGTATCACAAGTTCCAATACAAGGTTCTGCGATCACATGAGTCATAATTCCTCCTAAATCAAATCAAATTTATCATAACGGGAATTTAAGTGTTTTTTCCCACATATTCAAGTTTTTTTCGCACATCAGGCTGGAAAATTAATTCAAGTAGAAGTACTTAGTCCACATTCCAATAAGAACTCCCATCAAGCAGCTTTTGTAAATTTCCTTTTCCCCTATCTTCTATGGCTTTTTGGGTTTGTTGCCCCAACATATCGTCATAGGTTGGACGACCAGACACATTTCTAAAAACCCCTATGGGTGTAGGAAAATCTGGATACATAAGTTGTGCTAATAGATAGGCATAAGTAGGATCCGTTTGAGTGGCATCATGAATCAGAATATCCTTTTCAGTAATTCCTTCTTTGCCAATTTCAACTACTTTTGGTTTTATACCATCTAGCACAATACCCTTATTTTTATCTTTACCAAAAATGAGGGGCTTACCATGCTCTAGTAGTAAAAGTTGATCTGCCCGTTGATCACGATCGGTGATATTAGCCCATGTCTTATTATTAAAAATGACACAATTCTGCATAACTTCGATAAAGGAGGTTCCCTTATGTTCTTCTGCCTGTTTAAAGACCTCAGCCATGTGTTTGGGGTTGGCATCCATAGAACGAGCTACAAATGGAGACTCGGATGTCAAAGCGAATCTGAGTGGATTTAAAGGCTGGTCAATGGAACCCATGGGGCTCGATTTAGTCCTTTTACCCATCTCAGATGTAGGGCTATATTGACCTTTGGTTAAGCCATAAATCCGGTTATTAAACAGAACCACATTAATATCTAAATTCCGTCTAAGAAGATGTAATAGATGATTTCCCCCGATGCTTAAACCATCACCATCCCCTGTAATGACCCAAACCGAAAGATCCGGATTACTGACTTTAACTCCAGTAGCAATGGTAGGGGCTCTTCCGTGTATGGAATGAAAACCGTATGTTTTCATATAATAAGGAAAGCGGCTGGAACAGCCAATTCCGCTCACAACAACAAAATTTTCTCGTGGCGTATCTAGGTCAGCAAATACTTTCTGCATGGCATTGAGTATAGCGTAGTCTCCACACCCTGGACACCATCTGACATCTTGACCAGATACGAAATCTTTAAAGGTACGCTTTTTTGAGGCCGATTCTGATTTATTCATTGTGGCTCCCCACCCTCTATTTTAATGCTTTTTTCATATTTTCAACTAAGTCACTCACCTTAAATGGCTTGGCATTCACTCTATGGTAAGATACCGTATCAATGAGGTATTTATCTCTTATAATTTTATTTAATTGCCCTAAATTCAATTCCGCAACAAAAACAG
>CAYFLR010000047.1:0-14021 GCA_964343805.1 uncultured bacterium | reverse complement strand
TTTCAAACTGCTCCATTATCTCACCTAAATCTAAGGGAAGCGGATTTAAATGGGTTAAATGAACAGCACTCACAGAATGGCCTTCATTCTGCAACTGTTCAACAGCTGAACGAATAGATCCATAGACACCACCCCAGCCAATAACAAGCATCTTTCCCTTCTTCTTGCCCATAATCTCAGTTGGAGGATAGGATTTAGCAATGTCATCTATTTTCTTTTGCCTCAGATTAACCATCTCTTCATGATTATCTGAATCATAACTTACCGTACCATCCTCGTTCTTTTCCAATCCTCCAATTCGATGCTCTAAGTTAGGAGTTCCTGGTATAGCAAGTGTTCGAGAATGTGTTTCTGGATCTCTTTTATATGGAACATAAGGCTCATCCGGTTTGGCAAATTTAACTTCGATATTGGGTAAATCTTCTACATTGGGGATTTTCCATGGTTCTGCCCCATTTGCTATATAATTATCACTTAAGAAAATCACAGGAGTAGTGTAAGTCATAGCAATACGAGCCGCTTCAAACACCGCATTAAAACAGTCTGCAGGTGATTTTGCAGCGATAATAGGAAGAGGACTCTCACCATGTCTGCCATAGTAAGCAAGTAATAGATCTGCCTGCTCTGTTTTAGTAGGTAAACCTGTACTCGGCCCCCCTCTTTGAACATTCACCAAAACCAAGGGTAATTCAGATATTACTGCTAATCCTAAAGCTTCTGCTTTCAAACAGAGACCAGGTCCACTGGTCCCAGTAACGCCTAGCTTGCCAGCAAAGCTCGCTCCAATGGCAATTCCAATAGCAGCAATTTCATCTTCAGCCTGTAGGGTTTTCACATTGAAATTTTTATAACCACTCAAGCCTTCCAAAATAGATGAGGCAGGGGTAATGGGGTAACTTCCATAAACAAGGCCAACCCCAGACTTTTCGCTTGCAGCGATAAGTCCTAACACGGTTGATTCATTTCCAGAGATTTTTCGATACTTTCCTTTCTCAGCGGAAGCAGGAGGAACTTTATAAGTATTTGGTACAATTTCAGAAGTCTCTCCAAAGTAGAAGCCTGACTTCAAGGCGGTAGAATTGGCATCCACAATATTGGGACGGGTAGCCCACTTATTTCGAATCCACTCTAAGGTCGAATCAATAGGTCGATTGTAAAGCCAATAAATAAATCCCAAAGCCCAAAAGTTTTTACATTTCAGTTTATCAATGGGCCTAAGAGGGCTATCAGCCAGCGCTTTTTTAGTTAAATCAGAAATATCAATATCTACCAGTTGATATCTCTCTTCAATGCTTTCATCAGCAAAGGGATCTGACTCATAGCCCGCCTTCTTGAAATTATCAGGAGTAAAAGCCCCACGATTAATGATCAAGAGACCTTTTTCTTTCAAATCCTCTAAATTGACTTTTAAAGCGGCTGGATTCATAGCCACCAAAACATCCGGGTCATCACCTGGAGTGAGAATTTTTTCACTTCCAAAATGAAGTTGAAATCCAGACACACCTGAAACAGTGCCAACTGGGGCCCTAATTTCTGAAGGAAAATCAGGAAAAGTTGAAATATCGTTACCATAGATTGCACTACTTTCCGTAAACTTCTCACCGACAGTTTGCATCCCATCACCAGAGTCACCGGAAAAGCGAATCACCACACTATTTAATTCAGAGGCTTGTGCACTTGCCATTATGTAATTCCTTATAAACTATATTTCATAGAGTATCATTAAAACTATTGTTACCAATAGGTTAACCATTCTACAATTGCAAGGCAATAGTTAAGTGAAAAACATAAAAAAGAAGATAGTTATTTTAGACAGGGAAATAGGGCCTGGATAAAAAGAATTCTAAACGTAACTTTCGGCCATGGCCTCAGCCATGAGCTTACGGGTACATGAGGGGCAGCTTTGATCATGAAGGGCTACATAGTCATCCTTCATCTTTTTCTTCACTTGATCCATTATGGCTTCGGTACAGAAGTGTTCACCACAAACATTGCACTGCTTCATTTTCACCTTAGCTAATTTCTCTCCTTCGATGTAGAGATAACGGAATCCATCCTCTTCTTTCAGTTCAATAATATCAGCCGGACAAAGAGAAGCACAAGCCCCACAACCGGTACAAACATCACTTAACAATCCAAAGGGAGTCTCTACTTTGATTTCATCGCTTCTGTTGGATAAACTCAAAGCACTGGTGCTGTATTCATCACAAACTCTCACACACATACCACAGACAACACACTTTGATTTCCCTTCAGAAAACCCGTGAGGTCTAATGCCATAGCGTTCGTTAAGTTCAGTGAGTGCTGGGGAGTCTGGGCATCTTGCTGCAATCAGCTCTATAACCATTTGCCTCCCTTTTTTAACCTTCTCTGTTTCAGTGAAGATTTCCATTCCTTCCCAAACCGGGTAGTTACATGCAGTAACAAATTTGGTTCTTCTTCCATCAAATAACTCCACTGTACATACACGACAGAGTCCTGCCGGGTCTAATAAGTCATGATGGCAGAGTGTTGGGATATCAATGTTATATCGCTTGGCAACCTGTAAAATCGTCTCACCATCTTTAGCTTGCACTTCTTGATCATTAATTTTGAACTTAATCATCTTTCCTTATCTCCTTAGGTCGAAGGACTCTCATTGGGAGTTATTTTAACTGAATTAAAATGACACGCACTGTAGCATTCACCACAGATTATGCAATTACTTACATCAATCTCATGAGGCTTTTTCTTTTCCCCTGATATAATATCAGTAGGACATGCCTTGGCACAGAGAGTACATCCAGTACATGACTCTGCATCTATCTCATAATGGAACAGCTTTTTACAGATTCCAGCGGGACAGAATTTATTCTTAATATGCGTCAGGTATTCCTCTTTGAAATATTTAATAGTGGAAAGAACAGGGTTCGCTGCGGAAGTTCCCAGTCCACAAAGAGAGAAATTCTGCATGGCTTCACCCATTTCAATGAGTAGATCAATATCCTCCTCTTTCCCTTTGCCCTCTCTGATATTGTCCAGAATCTCATACATCTGCTTCAAGCCATCACGACAAGGTGTACATTGCCCACAAGACTCTTCCGTTAGGAATTTCACAAAGTAGGTGGCCACATCAACCATACAGGTATTCTCATCCATTACAATCATACCACCGGAACCGACTATAGAACCCACCTCATCTAAGTTTTCAAAATCAACTGGAATATCCATAAGGTGAGTTGGAATACAACCACCGGAAGGACCACCAGTTTGTACTGCCTTCAATTTTTTCTTATTGGGAACTCCTCCTCCAATATCATCAACCACTTGCTTTAAAGGGGTTCCCATGGGGATTTCAACTAATCCAATATTGGTTATATCACCGGTTAAAGCAAAAACTTTGGTCCCTGTGGATTTTTTTGTTCCGTAAGAGGCATACCAATCGCCCCCCTTAGTAACTATGTCAGGAATATTAGCAAAAGTTTCTACATTATTTAGACAGGAAGGAGACTCTCTAAAGCCCTTTTCCACCGATCTTACATACTTTGCTCTCGGACGCCCCACTTTTCCTTCGAGAGATTTCATTAGTGCAGAAGATTCACCGCAGACAAAAGCTCCAGCTCCGGTAGACACTTTCAGATGAAAATTAAAGCCCGTTCCGAGTATATTATCACCGAGTAACCCAAGGGATTCTGCCTGAGCAATGGCTTTTCTCATTGTATCAACAGCCAGTGGATACTCAAATCGAGCATAAACATAGCCTTCTGAAGAACCCACGGCATATCCAGCCAATACCATTCCCTCGATGACGCTATGAGGATCGCCCTCCAATATGGAACGATCCATAAAAGCTCCTGGATCTCCCTCATCCGCATTACAAATAATATAACGGTCACCATCATATCTTGCACAAGAGGCCCATTTTACACCCGCTGGGAAACCAGCTCCACCACGACCTCTTAGACCGGATTTTTTTACCTCTTCCACCACCTCTTCTTTTTTCATAGAGGTTAAGGCTTGGTTGAGAGCTTTATAGGCACCTAGGGCGATGGCATCATTCACATCATAAGGATCGATTCGTCCCACTTTTTGCAGTACGATACGATTTTGTAGCGAGTAAAAAGGAATTTCACTTAAATAGGGAGCCACCTTCTTGGTATCTGGCCTTTTATATTGAAGCTTCTTTATTAATTTTCCCTCTAAAATAGTATCTTGAACGATCTTGTCCGCATCTTTAGTGGAAACTTTTTGATAAAAAATATCCTGAGGCTTAATGACCACTAAAGGTCCTCGAGAACAAAAACCATGACATCCAGTCTCTTTTATTCCAGGTACCACCTTTCCAGGTGCATTAAACTTTTTCAAGGATTCACGTAAAGCTTCTGCGACCTCTTTACTTGAATTCGCTTGGCAACCGGTTCCACAGCAGACGATAATGGATGGACCATCTAAATCCTGCTGTTTGATAGCCTCTTCACGATATTTCTCTAATTCATCTACATTTGCTAATCTTGGAAGTTCATTTAATGAAGACATTTTGCTCCTCTATATTCTAGTGGCCCGTCATCTAATGTTTTAGGCTTCGCTTATTTGATCAATAACCTTTGAAATTTCTTTCGCATCGGTTTTGGGATAATATTTTTCATCTACCACGGCGACCATTGCCAAGGCACATGCACCAACGCAGTTCACCGTTTCCAGAGTGAAGTTACCATCATCTGTGGTTTCTCCAGCTTTGACATTCAGCTTTTCACTTAACTCGTTCACTACTTTTTCACCACCATTTAAGTGACAGGCAGTTCCTGTACAAATTTGAATAATGTGTTTTCCTTTGGGCGTTAAACTAAAGGAAGCATAAAAGGTAGCCACAGTATAGATCTGAGTTAAAGGCATATCCAATTTGTCCGCAACATGACGGAGAGCATCTTCAGGTAGATAATTGTACTTTTTCTGTACTCCCTGCAGAATCATAATGAGATTTTCTTGACTGCCTTGATGCTGCTCACTGATGAGTTGATCTAAAAAATCAAAATCCACCTTGACTTCTAGGCTCTTACACTTCCCACTGCAATTTTCGCTCATAATCTTACCCTTTCAACTTTTTATCCTTCTATTGGCAAATCGGCATCAGTAACTAGACAATCTGAATTAGGTTTACGATCTTCAGTTTTTCCAAATTTCAGACATTTAGTTGTACAATTTGCCACACAAGCAGGCTCCTGGCCTTCATCAACCCGTTCAAAACAAAGATCGCATTTGGTCACTTTTTGATTATCTGGATTCCACTGCATACAGCCAAAAGGACAGCCCACAATACAGGATTTACATCCAACGCATAGCTCTTCTTTTAGTAATACAATTCCATCTTCTCTCTTTTCGAGGGCCAGAGTTGGACAAGAATTTACACACCAGGGTGTGTCACAATGAAAACAAGATATAAAAATGTGGGCACTGGTGGGATTGTCTCCCATAAACTTAGGACCAACCACCATAATTTGACCTGGTTTAGGACCTTCTGGTAAGTTCTTATTTTCCCTGCAGTGCAGTTGGCAACTCAGGCAGCCAATGCATTTTGTTTGATCAAGCATCAAATAATATTTACTCATAATAACTCTCCCGATTTAAGAGGCACTTATTTTTTTTATCTGTACAAATGTTTCATTTTTTAAAAAACTGTCTGCGATGGATTCTACTTTCGAAGAAGTTAAAGCACTCGACATGGCGCCCTTGCCAAAGCAGCGACTTAGCGGCGGAGATTTACGTCCAAAGTTTTCTGCCATAAAGACTGTTTCAGGATGAATAAAATCGGTAATAAATACTTTAATTTTTTCACATCCTGCATCGGAGGCCACCTCTACCATCTCATTCGTTTCTAACTTTAATGAGGAAGCCACTTTGGAATGAATCCAAAGTTTATTTTCTGGCATCAGATCATTCAGTACGGGGACATTCTGAGTCTGACTCTTAAAATGAGTGTTAATACCACCGGAAATTAACCTTAGCTTACCATCCGCATTTCCCTTCGTAGCTTTATAAGGTTCAAAGGAACCCCATTCAATTTTCTTTGATGTGGTTAAAAATAAAGAATCATCAACTATGGGGCGTTGGTTTTTGGAAGTTAATTTAATAAATCCCTTGGTTTCAAAGTCTTCCAAAGAATAATCGAAGTGAGTCATTTGGAAACTGACTAATTGCTCTTCATCTTTATAGGAAAAGTACTTTTCGGCTCCCAACTTTTCAGCCAAGTGTTTAAAAATCATAGCCCCAGAAAGAGTGTTATGTATGGGCTTAACCACCTGTTTACGGAGTTTTAAACGGGGAAAAAGTCCTTTTTCTAATTCCACCGGATCGGTTCTTTCTAAATAGGTAGATTCGGGTAAAATAACATCAGCTAGTCCAGCAGTCTCATTCAGGTAATTATCAACACTAATTATAAAATCCAATTTTCCAAACAGCTGATAATTCTCCTTATAGTTGGGCAAATCAACTAAGGGGTTACTTTGCCAAAATAGTGCCGCTTTAATAGGGTAAGGCTTAGACTCGGCTAAAGCTGTTTTTAATTTAGCAGGGAGTCCCCATTTTTTATTCAGAAATTTAGACTCATCATGTTCATCGACTCGCGCAGCCTTAGCTGATTCAGGAAAATTTTGACTTGATAAATGCTTGAGCTCCGGTAAATCAATTTGATTCATTTCCGGAGTTATAAAAAGAGATCCCTCAGTATTTACCGCACCCATTAAACAATTTAAGGTGTATATTGATCTTTTTAGGGCCACATCATCTTGATAGCCTAAACTGGTTTTACCCGGATAAAAGATCACCGAGGGGCTCACCTTGGCCATGCTTTCAGCCAGCTGTTGGATATCTTTTTGATTTATCCCAGTTTGCTTTTCTGTCCATTCCAAGGAGCATTCAGCAACTGTCTGAGTCAACGCTTCTAAGCCGGCCGTATATTTTTCTACAAAATCTTGGTTATAGAGTTTTTTATCCAGTAGATACTTGATTAAGCCATAGTTAAAAGCCAGATCAGTGCCTGGATTGATTTGTAAATACTTATGAGATTTGGTGGCAGTAATGGAAACTCTTGGATCTAAAACAGTTAATTTAGCCCCCCTTTTCATAGCTGTTAAGAGGGAATTCACAGGTTTTAGATTAATTGATTCAAAAAAGTTACTCCCATAAAAAACCACCTGCTTGGTGTTCAGAAAATCAAATGCTATTTTCTCAAAAGGGTGTCCAAAGAGCTCCCGACAAACTAAATCATTACTTCCTTGATCCATTCGATCCAAGTTGAAGTAATTAGGGCTACCCAAAGCTTTGGTAAAAGTCTCAGCAATATCAGTTGAACCAGTGCCGTTACCCAATACAAAACTCTGAGGATTCTCTTCTAAAATTGGCTTTAACTTTTCAGCGATAAATTCAAATGCTTCATCCCAAGAAGCTTCTTTCCACCGACCACTTCCTCTTTCACCTTCTCTAATTAACGGCGTTTTTAATCTCTCTTGATCATGAAGTTGAGATTTACTTGCCCCACCTATCGGACAGAGCGCCCCCTCCATACCATCATGGGGATTACCAAAAAGCCACTCAACTTTATTCTCTGCTACCGATACTTGAACGGGGCAAGAATTAGGACACATGCCGCATAAGGTAAAATGTTCTTGGCCATTTTTCTTTTCCACTTTATCAACTCCTCGCTTTGCTTTTAAGTAGTGCTTGCTTGGTATATGCAATTCTCTGGTCTTTGACTCCCTGAGTAGCAGAGACAAAGTTCAATGCTTTGGTCGGACATCCTTTGACACAGGCCGGGTCCATTCCTTTTTCAATCAAATCAATACAATAATCACATTTTACAACTTCTCCTGTCTCTTCACTTTTTTGAGGAACCTCCCAGGGACAAGCGGCAATACAAGCCTGACAACCATAACAGAGTTCTTCATCTAGAAAAACCATCCCATTTTCAGTATCTCGATAGAGTGCATAGGTTGGGCAGGCATGAACACACCAGGGATTTTCACAATGCAGACAGGGTAGAAAAATATGAGAGGCAGCCGGCTGCTCTCCTTTGCCATACTCCGTCACTGTATAAAACCGGCCTAATTTCATCTGCTCTTCACCTTGCTTGGTTTGGCAATGGACCTCGCAAGCACGACAGGCAATACATCTTTCCTGGTTTAAGCTAATGGTATATTCACTCATTTTTTATCATCCTCTAACGGTTCCAGCTCAGTTGAACAATTAACTGCTGGATGTACCGTCGCTAAAGAATAAATATTTGCCCTGCTTTAATTGCATACTTAAATACCGTATATGGCATTATTCCCAATATGAGAACAATACCTGCAAGCAAAGCCCCCCACCACAAATGACCTTCTTTCATAGGACGAGAAATCGTATTCGGATCTTTTGTGTACGCATGACGCACAAGATTTAAATAATAATAAATCGAAATAGCAGTGTTTACCGCTGCTACAATAACTAACCAGTTGTAACCTTGATCCCAGGCTGATGTAAGAAGAAAAAGCTTACCCATAAAACCTGCAGTAGGTGGA
Source organism: uncultured bacterium (assembly GCA_964343805.1). Lineage (GTDB taxonomy): Bacteria > Bdellovibrionota_B > Oligoflexia > CAYFLR01 > CAYFLR01 > CAYFLR01. The sequence goes on along the minus strand of CAYFLR010000047.1, from coordinate 5,490 downwards.
AGCCCTACCAATGAGAAGGCTGATACCAGAAGAATCATGGCTAAAAGGGGATTTCTAGCGTGAAGACCATCTAAATCGGAAAGGCTTACATTTTTACCATCTTTAGCTAGGTGAGTGATAACAGTGAATATAGCTAAATTCATTAGAATGTAGATAAATATGTAGAAGGAAACGGCCGCAAAACCATCTGCAGTACCGGCAATCAAACCCAGAGTCAAATAACCAGCATGAGCCATACTGGAATAACCAATGAGTCTTTTTAAATCGGTTTGGGCTAAAGCGGACAGATTACCATAAGTCATAGAGATTGCACCGCAAACTGCCAATATCAAGGACATCTCGCCGGGAACAAAAAAGGCACACAACCGAATAAAAATAACTGCTGCACCGAGTTTAGGAATACTGGCAATATAGGCTGCGGTTTCATTACTTGCTCCTTCATAGATATCTGGCGCCCAAAAATGAAATGGAAAGAGCGCCAATTTAAAAAAGAAGCCAAAAAGAAACATACAAAGCCCAATGACTGCGGCGGGTGAGGAGGAAAAGCTCCAATCCTGTACAGTGAGTTCATTGAGGTAACTGGTATGGAATGTTCCAATAATGTATGAAAAACCATAAAGGGAAATGGCCGTAGCGGCAGCACCAAATAGGATATATTTAATACCCGCTTCGGCTGCCTTCCTAGATTTTTTCCGTAGGGCAACAAGCGTATATAGGCTGTAAGAAGAAACTTCTAACGCGACATAAATAGTGATTAGTTCCACCGTGCTAGCTAAGAGCATCAGCCCCCAGACACTCATGCTTAAGAGAAAGAAGTAGTCTGTATTCTTCTGATCATCTAAAGTGGGCTGAAACTTATTGGTAAACAGGATGAACCAGAACCCAATTGCAATAGCTAATTTAAAAAACTGAGAGAGTTGATCAACTTGATAGACACCGGCAAAAATCAATCCATTTAAATTGAGAGCATAAAAAGAAATCAAAATATTTAAAAAAGCGCCCAAACGAAGCCACTTCAAAGAAACCTTTTCTCCCGGGAAAAAGAGAGCTGCTGCAAATAAAAACAATGTGAGTAATAGTTGAAAAAGCTCGGGCAATACCAGTAGCAAAACATCAAAGTTCATTATTTAACCTCCTTTTTAGCACTGGCCAAGGAGATGGGGTTTTCCATTGTCATTGGTGATTTAATTTGAGCCACCGGCATATGAAATCTTTCTATCAAATGGGATACTGAATTAGAGATACTACGAATAGTGACCCCCGGCGCAAAACCGATATAGATAACAAGAATGGCCATAGGTACAATATAGGACCATTCTCTGAGGTTAAAATCAGACCATTTTTTGGCAGGAGAAGGACTTCCCCAAGAGAGACGTTGCAGCAAATGAAGCATGTAGGCAGCTGCCAACATAGCTCCTGGAATGGCTAAAAAGCCAACCAAATAACTGTGTTTAAAAGCTCCTATCAACACCAGAGCTTCACTTACAAAACTGTTGGTACCTGGAAATCCCATGGAAGACAGAGAAAAGAGTCCCCAAAAGCCGATGTAAACAGGGAGATATTTTGCTAATCCCAAATTATCGACGATATTTCTACTGTGACTGCGTTCATAAATAATACCAATCATCATAAACATAGCACCTGTGGTAATACCATGATTGAGCATTTGTAAGATAGCCCCTTGGATTCCTTCTTGGTTAAATATAAAAATCCCCAAGGTCACAAACCCCATATGACCCACACTGGAATAAGCCACCAGTTTTTTAATATCAGTTTGCCCTAAGGCCACTAGTCCTCCATAGATTATTGAGAAAATGGATAGAGTAATCATAAGAGGAGCAAAATAGAAACTGGCATCTGGAGTGAGGGGGAGACAAAATCTTAAGAATCCATAGGCTCCCATTTTTAATAGAACTGAGGCTAAAACCACACTTCCTGCTGTGGGTGCTTCCACATGAGCAGCAGGCAACCAAGTATGAAATGGAAACATTGGTACCTTAATAGCAAAAGCAATTCCCATTGCTAAAAAGGTCCAATATTGGAACTTAAATGAGAAAGAAGTTTTCATTAATTCAGGAATAGAGAAGGTATCTGCACTGACATAAAAAGCCACAAAAGCAACTAATAAAAGTGTACTTCCAGCTAATGTATAGAGGAAAAACTTTAAAGATGCATACCTTCTATTTGGCCCACCCCACACACCGATTAAAAGATACATGGGGATTAGCATGGCTTCCCAATAAACATAAAAAAGCACTAAAGCCAGAGCGCAAAACACACCCACACAGGCAGAAGTAAGAAAAAACAGACAAAAATGAAACTCTTTTACGCGCGTTTGAATATAGCTCCAGGAGCATAAAATGGTAAAAGGAAGCAACCAAATAGATAAAAGCACCATAAGATAGGATATGCCATCAATTCCTAAGGAATAATTAAGACCCCATTTAGGAACCCAAGGAATCATCTCTACCATTTGAAAAGCGGCAGTATCTGATCGGTAGTTAAGAATCAATGGGATACTGAGAAGAGCTTCTATTCCACTAAAAAACAACGCCCATTTTCTAATCAGGTTGGCATTGGTATGGAAGAGTAAAAACACTCCCGCAACCAGTGGAAAAAATATCAAAATACTTAAAATAGGAATACCTTCTATATTCATTCTCTGCTCACAAACTAAGCGTGATTGACAAAACTAGGGCAAAAGAAACTATAAACGCCAGCGCAATGTAATATCTCAATTGGCCAGATTGAATCCGAGCGGCTCCTCCGCCAATAGATCGAACTGTAGAGGCTATAAAATCAACAGTGGCTTTAATCACCGCATTGTCTCCCCAAGAGGCAAAAGATGCAGAAAAGGAGAGACCACGGATTCCTATTGCTCGGTAACGCTCTGTCCACCAGTCATCAAAAAGAGCGAAGGGAATTCGACAGAGTTTCACGAAAAGTCGACCTATTAAACGATAGAAATACTCAAGATCCAAATTAATCATAGCTTCAGGTGTTAATTTCTTAACTAGGAGATAAAAACCGAGACCTGTGAATAATAAAATTTGTAGGGTTTGGACCACATGCCATGCAGAGTAAGGAACATACTCTGCATTATTAGGTAGTAAGCTGTATAGAAACTCAGGGTATACACCAATAAATAGGCAGAGAAAAGAGGCCATAAACATAGCAATGTACATATTTACCGGAATGGGTTTTAAGTCAGGACCGGTGTATTTGGGCTTCGCATAAAAGGCGAAGTAAGGAAGTTTAAGCCCTACAGAAAGGAAAGTTCCAACAGAAGCCAGCTCTAGCCCCATAGCAATCCAGGTTCTATGAGCATTTGCGGCTCCGTTTATCACCATGGTTTTACTGACAAACCCGGAAAAGAGTGGAAAACCAGAAATAGATACAGCCGCAAACATATAGGCAACAAATACCCAGGGAAGCTTTTCAATCAGGCCACCCAAGTTAGAAAGCTTGGCTGTTCCGGCAGCATATAAAATGGCTCCGGTAGTCATAAAGAGGAGGCCTTTATAAACAATATGAGCATAGGCATGAGCAGAAGCACCATCTAGAGTTAAAGCAGTGCCTATACCACAACCGGCCACCATATACCCCACCTGTGAAATAATATGATAGGAGAGAATCTTTCTGGCATTGTTTTCTATGGTTGCATAAAAAACACCATAGAGAGCCATCACGGTCCCAGCAATGGTCAGAATTTCAAATCCACTAAAACCCCTTAAAAGAACGTAAACGGCAGTTTTTGTGGTAAAAGCACTCATAAAAACCGCACCCGGAATAGTGGCTTCAGGGTAGGTATCTGGCAACCAGGCATGAAATGGGATGACCGCCGCATTGACACAAAAGCCGATTAAGATCAGGTAGTCATAATAAGCTGCATTATCAGGTAAGATGGAGGTGAATGTCATGTTCCCCACATAGCGGTATCGAAGCAGGAGCCCTGCTAGTAAAAAGAGTCCGCCCAAGGTATGAAAAATAAAGTACCTGAATCCTGCTTGGGTGGATTTCTTATTGCGAGCCACCCAAACTAAGAAGGTGGATGCCACACTCATCAATTCCCAGAAAATAAACAAGGTAAAGTAGTCTCCGGCAAAGACACAGCCAAAACCACCGGCCACATAGAGAGAGGCCGCAATGTGGTGAGACTTTTCCTTTACATGCCAGGCATAGATAAAGCCAATGAGGGCTTGAATAGCAAACACATGGGCAAAAACTAAGGCTAAACTATCCACTCGACCAAAAACCAATATCTGATTAAGATAAGGGACCTTACCATAGACTCCAAATTTAACGATTAAGACACTGACGATGGCACCAATAGCTGCTACCGGAAGCAGGAGTCTTCCCTGTTTGCGAGGAAGAAAAAACAGTAAAACAGCGAGGCCTATATACCAGCCAGAGGGATGTAGGAAACTAGTCATAAAAATCCTCCGTACGATTTAACACCGTATGAGCAATTCCTTTGGCTACTTTTGTTAACAAAATAGCTCCCACTAAACCAAAAAGAGCCCAAAATCCTGGGTACTTTTCTAAGGCAAAGTGAGCATTATGAGGATGAATAAAAATATTGAGCACCACCAAAAGGGCTAAAACGCCATAAAAGGCTTTTTTCCATAAGGCGGAGTTACTTCGCTGTTGTTGGAGGAATTTTCCTGTATTACTAAGCACCTAACCCTCCTAGCATTTTAATAAAATTAAGAAAGATTTGGGGATAAAAGCCCAGAACCACTGAAATAATGGCAGTTAAGAATAGAGGTACTACCATAGTGAGGGGGGCTTCTTTATATTTCGATAGATCTACACCAGGAGCCGGTTCACTAAAAAATCCATTGTACACAATAGGAACAAAATAGACAGCATTGAGAAGAGTACTGGCAAGTAATGCCACCAGCAGTATTATATACCCTTGAGAAAGAGCACCGCTCACTAAATACCACTTGGTCACAAATCCGCATACAGGCGGAACTCCAATCATACTCAATGAAGCCAAACCAAAGGCACTAAAAGTCCAGGGAAGTCGCCTTCCCATTCCTGGTAGCAAATCAATCTTCTTTAGATGAGTGGCCACATAAATAGCTCCAGCCGCAAAAAACAGGGTAATTTTGGAGAAGGCATGATGAGGAATATGAAGGAGGCCACCATAAACTGACTCAGGAGTTAAAATAGCAACTCCAATGACAATGTAAGAGAGCTGACTAATTGTGGAATAAGCCAGTCTAGCCTTAAGGTCATTTTTGGTTATGGCGATTATGGATGCCACCACAATGGTAAAGGCAGCTAAATATGCCGTAGGCAGACCTAAGCCGAGGTTGGTCATAGTTTCTAATCCAAAACCAGATAAAATCACACGAGAAATGGAAAAAACACCTGCCTTAACAACAGCAACCGCATGGAGAAGAGCTGAAACAGGCGTAGGGGCAACCATTGCAGATGGGAGCCAATTATGCAGTGGCATAAGAGCAGCTTTGGCGAGTCCTG
>CAYFLR010000046.1:47625-47936 GCA_964343805.1 uncultured bacterium | reverse complement strand
TCGAGCCCTCTTTAAAAGTCTAATGGATTGGTTTGGACAGCCTTGACCTATCATAATTTCATAAATTGAATTTTAAATCTAGCTCATCGAAGTTGGTAGAGGGAAGCTCATAGAAACGTCTCTTCTCATTGAATTTTGTTTCATAGTAGATCTTGAGCTGGTAGTTAGGCCCTTGACTGAGGGAGAGCGCTTCCGTAGGAAGAGCGATATATAAACAAATGATACGTTTGTCGTAAAAAGCGGTATCTAGGGAAGTGTAATGACACATGGGAAGTTTGCGTACATGAGCATAGATGAGCTTAGTGTCCACT
>CAYFLR010000046.1:20764-47615 GCA_964343805.1 uncultured bacterium | reverse complement strand
CTTGGTAGAATTTAAGATCTGCCTTATCTAATTGACTATGGTCGGTTATGTGCAGATAATTTTCGTTAAAAGGTTGGGGGGAGGCCCCATTGTCAGGGGAAACAACCAGCCAGACTTTTCTATAGATATCTTGACTATCCCTTTGATCACGGTTATCCAAAACAAGATTAAAGTTGATATCCAGGGCGTTTCCATTCCAGGAAAAGGGGGCACTTAATTCTAACTTTGGCATTGGTGATTGGTTTGTTGAGCTAGAGATTGCAGTTTCTGAGTCCGCTTTTGAGGAGAAGGTGGGTTCAGATGCATATGGTCCTTCGCCAGGTACTTCCATTGCTTCGTCTGTGGGAGTACCTTCAAGACCAACATCACTACAGCTAAACAAGGATAAGAGGGTGAGGCAATATAGGATTGTAACAATCTTTATTTTCAAGTCCCTACTCCTTTGAAAAAGGGGTCGCTAAAAGGATCTCTCCACCCCATGTGGTCAACGCTTGTCTTTTTAACGGGCTCCCAATTTTAATAGTATTTATACGATAAAATAGACTGGTATTGATGGTGAGCCAATCAGCGGCAAGAAGGGAGAGGGTTCCAAAGAGACCACCATAATAGTTATAGCTTTGCTTAGATAATGAGTCATCAATTTCACTCTCATAAGGAGCTTGAAAGGTTTGGGTAAGCAGAGCAACTCCTAATTCGGGAGATAATAGAAAGTGAAAGGACTTGGTTATATCAAAGAGTCGATAACTGAGCCGACTACTTAAACTATATACATTAAATGTTAGATCATAGGGATCAAGAAGCTCATCTTCAATAAAAGGGTCTTTATTTGCCATGTATTTGGTTCCCGATTCATGGGTAAAGCCCAGGGCAGTTAATAGTTTCCAGTCTCTACTACCCAAACTGTAACCCAGCTGCACATGATGGTTGTAGAAGTAATTGTGCTCATCCAGCCGAAAGAGAGATTCAGTCCCTTGATAGCTCAGAAAAAAGGACGAATGAGAAGCATGCTTGATAAATGAGGGCATCAAACTGATTCCTTTAGTTTGACTTGATTCTGCTTCTAGGTTTTGCCAAATAAAATCGCTGTTAGAGAGTCGAATGGTGTCCTTTTTGCCTACCGAAACGATGGTTTGCCCTTGAGAGTCCTCCTTTTTGTTGATCACTTGAATGATAAACTTACCTTTATGAATAGGAATTTTACGTCTTTTAGAGGTTTTAGAACTATAAAGAATGAGGTTATTGCTGTGGTTAAATATTTTGACCGACCCTTTTAAATCTTTGGCTAGCTTAATCAGACTATTTTTTTTCGTCACCTCAGTTAAAGTAATATTCCCCCGTCCTTTGATATTGTAATTAAAAGTGGGATGTTGTTCATTGAGGTAGCGGTCTTTGGTTTCAGCCACCGTTCGATTGTATGTATAGTGATAGAGTTCAGCGATAGAGATTTGTCCATCTTTTGAAAAGTCGGCTTTTCCTTGCAGACCCCTTACTAGAAAATGAGTAAAAACCGAACCGCTAAATTTCTCATTCTCATTAGAGAGTTCATTGGCTGAACTGGATGTTAAAATGGCATAGCCGTCAGCATCTAGTTTCTTAGAAAAGCCCATATTATCTAAAGGGATCATATGAGCTCCCTTCGTTCCTGAGATAACCCCGCTGTAGCAAGAATCGAGTACGGCAAAACGGATGGTGGCAGGAGCTTTCTTTAGAAATTGCTTTATTTTTTTAAATGAGTAGGAGGTGCCATTCATTTGCAGTTTATCTGGAGTGGAGTGACCAGAATAATAAAAGAAGAGCAGGGTGTCCTTTCGGGAAGAGACACGTTTTAGCTTATTCTTTAATTGATCAAAGGCTCTTTGAAGGTCTTTACTGCGTTTATTTTTTAGAAAAATGATGTTTTTCCGCTTAAATCCCCCAAAGGTTTTCAAAGTTTCAACAACCTTTCGTGCATCATCCTCGGCAAAAAGTAATCTGGCTTGGCTGGGCAGCCCTTCGTTATTTCCCACCACCAAGGCAAATTTCTGGGGCTTGGCAAGGGCAGTGGGCATGAGTACTGCCATTGTAATAAGCAGGATGGCTAGCTTATTTAAAGTAATTAGTTTTTCCATCTCTATTGTCACTTTTCAATTAAGTAAGAGTGCAGATAATAGTCCTTGAGCTTCAAATCTAACTGAGAGTTAATAAGATTAAAATCCAACTCACTTAAGGTATTTTTTAGATCATCTAATTCAAAGTTTTCTTTGGAGATGATAAAGAGTAATTTTTCTCTCCCTGGGTAGTTATCGAGGGCTAGGGCCGATGTCCAAGACTTTTCTAATTTGAGACCTCCATTTTCCTCGCTCACCACCGGTGCAACTTTGCCATTATCTTGAATAGAGAAAATGGCCAAAAAGCTTTGTTGTTCGATGTTTACTTTTAACTTCAGAATGTCCCCCGCCTGAAAACCTTCTCCAGTTTCTATTACCTGATCGGTACTGGGGCGATAGGGTTCAATGATAACTCTATTGGATCCTTTGGTCCCTATGTAAGGGGTGGCCGTGTCAGTATTCATAATGGGATCTAAAAGAGGAAGCGAAATTAAACCAAGAACAATGGCCAAGCTCACACCATAAAACAGTTTTGCATTTTTAGGCATTAAAAAGGACATTATTAATTCGCTCATGGACTGTTTAGCTACGGGCGCTTTTGATGGGCTAATTTCGGCAAAAGGAATTTGAAAGTCTTCGTATTCTTGACAGAGTAGTTGATACTGTTTTTTTGCGGTGTCATCTTGCTCTAGAATTAAATCAACCTTGGCTCTTTCTTCTTTGGTAAGCTGGTCATAATAATATTGATCAAGGATGTATCTGGACAAAGTTTTCATTCAATCTTCCTCCCATCCATCTGTTAATTTGTATTTGGCATCTTGCAAAAAACGGTTGAATTTAGTGGATACTGTTTTGCGGTCGAGTTCTAAGAGCTTTGCAATTTCTAGAATCTTCATGCCAAACACAATTTTATAGATTATTATCTTTTTGGTGCTCTCATCCTTATTCTTAGTCAACCTTTGAAACAGATCACTTTCAATGAGCGCTGCATCGGCCTCCTTCTCTGATTCGGGAATAACACTCTCTTGGTATTGGTTTAAGAGCCGTTTCCGATTGGATGTTTTTTCGATGAGATTTAAACAGTGGTTGATGGTCACCTTATAGAGCCAGTTAAAGATGGTTTCTTCTTTGAGGGTATCTGCACTGAGATGCTCTGAAACCTTAATAAATACTTCTGACAAAACATCTTTAGCTTCTTCCGGATCATTGAGTGTTTTTAAGGCCAGGTGATATACCATTTTTCCAAACTTTCGATAATAGGTTTCAGTTTTTTGGGTGACAGTTTGTTGGTCCATCAAAATAGCCTATGGTATGAGAATGACTTCATTCTTTCATACCATAGGCTGGGTTTCAATAACTATTTCTCTTCCTCATCCGTCTCCTTATCTTCTTCTACTTCCACTTGGTCATCGTCAACGGGGATTTCACTCTCTTCACTCTCAGTCACTTCATCTTGATCTTGCGTCTCCAAGGTCTCTTCTGTTTCCGAGGTCTCTTCTGTTTCCGAGGACTCTTCTGTTTCCGAAGTGGTGCTCTCATTTTCAAGAGGCTCTTTATCAGTTTCGCTTGTCGTACTTACAGTTGTTGTGGTGCCACAAATCTTGAAACCTAAAGATTTTGCTGCTTCGAAGTCGTTAAGAAACTCATCATTTTCAATAATTTGTCCGTTCTTTCGCTCTAATTTAACTTTTAAGAGATATTCTCCGGCAGCAAAACTGCTATCAATCACTATATCATCGAGCTTAATTCTAAAACCTAGAGGATTTCCTTTGGCATTAGTGGAGTAGGAAATCTCATCTACATTGAAAACTCTTACTAGGCTGTCTGCTCCTTCGCTGATTGGAACAACTTCGATCCACATACTTTTGATATCTCGACTATAGACTTCACTTAAAGATTCTCCGTTGCCGTCATTAATAATATCCTCATCTTGAAAATCGGCTTTGATATAGAGATTTCCATTTAACCTATCACCTATACGGTAAACTTTTTGAGCTAAACTGGATTGCCTTAGAGTCGTGTAGCTAACATTAATTGGTTCTTTCTCTGCTTTATAATCCATATATACCCAGTCGCTTATGTAGTAATCATCTGACCAACTGTCATAGTAGTTATAATTGGTGACTTCATTAAAAGAGCCATTGACTTCCGCATCGTTGAAAGAATCCACATAGACCTTCTCAGAATCATTCACCTCAGTGGTTTTTACCTGGGAGGGCTCTTCTTCCCAATAAACATCTGATTCCCAGCCGATATCATAGTCATATTCATAGCAGTTATCATTGCCACTGCAGCTGTCAAATGTGCCTTCTAATTTTCCACTTTGTGGAAGCTTATTGACCCCACAAGCCATTAAACTTAAAATTGCTAGGATTCCGGTTACCATCATTAAATTTCTCATTACTTCCCCCTCATTCATTTTGATTGAAAATATCAGTTTGCTGTCTGTTTAATTTAAATAGGGGTGAGCCCAAAAAAATGGGGAAAATATTTTGAAAAATTTTAAAAAAAATAAAAAAAATAAAAAAGTCTTGACCTTATGTGATGTTTTGCTATTCTCGGAGCGCTTATAATTCTAACCCCTATCCATAGCTAAGGAGTACTTAATGGATAAAAAGATAACTCGTGAGATGAAGATTGGTGAAATATTTGAAACTTTTCCTACCGAAGCTAAGGAGTTAGCTGAAATTATGACGGGAGCCGGCCTTCATTGTGTGGGATGTGGTGCTGCTACCTTTGAAACTTTAGAACAAGGCGCTATGGGCCATGGTATGGACAGCTCTAAAGTGGATGAATTGGTGGATAGATTAAACCAAGTAATAATAAAAACAGATAATTCAACTGAAGATGGACCTATCATCACTCTGACCGCAGATGCTGTTACTAAAATTAAAGAAATTATGTCTTCTGAAAATGCAACAGATGGGGGACTCCGAATAGCGGCCATGCCAGGTGGTTGTGCTGGCGTTATGTACGATATGAGTCTTCAACCTTCTCCTGCTGCTGGTGACCAACTGGTTGAGCAAGATGGAATTAAGATTTTTATAGATGGAAATAGTATTCCTCATCTCAAAGGGGTTGAGATCAATTTTGTAAATTCAGAGCGCGGCTCTGGTTTTGCCTTTAATAATCCCAATGTTCAAAGTGGATGCGGTTCTTGTGGGGGTGGTTGCTCCTAACTTAGATTCTCATCGGACTGATCTTTTATCTCAAATAAAAGCTGAAATTGGGTTCCTTCGCCTAAGGTGCTATTCACAGAAATTGTTCCTTGATGGTTTTTTATGATTCCTTTGGCGATGGACATTCCAAGGCCTGTGCCTTCACCTGATCCTTTGGTGGTAAAAAATGGATCGAATATTTTCTTTACCACCTCATCTGGCATTCCTCCTGCGTTATCCTTATAATCTACTTTGATATGATAATCGCTGGTCAAAGAGGTAATTATTTGGATTTTAAATTCTCGCTCTTCTTCTAATTCCTTAAAAGCATACATACTATTGACCATTAGGTTTTGATAAACACTCTCTAATTGAACTTTATCTCCTAAGGAGTAGGGGAGATTTTCAGTTAACTGGAGCTCTAATTGAATACTCACCTTTTTGAGCATAGGCTCAAGTAGAATAAGAGCGCTCTCAATGGGTTCATTGTAGTTTAAAGGAGCGAGATCTTCTTTTTTACTTTGACGGGCATGGGTTCTCATATGGTCCACAATGGATCTCATCCGGATGGCTTGGTTGTTGATCTTTTCGGCTAATTCGATAGAGAGATCCTCTATGGATTTCTTTTTAATACGATGACAATAACCCATGATACTCATTACTGGATTAGCTAATTCATGGGCCACACCTGATGATAATATGCCAAGAGAGGCCATTTTTGCCGATTGAATCAGCTGAGATTGGATCTCTTCTTTTTCTTCACTGGATTTAATTAAAGATCGTTTATAGGAAATAACATTTTCCATCAGTTGATTGAAACGGTTTTCCAACAAGAGGAGTTCGTCTCTTAAGGGCGCGGTTTCGGTGGAAGTTAAAAGCTCCTTTTGGGAAAACTCTTCCACTTTGAGACCTAACTGGCGGACACGGTGGGATGTGCGCATGAAAATAATCCAAAAACCAAAAAGAAAGGCGAGAAAGCTAAATAGGATATTTTTTAAACTCTCGGCTGTGTAAGTAGAAACAATTCCTTTGATCTCTTTTTTGGATTTTAAAGAGACGATAATCAAAGCCACATCAGTGGCTCCATAATCCATGAAGGCTTCACCTGATATAAAAAACTCGTTCCTTAACTTCTCTAATTTGCTACCCTCTGGTATTTGGTTAATGTCACTACTCACTAATACTTCTTTCCGATCTTCGGTGAGCAGAGCCAATACTTGATCTGACTTTTGATACAGGTTGTTGAACTGAAGAAACAACGTGTCGATGGGCTTTAGAAAGAGCATCGACATCACTTTTCCATTATAACCTGCCAATTTTTCACCCACTATTATATAAATTTGCCCACTTAAGGTGGTTATAAATACCTGCTCTTGAGCTTGTTCAACTATGAAGGGGTCTAAGTTGAGAAGAAAAGAGGGGATGTCTTCATTCCCATGATAGATCTGTTTAATTTGATTTTGAGAGTTCAACAAGAGCGCATAGTTGGGCAGGAACGATTTCCGGTAATGTTTTAAAGTCTGTAACCAAGGGGGAAGCATGGTAAAATATTTAATTCCTGCCGGACTATTTAGATCATTTTTTGTTAAATAATCAAAAGTGGATTTGGTATCTCTGATCATTTTGGCTAAATGGTGGAAGTTTTTAATTTTGGTATCAAAAAGCAGGCGACTGGTAAGGGAAAGGTCTTGTAAATCGGCTTGAAAATATTTGGTAAACTGTTTTTTAGCATTGCGTTGCTGTACTACTCCTAAAATAGAAGTAATAGTAATTCCTACAATGCCCACAAATACTACCAGTTTGAAAGCATAGGAGAGTCCCTTACTGGATGCTGAATGTTGATGGGTCATTTCGGTTCTCCGACCAATTCATTTTCATTAAAAACCCAACCCGATTTTTTTAACAGTGAGCTAGGGACTATGCCGAACTTCCCGTCAATTTTATTTACATGCTTTAGAAGAAAACTCACTAACTTGGCTGCCATTGGTTTATAACTCTTTTTACTCTGCCAGGTGGTGATATTGTAAACTCGATAAAGGGGGTATTTTCGCTTGGCCAGTGACTCTTTGCTAAACGGTGACACATTGTCGATTTGGAGCACTTTTACCTTTTTTTGATAGCCATATCTTAGGACATTCCAATAGGATTCATAACCAATGGCATAAGGATTACGAGCCACCATGGCCATCATATCTGGAATAGCTCCCACTTCACTCATTTGGTGAGAAAATTGGTTTTCATTGTCTAAGATCAAACGCCAGTGCCCTGGACGTTTTTTGCAGTGCAAGCGGGTTATTGGCTGAACTGAACCTCTAAATGAGGGGTGCAGCTCCTGCCAGTTTTTAATTTTCCCAGCAAAAAGCGATCTTACCTGATTAAGGTGGAGTTCAGAGAGGGGATTTTTCTTATGAACTAAGACGGTTAGGGGGGAAATCCCCAAAGTATGATATTTGATACCTGGAAAACGATCCATTTTTCCAGGAGGGCAACAAAATCCAGCTATATCCGTCTGTTTTTTTCTGAGTAAACCCGCTGAAATGCCACAAGTTCCTTCCTTGAGTCCCACTTTTATCTTATTTTTAAGAGAAAACTCTTCAATCAATGGTTTGAGGGCGGTGAATAGATGTTGATCTAGGGCAATAGCTAGATTTTTACCACTGGCCCAGCTGGTGTGACTAATCTCTTTATCCTCCCAGCCTGCCGGCATTTTAATATCTTTTTGGCGGGGCATAAATTTGGTTAAAGGGAAAGGGCTGAGTTCTGTTCCCTGTAAAGCTAAAAAGGATATGCAGCTTAAAAAAATCAACAGTTTATACATAAGTGGATCCTAACGGATTACTGCCCGACTTCATCTCGCGAGATATAAGAAGGGCCATCTCCGGCTGTTTTTATATACTCCCCATCTCCCGCTCGCTCATACTTAGTAAAACCCTTAGCTGCAATATTTTCATTGGATAAGAGTTTCTTTTTGGCTTGACTGCTATGCTTTAAAGTGAGGCCAGGAGCCTTGATTATTTTTTTTATGGGCTGGCCGGTTTTTGGATGGACCTGTAATGGCTCATCAGAAAGTTTCTGCATAATTTCATACTCTTCTCCTAAGCTGCCATCAGGGAGTATCTCTTGGTAAACGTAAATAGGCATAATTGCTCCAAAATATTTAAAAATCTCCTATTTAATTATACCCTCTCATAAGTGGATTTGTCCAATTATCCTTAGATGGAATCTTCTTGTTTTGACTGGATTTTTTTTAGGTATATTAATACACCCCTCTAACATATAGATAATATACAAGAATATAGCTTTGTTAAATGGGACTAGAAGAATTACCGATACGTTACCCATAGAGTTTTTAATATTCATCATTGGGGAACCTATGAGCTATTTAAATAACATCATCATTACAGTTTTCATAGCGATCAGCTTGGTTATGTGCAGTCAGCCCAGACATAAAAAGCAAATCATTGAAAAGCCAGGACTGACTGGTGGAAAATACACAGCCATCAAAGGAAAGGTCCACATTGATAAAAAAACCCTCAAAAGAGAAAAAGATACCCCTCCCAAAACTCCGGAAGAGGGCGGCCCTGTTTCACCTAAAGTGGTAACTGAAGTTTCTCCCAAAGTATCACCTAAGGTATCACCTAAAGTATCTCCTAAAGCCACATCAGCAAGTGGAATGAATCTTGATAATCATAAGTTTGTAAAAGGGGCTAAAATTAGTTTACTTGATGATAGCAGTCAATTTGCTATGACAGATGATGATGGTTCTTTTGAAATCTCTGTACCTGATAGGGTTCTTAAAAAAGCATTAGAGAACAGTGATGCGGTTAAATACTCTAAATCTGGTAATATTCAAGAATTAGGAATTTATGTTCAATACTCGAGCCCCGAAGGTGAATTTGGTATCCAAAAAGCAAATATTACAGTGATTCCAGGAGAAATTGTAGATATTGGTAATCTTGAATTAAAACGGACCGGTCGTATTAAAGGAAAAGTGGAATTGGCAGAACGTAATGATTTTATGGGTGTTGATGTTTATATCCCTGGAACCTCCTTTGATGCAAAAACAGATAAAGATGGTAATTATGAAATCTCTTATGTCCCCGCTGGAAGCTGGACTATTCATGCGGAAAAAGATGGTTTTAATCACTCAACGGTTCATAATGTTGAGGTTATAGCTAATGAAACTTCCGAAGCTAAAGACTTGGTTTTATTTATTAATACCGGTGTCCAAGGCAAAGTTGTGGTGGCTGGAGGAGCTGATTTAGTCAACAGCCGCAAAGTGCAAGTGATGCTCTATTTTTCAGCGGAAACCACCATTTTAAGATGGTCAGAAGATTCTTCCTTTAGTGATAAAAAGTATGAGCCCATTACCAAAGAGCAGTTGGAACAAGGTTTTATCGTTGTTGATTACGATTTTAAAACTGACGGAGAAAAGGTACTTTATGCTCAATTTTCAGATCCCACCGGGATTGAAAATGTGGTGTCTGACCATGTGATAATAGATACCAGTGCTCCAGAAATAGCGGTTAATTTAAATTGGAAAGGGAGCTCAAAAGATCAAATTACTGCCATATGGACTCGGTCTAATTCCACTGATCTCATCAATCAAAAAATAGAGTTTTATAAAGGGAAAACCTGTGAAGAAACCTATCAAACCATAGATCTGGAATCTGCCAATGTTCAAGAGAAGACGCTAAATGAAGTTCCTGCGGCCGATTATAGTTTCAAAATCATGAGTATTGATGGAAATGGTTTTGTCTCCATGTCTCCCTGTTCCCCCGCTATTGAATCAGGTTTTCAGTGGAATTATCTGGGAGAGCGCTTCTTTACCGATGTGGAAATTGATGAAAGTGCCTCCATCTTTCTAGCAGATGGTGTCCCTTATCTTGTTTATCCTCATGATTTTGAAAATAAACCCTTACGGATTTTTAAATATGTAGAAAACAGTTGGGCAGTGGTAGCCGAACTGGAGGGTGTTGACCCAGCGTCCACCTCTTTGTATATTAAAAATCAAGTTATTTATTTAGCCTATGGTGGGAACGATGATCCTCTCAATGTGAAGAAGTTTGAAAAAGGAGTTTGGACATCATTGGGGAGTGAAAACTTTTCTGCTGGTGGAGTTGATTATATCACTCTTAAATTTGACGGAGACACTCCTTATGTGGCCTACCAAGATAAAACGAAAAGCGAGGGATCCATTGCGGTGCAGAAGTGGAATGGAAGTGATTGGGAACCTATTGGAACTGCCGGAATGGTATACAGCAAGAACCCTAGCTATTCATTTGCCATTGATGAGCAGAACCATATTCCCTATATTTCCATTACAAATGATAGTAAAGAGGGTAAAAATACTGACCCTCTTTTAGTCTACCGATATGTAAATGAAGCATGGGAACCTATTCAACCTGAGCTTAACATAGAAGAAACGAGCCTGACCTCTCTCATTATTGAAAAGGGAGTGGTTTATATTGCCTACAGTACCACCGTAGGCGGTGAGTATATGGGATATGTAATTAAGTATGAAAACAGTGAATGGTCTCAAATGGGCAGTGAATTCTCCACCATGAATGATACTTACCAATCACTTTATGTCTATCAAGGGGTCCCATACGTGGCCTATGTGGATGAAGGTGAATTTAGCAGTACCAAGGTAAGCTATCTGCAAAATGATGAATGGGTGACCTTAGGGGAAGATGTAATATCTATGCCCTACTCTTGGTACACTGAAATCGTAGGCCAGGGGGACCATATTTTTGTTTTCACTTCCGATCCTTTTGCCAATGTTTGGAAAGGAAGCGTATTGGAGTACACTGAATTTATGCAAGTGAGAAGCAACTAAAACTTCGCCTAATTTTATTTCAAGCATCTATTTTTCTTTATTAATAGAACCTTACTAATTAGATATTCAAATAATTAAATTTGCCGCCGAAAGCTAAAGGATGAAGTTCTCTTTTGTACGACTGCGTAAAATAATGTTTTTCATCCTTCTTCTGCTTTTGGGGGGAGGATTCGTGTATGATTTCTACTTAATTAAGAAAATAAAACAGTTACACCTCAATCAAATCCATTTAGTATCAAAGCAAGTGGCGGAGTTTGTTTCAGCAGACTTTGATATGGAAGCTGGAAATCAAGGTCAAAGCGATTTAAACGGTTTTATTAAGCAGATCCAAATTCATCAGCAAATTCTTGAGAAAAGCCTGAATATTTATAAGGTTAAGGTGTTTAATACTGAAGGTGTGGTGATGTATTCTCCTGATAAACAGGATTTGGCCACCATCAACACTCATCCCTATTTTAAACAAAAGGTACTACAAGGTGAAATTGTTTCAAAATTTATCAAATTTAAGAAAATGAGTTTAGATGGTCATTCATTAAATAAAAATGTGAGTGAAATCTATATTCCTTTGAAAAAAGAAGATAAAGTAATAGGTGCAGCTGAATTCTATATCAATCAAGAGGATATCTATTCTAATTTTCAAAGTTTTTTAAATCGTCAAACCTGGTTATACAGGTCCTTTATTTTGCTTTTAAGCTTACTAGGTTGGGGGCTCATTCTTAAACTTGATAAGTACCTGTTGAAAATGGAGCAAACTACTTTAAAAGTGAAGGATAAGAATGAATTTATATCTAATATATTTGAATCCATCACTCATCCTTTCTATGTTATAGATGCCAATGATTACACAATTAAATTGGCTAATAAGGCTGCATTGGGAAACAAGAATCTTGCTTGCCAAACCTGCTACGAGCTGACTCATCATCGTTCTTCACCTTGTACAAATGATGAGAATGAGCATCACATCTGTCCCTTAGAATATGTTAAAAAGCATAAAAAACCCATTCAAGTGGAACATGTTCATTTTACTGAAGAGGGCGAGCAGAAATTCTTTGAAGTGAATGGATTTCCCATATTTAATGAAAAAGGTGAAGTGATTCAAATGATTGAATCCTCAATAGATATAACAGAAAAAAGGCAGGTGCTGGAAGAAAACAAACAAATTCAAGCTCAGCTTTTAAACACAGCTAAATTGGCCTCTTTAGGAAACCTCTCTTCCGGTCTCACCCATGAGCTAAATAACCCCCTATCTGCTGTGATGGGTTATTCACATATTATGAAGAAATCCCTCAATGATCCTGAAAAAATGGAGGGATATAACAATAAGATATACGAAGCGGCAACCCGTATGAAAAAGGTTATTGAGCATCTAAGGGTTTTTGCTCAAGATTCTAAGATGCAAAAACAAGAACCCTTATTACTATCAAAGGTCTTAGATGACTCTTTGCTGCTTTTAAAATCCTATGTAGATCAACTGAATATCTGTTTGGAGATCGAAACAGGGAAAGAACTGCCTCCTATTCATGGTGATTCTTATCAACTGGAAAACCTATTTCGAATTTTATTTACCAATTCTATAGATGCATTTAACAATGTATCCACCTCAAAGCAAAGAAATATATGGGTCAACATTCAGCAATATGAACAAGAGGTGATCCTTTTATTTAAGGATAATGCGGGGGGGATTGACAAAGAAATTGAAGAGAAGGTTTTCGAGCCCTATTTTTCCACTAAACCCCTCAGTGAGGCTAGTGGCATGGGCCTTTCACTGGCTTATGGGATTGTTCAAAAGCACAAAGGGTCTATCAAACTGATTCCTGTTTCAGCAGGTGAAACAACTTTTCAAATTCGATTTCCAATATATAAGCAAAATCCTGTTATCAAAGAGAGTCCAACTTTGAAAGCGGTTAGAAGTGAGTTTAAACCAAAAGTCTTAATTATTGATGATGAACCTGATGTGGCCGATGTACTGATGCTTTTTCTTGAGGAAGCCTTTGATTGCCATTATATCCAATCAGCGACAGAGACTATTGACTTTATAGCTAAGACCTCAATTGATATCATTATTACCGATTTGGAAATGCCCAAAATGAACGGAGTCAATTTAATCAATGAGCTAAAAGAAAAAGGTATTGATATTCCTGTGGTGGCCGCTTCTGGTTATGCATCTGATAGCCGTCAAGTGAAATCTGCCCTGGAAGCAGGAGCTTTGGCTTTTATAGACAAACCTTTTACCAAGCCAGAGCTAATTGAAGAAATACTATTTAAGATACTTGATGAGAGATTAAAAAAGTCTGCTTAAGGAAGGGTCACTTTTTCTAGCTTTGTGGGTTTATCGTCAAAATTAATATTGATTTCTAGCCCCGACAAGGGAACATGATCAAACTGAGATTCTCCCATAAATAGGGAAGAGTAGGTTGTAATATCTTTCAGTTTAACGCAATCCTTGCTCTCATCCACTACATTGATACACTGACCGCTTTCGTATATAGGTTGGTAATCAATAACTTCATTATTAATTTTAACAGGAATAGAAACTCTCTCTCCCTTGCTATCAAAGAGTATCATGCTCCGCCACATTTCATCTTCCAGCAAAACAAATTGGAAGTAGACTTTTTGAGTGGAGGTTAAATCCATGCTGTTATCGCCTTCTATTTCAAAATCTAAAAAGAAGCCTTCGGTATTGGATTTATCAAACAACATACTTCCTTCTAAAATAACCAGCCCAGGTGCCAGCCCATAGTCGGACCAAATTAAAAAGTGAGAGGTGTTGGGAAGACGAACTTTCACTTTCTCTTTGATTCTTTCAATAAAGATGGGGCCGTTGCCAAAAAAGGCCTTAAAGTCTTGAAAGTTACAGGTGGTAGTGGAAGGGCTTTCTCGGCAGCCTTCATAACTATCAATGCTTCTGATTTCTGATATTATTCGAGCGTCTTCCAGTGAATCTAATCCGAATGAGTAAGATACCCCACTGGTAAGTTCGGGGGATGAGATGGCAAATATGGGTTTGGCCGCAGCGATACCTTCTTCTTTTTGCGCCATCCATAGGCGTAAATTCATGGGATACACCTGAGGCTCAAATGCGTTGAAAAAGCCCACTATACTGGAATTATCCTCGAAGGCCTTAAAACTGACTAGGCTGTAATTCAGCTCCACACTATGTACGTTTCGATTCACCTCTTCTATGGGGGCAAAACCAATTTCTACGATTTTTTCTTTGGTGCGATAGGCCTCTGTGCAGAACAAACGGTGAAATAATTCGGCTTGCCCTGGAAAATCATCGTAATCTTGGCAGTTTACCTGCCCATCCCCATTGTAGTCTCCAAAATCACTACCATAAGTCACTTCCCGAAAGACGCGAGTGGTCATGCATGCAGCAAGTAGAGCGAAAGTAAAAATACCGTGATTGAAAGTTGAGATGCACTCTTCTCCTTCTAGCATATCCAAAAGAAGGGGGCTAATGGGTTTGCCAACGCTGATTTCAATCAGTTCTTCCGAGGTCAATTTGGGTGAGGCCTTAGGAGAAATCTTAGGGGAGATCTTGGGAGAAGCCTTAGGTGACATATAGACACCCATTTTGCCCAAATTGGAACCTTGAAGTTTTGGTAAACTTTCTAAAACGTTAAGAGACGCTGTTTTGGTAGCAGGCTTAGGTGGAATGTTTTGATTGCTATTATGGTTATTATTATTGCCGTTTTTTGTATTTGGAGTTGGGCTTTTAATCTGGGGAGGCGTAATTTTAGGTTGGTCTTCGTTATTATCTGCTTTTTTATCATCACATGCTATTGCTAATAAAAAAGATATGAGTCCTATTAAAAAGCTGGTTTTAATTGTTATTAATTTCATATAATCTCCCTGGGTTAATTTATTGTATACTGCCAGCCTAAGAGATGCAAATGACCCTATCTATAACTCTCCTTAAGGATCGTTATGAACAGAGATAATTCTGCCCCAACCTTAGAATCTTGGCTAAAAGATCAGCCTTTTACTCTTTCTCTCTCCTCAGGTTTTTTTGGTTTTTTTGCTCATTTAGGTCTGTTGATGGCATTAGAAAAAAAAGATATCCGACCTGCTAAAATAACTGGTGCCAGTGCCGGTGCCTTAACAGCAGCTTGCTATGCGGCTGGTCTTTCTTGCGAACAGATTGCTGATTATTTTTTTTCTATCAAAAGGACTGATTTTTGGGATCCCGGAATTGGTTTTGGTCTGTTAAAAGGGAAGAAAATGAGAAGCCTCCTTGAAAATCTACTCCCAGTAGATTCCATTGAGGATTGCCGAATTCCCCTTTATATTGCGGTGTATCAACTGCTTGCTCGCAAATCTGTCATTCTTTCTAAGGGAGATCTTGCCTCTTCTGTAGTGGCCTCTTGTGCACTGCCTATTTTATTCCAGCCTGCTATCATTGAGAAAAAGGTCTATATAGACGGGGGGACCAAGGATCCATTTGGTCTGAATGCGGTCAACGATAAGGAAAGGTTGCTGGTTCATTCACTGTGTCACTGTCCAAAGGGAGCTGTTTGGGGGGCTATTCGAAAAAAAACATCAGCTAAGCAGTCTATTTCTTTGATGATACCTTCAAATCTACCTCCAGTAGGACCTTTTAAATTATATTTAGGAATAAAAGCCTGTCAAATAGCTAAAGAACAAGCATTATATTTACTTGATCGACCTTATAAAGACTCCCTTATTCTAGATAATTAATTTCACTAATCATTATATGTAGATCAAATAATTTGAGTTTTAGGTGCGATTTCAGATATATGGATAATAGAAATTGAAACTTGCAAGCAATCAGATTTAAAAAATTTAACAGATATATTGAGGAGAAATAAAATGAAAACTTTTTTAATGAGCGTAATTCTTTTTGGTGTTTTTACTTCTAATTTATTAGCCCAGCCTGTAGAAAAGCAAGAATGGAGATGTGATATTAATAGGTCCTATAGTATTTTAGTAGACTATGAAGTGAGTGGGGGTGTGCAAAAGGTATTTTTAGATCTTGTTCACTTCACTGGCAGTGTGGAGCCCATAGCAGAATTTGAAAATCCAGAAGTGGTCAACTACGGAGATACCTTTATGTTGTTAAAAAATAACGGCCGCAGTGGATTTGTTGCTATCAATATAAAAAGAGACGGAGATGATAAAGAGGGTATCGGTTTTATTGATATTAACCTTTTTAACAATTACAGTGCTTTCATCCCTAACACCCGTTGTGTCGCTTTAGACTAACCACCAAACCACAGGCGTAAGCCGAGCGAGACGGCTTGATAATATTCAACATGGATCTCCCTTGCTCCAGTGATTTGGCGAGGGAGAAACCTCTCTTTAAAAAATAAAACCTCCATTTGCACAAAAAAGTAACCTTCTAAACTCCCCCATTTAAAGGAAGGCTCTTGAAAACCTATATCTGTCCAGTAGCCATAACCATAATTAGTAACATAGTCGCTCTTTTTTTCTGCATTGATAGTGGCGGTGCCCGCAAAACCCATGATAAGCGGGCCAATGCCATAGATCATATTGCGGCTAGAGTTTTTCATGGGAGAGGGGAAGCCTAAGTAGAGACCGGGCTTCAAGGCCAGCTGAAAAACTTTGAGAAAGATACCTTCCACTGGATCGTCCTTTTTATGGACCGAGTCGTCTTTTTCATATTGAAAGTTGGTGTAGCCGAATTCGAAGCGAAAACCCCAATCTATAAACCATTTTTTCTTGTCGCTTTTTTTTGCCAGAGAAAAGTCGAAATCAAATTGAGGCTGAAGGAGTTCGATGCTTCTGCCTGGGCTAATCAGTTGCCCGTCACTATTCTTGGTGGCCTCTTCAAGTTCGTACTTAACCATCATCTGTCTCATCATCCCCGATAGATCCAATTGAGGATGGAATCCGCCTTTGGCGGTTAATTTGTAGGAAGGCAGAATTATAAAGATGATAAGCAGTAGAAATTTTAAAATAATTGGCTGCAGCATAAGCTTATTATAGCAGGTAAAAGGCTTTATAACACACCTTTACAGAATTTCTAAGGGGATGGAGTGGGAGAGAGAAACAATCCTATACCTAAAATTATGGTTTGAAAATCATGATTTTCATCGCTGCCCAGATGAGGAAGGCTTTGAATTTTGTACATGGTTTCTAGGAAGATGGGATAGAGGTATTGTTCAAATACAAATTGAGCTCTTAATTGAGTCTGATGACCTATTTGTCTACCTTTCTCTTTAGTAGGAAGGATCTGAATAGTGCCTAGTCCGTATGCTAGACTGAATGAATGGGCATCACTCCGCCAAACCTGATGGCGGATCAGAAGACCATATTTAAGTGAAAACATATTAATAGTATCAAAATAACTTCCACCAGTGTGTAACCCAATCCAAGATGGTTTTTTTAAGGTGCCTATAAGCCCACTCACTTGATAGGTATAGCTTATAAAGAGGTTGCTTCCCCAGCTATTTTTATCTTCTGGGTATTTACTCGTGGTGTTGATAGATGGTCCAACTGCAATCCCAATTTTTTTAGGAACCACATCCCCTTTAAAAGGAGAAGCATTTAAAGTGGGGATGAGAATTGTAAAGGCTAAGAATATAATATAATAGATGTTTTTCATGTTGTTTCCCTAAGCTGGATTAAAAATCAAAGGGCAGATTAACTTTCTATCAGAAAATTAGCAAGAGATTAAAAAAGTACTAGACCGACCGGTCGGTATGTGTTAGAATATAAATAAGCGTGGAGGAAAAAATATGACTGAAGAAACCTACAATAAAATAATTCGTACTGCCTATCGTTTATTTGCAGAAGATGGTTATGATGCCACTGGGATGATGAAGATTGCCAAAGAAGCTGGTGTATCCAAAGGGGCCATTTACCATCATTTTGAAAGCAAACAAATGATCCTACTTAAAGTCTGCTCTGAATTTCTAGTGAATCAATTTTTGGATGAATCACTTAAGGTCGATCATCTGAATCAGCAGAACTTTAAAAAGGAACTGGAGAGGCAGTGTGTCACCTACATTAGTAAATCGAAAAGGGATCCCTTGCGAAAAAAATTCGGCATGCAGCTGTTTACTGCGGTTGGTCGCATTGAGAATCTTGATGAAATGTTGGAGCCCTTAATGGGGCAGGTCTATGAGTTGGTGAATAGTATAATAGAGAAGGGAATCGAATACGGGCATATTGATAAAGATATAGATAGAGATCTATTGGTTCAAAAGCTTTTTCTTATTTTTGATGCTTTAGAGCTCTATGCCGCCTTTGACTTTCCCTTTCGATTGGAAGATTTAATGGCTTCATTTATTCAAGATATTTTTAAGTAAAATTTTCATTTAAAGGAGTTCGCCATGTTGGCAAAAATAGGTGATCTAATAATAAAAAAGTACAAACTCATTTTGGGTGTGACCGCTCTCGTCACTCTAGTTGCCATGTTTTTATCATCTAAACTGATTATGAAAACACAGATGATGGATATGCTACCAGAAGATGAACCGCAAGTGGTATCTTATAAGCAAGCTCTAAATAATTATGAAGGAATCGATATGATTTCCATAATTATAGAGGGTAAGGAATCCGATATTAAGAAATTCATTCATACCGTGCAACCCAAACTTCTTAAAGTAAAGGATGTGGGAGAGGTTATCTATAAAAATGAGGTGGAATTTACTGGGAAAAATGGCCTTCTTTTGATGAAACAAAAAGATCTTAAAAGCATGAAACCTCTGTTACAAGCTGGTAGTCTCCAAGGTTTTATAAAAGGTTTGAATGACTCCTTTGAGGAGGAGTACATAAGTGGAGGAGATTCAAAAAAGTTAAGTAAAGATAAGCAGCAAATGCTTCAATTTTTTAACTCCATCGAAGATTTGCTTCTCCTTTTGCAGGGGGGTAAAGCTGTCCCGGTAGAAGAAGTGGCTGATGCTTTTATAGCCGGACCTCGGTATTTGATTTCACCAGATCGAAGTTTAGGTGTGATGTTTGTAAAAACACCACTGGATATGAACGATTTTCAGCCCTTGATTCCTTTGGTGAATAACATAGAAAAGGTGGTTAAAACCGAGGCAAAAACTCTTAATGTAACAGCTGGAGTGGCGGGTATACTCGTCCTGCAACGGGATGAAATGGCTGTGACGGAACAAGATATGAGCAAGTCCTTTGGTCTCTCTTTGGTGCTCATCCTTCTCATTTTCTATTTTGGATTTAGATTATTAAGATATTCCATTTTAGCTTTGTTACCTCTTATAGTTGGTATCATTTTATCCATGGGGATCACCTATCTAGTGATTGGATCTCTTAATATCTTCACGGCTATGATGGCGGTGATCTTAATTGGTCTGGGAATCGATTATGCTATTCACATCATCTCACTTTATACCGAAGTGAGAGTCCAAGGAATCGGAGTAGAAGAATCGGTAAAATTAGTCTTTGCTAAAACGGCTAAAGGAGTGGTGATTGGAGCGATCACCACCGCAATCAGTTTTCTGATGTTTTCAGTGAGTAGTTTTCCTGGGTTCAGAGAATTTGGATTGGTCCTGGGAATTGGTATTATCTCTACTTTAGTTGTTTCAATCGTTATGCTGCCCTCTCTCTTTATGGTTTTTGGAAAAAAAGATGTGGCGAGAGTGAAGCCTCAACACACTATTTTTGTTTCCATGGAGAAGATGATTCTTACAAAACCCTATCTTGCAGTGTCCTTAGTGGTGATTTTTCTCATACTGTCCATTATAAAATTTCCCGATTTGAAATTCTCCAAGGATATTAAAGATATTGAACCCAAAGGGTTAGAGTCTTTAGTTCTTAATGATCGGCTGATCGAAAAATTTGATATTAGTAGTGATACTGTTTTGACCATTTCTAATACTATGCAAGAAGCAAGGCAATTAAAAGACAAGCTTGAGGATCTTTCTACGGTGGGGATGATTGATTCAGTGGTAAATTACCTGCCTCCTAAAAATTTGCAGACAATTCGTCTACAAAATATTAGTAAACTTCAAAATGAAATCAAAGAGCAGCCTTTCAAAGAACTCAACCTTGAGCAGTTAAAAGAGGAGTTAGGCCGACTGGAGAGTAACCTCCTCGAACTCAGCGACTTGTCCTTTATGGGGGGAGAGAAGAAACTAGTCAAACATTTAGATAAATTGCAAAAAAGTGGACTTATAAATGATCTTATAAAAAGGGCCCCCTCTTTAAAAGAATCATTAACTTCTTTACAAGATCAGTTTATGACTCGGCATCGTTCCAATGTGCTTGCCATGAATGGGAGCAATCTTATTGGTGTAAAAGACTTACCCAAAAGAATAAGAGAAAATTATGTAGGAAAAGATGGGAGTTTTTTAACTCTTATTTACCCTGAAGGAGATGTATGGAACGAGCACTTTCAACCTCTCTTTTTAAAAGATATGAGAAGTTTAGGAGCTCCAGTTACCGGGACCTTCATCTTGTCAGAAAAAGTGATGCAGATTGCCGGATCAGAAGGAAAAAAAGTGATGATCTATGTGGTTATTGCCATATTCATATTACTTATCATTGATTTTCGAAGTCTAAAATATGCCATATTCGCCATGCTGCCCATGGCCAGCACTATGACCTTACTTTTAGGGGTGATGAGCCTGTTTGGGATAAAATTTGATTATGTGAATATTATGGCACTGCCTATCATTATAGGTATCGGAGTGGATGATGGTGTCCACCTCATCCATCGTTACCTCATTGAAAAGGATATTGTTCCGGCAATAAAAAGCACTGGTAGAGGTATTTTACTTACCAGTTTAACCACCTGCGCTGCCTTTGGTACCTTTATGGTGGGTAAATATCAAGTTTTTGTAAGTTTTGGATTAGTTTAATCCATCGGGATTATTCTAGCTTATATTACCACCGTGATCGTGTTAACCTCATTAATTGTAATCGTTGACAAACCAGTAAGACAACAAGAGTCTTAATAAAAAGGAGAAAAAAATGAAAGTCTATCTTCAATGCATAATTCTAAGTTTAGTCGCACTTTTTCTTAATGGAGAGGGATGGTCAAAGGATGCCAAAACCATTTTGGAACAGATGACCAAGGCCCGAAAGTACAATACAGCTCAAATGAATGCCACCATGGAAATTATCGATCGAGATGGAGATAAAACCACCATGAAGTTAAAGATGTTTGAACAAAAAGAGGGAGATAAATCATTAATGCGCTTTACTCATCCCGCCCGATTAAAGGGCACCTCCATTCTTTCAGTGGGAGATAATATTTGGTATTACAATAAAAGAAGCAATCGAGTTCGGCTTTTATCAAGCTCTGCCAAAAAAGGGAGTATGATGGGATCAAGTTTTAGTTATGATGATATGAGTTCTAACTATGAAAAGGATTTTACTTCAGAAATTATCAAAGAGACGGACAAAGAATATGTCCTTAAACTGACTCCGAGGGACAGTGACAAAAAGTTTAAGTATATCGAAGCCTATGTTACTAAAAGCAACTTCGTGGCAAATAAGCTTTTTTATTTCGATAAGAGCGATAGTAAATACAAGGAACTGATAGCCAAAAATGTCATAAAAAAAGGAGAGCAATGGGTTCCTCTTCATATGAAAATGACAGATCTGAATACGCAAAAGGCTACTATTTTTAGTATTGATGAAGGTTCGATCAAATATAATGTATCAATAAAAAGAGGTCTATTTTCTGAAAGACAATTAAAAAGATAATGGAGGTCGCTATGAAATGGTTCATTTTTCTATTTTCTTTATTACTCACTTTTCCTCTTAAAGCAGTGGAATTTAATGGGGAAGCCCTTGCTTCTTTTAGTGTCACTAAGGATGAAGAGGTGCAACCCTCAATTGAAGCCGCTCTTCTTATTAACATGATTGAAACGGAGAAGCTCAACGGCCATGCCGAAATTCAAATAAAGGATGACTCTATTAAAATTAATCAAGCCTATGGTAAATTTATGACCTCAAAGGTCGATTTGGTCATAGGTAGACAGTTGACGGGGTGGGGAAGTGGTTATAATTTTAATCCCACCGACGTTTTCAATCAAAAACCCTTAGGTGCCGCTTTTGACCCCAGTTACGGTAAAGATGGAAGAGATGCTATTCTGGCCTCTTTTTATCCAGCTGATAACATTGCTTTAGAGTTGATCTATGCCTTTGGTATAGAGCAAAAGAGTGATGAACCTCCCCTCATTTATACCAGTAAGGTAGAGCCAGAATGGGGCTTTCATTCAAAGGTTAATATTGCTTCAATAGACATGGAATTTCTTTATATTCAAAAAGCAAAACGCTCATGGGTCTACTTTATGAATCCAGCTTATCCTATCCAAATAGAGGAAAAGAGAGATCATCTTTTTGGTGCCTCATTTAAAACATCTATCCCTAAAGTAGATGTGGGTGTTTGGGGAGAGGGGGCTTATTATAAAGAGCTTGAGAAATACGAATACGTCATTGGTATAGAGCGCTATTTTGGGGACACCATGATGAATTTAGAGTACTATCGGAACGGTTTCGGTCAAAGTAAAAAGTTAAAGTATGACCCAATGAATATGATGATGGGACGAATGGTGGCTAGGGACTATTTGGTGCCTGCTCTAACTCATACTTTTAATGAAAAATTTAATTTTACGACCTTTCTATTTTATAACATCAATGATCAAAGTAACGCTGCCGGATTGGTGGGGCAGTATTACTATCATGATCAAGCTGAATTTATTTTAATGCCTTTTTATATTGGCGGAAAGGATGACACTGATTTTGGACAACAAGCAAAAGAAGCTGGTGAATATGGTGGTCAGTTGATGGTCAAGCTCACTTTCTAGCAGCTATTTTTTCTTCTTCTTCGCAATCGGTTCTTTAATCGCGACCTTAAAACTTAATTGGACAGGATCATGGATGATCTTGTCTCCCAAATTTTTAAAAAATGACTTTGATTTATAAGTCATATCGAACT
Organism: uncultured bacterium; assembly: GCA_964343805.1. Taxonomy (GTDB): domain Bacteria; phylum Bdellovibrionota_B; class Oligoflexia; order CAYFLR01; family CAYFLR01; genus CAYFLR01. The sequence continues at coordinate 24,635 of CAYFLR010000046.1, read as the reverse complement.
TCGTACGATCAAAAGTCATTGTTCCTTCATAAAACTTGTCTTTTTTAGACACCTTAAAATCTACCGGATGGGACTTGCCTTTGATAGTAAGTACTGCTTTTACCTGGTCTTTGATCACCTTTTTTATTTCCAGGGTGGCGGTTGGAAATTTTTTAACGTTGAAAAAATCTGGATTCTTAAGATGCTTAAGAAGCTTCTTCGCCCATTCACCTTTAATATCATCCACGGTAAAAGTTTGCATATTCATGACTATTTTTCCACCGGTGATCTGCTTGCCTTGGCGAATGAGCTTGGACTCTTTAACAAAAATTCTGCCAAAATGTTCTCCTCCAATTTTGGTACCCTTCCAGGTAAATTGACTCAAAGAGGTATCAATTTCTACCCCACTTAAAAAAGAGGGGAGCAGTCCAAAGAAAGCGAGAGTAAATATTTTAAAAAAAGTCATGAATATCTCCATAAATTATTTAAAAGCTTGAACACTCTTGTATTCTTACTTAAAATACGTTAAAAAACAACTTATATTGTCTTTTTGAGTTAGGGAAGCTGAACACCAGCTAACTTGAGGATGTATTTCCACTCTTTAGGTGCCACAGGCTGAACGCTCAGACGAACTCCTTTTTGCAGGAGTTTCATATTTTCCAGTGCGGGATGATTTTTTAGTTCTGCCAAGGTAACTATGTTAGGGAAGGCTTTTACATTTTTAAGATCCACCATGTACCAACGAGGGTTTTTAGGGTCGCTTTTAGGATCAAAATATTTTTCGTTGGGATCGAATGCGGTGTGATCAACATAACCTTCTTTGACAACTTTGCACACCGCAACGATGCCAGTGGGTTTTGTATTGCTATGATAGAAAAAAGCTAAGTCCCCTTTTTTCATTTCATCCCGCATGAGATTTCTAGCTTGGTAGTTACGTACTCCATCCCAAGGAGTGGTTTTTTTAGGACTATCCAAAAGGTCTTGATAGGAAAAGGCGCTGGGTTCAGATTTAAAAAGCCAATAATTCATATTGAACTCCTTAAGGCATTTTATAGCCCATTCTGGTTTACTAATAAAAAATGTCACTCGATCTCTAACAGATAAAGGAGCTTTTTTAAATGGATAATGTATTATTTGCCTTTGGCTTAACTCTCTTTGCTGGTCTAAGTACGGGTATTGGAAGTGCTATTGCCTTTTTTGCTAAAAGAACCAATACTCAGTTCCTCTCTTTTTCCTTAGGTCTTTCCGCTGGGGTCATGATCTATGTTTCTATGATAGAAATTTTTGTAAAAGCTCAATCCTCTTTAGTTTCAGCTTGGGGAGTAAAAACTGGAAATTGGGCTACGGTGCTGGCTTTTTTTGGTGGAATGGGTTTCATTGCGCTTATTGATAAACTGATTCCATCTCATGAGAATCCACATGAAATTCATCGTCAAGAGGAGCTCTATTCGGATGAGGCCAAAGGTGATAAAGAGAGCGAGAAATTTAAAGAACTCAGCCGCGCTGGGCTTTTTATGGCTATTGCTATTGCAATTCACAACTTTCCAGAAGGATTAGCTACTTTTGTCAGTGCTTTGAAAGAGCCGAGTTTAGGAATCCCTATTGCTGTGGCGATTGCTATTCATAACATACCTGAGGGTATTTCCGTTTCAGTTCCCATCTATTATGCCACTGGGAGTAGAAAAAAAGCTTTTATCTACAGTTTTTTATCCGGCGTATCTGAACCACTAGGAGCTTTGGTTGGGTACTTTCTATTGATGCAATTTTTAGGTGATGTGGTTATGGGGCTAGTTTTTGCGGGTGTTGCAGGCATTATGGTTTTTATTTCTTTAGATGAATTGCTTCCCGCTGCCAGGGAGTACGGTGAGCATCATACCTCTGTTTATGGCTTAGTCACCGGTATGGCAATTATGGCGCTAAGTTTATTATTATTCTTATAAAGGTTATTTTAACAAAGCATGAAACTTATTTACCTCACAGTTGGTTGGACAAGTTTAGCCCTCGGAATCATTGGGGCCTTTTTGCCTGTTTTGCCAACCACACCCTTTGTTTTACTCTCTGCTTTTTGCTTTTCTAAAAGTTCTAAAAAGTTTCATGATTGGTTACTGAGTCATCCCACCTTTGGCCCAGATATTCGAAACTGGCAAGAGCATGGAGTCATTAGGCTCAAAGCCAAATACTCAGCTACCTTCCTCATTATTTTGTCCTTTAGCATAACTCTTATCTTTATTCCCATTCCAGAGCATGCCAAATGGTTATTGGTGATAGTGGGAGTTTCAGTTTTGACTTTTATTTGGAGTCGGCCCTCCTTATCAAGTGAATAAGAAAAATTTCCTACTATAGGCTCTTTTTTGTTGACAGTTCTTTAAAATTGAGACAATATCTCAAAAAGAAGCTAAATTGTTTAATTTAAAGAATAAATAGGAGTTCAAAATGTTAGAAGGTGTATTATCAATGTCCATACTGGTTGTAGCCGCAGCTTCCTATATTGGTTCAAAAAAAGTGAAAGATAGATACAGAATAGAACAGCAACAAAGTGAACCAGACTTCTTTGATATTAAAAATTACCATTAGGTTGCCTTATTCCCGAATAATTGATAATAGACAGGTCGACAGATAGTTTATTTGTAATTGATTAGGACCTGCATCTATGAGCAACTGGCAATCACTGCTTAACAACTCAGCAAGGCGAGTTGGTAAATTTTTAGGACGCAGTCATAAGACTGTCAAAACAGTAAAAGAAGTTTACAAGACACTCCCAGAGTTGATTCATCAGACCCTGATTTTTTATGGTTTCATTCAAAATAGCATTTACCTCCTACAACAATCTCTCGATGGACCTTTAAGTCAACACTTTAGTACCATAAAAAAGAAATATAAACGCATCATTCCTCCCGAAATCCTAGAGAAGTTCCTTCCCTTTGTTATCTCCGAAATGCAAAATATCAATCCGAAGCAGCTTATGAAATATAATAGTTTGATGGCTGATAAACTAAATTTGCAAGAGAAGAGCGAATTCTTGGGAGTTCTCATTCAGTTTGCCCAGGATGATAACGTTCTCACTGAAAGTAAAATCAAGTATTTAAAGCAAATAGCCTACAGTCTTAAAGTAGATGATCCTCTTTTTAATGGTATTCTGGGTCGATTTGCTCCTGGAGTTAAAGTCGTTGATCCTGACTACTTTTATTCGCTATTGGGTGTTAATAGAGGTGCCAGCTCAGTGGAAATTAAAAAGGCTTATCACCAAATGGCTGGCCGTTTTCACCCTGATCTATTTACCAATCACACCCCTTCAGAGCAAGCTGAGGCCGAAAAGCAGTTTATCAAGATTAATCAAGCTTACCAGAACTTAAGATCTTAAATTAACTATTCTCATTTCCTTCTTTGAATGACATTGAAAGAGAGTTGACACAGTATCTTACATTCTTAGAGGTCAACTGTTCTCCGTGAAAAATATGCCCTAAATGGCCATCACAAACTGAACAGACAATCTCGGTCCTTATACCGTCCTTATCAGGTATTTGAGTTACAGCATCAGGTAAAGCGTCGTCAAAACTAGGCCATCCACAATGAGATTCAAACTTTTGATCACTATTAAAAAGTGGGGTCTCACATTGTTTACATAGGTACTGCCCTTCGGCTTTGTTATAAAGTAACTCTCCACTGAAAGGAGCTTCGGTGGCTTTATCTATTAGGATAGCTCTTTCTGCTTTGCTGAGTTCTCGTTTTTTCAAGGCAATCTCCTTTGAGTTCTTTTCATGAAAAGGCATGGCTAAATTTTAAGTTATAATTAAGTAAAATGAAATGTTTAACCTGAAGCTGGAGGGGAGATCGGCAATAACCTTTACTTTTTAGAGGGGATTTTATATAGGTAGGTAAATTTTGAACCCCT
>CAYFLR010000046.1:0-20754 GCA_964343805.1 uncultured bacterium | reverse complement strand
TTTGTTTCGATTTATAAAAAGGTTTGGTATTTTTTGATCAAGGTCTTCTTAATACTTATATTCGCTTTTTTCTCTGCTATTTATATGCCATTTAAGGAAGTATTTGCTGTGAACGATTCCATTACTTTGCACTTTCGAGCTCAAGTTCCTCGTCACTTTGATCATATTGATAATGTTTATATCGCTGGGAACCACAACCATTTAGGAAATTGGTCAACTGAAGATGGTCTAACATTGATACCTACTGCTCGTGGAGTATTTGAAGGTATGATAGAACTTAAAGAGTGTGAAAAACTTGAGTTTAAAGCTCACCTAGGTGACTGGGATCATGTGGAAACAGATGAACTAGGAAAAAATATTGATAACCGAGAAATAAATTGTAATGAAGATAGGTTAATAGAGATTGAAATACTGAATTTTAAAATCAGGCCAGCTGTCCATCCTGTGCCTAAGACTGCTTCTGCTCAGATTCTCTACTTTCATGAGTTTTATGCTGAGGATTTTGATAATTATCGGACCGTGGCCATCTATCTACCCCCAAATTATTATAAAGATAATAAGCGATACCCTGTTCTTTATGCCTTGGATGGGAATAACCTATTTGATGAAGGAACTTCTGCATTTGGTGATGAATGGCGGCTGGACAAAGTTGCCAATGACTTGATAAACGAAGGGAAAATACCTCCGACTATTATTGTAGGTATATATAATACGAGGAAAAGGGCTAACGAATTTCTTACCGGTTATGATTGGTGGCTCGGGGAGGCTATCCAAGGTCAAGCAGATAGCTACTCTGACTTTATCATCAAAAAAGTGAAAAACTTTGTGGATAGTAATCTAAGAACATTACCGGATCGAAAAAATACATATTTGATGGGGTCCTCCTTTGGAGGATTTTTTACCCTTTACTCCTTGGTGAGAAACAGTCAGAACTTTTCTCGATTTGCAGCAGTTTCTCCTGCCTTCTTTTGGAGTGACCATATTATTTATGAAATCTTAAAAGAAGATATTTCCCCCCTTCCCGACCGACTTTGGATGGATATGGGCGAACGGGAAGGGATTGATGATATGGTAATCCAGTTCAAAGATGGGGTAGAGGAGTTAAAGGATGCTGAAAATATTTTACTAAGTGCTGGATTAAATCCTGACTCTAACTTTCGCGTTCACGTGGCAGAGGGAGCCATACATAGTGAATGTTCCTGGAGTCAAAGGATTGATCAAATCTTGATGTATCTACTAAATTAGCTTAAGGGCGTTCAATGGGTAAGCTGCGAGCGGGATCGTAAAAAATTCCGGCTTTAACCCCGCCAAATTCATACTTTCCACTATAAAAACCGGGTGATGTGTCAGGATGAGTCTCCCATACAAACACCCCAGCCAGGTTGCTATTCTCATAATCGATGGTATCTACTCGGTCGGGAAAAATTTGGTGCTTGTCTAGGACTTCTTTGAAGTTCTTAATAGCATGAATACTCATAAGATAGCTTAAAATCTCCACCTTTTGCGAAGGGTGAAATCCTTTTCCCTGTTCTGGTAATACTGAATCGAGTAGGCCTATGTATTCGGCTCGGTCAAACATTCTATAGTGGAGAGCGCTGTTATCATTCATATCTGCTTCTAATAGCTGCTTGGTGGCTCGTTCTATAAACTGTTTGATGGGAGGTTGTTCTAATAACCACCTGCTAGCTGGGGAATTTAATCTATTGAGTGCATTATTGAGGGCGTTAATATTACCTTCATGATGCTGATTTGTAGTGTAATGAAAACAGTGCTCAGCAGGGGCATCATGAAGATAATGGGGGTATTGTGCATATTTTGCAACATCTGCCTCATTATGCCAGGACCACCTGACTCTAAATAGATTTGCTCGTCGTACCAAGTGATAGAGCATGACCTTTGCTCTGGCAGGAGCTTCCATTGGGAAAACCATCTCTACGATTCGGCGCGAATTGGCCTTTCTAATCCGCATATACTCAGCTGTATCTCTTACTGCTACACCATTTTCATTGATTTCCCCTCGGCCATGTTCCCGTGCTCCAGGTCTAAATAGATCAAATAGATGGTCCCCTATACGGATGACAGAATGATCATATTCTGACTTGGTGAGAACCAAGGCTATTTGAAATCCAACCGACTCCTTCATTACATCTTGATAATGAGGCAGAGTGTCATGGTCTATTTTCATTACTGGAACTTCACCGTTCTTCTCCGTTTTGAAGCGAAAACCTGGCAAGTTGTTTTGGGTGAGTTTCTCCATCATGTTACGTCTGACGGAGTGAGTGAGAGGATGCTGTTGTTGTTTGTAGGATTCATCTAGTGGGTTGCATCCCTGTGCTTTTAGCGGCTGTCCTGTGAGAAGTATTGCTGTAAATACAAAGAAAAACAAAGATCCCAGCTGAACTTTACTTTGAGTCATAATACATATCTCTAATTTATGGTTTTATCAGTCACTATTATATCAGAGGGTGTCCATCATATTCAATTTGTTTAGAATTACACGCTTTTTAGATCCGAGATCCGTATTGAGTCTAAAAAGTCTCTTCTTTGGGGGAAAAGAGGGACATAGTGCTCCTCTTGATGTCTATATTATCGAAAATACACATTAATTTTTATGGAATAGAAAATGCAGTGAACCTTGGCCAGAGAAAGTAGTTTTTCTCTTTGAAAACACTCAATCAAAGGAAAGAATAATGAATAATCTGATTTTAACGCTGTTGATGTTATTTTTCGTAACATCTCAAAATTTGAATGCACATGAAAGTATAACTCCTCTTAAATGGTGTGATTCAAAAGAACAGGGCATTGTAAACCTGGTAAATACTGTTGTAGAGCAAGCTAGGGGAAAACCTTGTATAGAGGCTTTTGAAACTACTAAAAACAGAACCAAATTATTAATCATGAGTTGGCAAGAGGATGATGAAACCGAACCAGTTACCTATGATCTTCGTCCTCTCTTATATTTTAAAAATTTAAAATCGGTCAGTTTTAAGGGGGATCGCCAATTGAACATATTAAATGCTGGGGTCTTAGGAGAGATTTCTACTTTAGAATCAATTGCCATTCCTTTTAAAAATTTATTGCAATTTAAAGCGAGCCTTATTACTGAAATCACTGGGCTTAGGACACTCGAATTATACTTTGATAACAATATCCCTGTAAATTTCGCTTTACTTCATGACCAGATTAATAATCTAAGCAGTCTAGAAAAACTGAGTTTTTCAGGTCTCATTTCAGAAGCAATGTTATATCAGCTAGTGGAATATCTAAAAAATCAAGATAAGATTAGGAAGGTTGGTTTCCAATATATCGAGATCGTTCAGTCAGCAAATTCTAACCCAAGGTCATTAAACGATAAGGACCTTGCTGTTATCGCTTCCTATCCTCAAATTAGAGAACTGGAAATTGAGGGCAGTGACTTAACGTCCCTATCCTCCTTAAGAAAATTAGCTTACCTAGAGAAGCTGAGGTATTCTGGACAATGGGAGAGTATTGTTGATTTGGAAGGGCTGGCCTCTTTAAAAAATCTAAAATGCCTGCAAATTACTTCGGCAGCCACTCATATTCAAGAAATAGGCTTTCTTACAAATTTAGAAGAATTGGCTATAAGCAGTTCCAGCATAGATAATTTGTCCTTCCTAAAAAATCTAAAAGAGTTACAAATTTTAAGTTTATCAGAAGTGAAAACTGCCGATTATTCTGCATTAGCTGGGTTAACTAAACTAACCAAATTAGATTTGAGTGGGGGTCTGGTAGAAGAATCCCGCATTTTAAAAAACTTGACTCTGCTGGAAGAACTAGATTTAAACAGTAATCCGAAGCTAGTTTCCTTGACGGGTCTTTCAAAACTGACTCAATTGAAAAAATTGAATTTAGGTTGGACTGCAATCAAAGATGATCAGCTGATTTATTTAAAATCTTTAACAAAATTAGAAGATCTCGCTCTTAATAATACCCCTTTAAATGGCTCTGGTTTGGATTTCCTAAAGGATTTGATTAATGTCCATACCCTCGATCTTGATGAATGCCACCTTGATGATCAAGGTCTTGAAAATTTTAAGTATTGGCCAAAAGAGTCTAAGTTGAATCACTTGAGGTTGTTTAAGAATTACAGTGGAAATCTTAGAGGGAGAACTTTCTCCGCTTTATCTCATTTTGAAAATTTGGAAACCCTGTATATTTCATTTAATCAGATTGATGATGAAGGACTGGCAGTACTAACTGATAATTTAAAAAGTGTAAGGATTCTGGGTTTAAGAGGAAATGAATATACAGACATGGGAGTTGCTCTGCTTTCCAAGATGGATTCATTGAAAGATTTATCTTTAGCTTATAATAAGAATATTACCGCTAAAGCTGTTCCTTTTTTGCAGCAATTAAAGCAATTGACTAAGTTAAACCTGGGACGAACAATGATCAAAGAGACTGATCCTGAGGTTATAGAGCTAAAACGACTCCTCCACCAACTGGAAATTTCTTTTATTTCTTTTTAGATGACTAAACAGATGAAACCGCACTGGTAATTGAGCTAAAAGTATGACATTCTTCTTGGAATACATACCAAATAGAGGAGCGGAGCTTTGCGGTTCAATCTGTATCTAGTGTTATTTACTTCGTGGTTACTCTCAAATGGTCTTTGGGCTGCCAAAGTAGAACAGCCCGATCTTATCTATCTTGAGGGATTACCTAATTTTAAACCAAATCCCATTTTAATTGATAAACAAGACCGCTTTTTTATTCCTTTTGGTCCACAGGTTTATGTGATCACTCAGCGAGTCGAGACTATCATAAGATTGAAATGGCCTGAGGCTCATTTTAGGGGATCAGTATTTAATTATGAAGTGAGCAGTGATGGGGCTATTTATGCTCTTTTTAAAGTCTCCTATCGTCCCCGCAGGTCTAAGACCACCTATTATCGAATTTACTTTGCAAGTTGCCAAAGTCGGGGTGTCCATGATTATCACTGTCGTTATAACTCGGTAGCTAATTGGAGCTTTTCCGAAGGGCAATTGCATACTTTGACTTACCATTATGACGGTCTCTCTATTGCTGATAATGATCAGCTCTTTTTTAGGCTCCATTATACTTACAGGCCGGGTTTGAAAGCTCCGATCATCAGACGAACTTTCTATTATTTAAATGGTGGGAAGGTTGATTTTTCTAAATACAAGCATCAATTTGATCTCAGTTTTCCAGTGAAAGAGCGTTTACTTGACTTTGCCGGAGGAAATGACTTTCTTATTCATGGTAAAGAGATGAGACACCCTAATGATAGAGGTGACAGATACACCCATCTCAAAATTTTTGACCAAAAACAGGTTCCCCACATCTTTTTTCATGACCCAGAAGATCGCTCCTTTTATCATAATTTTTGGAGCCCTTCTTTAAAAAAGATCCAAGAAGTGCGAATTGATCGAGCTGAGAGTGGGCTAGAGGCACTAGTATTTGAACATGGTAAATATCTTTGGTCTCTCCATTACTTCTGGCGAAACCCTTTTAACAAGGGATTAGCCTTAACCAAAATGGATGTTGAAAGTGGAGAGATTCTAAGCCAGTCATTAATAGATAGCTCAAAAGTTAGAAATAGTGGCTGGGATTTAGCCGGTAGAAAGTCCTCTCACCATCGTCTCTTTCTCTCTTTTTTAATCGATAAGTACAAAAATACACGGTTGGCACTTATCTTTAAAACCCCGGCTCACCTTCCCCTCTTAGCTGAGAAATTTAAGAAAGAGGGGCATCCTTTGGGACATAAAGCCCTTTTGCAAGAAGCGGGCCCAGATATAAAACAATCTGATAAAAAGACTAAGTATGTGAATGAGCTTAATACCGCTTTTCAAAAACCATTAAAAGAAGATTACCTTGATTTTGGGACTGGTCTTTTATGGAGTCATAAAACGGGTCAAGTCCTAGAGGCTTCTGCTTCCAAAGTGATATCTGCTCCTTTAAAACCAAAAATGGATTATAGACCATCTTGGCTCTCTACCTTATCCTTTCAAGGAAAGTATGGAGGCAGTCACTTAGGTCTCTCTTATGCTTTGAAATTTGTGGATGATAAGGTGGATGAGTCTTTTAGTGAAGACCTTGCAAAGTACTACCACTATCTCAAAGGTTTTTTAGCATGGGAAAGGCTTCTTTTTAATTTTGATCTGAGGATCAGTTTTGAAAGTGAAACCTCACCATACTTTATTAAAGATGAGAGCGGTCAGCATAAAACAACTTTTGCCAGTCAAGGTTATCAACAAAGTAAACTCAGTTTACTTACCTTAGACCGTCAAATTTACTTTGGATTTGGCTATGAAAAGTTCACCTCCTTATGGCAATCTTTTTATGCTTTAAAAAGGTCTATTGGAGAAACCAGTTATAAACTGAAAACTCAAGGGATGGGAATTACAGATATTTCAACTTACTCTTTTCATTTGGGCTATTCTACCCTCGACTATCTTTTAAAATATGAAACCAAAGTGGCTAGTTTTTTTGGTGATGGAGAGTTTGGCCTAGGGGCAGCTCAATCTAAGGTTCAAAGCTATAAACAGTATGGTGGGTTTTCTCAAGAATCTATTGAAGAGCTTGGTTACCAATTTTATTTCTTACTGAAAGGCGACATAGGTTATATCTTTCATAGAAAATATGAAAACCCTTTATGGGGTTTTTCAGTTAAACTCAGTTATCGTCTTGATTTCTTAACTATGGGTTACTCTGAAGTTCCTTCTTTCGAGGAGTCGGATGAGCCAGCAAAGCAGGAACGAGTAGAAAAATTTTGGGGCCACACCCTCTTCAGGCATGGCCCCTTTATGTTTTTTGTATTTAGTTTTTAAATACTATTCTTACTTCTCAGTACAAACGTCATTGATGTAGTTTCCACCCTTAGAGTTTTGACTAGCTTTCATTTTGTAATCTTTCTTAATGTCATGAGCTAGTTTTAAAAGACCTAATAAATCATCTTTGGTGTAACCTTCTTTAATAACTTCAAGTTCAATTTCTAAATCATCAGCCATGGTATCAGTCATAAGGTTCATAGTAATAAGACGATCTAAAGACATTTCATATAAAGAAACATCGCCTTCTTTGAATACAACACGGTAACGATAATCTTTAACAACAAGAACTGGCTCTAAAGTTGTAAGGTCCATATCAGGATGATCAGCTTTTAAAGCGAGAAGAGCAGGATGAGTGTTGCCAAAATCTGGAACGACTACAGCAGGTGCTGCATCATTTGAATTATCATTTGAATCAGCAGAATCAACTACCATTTGCTCTGTTCCAAGTAATTGATAAGCGTTAGGCATGAAGTCAGCACTGTAACAAAAATCAGTTGTATCATCAGCACGGTTAGCATTTCTTACCCATGTTAAACAATCTCCACTTTCTTTACGGAACCATACAGCGCCAACGCGGATTGGAGTACTTTTGTACTGCATTCTTGACCAATTGGGTCTCCATCTACGAGCAAGTTCTAAATCAGCTAAGTTGTAGCTTTTTGGTTGTGGACGAGCTGAATATTGAGTTCTGTGACGAAGAGCATGACCAATTTTGGTAAGAAGACTTTTGTCGTTATCAAAGTAAACATCAATAAAACGACGAGGAATTCCGTTCCAACGAACTTCTAAAGTGTATCCATACTTTTGGATTCCATCTTTTAAGTCTTCAATCATTTGATGGTAAACTTTAAGCTTAGTATTCCACTTAGCTTCAATTTCAAGATCTTGCCATTGCTCAGGCCATTTAGCGGTGCCACATCCAGGCTCCATCTTAATAGAGAGTGAGTAGTAAAGATCTTGGCTATTTTTGCTTTTTACCTTAATGATGTATTTTTTATCTTTAAGGTCGGCAACAGTGATAGACTGCTCAGGAAGATGAGAGTTTGAAAAAGAAAGCTCATCATCGCCTTTTTTATCAAGAATAGAAAGTTTAAGATGTCCTGCATCATTTAAAACTTTGATACTTACAGATAGTGTCCAGCCTTTAGGAACTTCAACTTTATAAAAGTGATTTCCACGCTTTTTATTAATAACGATATTTTCATAATCGCCAATCTGGGTATAGTGAGGAATCTCATCAGAAAAGAAGCTAGGGTTAGCAAAGTTTGCTGACCAGATTGATGTTGGGATTAAACTGACTAAGGCTACAAATAGCCAAAAATTACTCTTCTTCATTGAACCATCTCCTTTATTTAATTTTGATTGGGGCCTTCAGATCTATAGAATTCTATCCATCTAATTCTTAGACAAGGGAACCGTCTATATAGGGGGTTTTTTATATGAAAGATTATAAAAAGTCAAGCTTAAATTATAAAAAAAACAAAAAAAGTATAATATAAGAATATAATTATACTGTTAAGAGATTATAATTTCATAGCTATGCTTAAGAGACCTTAAAAACTTTAATAAACTCAGGGTTTTATCTCTCAGGGGGCGGTTGAGTTGCTGAGCCACTAGCGATGAAGTGGGGGTATTAAAGCATATGGGAAGGTGTCCATTACTCATTAACACCCAGTCAGCAATTAGGCGAGCTGTCCGACCATTGCCATTGGTAAATGGGTGAAGAGTTACAATCCATAGATACACAGAAAAAGCTTTTAAAATTGGGTTTACTGATTTCGAGGAGAGTACCTCCTTATGAAATAATTCAATACCCTTTGGTAAAAAGCTGAAGTGGATAAACTCATCGCCTGTTCCATAGACGGAATTTTCTCTTACCGCTCCATCACTGCCAGTGAGGATTTGATTTACTTTCTGGATTATAGGAAAATCAATTTTTACCAGTCCCCCTATTGACTGTACAACAAATTGATTTGCCTCATCCCATCTTTCTAGGTTTTGCTTCCATTCTTCCCTTTTATTATCTCCCAGAGTGTGGGAGGCCAGCAAGCGTCTTTTGCTGAGTTCCTCCCAATTGAGAGATTTTTGATCACCAAATGTGCTCTCTATTTGGCTTATCTCTTTCAGAATTTTTTGATGATCCATCGGTAATGGATCTGGTACCTTGCTTTGCAAGTACCTAAAAATACTTTGATTATCGGCTTTCATTACTTACAGACTCATAAAAAATCTTGGCTTTTTGTTCTCCGGTGAAAACTTCACGAGAATCTTTAATTTTAAGCACATGACCCTTAGGAGTGGGAAAGATATAGAAGGTGGTATTCCTATAATCTTCTGCGCATGAGGATGTGCTATCACAGTCATAGAGTTGATACTTTCTTCCGCCTAAGTGTTTTGCGTAATAAGTGGAATCACTGTAGGTGGTAATCTCTCCATCTACTTCCTCTTTAATTATAACTTCATAATCAAGACCTGTCTCTGAAGTAAATTGATAATCTTCATGCCAGTAGGTGTAATTACCATCTTCCGCTGGAATAAATGAGATATGATAGCGTGCCCACACTTGCTTCTTTTCATACTCTGCAAGCTCTTCATTGTAATAGTATCTTTCTACTAAGTACTGATCTCGGGATTCAAACATCATTTGAACCATTTGATCTTGGCTGATGACGGCTCTGGTGTGAGCGAGTTCAATATCTTCGGCTTGTAAAAAACCAACTGGGTTCATAAGTATTAGTGATGATAGTATTAATTCTTTTTTCATGTTGTTGCTCCTTCAAAAGTTCAAGGGCTTTATAGCACTGGGTGAGTTAGAGTTAAAATATATAAAAGCTATCTTTATTATAAAATAATGTTATAACCAGAATAGATGGTGTCTTTGTGCACGGAAAAATGGAGGTAAATTATCTCATCTACGAAGAATCATTGTAGTTTGAGTAAGTTTTCAAGGTAAAACACTAATATTCCATGAATAATACTGCTATGGAGCCTTAGAGAGGAAAAAACACCATTTTTCCGTGCACAAAGAAATTCTAATAAGGTTTGGTATTTACTTGGCTTTTCATACTATTGCAGCTAGCAGGTAGACTCTTCATTAGAATGGGAACAAATTCTGACTTTCTAGAGGTGAGATCGCCTAAATCTAAAATTTGATCCTTTGTTTGGCCATTGTAGGCTTTTTCTGCCAGTTTGAGCTCGGCGTCACCTAAAATGAGTAAAAAACTACGACCTTCTAAAATATCAGTTATAGCAAATAACAGGTGAGAGAGCTTTAAATCCTTTTTGGTCTCTTGCATGGCCTGCAATAGTTCTGCTTTCATGTTTAATAGCTTTTCCGGATCAACCGTTGTGGCAACGCCAAAGCCTAATTGCATTTCCCCTATGTTATAAGGATTTATAATCCGCTTCGATTATTTGTCTGGCTGTTTTTCCTTTAATATTGGACTTGGCCTCAAACATTTTATAGGCGAATTTTTGAGCATCAGGGACTCCGGCTGCTTTAGAGAGGCGAGGGAGCATTGTGCGGTCACGATCAGTGGTGTTAGGAGATCTTAGTGCTCTTGTGTCAGAACAGAGTGCTCCTAATAAAAGCCCAGCTAGCCCTTTGGACATAGGTCGTTTAGATTTAAAGAAGTATTCAGCTACTTTGGTAGCAGTACTTCCTACAATTTCAATGTCTTCCTTACCTTTGGGCAGTGTAAAAGAATCATCACCCTTATAGTGATGATCTATGATCATTTGAATGGACTCTTGATTCACACCTGTGGGAGTATGGACTCGCTGATTATGGTCTACTAGTACAACTCTTTTTCCGGTAAAGTCAGCCACCAGTTCAGGCAGTTGGAGTCCAAAGAATTTGAAGAGAAATTCGGTTTCTCGATTTACTTCTCCTGGTCGTGCAGCAATGCCGCCAAAGTATTCAGCAGCTGCCACCGCACTGACTATGGAGTCAGTGTCTGGTTTTTTGTGACCTGTAAAATAGACATTTTCCATAGAGACTGATCCTGAAGCAAGTTCGGATGCTTGGATCGATATAAAATTACCCATAAAAAATAAGATAACAAGGCTTGATGTAATAAATCTATTCATAATATTTTCCCCCTACATTAATTATTTCATAACTTCTTGGATGGGCAAAGTTTTAATTCGTGATAATATTGTGACAAACAAATTAATAATGCATCCATAAGCTATAGATGGTGTTTCTTCCATTCAAATACAAAAGGTGGTTCTAAATGCGATTACTACATCTCTCACTTAGCATTTTTTTCCTTGTTTTTGGTGTTCTGTTTTATCTTTTATTTCGAACAGAGTCGGGGGTCATATTTTTAACTTGGCCTCTGTTTTCTGAACTAAGGTTTTTTTCCCTAGCTTCAACTGACTTTCCTTCATGGATTCACTCTCTTCCTACTTTTTTGCATGTACTCTCTTTTTCTTTTCTCACAGCCAGTTTTTACACTTTAAAATCACGGAATTTATGGTTGATTCCTCTCGTCTGGTTCCTTGTAAATGGGCTCTTTGAAATATTACAAGCTCAAACACTTTTTTCATCTTTTACAGGACTCTACGGAACCTTCGATCAGAGTGATCTATTGAGTGGAGCTTTAGCTGCAGTCTTAGCTTATATTATGCTGAGTACTCTTCCAAAGTACTCCCGTTTTAATGTAAAGAAATCTTGCTCTGGCTTATTAAAAGTAGGGTTACTGATATTCGGTGTGTTAACTATCACAGCTACCTCAGATTACAACGAGAGATATTATAGTACTTGCGAACGTCCCATTTTTAAAGCTTGGAAAGATATTGAAAAAGGTGAAGTCATTATGGGACCTATTGAGATGAAGAAATCGGGTAAGATTTATGTAAAGGATCAATTTCTTTTTATTAGTGAACCTGGTAAAGGTATCCATATTGTGGATAATACAGATCCCTCTGAACCAAAGCCCATCAAATTTATATCCATTCTAGGTAATCAAGATATGGCAGTAAAGGAACATGTTCTTTATGCAGACTCTTATCTCGATCTTCTTCTGTTTGATCTATCTAAATTGCCAAATGTAACCTTTATTAAAAGAATGAAAAAGTTTTACCCTTATCGAATGCTTGAAGATGGAGAGCATCCCAGATGGCCATCTTCACAACCTCAAGTCCATGAAAAATATGGAGTGGTTGTGGGATGCTTAGAGTGACAATTTTACATTAGTTTATTTGCTCTTTTATTTGGAGATAATAATATGTCTTTTTCTTACTTTAAAACTCAATTAATTATTTTCTTACTTGCTGGCTTTTATATTGCTTGTAGTGATGGCACCACATCAGAATCATCTGGATCCAGTAGCACAGGGATTGGTGGATCCACCGCTAAAATGACCATTATAGGCGATACTATGTATGTGATTGCTGGTCCTGAAATCAAAATTATTGATATTAAAGACCCGGAAAATCCATCTAAAGCAGCAATAAAAAAGTTAGACTGGGACATCGAGACACTTTTTCCTTTTGGAGATAAATTACTTATTGGCTCTCGGACAGGTGTTTGGATCTTCGATGCCAAAGATCCAAAAAACTTAAAATTACTCAGCCAATTTTCTCATGCTCGCTCTTGTGATCCTGTTGTAGCCAAAGGTAATTATGCCTATGTCACTCTTCGAAGTCGTAGTTCCGGATGGTGTACCGGTCAAAACAATCAACTTGATATATTGGATATTTCTAACTTGGAAGAGCCTGCCGTTCTTCATAGTTATAACTTGGAGTTTCCTTATGGGCTGGGAGTCTTTGACGATAAGCTTTTTATTTGTGATGGAGAGGCTGGTTTAAAAATGTTTGGTCTCTATGGAGATGTAAAAGAGAAAGGGGTCTATTTTATGGGGCGCTATCCCTTACAGTGTTCCGATGTCATACCTTATTCGAACAAAGGTTCTGGTCAACTCATTGTCACCAGTGAGCATGGCATATATCAATTTAAAATTCGTGATAACCATTTAGATCCAATGAGCCTTTTACCTATTTATAGTATTAAAACTCAAACTGCAAAAGAAAATGAGCCTTCCTCACATGAGTGGTCCGATATCAGTCTAGATTCGAAAGTTACTGATGGTGCTCACGCTTTGCAGCTAGTAGTGAGCGAAGATCAGATACCTTATGTGGGGTTCATTGCTGGCTCAGATAATAATAATAGCAATATTAATAGTAACGATAACAATCAAGTAATAAAAGGTATTCCAGCTGTCTATATGTTAAAGGACGAAGAATGGCACTATTTAAATTACTCTGAATATATTCGTAATTCTTTATCTAATAAGATAGTGAGAACCTTTGCTTTGGCTCTAGATGAACAAATCCCAATTATGACTTTCAAAGAAGATTTGGGTGAGTTAACCATGCTGGTATTTAATAGAGATGATAATGAAAATTCCAATAATTGGTCAACAAAGCAATCTAGCACTTCTTTGTACTATGATTATGAAAATTCTAATTATGATAATTTAAGCATTAAACAGCTAACACTCCATCAAATAGAAGATATCTCTTATCGATTATTTACGACCTTCGGCAAATGGAGTCAAGGATCACTAACTATAGAAAAAGCCGAAAGTGGAGAATGGATTCCTCTTCCAATAGACAGTTTTTTTAACGGAAAAATAGAGAAATGGGAGCATACTTTTTTTGATGAAAAACACTTTGTCTTAGTGAAGAAAGACAATCGTTTTAATTATTTATTCTCATTTGATTATCATGGTAGCCTAGGCAATATTCCTGTTCCTTTTGATGGGAAAGTTGTGGATGATGTTTGGTTAACAAATGATGGAAACCATCTTTTTATAGGAATTAAGAGTGGTGAAGCTGCCGGTGCTATTTCTCTATGGAAATTAATGGGGGAAAGTAAATGGGAAGAAATAAAAACGGTCAATCCTCTAAAGGGCAGCAGTCTAAAAACACAACTTTTAGCCTATGACGGTCAACCCATTTTAGTACTGGGTGATAGCAAAGAGGGATTCAAATTGAAAGTTCTTATGTTAGAAGGGCAAATTTGGAGGGCTATTGGGAGGAATGTAATGAGTTCTCAAACGGTATTGGACTTTAAGGCTGTCCTTAAGGAGAACACTTTATATCTAGCCTATATTGTGGATAATGATCCACTGAGTATCAAGGTAGAAAAGGTTAAGCTTTAACTTTCGAATTAAAAGGTAGCAAAATGAAAAAGGCAATTATTTTTATTATGTGTATGTTTTTTTCTTCCTGTATCTATTACATGTTCGAATCAGACAGCCAAAGACTACTTAAAAAGCAATACAAAATACCCATTTCGTCAGATGAAGAGGAAGATGAAGAGCTTTTTGTTGGGCGTGGAAATGGGTATTTATGGATCTTTTGTGATTCGGTTAATGACTACGCACTCTTTGACATGGCTAATAAGGTAGACAAAGGATATCGCTTGGTGGATTTGGAATGGTATAACTTTGGAAATGATCGGTATATCGACCAGCCGGTTTGTTCAAAGAATTTCCTCTGGCTTTTTGGAGGATTATTAACTTTTTGGTCTCCATTAGCCACTAAAGTGGAAGTGAGGGGCATTTTTGCTCCTACTAAGAACAAAAAATATGACTTTAAATCCATATATGGTTTTAAACCCACTATTTCCTTTGCGGGATTTTTTAGAAGTTTAAGTAGTAGAACATACGATAACTACGGTTTGAGTCTATCTACTCAATTAACCAGGTATTTAGGCGCGGGAATTGAATATAACTTAAAAAAACACATGGACACTCCCTTTTTTAGTTCTGCTAGAGCCGATAGCCAAAACACAAAGATACATGAATTGAATCTATTGGGATCCCTCCATCCCGGTCGCCATATGTATCTCCTTTTGGGTGTTTCCTTAGAAAAGGGTGAAGGGGTTTATAGTCCCTATACGGGTGCGGTAGTGCTAAGTTCTGATGAAAAAAGCTATTCCCCGATTTTAGAGAGATTCACCTACTTTAATTTCAGCCCTCTCATTGCGGTGGGGACTAAGCTCACTTTTGGTCCAGCATTCTTTAAAGTGGAGTGGCTTAGACTCAAGAGCTCACTTTATAGAAGTGGCTTCGATAATGGCCATTCTCCAGATTATGACACTCGTTTCTTGTCACTCTATTTAGGGGTAGAACTGCCTTTTGAAAAATAAAGTCTAAGGACTTGGAAAAACTCTTACTGAGGATAACCCCTTGCAGTTGTGTAAATCCGCCTTGGTTGGTAATTTCTCGAACACCGGTTTTAACAAGTTATGCTGATGGTTTTCAAAGTCTTGTAAGCTTGCATTACCAGATCGCCAATTGCGTGCAAGTTCATGGGACCAGGTCCATAAATTATCGTACTTTGAATCAGATCTTCCAGTGCTGCTATAGCCCCAAATAGGAAAAGGGATATTTAATTTAGGATCCACTGGGACCTTGGCATTGCCTAATTTTTCAACTACTAAAAAGGCTCCAAAGTCAAAGATCGCTCTTGATTTAGTTAACTGCAAATTATGATCTTGAGCTAAAACCCACTCTTTACCCGCAATAGTGTCATTAGAAATCACCCCATATTTCCATAAAAGGAGCTCCAATTTTTCAGCCTCTTTATCAATAATGGGGCGACCACTAGGAGTCAGTCTTGAATGGGCTTGTCTTAGAAGGATTCCTGCGGGTTCCTTAGTTCCATCAGCCATAATTACCTCAAAACCGGCATCGATCACACCATAGGATTCGACTGTCCCAGCTCCATACCCTGCATGAGTGAGGACCTGTTGGACCATTTTTTGAAATAAAAACTCTCTTACCGCTTCCCCCAGTGTCATTAATCCATTTTTATAAGGTGCAGGGTTAGGGTGAATGGTCCCTGTTCCTTTTGCATCAATGAGTCCATCTTGAAAGTTAAAAACGTGGGCTCTGCCGTAAGATTGGGGTCTATGAGCCTCGATAAATTCGTTGGTTGTTAAGGGAATTTCAGTGTTGACCACTTGTTGTCCTAATTGATACTGGGATATAAAAGCGGTATTCTGGATCAAAGTGGAACTTATTTGCTCTCTGGTCAGACCTCTTAGACCTTTGAAATCTCGTTGCAGAGTTTGATAGTCTGCCATCACCAGTTGTGCTTGAGCCAGCTGATGCATCTTTTCCGGTTTGGGGTTGAGTACCTCTTTAAGGTCTCGAACTGGTTCATGAGCCCTTAAAGATAAATCAGAACATAAAATGTAGATTATTACTATAATGCAGAATTTAATCATGACCTACTTCGTTTCGGTCAATTTGCAAAAATTATAAATGGTTTTTAAAGTGTCCCTGCAATTTCTCTTACGCTGAACGAGCAAAACTCTTGATCATTAGGGGTAAGCCAGTAGCGATTGCCGTTTTTTGATTGAACATAAACACTGAGCTCCACATCATGACTATCGTGAGAGTATAGATTGTAATAGGTCATTTTTAAGGTGAAGTAATTGGGGTCAAATTCTCCTCGAATAAATCGAGCTTGCACATGTTCATGCTTTGCAAATTTTACTCCTCGGCCCATAAAAGCTGGATTTTTGTATTCTCTCGGAAAACGTAAGAGGTGAGTGCTTAAGTGACCAGTTTCTAGATCTTTAACTGAATAGAGAGCTGCTATTTCGATAAACTCGCTGTCCAAACGATCTGGCTGGACACGGATATTCATATCTAAGCGATCATTTCTTGATCCATTAGTAATACAATAACTGTCTCCACATGATTGACCCGGTTCACTGTAACCATGCACACTTTCAGCATATAACTCTGCAAAGCGGGCTTGGTAATTATTAAATTGAGGGTATTTAGTGAGTTTAACCCCTTTGAAGTCTGGAGCTAATTTATCTTTAGGTTTTACTACCAAGTGGGACTTACCTGCTAAGAAAAAAAGTTTTTGATTCGATTTATTTAAGCAATCATTTGGAAAAGTTAAAGATAAAGATCCTGCAAAGCATATTTCTTTATTTTCCAGAACCTTAAAAGAATCATTGGTATTAAAATCTAAGAATTCGAATCGCTCTATTCCTGAGAGACTAAATAGGAAACAATGTGATGGTTGAGAAGAAGATGTTTGGTTATCCTCTAATATGTGGCATTTACCTTGGTTGGGAATGTATTTACCACAAATAGGGTGAGGGGTGGTTTTTATGGTTATTTTATCTATACACTCTTGGTTAGGGAATCCCCATTCTGCCTGTAGGGGCAGTTGAATTACTATTAGGAAGTACCAGGTAGCATATTTCAACATAAAACCTCCAAAGTTTCGACCATCGAGCAAGCACCTTTGCAATACATAATATGTGATTTTATGGCAATAATTAGATGAAAAGTTTAGTATATTGACTCTTTAGAGGTGAATTAGTTCATTATTTAGGATTTTCTTGACAATTTGGATGACAACAAGCAAGATAGGCGGCTGAGATGGAAAATTCACGAAAGGATGATTTGATGGTTTTAAGGATATTTTTTTATACCCTATCTATTTTTCTAAGCTATAACACTCCTGTTTACTCTAAAGATGTTCGCTCCTATATTACTTATGATCAGTTGGTTTCACGTTATGATATACTTGTAACACTTGCAGGTACAGGTGAAATAAAAAGTGGAAATGGGTGGAAGTCTCAATATGAGGGGGCACCTGGGTTACAGGTTGAACTTTCCAGACCTCATCATGCATTAGCTGATGGCACTGGTCGAATTTATATTGCTGATAAAGAAGCTCATGCCATTAGAGCTATTGAGCTTGATGGAACCATAACCACCGTAGCGGGTACCAGCCGTGCCGGTGATGGAGTTGACTTTGGTCCTGCCACAGAAATAGATCTTTTCTTACCTAATGGGTTATGGGTGAAAGAAAATGGCATATTCTATGTACTAGATACGGGAAATGACAAAGTTCGAAAAGTGGGACGTGATGGTAATATGACCACTATGTTTTATGATCCAGATGGCACTTGCTTTGGAAGAGGGTTATGGGTGAGCCCTGATGAGAAAACGGTGCTCTATGCCGCTTGTTGGCAGTTAAAAAAGTGGACTCATGATAAAGGAATTGAAGTCTTATCAGATAACTTTGATGAATTAGCTAACTTCGTAGTTACTAAGTCAGGGGATATATTGGCTACAAGTCAAGGAGAGCACTTAGTTTACCGAATTAAACCTGATGGACGTAAATGGGTCATAGCTGGTAATGGAACTCCTACCGGTGGCGGACATGGCTTCCCCGCTAAAGAAACGGGGCTTTTTGAAGTGAGAGGGGTTTGGGAACACCCTGAAGGAGGGTACTTTTTGGCTACCCATAAAGGATCTCAAATATGGTATGTAGATATGGATGGGATTATCCATCTTTTCTTAAATGGAAAACACAAAGGGCACCCACACACCGGAGATAATGAGCACTTTCAGACTCCTGGTTTCAAAATTAGTGAGCCTCGCGCAGTTGCCATGGACTTTCAAGGGAACATAATCGTGACAGAAAATGATTACGGTTACATTCGCCTTATCAAGAAAAGAAACTAAAAGAAGTCCTTGCTATACCTATCTTTAAGACTCTCTAATCAGAAACTATTAAAAAAGTCTAAAGTAAAAGTCTTTTTATGCGAAAAGAGTTGTAGCGTCATCTAACTGAAAAATTGGAGAACACTATGATTTTAAGACTTTTACTTATAAGCCTTTGGTTACTGGTATCTTTTCATTGTGCAAAAGAGGATGATGATGAGGGGGAGGTGAAGAGTGTTGCTACGGCGCTCGATAATGACAATAAGGTTGTCGAAAGTGCAATTAAAACCCATATAACTGGATTTTATTTTAACGAAGAAGAACCTATGGAAGATGGGGGGAGCACCGTCTTTATAGGTACAACTTATTTTGATTATTTTGAAATTGAAGGTAACTCATTTCTTTATGTTGCATACTATCCTGGAGGAATTGAAGCACCAAGTAGTGAATCCTTTGATCAATTGACCCTATCTAAGGTTAGTGAGGGAGAATTTGTAGGTTATGCTAAAGCATCCAATGCAGATGAAAGTACCTACATTATATTTGATGCCAATAATGATAACCTTGTAATGGACATGAAATGGCAAGGTCAATCCACTGAAAACTTCCGATTCTGGAGCTTCAATGACATTGATCCCGACAGAATTTACCCCACATACATTAAGATGAAGTGCAAGGACTCATCTACCCTGAGTTATGATATTGCAAGATTTGATAAGGAGCAGTCTATTGTACTTGTGGATCAAAAATGGTACGGATTCTTTGAAAAAGAAAACCAATTCTTTGAAGTGACTACGAATACACCGAAGATAAAAGTCTCACAGTTAGACGGCATAGATCCTGAAACCTTAATTGGAAAATGTAAATAAAATCAACTAGGGGATAAACCAGCAGATTGGTCTTTCCCCTAAGGTATAATACTCCTCGTTAGGGCACACCTCAACTTCATCTAAAGGTACTCTATTAATAAAACCAGCTAAACTATTGTCTTCAACCTCTTTGCTAAGTGGGTGTTTGTTACATAAGGCAGCAGCGAGGTAAGTATCTAGTCTACACTGAGCGGATGGATGGGGGTCTTCTCCAACTTCAAAATACTTAGTGGCTCTTGTTAAACTAGGGGTAGTGAAAGCAGGAACTGGAAGGTTTTTTTTCTGTGCAAAGAATGAGGTGGTTTTATAACCATGAAAGGCAATGCTTTCGCAAAGATATCTGTTTTCCTCATCCTTAAAAGCTTTGGAGCATAGAAATTTGACTAATACAGGTACCTGAACTTTCTGTCGGGAACTTTCAGTTTGTATTTTTCTAATGAGCACACGACGTAAACAATCAAAAGCAGCAAAATAATCAGCCTGTCCTTCAACAGAGGCTCCATCAGGAAAAGTAGGAGCGCCTCCCAAATGATGAGAAAGCTCATGACAAACCACTAGAGTATAGGCTTCAGCGCTCATATTCGGATGTCTGGCTAAACCCCCGGGAAAGGTCATTTTATAAATTTTACCTTGACTGTCTTCTTCCATGCCAGCAATGGCATTTTCTTCAGAGGACTCCCAAAGCCTGACAAATTTTAAACGAAAACTGAGCTGACTTACCAGAGGAAGGTAAATATCCTCCACTGATTGGATGATGTTATCATAAGCTTCCAGAGTCAATCCGCCGGTGGGAATTGGCTCTGGAGTTGGATCCACTGGTTGAGAAGGAGGCTCTTCTATAGGTTGATTTTCGAATTTGGTAATTTCAAAGGTTGTGTTGACGAATTTGAGAGGGTCAAAAGAGGCTTCAAATGGTTCGCTCACTTTATATTGCTGATACACTTCTGTCTCTAAATCTCGATAAGGTACATCTTTTATTCCAATCAAATTCTTAAAACCACTTTGAGGATGTTGATAGAGATGAACTGCAATTTGGTAATTCTCACTTTTCTTATCTAGAGCATTTTCAATAACATCATTAATGTGGTAACCCGAGACAAAAATAGACTGAGATAGATTGACCTCACCAGTGTGGGGGAGTGTAATTTGATTACTTTGGGCTATTTTATGACAGCGATAGTTTTCTATTCCACAAATAAAAAGTACTAACGAGAAGTTTAATGGTGGTGCTGCTACTTTCACTTGCTTCCATTTAACCTCAATTTTATCACTTTGTGGAATTCCGCTGGGCGGCATTCCGCTGGGCGGCATTCCGCTGGGCGGCATTTCATTTGCAAATAGGTTGGAAGTTAATAAAAAAAATATACTAAGAATTATTCTTATAGACGGTAAGTTTCTCATTGGTTCCTTTTTTCTTATGGTGAATAGATCTTTAATAGCAGAAATTACAAAGAAAGAACATGGTATCTCCTGCCAAAAAAAATGAATTCAGGTAAATTGTGAGGATGATTAAGGTAAAATTACTTTGTGCAGGGAAAAATGGTGTAACTAATAGTCTCAAAATTGGACGGTTCA
>CAYFLR010000045.1:45082-48925 GCA_964343805.1 uncultured bacterium | reverse complement strand
GTATTTTCGAAAACAGTACCTATATTCTAACCCCCGAGCCCGATTGCAACGAAGACCATCTTTCTACCCTTACCGATCTCATTCACCAGATTGGCGGTTTAACCAGCTATCTAAATCCCATTGCCCACGATATTGTTGTGGCAAATATTAGCCATCTCCCTCAGTTATTATCTGTTTTCTTGATGAATGATGTGGCGGCCTTAAATAAAGCCAACCCCCATATTTTGAAGCTAGCTGGAGGAGGTTTTAAAGATATGACCCGAATCGCAGGGTCAACCTTTCCCATGTGGAAAGATATTTTTGCCACCAATCAAGCGGCTATCAGAGAGGCTTTAGATTTCTTTTCCAGGTACCTGCAAAAAAACAAGGACAAAATTAACCTCCAGGATTTGGAAGAAGAATTCAAAGAAGCGAACAAATCTCGTAAAGAGCTATTACAAAACAAAATTGGTTATATACGCCCCATCTACGATATCCATGTGAATATCCCTGATGAACCGGGGATCCTCGCCAAACTGACCGAGCTCCTATGGAAGCAAGGGCTCAATATAAAGCAGATGCAAATTATTACCATTAGAGAAGGGTATGAGGGAGTCCTCAACTTAGGTTTTCAAACTAAAAAGGATGCCCACCTTGCCATCAAAAGCCTGGAAAAGTTAGGCTACAATGCCTGGATGGAGCCCAGTCATGAAGATTAATATCCCCGGATACTCCTCCACCTACCCGATAGTTTTTGATCAAAAATTCAGCTTCCATTTAAATCAATTGAATCCAAAACCCAACAAGGTTTTCTACCTTTTTGATCAAAACACCCAAAAGCTAACTGACATCTTGGATACTGATACCAATTATTTTCACGCCATGCCGGTGGGTGAAAAAAACAAAACCATGGATACGGTTTGTCAAATCCATGAACAACTGCTAAAAAATAACTTCTCCCGTAACGACCTGCTGATTTGTGTGGGAGGCGGTATCGTTTCTGATGTGGGAGGATTTGCAGCCTCCACCTTTTTACGGGGTATGCGATTTATTAATTTCCCCACATCTTTACTTGCCATGGTGGACGCCACCATTGGAGGTAAAACCGGGGTTAATGCCTCCACCGGTAAGAATCTAATCGGCAGCTTTCATCACCCGACTCTGGTTTATATTAATCCGACAGTATTAAAAACCTTACCCGACGAAGAGATGGTGAATGGTCTGGCTGAAATGGTAAAACATGGTCTCATTTGTGACCCGCTCCACTATGAAGAGGTTATATCTCATCACTCAAAAATCCTGGCCAAAGATCCTGTATTTTTAAAAAGTGTCATAGAGAAATCATTATCTATAAAGAAAACCATAGTGGAAGAAGACCCTCATGAAAAAGGGGTTAGAAAGTTTTTAAACTTAGGACACACTTTGGGACATGCTATCGAAAAAGCAACAAATTATCAGGTCTCCCATGGTCGGGCTGTTTTAATAGGAATTATTTTAGAATGTTTTTTAGCTAGTAAGTTGGAGTTGCTCCCCACTGCAATTTATGATGAGATCGTAAATAGTTTAAAAAAGAATATCATCAATCACACAGAATGGCTCTTTCTAAAAGATGAGAATTTTTTACGAGACTTAACACCGCTTAACCTACTCCCCTTTATGCTTTCTGATAAGAAAAACCAAGATCAAAAAATAGGTTTTTCCTTACTTAAGAACATTGGTGAAACCTCTTTTCACCTCTATCCGGTGGCCGAAATTGAAAGTCTGCTAGCTAAGCTTCCTTCCCTTAAACAAATGCTGGAACTGTCATGATTAAACTTAAAGTCCCCGCATCTAAAAGTGACACTCAAAGAGCCCTCTTTATCTCATCCTTTACTCACGAATCCTATTTGCATAATTATTTAAATTGCAATGACTCTCAAGTCCTTATTAAGGGATTGAATGCACTGGGAGTGAATATTGAAGTCAAACCGGAGCAGTTAAAAATAAAGGGAAATACAGAGTTTAAAAGCCCTAAAAACCCAGCTATCTATTTAGAAAATGCAGGCACCGCTGTAAGATTTATGAGCGCTTTATCCTTGCTCTACCAACCTGGATTCAGCCTGGATGGCAACTCCTATATGAGAAAACGTCCACTTAAGGATATGACCTCGGTATTAAAATCATGGGGTGTCAACTGTCGATCTATGCTCACAGATAAGGATGACGCCCACACCCTTCCCATACAGTTTATTAATAACGGAGTAAAGCCCCAGCCGAGTATTTCTATCTCCACCGAAACCAGTACTCAGTACCTGTCCGGTTTATTAATGATCGCTCCTTATCTTCCCGGCCCTCCAGAGTTTAAACTCCTCAGGCCAGAAAAAGAACTTCCCTATGTGGACATGACTTTAAAAACCATGCAATCCTTTGGCGTACCATGTGAAGTAAAGAGAAATGACCTTAATGAGATAGTTGGTTACCAGCTTGCTTCCAATCATAAATATGAGAATTGTAATTACCAGGTGGAGGGTGATTGGTCATCCGCTTCCTATATCTATGCAGCCTCTTTTATAACGGGTCAACCTTTTGAAATAACCAATCTCGATTTTAACTCTCTCCAGGGAGATAAGGTGATTGTCTCCCTCACCGAGCAAATGAAAAACTTAAGTACTCCCCTCACTCTTGATATGTCATTTTGTCCAGATATCGTTCCAACCGTCGCAGCTATGGCGTTTCATAGAAATTCCACAACCACGATTAATGGCATTTCCAAACTCCGCTTCAAAGAGACCGATCGAATTGCGGTACTAGAAAGAGAATTTAAAAAATTAGGAGGCAAAATCTCTACCACAACTGAGACGATGCACATTGAACCAAGCCGGTTAAAACAACGAAAGCCCATTGATCCCAGTGACGACCACCGGATGGCTATGGCGGTGAGAACGGCTTTATTACCTGAAGCTGAGGTAGAGGTTTTGGATGCAACTTGCGTAAATAAATCCTATCCTAGTTTTTGGAAAGATATTAAACTCTTTGTAAAATAGTTGATTAGGAAAAATAATGACTGACCATCCCAAAAGTGCCAACCAATTTGGAGAAAGTATCAACCTCATCACTTTTGGAGAGTCCCACGGTAAAGCAGTGGGTTGCGTGATGGACAATGTACCTGCAGGCATACCCATATCAGTAGAAATCATGCAGAAAGAACTCGATCGGCGAAGACCAGGACAGAGTAAATTTGTCACTCAAAGAAAAGAGCTCGATCGACTGGAAATTCTCTCAGGAATCTTTGACGGTAAAACCACCGGCACTCCCATCTGTATGCTGGTATACAACCAAGACCACAAAAGCAAAGACTACAGTCAGATCAAAGATGTGTTTAGACCAGGACATGCTGATTTTACCTACTTTAAAAAGTATGGACTCAGAGACTATCGAGGAGGAGGAAGAAGTTCAGGTCGTGAAACCATTGCCCGAACAGCCGCTGGATCACTTATCAAACAGCTCCTCGATCACTATAAGATCACCTTTCAAGCCTATGTTAAACAGATAGGAGATATTCAAGGACAACGAGTCGAACCCTCATTCATCGAACAAAACCCCTTTCGCATAGCAGATCCAAGTATCCAAAAATCCATTGAAGAGCTCATCAAAGACATTCGAAAGCAGAAAGATTCCATCGGAGGAATCATTCATTTAACCATTGCAAATCTCCCGGTGGGATTAGGCGACCCCGTTTTTGAAAAACTTGATGCCAATCTGGCTAAAGGACTAATCTCCATTGGAGCAGTCAAAGGTATTTTGTTTGGAGAAGTGGGAGAGAGCTACCCCCTTATAAAAAAAGGATCGGAACTCAATGACCCTATGAATAAAGAAGGGTTTTCC
>CAYFLR010000045.1:42822-45072 GCA_964343805.1 uncultured bacterium | reverse complement strand
AACAATATGGGTGGCACCTTAGGGGGAATATCTAACGGTCAAAATATTGAATGCGACCTCATTATCAAACCCACCCCTTCCATAGCAAAACCTCAGCACACTTTAAATGAACAAGGAGAAGAGGTCACGATTACAGTTAAAGGAAGACACGACCCCTGCCTCTGCCCACGGATAGTTCCTGTAGTGGAAAATATGGCCGCCTTGGTTATAGGAGATGCTTTATTGAACGCCAAGCACATCACTTGGGAAGATTTACTTTAGGAATAGTGAAGAAGAAAGTGGTTCCCTTTCCCGGCTCGGACTCGACCCAAATTTTCCCATGAATGGTTTCTATATTTCTTTTTACAATGGATAAGCCAATTCCAGTAGAATCGGTTTCATCTTTATTTTGTAGGGTTTGAAAGATCTTAAATATTTGATCAAAAAACTTTGGGTCAATTCCTGGTCCATTATCTTTTACCGAAAACTTAAAATGACTCTCTTCCTCTTCAAAATCAATTTCAATTACTCCTCCCACATCTCTGTCAATGTACTTGACCGCATTGGAGAGTAAGTTTTGAAACACTTGAGTTATCCTGGTTTTTTCTCCCACCACCACCGGTAACTCTTTATTAATTCTTACATCAATATGATCAGGAGGAGCTAATAAATCAATAAGACCAAGAACGGCTGATTGAAGGTTTATC
This sequence comes from uncultured bacterium, assembly GCA_964343805.1. GTDB lineage: Bacteria > Bdellovibrionota_B > Oligoflexia > CAYFLR01 > CAYFLR01 > CAYFLR01. Next base: position 44,386 of record CAYFLR010000045.1, on the reverse strand, counting down.
TCGACTATATCATCCGACTTTCGTCCTGCACGAGAGTAATGGAGCACCCCATCAATTAAGTCATTCATGCGACTCACTCGACTCATTAGAAGTTCCAGTGTCTCCTGTCCTGCTTTATCCAGTTTATCCTTATAATCATCCACTAACCAAGCTGCCAAAGAGGTAATGGCTCTCAAAGGCGCTTTTAAATCATGAGAAACAATATAAGCAAAATCTTCAAGTTCTTTTACCACCCTATTTTTTCGTTTCTCTTCTCGACTTTTTAATTTCTTATACAGATGGACATCATCCATAAGCCGATAAAACTCAAATTCCAGACGATGGAGTTCATCTTTGGATTGCTGTTGAGGAAATTTTAAATTGAGCTCTTTTTCAATGAAGCGACTGATTAACCGATTGAGCCTCCTTATGCGATGGGTGGTTTGCAACAACAAAATGGAAAAAATAATGATGAATCCTAGGGCAATATAGATGCGATTCACTCTCAAATCAGATACATAGTTATCAAGTATTTCATTAAAACCACTTTTAGATATAAAGGAAGCCAAATGAAGAGAGACCTCTGGAGAACCAAAGTTATATAGTTCATTGCCTATAATAAAAAAACTTTGCTGTAATGATTCTAAGCTCGCCCCTAGAGGAGCCTTGGATCGATCGCTACTCACCCATACATTCTTACCTTCACTATCCAAAATAGCGAGCAACCGATCTTCACTCGCACCATCATTCATTTTATTTAAAAATCTTTCATCCACACATACCACCACTAATAAAGTGGCTAAAATACTTCCATCATTGCCAAAAACCCGATCTGAAGCCAAGACATAGAGGGTACTATCAATTTTGGTTAGAATGGCTTGCTGGTGACTCTTATCAATAATGATTTTATCCAACATAATTAAGAAGCCGGAATTCTTTGAGACGGGTTGATAGGATTCACGCACCCTTCGATGCTGATCAAAGAGAAACACATAATCCACACCCCCTCCCTCTTCTAACATTTGATCTTTTGGTAGCCAGTTAGGAATTTCCGAGTGAACCACGACTTTAGATGATTCATCGTTTAGGATAGAAAGGTTTTGTACATAATTAAAAGTTTTTTGCTGGCGGCTGATCATGGATGCAAGGTGCCTGATCCCTTCGATGCTCTTATGAAAATGAACGCCATCTCTCTCAGCTTCGGTCCTTAGATCTTTAATTGCCAATTTCCGGAAATAGTCGCGAATATAGTGGGTTTGTAGTAGATCAAAAGCCCATCCCAACAAAATTCCCATGATAAAAGTGAAGGCCAGCGCTTTGGCAGTAAAAGAGAGACGATGGGTAAAAAAGTTGAGTAGATAGTGCAAAGTGCAGCTCCCTTATTCTGATCCAACTTGTATCTTTACTTTTGCCATCATACCAAAAATAAAAAAGCGAATCCTTATAAGATTTTATACGCAAGAAAGCGTTTCTATTATATAATAATAAATTAAGATTAAAATAACTTAAACCTTCTTTAGGACTTTATTGCTGTGAATGAGAAACGAAGTATTCTTATTGTGGACGATAGTTCTACTATTCGTAC
>CAYFLR010000045.1:34406-42812 GCA_964343805.1 uncultured bacterium | reverse complement strand
TTGTTTGGAGGTATAAGCCAAATATAAATACTATTATTGAAGCAGAAGGTGGAGAAACAGCTCTTGAGATTATCGACCAACAAGAGGTCAGTCTGATCATCTTAGATGTGGAAATGCCTGGTATTTCAGGGCTAGAGACCTGTGAAAAAATGGGACTTTATTATCAACAAAAGAAAAAGTCTCCTCCCCCAATGATCTTTTTTACCGGTAGTGATAATCTCCAAGACCGCATGAAAGGTTTTGAATTAGGAGCCACTGATTTTTTAAAGAAAGAGTTCGGACCTGGTGAATTGCTTTCTGGGGTGAATAAACTCCTCCGCTCAGAAAGTCGCTTTGCCCATTGTACCGCACTGGTTATAGATGATTCTATGGTCTCCCGTCGTATCATCCGTGAAAATTTAAAATCATTAGGCATGACTGTCATCACCTCCAAGGATGGAGAAGAGGGTTTTAGAGCCTACCAAAAACATGAGCACGATCTAGATATAGTTATCACCGATTATTCAATGCCCAATCTTTCTGGCATCGAGCTCACCACTAAAATTCGTAAAGAGTGCGGCAATAGAGATATTCCCATCATTATGTTGACTGGCAACACCAACCGCAAAGACATTATTGAGTATTTTAATGCCGGTGCCACCGATTACCTTTTTAAGCCCTTTATCAAAGAGGAATTCATTGCCAGAGTTTACTCCCAAATTGATACCTTTAATGTGAAAAAATCTCTCAAAGGAAATATATCTGAACTTCGAAAACTGAACACTCTCAAAGACCATTTTCTCTCTATCTGCTCACATGATTTAAAATCTCCGCTCACCGGTATCATTGGATACATCGCTCTTCTTTTAAGAAAAAAAGATCGAACTCCAAAAGAATTAGAACAGATGGAATCCATTCGAGATGCCGCTAACTTCCTACTTCAGCTCATCAATAACTTGCTTGATTTAGGTAAGATTGGTTTTAATGAGGATATGCACTTTAGAGAGGTGGATCTCAATCAATTGATCGTAGAAATTCTTAACATCATGCAAGGTTCCGCTAGAATTAAGAAAATTCAGCTCTATGTTAAGAACCATATTAAAGATCCCATTTTACTTTATGGGGATGGCATGGCATTAAAACGAGTTTTCAACAACCTGCTTTCTAATGCCATCAAATTTACTCCTTCTAAAGGTAATATTCATATTGAAATCGATACTTTTGAAGAGAGTATGATTGAGGTGAAAGTCAAAGATGATGGGGTAGGTATACCATCTGATAAAATTGGAAATATATTTCAAAAATTCACCAAAAGCTCTACCTCGGGAACTGCTGGGGAAGCAGGAACTGGCCTCGGACTTTCTATAGTGAAATCCATCGTAGAAAAACACAATGGAAAAATAAAAGTAGAAAGTAAAAAAGATCAGGGAAGCTGCTTTTCCGTTTACCTACCAGTAAAGGGCTAATTAGTTGGCACCCGGAAACTGAAGCTATGAGTTGGCTAATTACAATCGGCCGTGGTTTCACACACCAGGTACAATTTTCTCCCCCCATTCTCAGTGATAGAACTCATCACTAACTGGTTGTCATACAGACCAAGTATTTTTGGATCATCAGAAACCGCATTATTATTGGCAGTATTAGAGACTTGAATAATGGTGTGGTACTCAAGATCATAGGCAAAGAGTTTTCTTACCCCACTCTGCCGATAGGCTGTAAAATAGAGCTGACCGTTGTAAACGGTCAGCTGAGAAGGATAATCAGAAATGTCAGTATTTATAACTCCTACTAAACGCAAGCCATCTTCTTGACTGTAACTAAAAAGTCTATTCAGATAAGAGCGATCATTGAGGCTAAAGTAGAGTTGATCATCCATAATGGTTAAATACTTAGGGGTATCATTATCCCAATTTCCCCTGGTGTTAGTGATTTGAATGGTTTGATCAAGAGTTGCATCGTAACGATAGAGTTTGGAATAGCTATTTTGGTTTCTTCCCGTAAAGTAAAGATCCCCCTCAAAGGCCACCAACTCTCTGGCATCGGAGAAATCATTGGCTGAACTATTATTACGCGGGTTAGAAACTAAAATTAAATTCCCATTAGAGTTATTAAGTTCATAGAGTTTGTAATCGGCAGGGCTACTGGTACTTCCCCCCACCAGATAGAGATGTCCCTCATTTTCAATATAAAGAGGAGAAGAAGTTAAATCGAAATCATCACCCGAACTAAAGTGGGTGATCTGAGAAAAAGAGTTGCCATTATCATTTTCTACATAACGATGAAGACGATACATACCAGAGGATTTGGAGATAAAATATAATCTATCTTTATACACATATGGGTATTTTGAACCATCATCATTTCCTGAATCAGAATCAGCCACACTGTAGACTTTTCCCCTCTCAGCATCATAGGCTAGATAATCATAGACTCCTGACCCTTTATGTCCCACAAAAAAGAGTTTATCTTTATAGGCCACCGGTGAGTGCGGATTCGCGGTGGGACCCCCTGAAAAAATTTTGGTAAAGCCATTTGTTTCGTTCCAACTAAAGAGAGTGTGCTCTGTTCCTCCAGAGGCAGCTGTTGCATCAAAAAAGAGATGATTCTCAAAAGGAAACATCCAGGTGGTATTGTCTTGGTTACTATTAAAATTGGTAAATTGGGTTAAATACTCGGTGCTATCTCGGTAACGGAAAACCATTTCGGTTCCGGCATTATTTTTTCCCTTAAAGAAGAGATCATTATTAAACACTGTCAAAATAGTAGCACTGGTATCTAGGTCATCTAAACTCTGATCACTTCTGGTGTTGGTAATCTGATTAACAATATAACGGACAGTTCTTATTGGAGAAGCTCGACTTTCATCATTCGAAGAGCCATTGGCTGCATAGGCCTCCACCACCAAATCTCCTCCTAAAATATCACTTTCTGATATTTCAAAGGCTCCCAAATTACATCCCATATTGTGATAAGGTGTCAGAAATCGACATGCTTGCTCAGCTCCATCAGGAAAGTGGGCTGTCACATCAATATCAATGGTGAAGTCATGGCTCCAGGCATCTAAATACCCGGCATCCAATTGTTCATAATTATTAGAGTTCAGATTTTGAGGACTCACAGAGTTATTTACAACTGTTAAAGGGCCATAGGAAGCAATCACTGCAGTTCCAGAAAAACTAGTGGCATGATCAGTAAAGGAAGTCTCTCCGCTCAGCAAGGTGGGTACAATAGATAAATCTTCAGAAGTAGATTTTACCAATCTCATATCAGTTGACGCACTCACATCACTGGGTCGTAAGGGCCCAGAGGAGCCATTGGAGGAACTTTCATCACTCTCATTTTCCTCACCGGGGTAATCCTCATCAGAAGTATGTTCTATTCTACACTCAATTATTGAGATATTTTCCTCTTCATTATCACTGACAGGTCCGATGCGAGTATAGAAATTATACTCCTCTCTTTTTGGTAATCCCTTGATTTTTAATTCCCCATTTCTTTCTTCACAATCAATGTTCTTCTGATGACAAAGGGGGCGTTCATTAAAGTCTTTCAAATAAAAAATAGGGTATCCCACATAGTCGTTTTCGCTGTGCCAGTAAATTTTTGCCGCATTTTCATGACACTCTGCTCGCAATTTTGAATAAAACTCCGCATTAAAGCCTGAATTATCATCGGGTTCATGGCTGATAGGGTCATCCTCTTCTTTTTTAGAATCCTCATCATCTCCCTGACAGGCCACCACTACAAATAAGGTCAACATCAGAAATAGAGCTATTTGCCGCTTAAAAGGAACTTCGTATTTCCCCATCTCTTAACCCCTCGAATTTAAATCATTATTCAGAAATATTTGAGTATATTGAGACTTTTTCCGATAACGGTGGCAGTTGCACAGCAAATGTTTAATACATTTAATAAGGACCATAGGCATGAAACCTTTTAGTATAAGTCGAAAAAAAGCCGTTTTGATTGTATCAGATGATGTGATTTTAGCCAATAAAGTAGCCTTGTATATTGATTCAGATGAATACAAAGTGATTTATGTACCCAACTGCCTGGAAGCGATTAATATATGTAAGGAACAAACATTTCATCTCATACTTTGTGATCTCGACCTTATGATGAAACAGGAATGTCGTTTTGTAAAAGTAGTGAAAAGCCAACGAGAGATTTTGAATATGCCTATCATTGCCTTCACAGGTGAGAAAACAGTGACGGAAGATATTGTTCAAAATCAGCTCCCTATATTTAAAGAATACGGTATAAAGTCGCTATTAATGGCTCCATTTAAACTTTCCACTATGAAATTGGCTATTGAAAAAACAGTGGCTGACTTTAATTCACCCAAAGGAATTGAAAACAGCTTCAGCCAGAGTAAAAGTGCTTATTTAAGCAAAAACTTTTCTATTTTTAAGAGTATTGTGGAGAAGATTTACAAACGAACCCCAGACTCTTCTAGGTCTAATTTTGAGATGGCCCTCGCTTATCAGAAAGACGGAAACACCGATAAAATGAATTATCACTTAAATCGAGCCTGTGCAATTGATGGACACAACGTCATTGCTCGTTGTATGCAATATGAACAAGCTATCCTTAAAAAAGACGAAACATTGCTAGATCATATACCCTCTTTACTGATCAAAGAAGGTAACAGTGACAACGCTTACCTACTGCACTATTTGGCCAAAACCCTGTTTCGCCTTTCTCCTCCTGAAAAAGTGATTAAATTATTAATGAAATATTGGAAATATCTAGAAACAATACCCAATAATCTCAAAATTCTTCAATGCAAATGTTTCATTAAACTAAGACAATTTAAAAGAGCTTATTTACTTTTAAAGAAGTTGACCATCAGTGACCCCAAAGAGTGCATCGAAGTTTTCAACTTAATGGCCATTATTTTAAGAAGAAAAAATCAGATTCCAGAAGCCATTAAGTATTACAAAATGGCTCTAAAAAGATCGCCCAATGATGTGCGGATTCTCTTTAACTTAGCCCTAGCCTATCTCCATTTGGAAGAGATGGATCAAGGCATTTACTTTCTGAAAAAGGTCCTAAGTATTAATACCTCTCACGATCGAGCGGAGCAGTTACTACAAGCGGTAGCCTAAGCCTTTATAAATCTAATTATTAGATAAGTACAATATTGTTAATATAATTGATTTATCTTTTAACTTCTCTTATAAAGTTGTTCATAGCCACACTGAGTGGCAAATCAAATTTTTAAAGGAGAATCTCATGAGATATATCTATTTAGCACTTATAATAACTCTTTCTTTTATGGCTATGGGCTTTAACGACCTACATGCAGAAACCACTTCACTGCAAAAGAATAACCTGGTTTGTGGCAGCATTGGGTATTGGGAAGCGGACGGTTTTTATGTTCAGGCGAATGTTCGAGGCCAAATCGAAAAAAAGCAGCAAGGAGATAAAACTGTTTACAGTCTCAATAACTACTCAGGTAACTTTACAATCACCTATCCTGAAGATGTCAACAGAGCTTACTCTTATCAAAATGATAAACTCTTTATCTGGGCTCAAGGCTATCAAAACGGGGAAACCATAGACAATGATCCTTCCTATCGACCCAGAAAATATAAAGATCATCTGCGTTACGACCTCGGTTTAGATAATATAGGATCCACTCAATTTTTACTTCCTGTGAAGAAAATTGAGGAGGGAGAGCCCCTATTCCGCACTGTAATGATTATGAGTTGGATTCAAGATCACTTTGGAACCACATTGCCAATGGTTTGTCAGCTTTATTAGGATTTAATAATTGACTTCAATCAATTCTGTCACAATTTCTTGCGAGCTTTGGATTAGATCTCCAGAGCTCGCCTTTTCAGTTTTTATAGCCTGGGTAATGGTTTTAACGATCCCATACTTTTCATTTTGCCAGGTTTCACTCAAGTAGGTCCCTTCACTCCCATTCTCTCCAGTGACCACATGACGAGTTTTTAAATATTGAGCCATAAAGGTCCCAGCCTGAACGGTTACCGTGTCTAACTTCTGTTCTAGGATCTCTATTCCTCCTATCCCGTCACTAGAATTCATAAAGGTGGTTCCAGTGACCACCATAGAATTTTGACCACTTTCACAAGCAGTTTTAACATTCGCTTTGGTTTTATGAGAAATAACTGTCGATTCATAGGGCTGCCCCACATCCTCATTCACCTTCAATTTGTCTTGATATTCAGGCTGACTGGCTAAAAGCTGCTCTAACAAAGTTTTATCATATTTGGTGACTGTATTTTCAGTCATGTGGTTTTCAGTGATTTCAACCACCGTGATGGTATCCTCAGTTTCATATTGAAAGGAGTGTGGCTTTTCTCCCTCTATCTGAGACAAACTTTTCATCCGATAGGTTCGAAACTGTCCCACCTCTTTATTCTTTATAAATTGTTCCCAAGCTAAGTTGCAGTCCACCTCCAAAATGGTTGGAAGTCCTGAAATTAGCTTTTCCACCGATTTTCCATGATCTTGTTTCTCCACTTTAGTGTCAGTCGGACTCAAAGGAGATCCAATTCCCCCTTTCACGGAGCTCTGATTCTTAGAGATCACTCTATTAGGGGTCCCATCACAATTCTGATAGGCCAAAACCAGGATAAATAAAAAGGTTGAGATAAAGCTAAACCAGAATTTATGCTTGATCATATATGAAACCCTCTCAGTGATGGAGAAATCTAAAAAATTAACACCTTACTTATCGACATAGGGAAAGGCAGACTTTAAATAAGCAATTTTTCTTTTTAAATTTAAGTGGTTATAAGAGTTCAAATGCAGTGTGAACCAGATTCGAATCGAGTGCAAATTTCCCTATCCCCTCAAAGCCCTTGGGAAAATTCTGATGAAGGTGGGTAGTCAATTGAAATTGCCAACACCTCTTGGACAGATCAACCATTACAATATTCGCATCTTTAAAGCCAAAGAAGCGTCCTACCAAAGGGTATAAGCACTTATAAATACTCTCTTTGGCAGAGAAAACCAAAGTGTAAAACTCATGCTGACTTATAACTTCCGGACATAGAGTCTCTGCGAGTTCAAATTCAGGAGGATTCAGAACCATTCTCTCTAAAGAGGCTTCAGATTTTTGAGTAATGATTTTTTCCGTATCAATGCCTACCCCCCGAATATGAGATGCAAAATCAGCAACGGCTGAGACAAACCCTCCAGTATGAGTTATGGAGCCAATTATTCCTTTTGGCCAAACAGGAGCTCGATCTTCTTTGTTTAGGCCGACCACAGCCGTCTCTTTGAAGCCACACTTCTTCATGGCCTGCTGAGCACAATATCGCCCGGCCAGATATTCAATTTTCCTTTTAGCAACAGCCTTACTCATTTGATCGGGAATGGAGAGAGCACTCCACTCTATGAGTTCGTCAACATTCATATCTACCTGCCAGCTGGTAGAAAAATGCCCCTTTGTTTTATGCAAGATATTTGGATTAGCTATGGGTTCCAGCATCAGTTTCCTTTATATTTTTTTAAACTGCCATAAATTACCATTGTAAAATGATTGGATCTATTTAAAAATAGGGGCCATCATTTTATGAGTAAGGAGATTCTATGTCAAATCCGGTTCCTTCCCTTGAAAGGCATTACCTTTTAATTATTGCAAGTATTATAACAGGCGCTTCCAGTCAGGCAGTGTGGGCTTTAAATCATTCGACCCATCGCTTAGGCTCTCGCATTCTGACATTCTCATTAGGACTTTATCTCCTAATGCTGCTAGTAAGCTGGTTTATGAAGCGCTTCTTTATCCAAGATAAAAAGGTCAAGGAGAGATTTCCTAAACTGATGGCTGATGGAGCTTTGTTTTTTAGTAGCTTTGCACCTTTTTTTCTAATTCCTGAACCTCCCTTAAGATGGGGAGCCTTAGCGGTCTATCTAGCCTGGATGATGCACTATCTGGCCCATGGACATCAGGTATTGCCGTTGCTTTATTTTGCAGATCAAGTGAAAGGAATCTTTTTTTCTATTTATAATAATCTTTTTAAAACCAGCTTTTATTTTGAGGTAGAAGAGAAAAAAGATGAGCTCTATATTGAAATGATCTGCAAAGATTTTCAAAAAGTAAAACCTGCTCATATTAAAGAGGCCCTCATCCAACTCTATTATGACCTTCCTAATGAAGAACAGTTTCAAAACTTAGTGTTGGATTTAACGGCTACTGCCCATCTCAATCATCAACTGGAATCAGTACTCGTACTACTAGAGCAATATAGGAAGTTGTTCAAGATTGACCAACTTCGCATTACCCATCAAGATGAGAGTGCTCTACAAAAAATAGAACAAAACACAGAGTTATCATTTATTCACCCCTACATTAAGACAAAATGAATAACGATATTGCAAGTATTAGACAGAACTTTCCCCATTTATGCCACACCTCCAAAGGGAAAGACCTCGTCTATTTTGATAGTGCGG
>CAYFLR010000045.1:0-34396 GCA_964343805.1 uncultured bacterium | reverse complement strand
TTAATGCCAGAGCCGGTTAACCAAGCCATTTTCCAATTTCAAAAGTACCAAATACCCAGTGTAAGACGAGGTGTGCACACTTATGCGGAAAAGGCGAATAAAACTTTTGAAGAGATTCGGGTTAAAGTCCAAAAGTTCATTGGTGCAGAACACAAAGAAGAGATCCTATTCACCAGCGGAACCACAGGCTCTATAAATCTAGTGGCTCAGCTCTTGGCTACCAACATAATCCAACCAGGTGATGAAATTATACTAATGGAGCATCATGCCAATCTCATTCCATGGCAATTGCTTTGCCAAAATTTAAAAGGCAAACTCCAATTTATCCCCCTCACTCCTGAAGGAGAACTCGATCTTACCCATTTGCCTTCCATGCTAAATAAGAGGACTAAGCTCATAGCAGTCACACACGCTTCCAATGTGTTAGGTACCATCAACCCCATTACTGACATTGTAAAGATAGCTCATGAAAAAAATATCCCGGTCTTAGTTGATGGAGCACAAGGGGTCTCTTCACTTTCTGTGGATGTGCAAAAGTTAGATTGCGATTTTTATGCCTTTTCCGCTCACAAAATGCTCGGTCCTGCAGGCATTGGAGTTTTATATGGCAAAAAGAAATGGTTCAATATCCTGCAACCCTACACCGGAGGTGGAGGGACTGTAAAAACAGCCTCACTAGAAACCAGTGAATTTGCCCCTTATCCTAATAAGTTTGAAGCCGGCACTCCCAATGTAAGTGGGGTCATTGGCCTGGGAGCAGCGATTGAATTTATTAATTTAATCGGCAGAGAACAAATTTACCAAAGGCAAAAAGAGCTCCTTAACTATGCTCAATCTCAGCTAATCCAAATACCTGGCATACATATCCCTGCAGCAAATACCAACAAAACAAGTATCATTTCCTTTACCCTGGATCAAATTCATCCCCATGACATGGCTTCCTTACTAAATGATCATGGTATTGCAACCCGAGCGGGTCACCACTGTGCAGAACCGCTTTTAAAGAGCTTGGGAATTTCTGCCCTGCTACGGACCTCTTTTGCTTTTTACAATACAAAAGAAGAGATCGATATTTTAGTGAAAACTCTGGATATAATAAAAAAGATGTTTCAATGAACAAGTCCAAAAACAGCTCCTTACTTACTCCTGGACAGCTATGGGAACAAACTGTTAAAGTTTCTGAATCAGCCTTGGCCTGCGGAGATTTGCTCCCCATTCACACCACCGAAGTCTCCTTTATGGAGCAGGATATTGAATTTGTTGCCCGTCAGGTAACCAGCCTAAAACAAAAGGCCCTCGACACCTATGATCGTCAAACTTTTAAAGTAAAGAAAAACCCCTTTGATCCCCCCGATCCGGCATTAACCATCGGAACGATTCCACCTCATCATACAGTTGTTTTGAATAAATTCAGAGTCCTAAATCACCACCTATTACTCATCACCAACCAGTTCGAGCCCCAACTTAATTTACTCAACTTTTTTGATTTCACCGCTCTCGCAGGCTGCATGAAAGAGTTTCCATCCTTAGGGTTCTACAATGGCGGAGCTGAAGCAGGAGCCAGTCAATCTCATAAACATTTGCAAATCGTTCCACTCCCCATAGCAAGAAATCAAGAACAGCTTCCGATCACCCATCTCTTCCCGGCAAAGGCTCCTTTCTTCCAACTTGTTTCTGCGTCGAGGCTACCCTTTCAAAATCAGATATGTTTCTTTCCTCCTGGTTTTATAGCTCAGGACGAAACAGCGGGACGCAAAATTGAATCCCTTTATCAAAAAGCGCTGAAAAATATTGGCAAGATCTCCTCTCTCTCCAGTTTAGAACAACCCTTTCCCTATAACTTACTCGTGACGAAAGATTGGATGCTAGTTGTTCCACGAAGTAAAGAGTACTATCAAGATATCTCTGTGAATGCTCTCGGCTTTGTGGGATCATTTTTTCTGGCAAATGATAAGCAGATGGAGAGCTTAAATAAAGTTGGACCCTTGAAACTGCTCAAAGAAGTGAGCATGACCTAACTATTGCATATTCGCGATACTCTGGTAGGCCTCTGGAAATGATTTTACGAGATCATGAAAGTACCCATTATAATACCAGTTAGGCATACTCATGACTCCCTCCAATCTTTCAGGGAAAACACTAAAACGGGAAGGTCTTGAAACTATGAGTTGAGTATCTCGATCAGGATTCATATTGTGCATGATTTCGAACCAAACCTCTGCTTTGACAGGGGCAATGAGAACTGGATCAATCGCCCACCAACCTCCATCCTTAGATCTGATAATGGTTGTTACATGAAAATCCCACACATGCATATCGGTGGGGACCACCACTTCCCAAATCTTGAGCCACTCGGTTTGAAAGGCTTTAAGATTTCCTACCGCCCACATTTTCCGGATATTTTCATTGGGTATATTTCTATTTATCGCCGCTAAATGAACAGCCACAGCTCGTCCAAAGCAAAATCCAAAGCAACCAGCGGGATCGTATTTATTTAACTGTTTCAAAGAGGCGGTGGGATGCTCTCCTAACTGATTAAATATTTCGAAAGCATCATTCATGGAGATGCCCTTTTCAGGAACATTAATTTGGTTATTCAATCTGGTAAGTAAAGCCGCATTTCTTTTTTCAGCCACTTCCGGTGGCAATTTAGGAATGTGTAGGAAACTTGCTAACTCATCTGAATAATGTTCATCAAATAATTTATCACAAGGTCCCCCCACTCCTTGACCTGAGAGTGAGGTCAACCCTAAGATTAAATAGAAAATTATTAAATAAGGGATTAACTTAACTTTAATAGCAACCTCCTTTTCCTAGGGAAGAGTCTTAATTTCAGTGGTCTTAGGTGGATTAGAAAAATCAATATCATTAACCATACTTCCTCCCACCACTCGCTCAAAACTACTTACTCCCTTGAACAGAGCACCGTATTTATTTTCTATATCGGTTAATTTAGTGCAAGTAGAACCCAATCCCTCTTCGACATTGAAGCAGCTACCCGCTGCAGTGGTAGCGGTAATATCGCCCATCACAGGAACAACCAGGGAAAGTCTTTCACTGTTTTCGTCCAAAAACTCCATGGAAATCCACAACTCATCTTCCCATTGAATCATTCTAAAATAACGAGTTCGGGTGGCACTCAAATCAATATCATTGATAGGGGTAATAGCCACTTCTTTCAGCATAGCTTCTGCGCTTTCCTTATCATAAGAGTAAGCTCCTTCTATAACAATAAAAGAAGGAAACAAACGGTCATTAGCCATTGCATGAATATGAGCACCATTAGGTGTGCTAAACTCCTTACCAAAGTATTCAACTGACTTGAGACCGCTTCCAAAATCATGTTTTTGATCTTCTTGATAACAAACAGTGGGAGAAGGAGAGCTGATACAAAGTTCAAAATTAGTATCTTTACCTGATTGCATCACTACTTTGACTTTATAGTCGGGGTTAGCTGAATAGGCATCGCCAATTAAGAAAACATTGCCTTCAAAGGCATCGCTTCCCCAGACTGCAGCTGTTGGTAACAAATCATCCAAAGTAGGCTCCCTGCCTAATATACTTCGCTTTTTAGAAGACCACACCCTAAGGTTTACAGGGTAAGACTCACTGTTACCTCGGGTCCAAAATCCCACACCAGGGATAGAATTATGAAAAGGTTTAAAACTAACAGCATAGGCCCGCTGTTGTACATTAAACATCTTTGCTGGGGTTCCCTCAGGATCAGCGTTATTACCCAATTCAGATACCTTGTCATTGTCAATAAATTCTTTGGGACAAATTAAATGAAAAAGAAAACCAGCTCGCTCCCCTTCTATACCATCCTGCAAAAAATCCAAGCAATCCACCTGATCATCATGGTTGAGGTCACCATCACTGGTTCCGTAAAAGAGATCACTGACCATAGAAAAAGCTAAACAAACTTCTTGAGTCATAAGCCCAGCTACACCTAAACCCGTGGGAATAGGGCAAGCGTCATTGGGATTTTTTTCTGCGGCCACTAGTTTAGGAGATACTTTTGGGGAAACCTTGGGTGAAACCTTAGGGGAGACTTTAGGGGACATATTGACCCCTAACCTTTTCATATTGATACTTTGATAAGAAGGAACTTTTGCTGCTTTTAACTTTGCAAGCTCCTTTTGTTGACCCTGGTCTTTTGGTGAAGAGGTCTGGTCATTGTTATTGGTATTTTGACTGTTATTCTCATTCCCATTACTATTATTCTGCTGGCTAGAGAAATCCTTTTTAATCTCCTCTTTAAGGGGAGGCTCCTTCTTATCAGATGTTGATTTAGCCGCCGGAGGGGTATCGCAGAAAAAAAGTGATAAAAGGGTAAAAAGAGCAATTGAAAGCCTAATTCCCCAACCAAGTTTGTAATTTAACATAATAATAAAAACCTTTTCTTTAGATTCTTGATATAAGTCAAGGATTTTTATCTATCATTGTACTACACTTTTAAATGAGGGGGAAATAAGACCCTCTAATTCAAAATCCAAAGGAGATAGGAATATGAATGCTACCAAAAACCAACTCCCAACTAAAACCATCTTCAATCTGAGCGAAATGATCTCTTATGAAGAGGACATGGTGAAAAGCAAAACCATACTAAACAAAGGCCCCTTTTCTATCACCGTATTTGCTTTCTATAAAGAACAAGGGATTTCAGAGCACACATCTCCATTTGATGCCTTTGTCCATATTCTGGAAGGGGATGCGGAAATTACCATTTCAGGTGAGAAGTTCAATCTCCATGCAGGAGAGATTATTAATATGCCTGCGAATGAGCCTCATGCCCTGGAAGCTGTGAGTAACTTTAAAATGGCTCTATTCATGATGAAATCCTAAATTTTTCAAATAGTTACAGTTAATCAGTAAGACTAATTTTAAAATTCTCATCTGAACAGGTTCAATTTGCCGGAAATACCACCGGAGGCCCCTGTTTTCTAAAAGGTGTCATTGAGCAAATTACAAGCGAGTACCCCCTCTGGGGGGGGGCTCGCTTTTCTAATTCTCAAGCATTTGTTTTTATTTATATTATTATTATTTTTTGGTATTTTTTATAATTTCATTTGACAATTGCAAAATATCTATGATACATAGGGCTAGGCACTTGGAGTGTCTTTTACCAACAAGGATGTCAAAGTAAAGTGAGGGTATCGTGAGCAATAATAATGAAAATAAAGACAAGAAAAACCTAGAGACCACTTCTGACTTTAAATTTAGCAACAGTCTAAATAAGGTCAAAGTAGGATTAAAAATGTTTTGGGAAGCAGATAAAGTTCTATTTGATGAAGGCAAAAAACTATTTACCAACCACGACAACTCTGCCGCTGACAAATTAAAAGATTTTCCTAGTAATTTGGCATTTAAGTTGGGTTTAGTTACTACTGGCGTCAAATGGCACAGCCGCTTTAACTTTAAAACGAGACATGCAGAGCAAGCCCAATCAAAAGTATTGTTAGATATCATAAAAGAAAATAGAGAAACTCAGTTTGGTAAAGATCATGACTTTGACAACATTAAATCTATAAAAGATTTTCAAAATAAGGTTCCAGTACAAACCTATGATACCTTGAAACCCTACATTGACAAACACCTCTATGGTGGCCGAGATGCCCTCGTTAAAGGTAAACCTATTAGTTACGCAACCACCAGTGGCACCACTGGAGAGCCTAAATATATTCCCATCACCGAAAAAGCCAGCGAATTATCTCACAAAGCGGTCGCTCGTCTATGGGCCTATCAACTTTATAAAGATCGTCCTGCTGGTTATGATGGAAAAATTCTTACCATTGTATCACCTGCGGAAGAAGGAAAAGCACCCGATGGAACACCCTTTGGCTCAACCTCTGGACAATTTGCTAAAGGGATGAATAAAGTTGTACAAAAAAAGTATGCCATTCCCTATGATATCTTCACCATTGATCACTATGATTCCAGATACTACTGTATTTTAAGAATGGCCATTGAAGAGAATGTTACTTTCCTTTCCACAGCTAATCCCAGCACTTTAAATCTTTTAGCTAAAAAATCGGACGAATGGAAAGAGACTCTAATAGAAGACATCAGAAGCGGCACACTAAAAAGAGATTTAACTATTTCTTACGATCTCAGAAAGGCTCTTGAGTTAAAATTACGTCCCAATCCACAACTAGCTGACAAACTAGAAAAACTATGGAAGAGTGACAAGGAATTAAAACTCCGTCCCAGTCATTTCTGGCCTGAACTTTCTATCATCGGTTGTTGGACCGGAGGAAACTCCCAGACCTTTTTAAAAGAATTAAATCACTCTTATGGAGATGTACTCATTAGAGACTTAGGCTACTTAGCTAGTGAAATTAGAGGATCCATACCATTAGCCAGTGACAGCAACGCTGGAGTTTTAACCCTTCATCAAAACTTTTTCGAGTTTGTACATGTTGATGATATTGACAGTGAAACTCCTCAATTTCTCACATGCAACCAAGTAGAAGTAGGACAAAGATACTATGTATTTATAACAACAAAAGCGGGTCTTTATAGATATAATATTAATGACATCATTGAGGTTAAAACCTTTTATAACAGCGCACCTGCCATCACTTTTGTTCAAAAAGGAAAGGGTGTCACCAGCATCACCGGTGAAAAATTATATGAAGAGCAACTAATGGAAGCGATCAATCGAGCCTCAGCCAAAGACAATATTGAAGTGGTCTTTTTCATGGCATTAGCCCGAGTTGATCAAAGTCGCTATGAATTATATTGTGAATTCAAAGAAGCTAACTTATCAGCTGAATTGAAAAAACGATTTATTACCCATGTTGAAAATGAATTACAAACCATAAATATGGAATATCAAGCTAAGAGAAAATCACTTCGCTTATCCCCCATTGAGTTACTCGTACTTGATAGTGGAGCCTTTGAAGCTTTTAAAAGAATGAGAATCGCAGAAGGCGTTCGTGAAGCCCAGTTTAAAACAGAACCCTTAACCCAAGACCCTAAAAAGGTCGAGTCCTTCACCGTGCAAGAAGTGGTTCGAGTTTAGGAGATTAAAATGAATAAAACATTAAGTATAACCTTACCTATTTTATTATTTGTAATGTTTAGCTCACTTCAGGCTGGTACTGAAGGCCTAAGTTTCGCAGACTTTCTTGGAGCAGGTCAAAACAGCGAATTTACCCAAATAGATACCAAACTCAGTCGCAACATGGGCCAGGAAGTTAGTTATAAAATTGCTTACACCAAATGGACTCCTAAAGAAAGCAATGGTCGAGTTATCATCTATAATCATGGACTTCAAAGTCATAGAGGATGGTTTAACCAAACCGCTGCTCGTTTTATGGATGAAGGCTATACTCTTTATGCATTTGATCGCATTGGAACTGGAGATTCCAGCCCTGGTAAAAGTTATGTTGTAGACGCCATGAACCGTGAAAATGATCATATTGAAGGAACCATGGGGCACATTCGAAGCTGGAAACTATTTATTGAGACCTTAGATCAAATGATATCTATTGCTCAAAAAGAACATCCGGCTACAGATATCTATTTATGGGCCAACAGTTATGGAGCCAAAGTAGTAACCGCTTACCTTATGAGACATGGACTTGAGAGAGGCATTGCAGGGACTATTTTTACCACCCCTGGTATTTACCGAAATAAAAAATCAATGCCACTTCCAGTAGCAAAATGGAAATTCCTATTTGCTGGTCATATGTACCATTTCCCAACTCCTATTAAAGCAGAAGGAAACGATAATGGTGCTCATTGGTTTACCTCTGACCCACATTTTACAGCGCTCATTGCTGGCGATAGTAAATCTACCCGTAAGATTACCGCCAACTTTTATCTGCAAACCAACAAGCTCGATAAATATATCTCGAAGTATTTTTATCATAATGACAGCTTAGCTAGCATTCCACGCTTCTATGCCATGGTTGAGGGAGATCTCATGATGGATAATACCAAGATGGAAAGAATGCTGCGCAGAAGAAGTGAAAATATCACTGCCAAGTTTTATCAAGGCGGTTCGGATCACAAACACTTCGTCACCTTTACCTCAGATAAAGAAGAGGTTCTAGCTGACATCCTTTTATTCTTAGAAGGTCAAGCAAACCAGATAAATAACCGTTTAGGATTATAAACTAATCATCTTTGGAGGGAGCCTCCGAAAGGCTCTCCATCAAGACCTCTACCGCCTGTTGATCAATTGTTTTTACCCATTCATTAAAGTTTTTAGCCTTTTTATCTAACAGAGGAAAAACTTCTTTCAGATTAACTTTTGCCTTATTAAAGCTATGATCCTTTATAAGAGTGGCTTTAAAAAAACTAGCTGCAGCCTTTAAATCATTTTCTTTTTTTAAAGCTAAACCAATATTAAAAAGGAGCACATGCTCTTTTGAGTGCCCTGGCAACATTTGTAGAGCATTGACATAGAGTTTTTTAGCCTCTTTGTAGCGCTCTTGCTTTACTAAGGCAATACCTAGATTATTTAAATAACTGGCAATCTCTTCCGCCTTTTCGGTACTCTTTAAATACCCAAAAGCCTGAGAGTAGTTTCCTTTTGACACGAGAACCTTTCCCATTCCATCGCGGGCATTTTGATTTTCAGGATCAATCGCAACTGCTTCCTCAAATGTACCTTCGGCTTTTTCAGTTTCTGAATGATCCAGATAAATATTGCCAAGTAGGGTTAATCTCTCAATATTGTTTGGGCTTAATAAACGCAGTCTCTCCAGTTGAGCGATGGCTTGCATTATATCTTTATTTTTTAAAAGAGCTTTCGCCAGTTTATTAATGGCTACAATATTACGGTTGGATTTATGCGTCACTTTTCTATAACAATCCACGGCTTCAGGGAATTCATCTAAAGCCATATGCATATCCCCCATCACATCTAACAAATTAAGATTATCAGGAAAATTAATTTGCACATCTTTTATTTGCACCTTAACATTGGCAGCCTGACCTTTGGAAATTTTCTCTCTCATATCATCTAGCAAATGGTCTAACTCTGATTTTTCTTGACCATGCCCTAACACTGCTAATACATGAGAAGGATAATTTTCAGCAGAAATAGGAAGTTTAATATACTCACCCACACCAAATTCAGTGGCTAAAAATTGATCTTGTTCGCTCAACTCTTCTGAACAAACAATGTAAGGGACATTGTAATAATTAGATAAAGATTTGACCTTTTGCATCAGGACATAACCTTCCATATCTGCAATTTGCCAATGACTAATAACCAGGTCAAAATGAGCTGATCGTAACTTAGCCAGAGCTTCATTTCCGGTGGATGCAGACTCAATTTTCTCGATACCCATTTGAGACAAAATATCTTGATGCTGTTGCTGTTGATCTTGACTATCTGAGATAACAATAACTTTTAAGTCTTCTACTTTTGCCACGACTTAGACCTTGTTGAATTATTGTGTAAAAATGATCTGATGCAAGTCAGTAAAAAGCAGATCTCGGTTAGCAAAATTGTGCCCCTCATCATAAGTTAAGAATTGACATGGGGAGATCATCTTTTTAGCAAAGGCTTCCACCATAGGCAGAGGAGTTACATTATCTGTTTTGCCCGCCACCACAATGGTATTATTAGGAGCGATTTTACTCGCCAAATTGATGGGATTATATGAAATTCTCAGTTGATCCATTTCCTGCAGAATTAATTCACGTGGTTGCTTACCTAGAATATCTGGGTAGATTTCTCGGTTTTCGTCAATTATAGAGGCTGAAGCCTCAGGATCTGGAATCATGGCCAATGGAGTTTGTAATATCAGATAATTAATTTTTATTTCAGGCATCTGGTTAAGAACATTGACAGCAACCATCCCCCCCCAGCTGTGACCAATAATACAGACCTCTTGATACCTCTTTGTTTGCAGAAATTCCATAAACCATAGACCATCTTTGATGCTCTGTAAAATGGAAAAGTCACCCTTTGATGGTTTGATACCTCGATAGTGAGGAAAAAAGAGATCATCTCCATGTTCATTAACAAAACGAGCAAATCGTTCACCCATTCGCTCATGAGTTGGATCTTTTAATTCAGCTCCCGGCCCAGGAAAACCATGAAAGAAAACCCATGCCCTCTTAGCTCCTGCAACTAAATACTGCCTTATATATAAATAATCATGATAAATAGATTCCATGGGCTCATTATAAGTTAATTCTTAGAAGTTTTCCATACTCTATCAAATGAGAGTGCGGTGATAAGAGATAGGTACCTAGGAACACCTAAATTAGTAACAGTGGCTTCTTGCCATGGGACAAGGGTATTTTCGGGAGTGCTGTAATTTTCTAAAGTCATGGTGGCAAATTGCCTATTTTTAACCATGTCATCCTCTCCTTTTTCCCTTTCGAAGGCATAAATAAAAAACCGGGCATTATCTGCAAAGAGTGAAGGGGGCCACTTTTGCATTAACAGACTGAGCTCTTTATATTTATCACGACTTCCAATGGCTCTTTGTCCATTACCTTTGAGAATCTGAGAAAGACCATCAGAATTAACTGGATAGGTGCCACTCTGACTGTACATAGCAAAGTGGATATCTCTAATAACGGATCGCTGCCCCAAAGTTCCTAACTGAAGGAAAAAATCTTCAGCACTGTCAACCTTCATAAGTTTAAGCTGACTTCGCTTAATATCGCCATTAAATTTTACTAAATAACTTTCCATCAATAGCTGGGTATACTTCTCAAAAACTTTCTGTTTTGGAGTAACAAAGATTACCAATTCATTGCTTTGCATGGAAAGAGGTGGAGGACCTTCAGCCTCAACATTGATAAAATTGGTATCTGATACTAAAAATGTTTCTGAAATCCATTTTATACTGGCCATAATGGCTAACTTAGTGAGTAGATGCCCTCCATTGCGCTGTATAATATCTACTGGTACCAATAAAAGTCTTTTATAATCTCCCTTTTCTTTTATCTGCTTACCTGCACGCAAGACCGACATGACACTATCAAATAAAATAAAATTCTCAGCTAACCTTACCTTGACCCCGTGTTTTAATAGTTTCCATACTCCCCCACGGATTCTGTTAATGGGTTTAGGTTGCTGCCAAAACTTAATTTCCCCCTGCCAGTACTGTTTCATTTCAGATCGAAAGTTAACCCAAGTCTGGGTTTGCATCTCCTCTTTTTTA
This sequence comes from uncultured bacterium, assembly GCA_964343805.1. Classification (GTDB taxonomy): domain Bacteria; phylum Bdellovibrionota_B; class Oligoflexia; order CAYFLR01; family CAYFLR01; genus CAYFLR01. Next base: position 23,258 of record CAYFLR010000045.1, on the reverse strand, counting down.
ACCTGCCAGTAATCAAGGGCACGTTGCAACATTCTGTCTTGCTCTGTTTTTTGATTTTGCTGTTTTAAATTCGGACAGCTTCCAGCATGAAGAGCAGAATGAATAAACCCGAACATTAAAAATAATGAGATCAACTTTAATATTCCTTTGAACATTCTTTTTCCTATAGTAAAGATTGGTATCTATTCATCAAAATCATCTAAAATCTGACTTTGGGTTTGAGAACTCGGTCTCACGGGGGTCATCACTTTTTTCAATCGACCCGCATCTTTGAGCAGCCAATCTCTAGATTCAGGACAAAATTGATCCAATGTTTGAAAGCCCTTATTAATACTTTGGAGCCCCTCCCTTACTCGATTCAGTTTTAGATCCATTTCCATAGCTAGGGTATAATGAGTTATTACAACTCCTCCTGATACGGGACCCAAAGCACTCTTACTCAACCCAACACCTCCACCGACTACAATGGAATTGCATCCAGAAAACGCCCCTTCAAATGAATCTAATAGAGCTAAAATGTTGGGTGCAATAAAACGAGCTTCATCAATATTGGTGAATAGTAATAATGCATTTTCAATATTATATTCATACTTAGCTAAGAACTGATCAATCTCTCCAAGGGTTTCTAATGAGAACTGACTCTCTTTTGAGCTTGATACCGTTAAGTCATGACAAACCTCAGGCACATCCTGGCTTTTCAGAGTCAGACCTGCAGACATACAAATCATCGCTTTAAAAAGTTTTTTCTCTTCACTGGCCATTTTGTCCCAGGTAATGAGCCAGGATAGAAGAGGACCTATTTCATGAATAACTTTTGATACATTAAACACACCGATGTTTGCTTTATGTTCCAGCTGGCTTAAGAAATGGTCAAAGTTGGCCCCCCATGACCAACTGGCTGCGCCCAGTTTAAGAAAAAACTCTGGGCCGCTCCCTGCTATAGTTAAAAAATTACCGGTATAATCTTCATTGGTTTTACATCCGAATGTTTTGATAAGACTCACACCCAAACCACTTCCCACTTCGGTAAGAGCGCTAAAGCCAGGCGCACAATAAACAGCTAGATTTCCTTTCTCAATATGTAATAACTCGAGTCCATAAACAGTACCTAGGCCAGCGGTAGCTGCTACAGAAACTCCAACTCCCCATCTTGTAAGTTCCGCCATACGAATTAATTTATTAAAAAAAGATAAGCCTTTGTTTCCCTGTTTTAAATCACGGTTTATCTGTTTGGATAGTAGATCCACCTCCTCTTGATGAGTGCCTAAAAACTGGGTAGGAGGACTCTCTTCAGTCTTTATCTCATGGGTTTTTGGATGGGCAGTGCCTTCCCTCACCTTACAATGAGTAAGAAGAATAAAAGCAGATAAAAGCAGAACAAATCTAGTTAAATAAAACATAAATAACATCAACCTCATCTATTTAGAGTATTTTTTAATTGATGGAGTATGACTGATTTAGATTTAACTGTGCCAAATTTCTCAGGACGATAGATCAGCAAAGTAGACACTTCAATTGTGCGGATAGATTGTTCAGAATTGAGAAAGGGTAAAAAGTCGCTGGTGAGCATCAAGTGCCCATAGTTATGTGCATTACCTGAAATGGGAAGCACTTTCAGATCTGGATGAACGCTGAGTAGTTTAGTAAAGCTGGCTTCAAATAAATCTCTATTTATGGAAGAAACGGTAAAGAGGCAATCCCTTTGCTTTTTTAACATCTGCTTCAAAGCATCTCCTTTGGAAGTGTTTAATCTGCTCATATTCTTAAGATTTGGAAAACTACTTTTAATTTTCTCCCAAGTAAATGAGGTTCCCGACTTAGCAGGACCCTGATATACCTTCACCCACCAATCATTTAACTTATTGATATGATCAGCTCTCACTGACTGATGACAAAAAAGCAAACCTGCCTCTTTGAATAGGGGGTCTGGCATAACTTCAAATTTGGCTAAAGAGCCGAGTTTATTTTTGGCTTTATAAACATCTTCCTGAACAAGTGCCATATCACATTTACCTTGAGCTAATAATTCTAAATTATCCATAGAACCCGAAGTTGGTAGAATGGTAATTTTTGAATCTGGGAATTTATTTTTTATCTCTTCCATAAAAAGATAATAACTCCCGTTAATCGGACCCGAACACAGTTTGAGAGACGAGGTATCTCTGTTTAGCGGATCGCTTTTCTTATCCATGGCAAACAGCTTTTTAGTTAATAATTCCTTCATAGATGGAGTGAGGTTTTCTTGTTCCCAGAGGCGATCAAAAACGGCCACAGCATTCAATTGTAAAGTGGAAATTGATTCTCCTCGAGTTAAATGGGGGAATTTGGTTTTGTCTATCTGAACTAACTCATATCCACTAGCAGGAGCGGTAATGGGAATAAACTTAAGTGATGGTAGATTCTCAACATGCTTTAAAAATGGGGATCCAGGGCTGGATACATGAAAAAGACAACCGGCTTTTTCTTTATCAGTAATAATAGATCTTATGGCTTCAAAAGAAGGTAAAAACTTTTTCCTTACCTTTAATAAGTTTGTTTGCTTTTTACCTAGCATGGCGAAAGTAGCAGCTGCTCCGGAACCAATGCCTCCAATTAATAATGTATCGTTACCTGAGAGAGCTTGGCTAGAGTGAAGTTTTGTATTTTCATGGCAAATTAAATACATTTTTTCTTTAAAAAGAGTTCCTTTGGAATAAAGAAAGTCCACCTTGTATCGTTTTTGATATTTTTTAAAAATATCCTCCTGCACAACAGCCCCATTACAGAGACCATCACTCAATTTAATCAGGTTTTCATTGGATCCATGAGTGGAAACAATTCCGACCTTAATGGATGAGCTTAAGCCTCCTCGAAATGATCTGGCAAAATGATGATACTGCCCCGTCTTCCCACCACTGCAAAAGGAGATCTCCTTATCTAAATTGATATCTCGGTAGAGAGGCGGTGAAATATATTCTTTGACCAACTCTTGATGGTTCAGGTTTCTTTGATAGGCATTAGTCACAAATGAAGCATTAAGAGTTTTTAGGGTTTCTGCGGAAAGTTCAATTTGGCTCCCATGGGGACAATATCCTTTGGTTGTTGATACTTTTTTATTAGGTAAATCTCGCAACTGACTATAATTAAGCCAATAGTTACCCGGCGAACTGGAGCTTTGCAGGTGCAGGACTCCATAATTTCTCAGTTTACAAGCCCCCTTCATTTTAGTTTCAACTTTTAGCTTTAAATCATTACCAACTAAGAAAAGATCCCCTTTTACAAAAGATTGAGAGTCCGGCTTCACTTTAAAATGCTTTTTTAGATAGGAGAGCTGAGAATTTTGAAACAAATGGGGATTGTCAATAACCCGCAGACCTTCTCTACTGATAGAGCGTTTATAATACATATTCAAAATCTTGAACATAAGATAAGAGGGCAAGATCCTCGCATATACTGGCATAAACCCAGTATCTAAATGGTCAGAATCAATCAACATAGGGTGTCCCCCATAATAATAACCCTGCCCAGGATGATAATATCTTACATAGTGAGAATAACTAAGATTGGGGGAGAGTTGAAGATGGTTACCAGCAACTTTTTTATAATATCTGAGAGTGAGACCAAGTCGACCTTCTTGCTTCAGCAAGGTTTGTCGCGTTAGAAAGGGGCTTTTTACAACATGATCATATTCTGCAAAGGAGAGAACATTCATCCGACTTCGATTTGATTTACAGGCTGTGCTTATAAGTATTAGGAAAAGACAGGATATACAAACGCTATGCCACACAATGCACCCCTTTTGATCTTCGCTATTATTGTATAGATAATAAATAAGGATAACATATATTAATTTGAAAACAATGTTGATTCCCCGATAAAGCGAATGGTAAAATTCGAAAGCCGAGCTTAGTTTGTGTTCCGAAGATCAGATTAGGAGATCAATATGAAGGATTTCACCCAAGTGGCACTTGAAACAGCGAGAAAAGAAGGAGCATCCTTTGCTGACATCCGCTTGATCGAAGAAAGACAGAATAGAATCGTAGTAGAACGAAAGTCTCTCAAATGGGTTGATGAGACTGATAGCTTTGGATACGGCATTCGAGTTTTAGTGAATGGCTCCTGGGGCTTTGCCTCTAATACAAACTTAACTAAAGAAGAAGTTGTTAAAACTACTCTACTGGCTTTAGAAAGTGCTAAAGCATCCGGAGTGGTTCCCAAGCAAGAGATGACACAATTTTCATCTCATCCTTCCATGATTGACGAGTGTTTTGGCCCATGCCAAGAAGACCCTTTTGACATATCAAACAAAGAAAAGACCAACTTACTCGTGGATGTCTGCAAACAGATGATGGAAGCCCCTCATATTGCATCCGTTTTTGGATACTTTCAATTTATTAAGAGAAGACGAGTTATTGCGAATACCGATGATAGCTATCTTGATATGACCAACACCTTCACCAACCCTCACCTTCAAGCTACCGCAGTGGTTAACAATGATTCAGAATCACGAAGTTATCAAGGTGGAGCAAAACAGGCAGGCTTTGAATTCATACGAGAACTCCAATTAGAAAAACTAGGTGAAAAGCTAGCCAAAGAAGCCGTGATAAAATGTCAGGCAGAGAAAAGCCCAAGTGGTATGATGGATTTAGTTTTAGACCCAGACCATCTCGCACTCACCATGCATGAATCTGTTGGCCATCCGACAGAATTAGATCGGATCCTAGGTTGGGAAGCTAATATGGCGGGCCGTAGCTTTATTACCCCTGAAGACATTAATAACCTCAGATATGGTAGCAATTTGGTCAATTTTACAGCCGATGGAAATTTGGAAGGAGGGTTGGCCAGTTGGTTCTACGACGATGATGGGGTCAAAATGCAAAAGTTTAAAATTATTGATAAGGGAAAGTTGACCAACGTAGGGATGACTAGAGAAACTGCACCCATCATAGGATTTGAGCATTCAAATGGCTGTTGTAGAGCAGATTCGTTTCAACGTTTTCCCATAAATCGTATCCCTAATTTATATATGGAACCTGGTGATGACCCCAATATAACACCTGACACTCTTATCGAAGGAGTCCAAAGAGGTATTTATATTGAAGGAAGAGGTAGCTTTTCAATAGATCAAATGCGAAACAATTTCCAGTTTGGAGGAGATTTCTTTTGGCTTATTGAGAATGGAAAAAAGGTCAAACCCCTAAAGCAAGTGACCTATCAATCCCAAACGAAACAGTTTTGGAATAGCTGTGATGGTATAGCGAATCGCTCTTTTTGGCGTCCTCATGGACTTATGAACTGTGGAAAAGGAGAACCCGTGCAGGTAAATATTATGACCCATGGAGCAAGCCACTGCCGATTTCGTAATATCAATGTGGGAGGTGCCGAAAAATGAAAGACCCCAAACAGATAGAAGAAATTTGCCAGAAGGTGCTATCCCTTTCCAAGTCAAAAGATGCGAGGGCTGAAGTCGGCTACTATCATCAACATACCATCTCCAGCCGTTTTGCAGAAAATGCCATCACCCAAAACATGTCAGGCGAAGAGGAAAGCCTGCATATCAAAGTAGTTTTAGGAAAAAAACATGGCAGCTCAATCACCAACAAGATGGATGAAAACTCACTTGCTGAATTGGTAAACCGAGCAATTTCCATAGCTCAAACATCGCCCGATGATCCAGAATTAGTTGACCTTCCTGAACCACAAATTTACCAAGATCCATTAAAGCGCTATAGAGAACCCACTCAAGCCCTCACCCCCATTCATATTGCCGAAGAAATAAAAAACATAGTTCAGGTGGCTGAAAGCAAACATCTCCAAGCCAGTGGTCTTTTACAAAGAAGTTATGGAACCAATGCTCTTTATAATTCCAATGGGTTAGTTGTGCATGATCCTTTCAGTTGGATCGAAGGCTCCACCACGATGCATGGTCCTGCTGGCAGTGGTTATGCCACTAAATCCGCCATGGATTTAGAAAGTATTTCTTTTAATGAAATGGCCATCACGGCTGCTCTCAATGCTGATTTAGCTCAAAACCCATCCCCTATTGAGCCGGGAAAATATACCGTAATAATGGAACCCACCGCGGTTAATGATTTACTCAACTTCCTGATCTATAATCTCGATGCCAGAGATGCGGAGGAAGGGACTTCGGTATTTGCCAACAAACTAAACCAGAAGATTTTTAGTGATAAAATCACTATGGAAACTAAATGGAACAACTCCAGCTTGATCGGCTCTCCTTTTGGAGAAGACGGAATAGCTAATCGAGATAATTGTTGGGTGGAAAATGGAGTTTTAACAAGGTTAAAACATAATCGATATTGGGCGGAGCAGAAACACACAAATCCCGATCCAAGCCTCTTTCCTTTCTTTATCAAAGGAGAGGATCAATCCATCAATGACCTAATTAAGAAATGCGATCACGGCTTATTAATAAAAAGACTTTGGTATATTAGGTACGTGGATAAAAGACAATTAAAGTTGACTGGAATGACTCGAGACGGTCTCTTTTTGATAAAAAATGGTTCGGTAGTCAAACCACTTAAGAATTTAAGATTTAATGACTCACCGATCAACTTTCTCAAGCAAGCTGTCGAACTTTCTAAACCAGAGACCTTTAGGTACACCAGCGTCCCGGGTATTATGAGTAAGAACTTTAATTTTAGTTCAAAAACTGAATCGATCTAACTCTTAATGTGGAGTAAAAAAATGAAGTCATATCCCTTATTACTGACTCTCTTCGCCCTCTTTTTTATGATGTTTTTATTTACCTGTAATCCAAAGGAAGATGAGGATGAAGAAACGGCGGAAAATGATAATACCACAGTCGCGGCTGAAGTTATTGATATAGGTGAGAGTTCGCCCTCAGTGGCAGAGGAATCCATCGGTGGAATGCCCAGTCTCGCTGATATTGATGGAATTCAAGATCTTTCCTCGGAAGATGCTGAAACCTCCGCCTCCACTCTGATTCTATTAACCGAAGAGATGCCTCTTGATTTGACAAAAGAAAAAGATAAAAACACATCGGAGTTAGTGGCAATGGAAGAGAAACAAGATGATCAGGCAGGATCTCTTTTTCAGTTTGCCGTCCATTTTGGAAACATTTTCGATATGGTGGCCTATGCCGCTAGATGTAATTTTAACTTATTAATGTTTGATGAAAAGGGAGAGAAAAGAAAGCTTAAAAAACTCAAAGATAAAGCTATTTACTATCTAGATGGTTTTGGCTCCATCGGACTAGGGGACGAAGGTGTAACGAACTGCCCTGATCGAGAAAGAGTTTATAAATGGGCCAAAGAAAATGGATTTCTGAGCAGCACCAAAGAAAAAAAAGCTGAGCTAGTGGCAGCAAAAGATAAGAAAGATGATAATGAATTTTACATACCCTCTCGCTTGGTACTCTATAAAAACAAAGACGGCATTATTAAATGGAATGTGGTGTTTTTTCCCAAGGATTTTATCAAAGAGATTGTTAAAAGAATTCCTCACTTTGAAAAACTTAAAGATAAAGAACTTGATTTTATTGCCTATAGAGGAGAGCACGCTGAAGGAGGATCACCTGGCACAGGCACCGGTGAGCTAAATATGGATTGGAATGAACTCAACAGAATGCAGGAAACCATGGACTGGGATGAGGAAGAAGATAAAAAATCTAATGACAATAAAAACGAAGAAGAATCCCAACCCGTGGGTCGCATTTTTATTAGTTATGATATGACCGGAGATCCCACTTCTTACAAAATCAAATTCCTAGAAGATTTCTCTTTCGGCGATGGCGATCTCCCCTTCGAAAAAGATCACTTTGCCCAAGTAAAAAGATCCGATTCCACCTCCGAAAACTATTTAGGATTTGTTTCTAAAACCCTAGGAGGTGACGAAAAAGATAAAGATGATGGTCCGATTCAAGAAGTGGGACAGTGTAACAACCCCAATTATGATACTGTCGGGGGAGACATTCTGATAGATGTCCCTATCACATCTATTGATAAATCCCAATACCTAGAGCAAAAAGAACAATCCTATCTGCAGATCATTTGGAAAGACACACCCGCAGGGAAAAAAGAACCCGACGAGTATAAGGTATCCATTATCAGATCGGGCGGACCTTTTATCTACGGTAATGCGGAAGTTCGTGCGGGTCATATTGCTGGCGCAACCGGTGTGGGATACCTTAAAGATGTTCCTAGCTGCAGCCGTTTTACCAAAGAATTAATGAAAAGTGTCAATACCATTATGAGCACCCATTTTGGAAAGGAAGTGGAACTTTTTGATATTGAAACTGGGATGTCCAATATTGCCCTCAGCTCTTTTGGAGAGGGCGCAACGATGGAGTTCACCACCACCGAAAAGATCATGGAAAGTTTTCCAGAATTTTCAGTATTCAAGTTCTTACCGGTGGATGAACCTGAAAACTTGACCTCACTAGAGCAATTAACCATTGATGCAGATAAATTAGCCCCCGCCATAGTTTACGCCACTGCCCATTGTAACAATAAACTATTTGGTGATTTTGACAGCTGTTTAGAATTTAAAGATATGCCCACCACCAAACTTGCTGGCTATGAGGAGGGGTGTAAGAAACCCGATGGATTCAATGGAACTTGGGCTGACGGAGCTTGTAGTCAAACTAATATCACCTCAAAATGTGAAGGCATATCAAATGATGAAGGTGTGAACTATACAACCTATTGGTATAATACCGTTGCCAATGGGCAAGCTAGCAGTTGGTGCTCCTCAGTGTCTGGGACCTACACCGAAATAGTAGCAGAGCCAACAGCTTCAGCCTCCTGTCACTATGCTAATAACTTTTGCTTTCATTATAAAGATTGGCCAGAATCATCACTCACCTCAATCCAAAGCAGTTGCCAAGGCACCTGGACATTAAATACCGGATGCGATACGGGGACCGCCACCAACACTTGCACCGGAGGGACCTTTGGATCCAACTTTCCCTATAATCTAGATATTTATTTTTATAATAATGTCACTAGCGTGGGATCGACGGATTATACCACCGCTTGTGCAAGCTCTCACTCAGGAACCTGGCAGTAAAGTTTTCCTTATAATGGTGAACAATTGCTTTTCATCATAAGGTTTTAACAACACTTCTGCCAATTCTAGGCCCTCAGTTTCCTCGCTTTTTAAAGAGTTTTTATTGCCCGTACAGAGTATGATTGGAATTTGGGAATCAATCTGTTTAGCTCGTTTGGCAAACTCGACACCGTTCATTTTAGGCATAGAATAATCGGTTATAATCAAATCATAAGGAATTCCTTCAGATTGGAATTTACGCATAGAATCCATGGGGCTGGCAGAGCAATCCACTTGGAAACCGGCTGATCTCAAAATAAGAGACCACACCTCTAAGGTTTTAATTTCATCATCAACTAAAAGGATCTTTTCTGATCCTTCTGCCTTTATATCCATGGAGGTAGAGCTGGACTTAACTTTTTTTAGTTCTGATTGAACGATAGGAAAGGATAGAGTAAAGAGAGTTCCCTTTCCTAACTGACTTTCTACTTTAATCTCTCCCCCTACTTGATGGACCATACCGTGAACAATAGACATTCCCATCCCTGCCCCATGCCCTACTTCTTTGGTGCTAAAAAAGGGATCAAAAATACGATCTAGATGAGCTTCGGAAATACCTGATCCAGTATCCGACACCCTCAGTTTAGCCACTTTACGGTCCTCCAACACCTCTGCTTCAAGATGGATTCTAATTTCCCCATCTTTATGCCCCATTAAGGCATGAAGTGAATTGGAGCATAGGTTTACCAGGATTTGATTCAACATGGTCGAAGTGGCCATAACATAAATAGACGAAGGCTCAATCACTACATCCAAATGAATTTCTTTTGGGACCAGGACTTTAATTAACTTCACAGCCTGTAGAATCGCTTCACAGATATTAATCGGCTCTGCTGGAACCTCTTCCCCATGAGAAAATAAAAAGAGTTGTTTTACCACCTTTTGAGCTCGATCACATGACTCTTTTATATCACCAAGAATCAATAACTGTTTCTTATTGTATTTAAACCCTCTTTCTAAAAGATATATATTCCCATTCATAATATTTAAAACATTATTAAATTCGTGAGCAATACCACCTGACATGGTCCCAATGGTTTCTAACTTTTGACTATGAATTAATTTCTGTCTTAAATTCTTCGTTGCAGACAGATCTTGGAAAACCAAGACATATCCTTTGGACTCTTGCTGTTCTGATAATATAGGCGATATTGACCATTCAATGGGCAGTGAGGATTCATCTTTTATGATCAAAGTACCCTCTTGTTTCTTACCCCATCTTTTTTCGCTAAGAATAGTATTAAAGGCATCCTTTTTTTGTAAGGAATTGGACTTTAGAGTCATAATACGTGTCAAATGTCGATCAATAGCCTCGCTCTCACTCCATCCCGTTAGATTACTCACCGAACGGCTCATGAGCTTAATATTTAATTCTAAATCAGTGGCAACAACACCATCGCCAATAGAGTAAAGGGTGGAATGAAGATCCTCCTCAGCTTGAATTCGATGGTTTATTTCCTTTTGCAATTGACTATTAGCTTCTGTCAATTCAACTGTCTTATCTACAATCTGTTCAGTTAAGTTTTCTTGATACTTTTTTAGTTGTGCATTGAGATCATTAATTTTATCCCGATCTATAGACAAACGTTGGATCATTTGTTGAAAGGCGTTACTCAAAACCCAAAGTTCATTCTTTTTAGTATACTTAAAATTAAAATCCTTGTGGCTCAGTGAATCCATAGTCAATTCACTTACGCTCTTTGTCAACTTTTGAATGGGCCTTTGCAAATACTTTTTACTAAAATATAAAAAGAACAATCCGAGAGCTAAGGTCTTTAACAAAGCATTTACTATGATCAGGATATAAGATTCCCTGACTCTCTCTAGAATTACAGCAGAACTAGAAAAAATAATTAGGGAGCCGATCTTTACTTTTTGATTGATCTCATTACGAAAATAGAGTGGAAATTGATATCCAGTGAGATCCATTTGGGGTTGGTGTAACAGTTGATAAGAGGTCTCTCTACCTTTGTTAGCACCACTTACTAGTTTCTCATGCGTTTTCCCTATTTGTCCTAATTTAATTTGGTTCCCATCAATAAGTCTAGCTCCCAATACGATAGGGTTTTCTAACATTCCTTGTAAAATGGAATTTATTTGCAGATCATCTGCATCCCACACAGCGAGAGAGAGAGAAGGATGTAAAATTTTATAATAAGTTTCTATATCCCTTTGCACGGAAGCTTCTTCTTGGCGATATTCAGCCATCATCTGAATGATAGTTAGTAAGAATGCCACAAAGAAGTAGATGGAAAAGACTGCCTTCATTAAAGTGGTGGCAATTGACCCGGTCTTGTCTTGCTCATTCGATTTAGAGAGATTACTTGAGAAAAAACCCACAGAGGCCTACTTTTTCATAAGTTCAATGAGATCAAAATTATACTCTTTGAGATTTTTATTATAATAGCGAGAAAAGTTTCTAAAATTCAATTGGGAGATTTCATTTCCAGATAAAAGGTCACTAATCTTCTCCAAAACGGCTTGATCCTTTTCCGTGAACGTGTGCATACGGGTTTTTACCATGGCATTGGGATAAATATCAATAAAGTCCACTCCCCGCAGATAATCATTAATTAAAACCAAAGCCCAAGCACCTTCAGCATAATGCCCACCCACCGTAGCATGCATCTTTCCATTTCTAAGTAATATTCGATTCGAAGGTAGTGCATCCACTCCGCCGGTAACATAATCTATTCCCTGCTTCCAATTAACCAAGCTAGCACCAGTTAATATCCCCTTAACCATGGATTCACTTGCGGCCCAAAAAACCGTCACCTGTGGATAACGATTATATGTAGCTGTAAAAGCTTTAGTAGCGAACTTTTCCTTCCATTTGGTATGAAATAATTGTTTTAGTTCCACTGACTTTTCTTCCTTTAATCTTTTTAAAAGACCTCTTTTTCTGAGTTCGGAAGCCATAGATGTGCGGTTTCCTTCAAACCCCACCAATTCTATTTGAGAATTTTGTTTATTCTTTTTAAGACCGCGAGCCTTTTGAATTAACACTTTGGCAAGATCATATCCCGCCAAAAAATCATCTGGCACCATTTGCCCGATCCAATACTTATATTTTTTCCGTGGGAGCGATACGCTGGACTGCTCATTAAAACCCGAATTAAATATAAAAACACAGGTTTTGTTTTTCTCCGCCAGCGTTATAACTTCCTCCCCCCTTTTTTTATAATTATGGAGTAGGAGACAGTGAGGTTTAAGTTTCTTATCACTTAAGATTTGCTCTGTGACTTTGATGAGCTCTACTGGATTATTCCGATAGTTGTAGATATCTAAATTTAACTTTAAATCTTTCGCCGCTGCCTGTAAAAAGACTTTGACCACTGGCCAAAAACCAGTCTGTTTACCACTTTGCAACCAGGCCACCCGAAAAGTATTTTGTGATTGCCCTAATAGATATGGAAAAGGAAGGATTAAAACCAAGAGAACAATTAAAATTTTCCTCATAACCCCCTCTATTTCTTATTTTTTATGGCTTGATTGGAATAGCTTTCCTTTTGATTTACTTTTTCTTTTTTCGATAGTACGTAAAATCGAATCAATAATAAATTGGTTTTTACCTTTTCTAGCTAACTTGAGGGCATCTAAACCTTCTTTATTAACAATTTCTACAGAGGGTTTGAATTTAAGCAAAGTGGTGACATTGTATTCATCACCCTTTGAGATGGCAATATACAATGGTGTTTGATCCTTATGATTCACCGTGTCTATATGAGCCCCTGCTCGTATTAATATTTGGATTACCTCACTGTTTGATCTTACCCCAGCAGCATAGTGAAGAGGGGTATTTCCATGTAAATCGAGAGCCTTAAGATCTCCTTCGTAAGAAAGCAATAATTTTGTAATTTTTGGGAGTTGCATAGTGCAGACCACATGCAAGGGTGATTGTTTATGACTATTTAAAGCATTGCTATCAGCACCGTTGGAGAGAAGAATCCGCGCTACCGACATCATTTTATACTTCACAGCCAAATGTAAAGGAGTATGTCCCTCTTTATCCTTTAGGTTCACTCGAGCCCCATTGGCTAATAAAAAGCGAACTATTTGCCCATTTCCTTTTTTTACTGTGAGATGAAGGGCAGTATTACCCTTTTCATCTTTTAAATTAATATCAGCACCTAATACTAAAAATTGTTTACTATGAACTAAATTTCCTTGCCGAATGTAGTGTTGAAACAAAGTATCTTTCATGAAAAAGATAACAAGCAGAAGCAAAAGTCCCAGGGCAAAAACACCCAAACCAATGAGAGCAAAGGGAGGCGAGGATTTACCCCCCCCGGCATTCTTGCCTTCATTTTTTGATTTATTAGCCATAACCTTCCATCGGTGTTTAAATGTGGAACTTTACTGAACTTTTACCTGAACCCGACTCGGTAGAACTTTTACATTGACAAATAGACTGTTTATCAATATTCAAACGTCTAACGTCTATTTTATCAAAAACCATAATGGAGAATTCCTTATGAAAAGCTCAAATCCTATCCTTCTAACAATTTTGGCCCTACTCTTTACTTTTCAAAATTTGCAAGCAGACCCTCAGATCAAAGGGGCTTTCAGAGGGGGAATTCAGTTTGACGATAATATGGGAGAAGGTGGAAAGTTAGACTCCATCTATTGGCTTCCAATCACAAGATTACAAAAAGATAGTAATACTTACACATCCCTCTCTTTTCTATTTACTCATGAAAGTCAAAGCCAGCTTCATTTTAGCATAGATAAAGGGGATACTAAGGGTTATTCCCATTACAGTGCTTGGGAAAAAGAAGACCCATTCCGTATCCGTGACATGTGGATGGAATTTCCATTATTTAATTATTCCAATACTTCTATTTGGATTGGCAATCGAACTAAAGGGCTCGGTGATATAGCTGTATTTGATGATTCCCCATTTAGTAACAACATTTTAGGCTGGGGAATAAAAATAGACGGTCTTGAGGTTTCTCATGGGATCCACAAAGACTACCCCCATGGCTTTTCATTAAATAAGGGAACTAGCAATTTAGAGGACCCCTCCAAGGTCTTAAGACACTATCACTCCTTCACCTATCAATTGGGTTTATCTTCTAACTCCAGTTTAGACACGCTCTTCGAATTCCAAAAAGTGAATGAATTAAGTGCCTTTGATGGAAAACTAAAAGTAGAAAGTTCCAGCGGTTACAAAGTGGGATTGGTCCATCACTATTGGAACCAGAACCTTTGGAACAACACCTTCTTGCTCTTTGTCAAGGGAGATGCAGCACAAGGCATGTCTGGTGATATCGTCAGCTGGAAAGAAGGGTCCGTGGCTGTAACAAAAAGCGAGGACCATAAAGCGGTTAAAAAGCTTTCTTCCCCACTCTCATTTAACCTTTTTAAAGATGTAGAGGCTCACCAAATGATTCTATTCGGGCTCTCTGGCAACTATGAAAAGCTTATACCCCAAGCAGGACTGCTTTACGGCTTAGTCTATAAACATAAAAAAGTCGGAGATAAGGTATTTGGTAAGCAAGGTGAGCAAAAAAATTCCATTAATGGACTAAGTACCATCTTGCGCCCAGTTTACTATGTCCATAAACAACTTCATTTAGGTATGGACCTCAATTATGTTTTAGAATTTTCTCCCCGTGGAGAAAAAGCCTTATCCCAATGGCTCATCTCCCCTCTTTTAAAATACGCATTTAATGAAGGAACTTTAAGCCAACCTTCCTTATCACTCTACATCACCCAAGCTATCTTTAGTGAGAAAGTCACTATTAGTGGTAAGAACTCAAAAAACCATACCAACATCAACGCTGTCTTTGAATGGTATTTATAGTAAATATCTCAAGTTTGTAATTTATGCGCCGATACCAAGACTGGATCAATAATATGATGATCTGGAAACCCTAAAAAGGCAGTTTTGACATGGCAGCATCCTACTTTATTTTAAATGATAACCTAGTGTTATTACTCCCTCTCGCTCCGGGAGGTTACTATTCCGAACAAAAACTGAGGCAACTTGCTCAAATTGCTGAAGAAAATGCGGGATTTGTAAAGATCTGTGGCGATCAACGAATTGGTTTATTCGTCCCTCAGGAAAATATTGAGATTGTCACCCAAGTTTTAGAGCGCAATGGATTTGAATTGGGAGCCTATACTAAAGGCCGAATGAATGTGGTCTCCTGTATTGGAGGTTTATGCAGTAAGTCGAAGCAAGATGCCCTATCTGATGCAGTCTGGATTTCTGAAAATTTAAATCAAGAGAAATTAGAGCAAAGTGGAGTAAAAATAGGTCTTAACGGTTGTAGTACAGCCTGTGAACCGATCCATAGTGAGGACATTGCCTTAATAGCAGAAGAAGATGGCTATAATGTTTACTGTGTTGATAGTGATCCAGAGCCCAACAAAACCGCTGATTTGATCGTAAAGCAACTTCCAGAACCCCTTTTGGTTGTGGTCATTGACACCATTTTGGCTTTTTACCTCAAAGAAAAGAAAAACGAAGAAACGATCTATAAAACTATCAAGCGTGTGGGAGTTAATCGCCTACAAAAAATCATTGAAAGCCAGATATCAGAATCCTTAAGGGATCAAGATGGACATATTGCTGAGATGGTTATGCAGCATTCTGGAGAAGCTGAGTCAATTGCCACTGCTGATTATCAACCTCCTCAAGACAAAATTCCAACTTTCAAAATGCCGGATAAAAAGCAGATTGCCAGTTGGAAAGATAACATCATAAAAAGTTTACAGCAAACTTTACAAGAAAATGAAGTTCGCATCGTGGCATTAGAAAATAAACTGGCTTTAAATAATCAATCTGAAAATGATGAAGAGTCGGCTTCCATCATTCCTCCTTTGCCCTTATTTGATCCTAAACAAAACCACTCTCTTCCTGCTCATAAACAGGTTAATTTAAGAAAAGCAAACCCTACTCCTGCTGATAAAGAACCTAAGAAAAAAGATGAACCCACGGTCCCTCTTTCCAAAGTGGATGATTTAAAAAAGAAGACCTCGTCAAAAATAAATAAACTCGATCAAAAAGTTATTAACCGAAATTATATCATTGCTCAGCAAGATGACTCACTGAATAAAAATTACCAGACCATCGTAAAGTTAAATAAAAAGAATAAGACCCTACTTCACGATAATACCATTCAACAAATGGTGATTTCTAATTATGAAAAAACCATAGAAGAACAGGACTCAAAAATAAACACCCTTGAAGTCCTGTTAAAGGCTGAGAAAAATGAGCGAGCCAAAGATAAAAAGAGCGCTGCTGAATATGTGGAAAAGCTCAATAAATATGTTAACCAAGTGGAGGCAAGATTAAAAGCCCGAGAAGCTCAAATTAAAGATCTAGAAAATAGAATCAAGACCAATGCATGGACCATTGAAGAGCAAGACAAAGCACTCAATGAACATTTACAAACCATTGCCCAAAGAGACAAAACTATAACCCAGCTAGAAAACTATGCTGAGGAACTGAAAGCTCACAACCAGAAGGAACATTTACAAGCCATTGCTGAAAAAGATAAAACCATCTTGCAGTTAGAAAATTATGCTGAGGAGCTAAAAACTTACCACCAGGAGGAAACCAAGACGATTCTGATCCAAGTAAAAGATCAGGCCAAAATTATTGTGGAACATGAGCAAGCTAAAAAGGAGATCGAAAATCTCCGTAAAGAAGAGCAACAACTTCGCAAAGAAGAACAACAGCTTCGAAAAAATGAGGAAAAGGCCAGACGAGAACAAGAGCAACTCTTTAAGAGCAAAGAAGAGCAATTTAATCAAAGTGAAACTAGAATTGAAAGACTGAGAGCAGAGTTACAAGCAGATTATCAAAAAGCTCTTGAAGAGAAAGAAAAATCTATTCAACAACTCGGGGCAACCATTAGCACGTTAGGCCAAGAAAAAGATAATCAGATTCTGCAAAAAGAACAAGAAAAACAAGAGCTGGAACGACTGGTCAAGGCCACACGTACAGAGTCCATCACCAGACAGAGTGAAATAAATAAACTAACGGATACCATCAATATTCAAAAGAGATCTTATGCGAATTTAGAGAAAAAAGTGGCCCAATTAACTGAGAAAAAAGATGAGATTATAAAAGCACAAGATGACCAATTAACCGAGAAAGCCCGAGACATTGCTATCATCAATCGAGAGATGAAAAAGGTGGAAGAGGAGCTGAGTATATTCCATCGAAAAGTCCAGGCCAACCAGAAATATCTTGAGGCAGGACAAAGTAAAAAATCCTTAAAAGAAAATGAAGTGCATGTGCGTTGGCAAGCCATTAAAAAGTTTTCAAAAGATGCCTTGGTACTCACCCGCAATGATCAAATTGTTGAAACCAGTGCATCTTTTTGCAAACTCCTCGGTCATGAAGAACGAGTTCTTATAGGTCAAAAGCTATCAAAACTGCAAGTGATACCAGAACTCACACCAGAAGAGGCAGCAGATAATAAATCGGATCAACCCATCCACCTCATTCATGCCGACAACAATGCCATCATGGTATCTAGGCATTCCTATGAAGTTCCACTGCCGGGAGGTTTATTTGTCCTTACACTCTTTAGAGATGTGGGGGATCAAAAGAAGTTTTTTAACCAAGCCAAACAGCATGAAAAAGAGAAAGGGCTCCTTATCAAAGAGATGAAATCGGGTCTACTCGATCACATTGAGTTGGTGGCTCATCTTCTTAAGTGGCAGCAAAGCCAAGTACAGGATTCTCTGAGCATGACCTTGCTGAGAAAGTCTTTGGAAAAACTAATGAATCTTTCTACCTCAACCAGTTTAATGAATCTGCAACCTCATAAAGCCACCGTTAACTTAAATACCTACATCAATGAAATAGTGAATACCTTTTTACAAAAACAGGGGCATGCGATAAAAGGCCAGATCATAAATCACACTCCATCTGATTCTCATGTTTTTGTAAGTATTACTACAGCCCTCACCTGCGGCTATATTGTAAATGAGTTATTGCAAAACACCTTGACTCACGCATACCCCTATAATGCCTCAGGTAAAATTAGAATTAATAGCTGTTATTATCCCGATAATCCCCGATATCGATTTGAACTACAATTCCATGATGATGGGAAGGGAATCGCACCTATGGTGGATTTCACCCGTTCTCAAAGTATTGGTTTACAGATGATCAAGTATCTAGTATCTGCATCCCTCAAGGGAAAAATTTCCTTTAACCCCCAAAAAGGGTTACTCATTAGACTTCAATTCAATGACTGTGGTCAATTTGCCTTACCGGATGCAACCGCACCCATAGATACCAAATCAAATACAGAGATGCCAGCAGCCCCCAAGCTTCCTAAAAGCGCTTAAATTGTTTATTTAAACTTTACCCCTACCCACTCTCATGTTATGTATAATTTTTGTGAGAACACGAGAAGAGGTTGTTGTTGAAGTCTACCGAAGCTAAAGCGGATTTTATTGAGTATCTTGAAAGCAAGGGATTGTCTCGCTCCAAGACTCGACTCACTCTTTTTGATCTTATTACTAATCTAACTGATCACTTTGAGGCTGAAGAGCTACTGGCCACCATCAAGAAAAAAAATCTGGATATCTCAAGGGCCACCCTGTACCGGACACTGGCACTGTTTGAAGAGGGAGGGTTTATTCGGAAAGTACAGTTTACTGATCGACACTCTCATTTTGAAGTCGCCTTTGGCGATGACCATCATGAGCACCTCATATGCAGCAAATGCAGTAAAGTGATTGACTTTCACCGGAACTCCATTGACACATCCCTCAATGAAATAGCACAAGAACACAATTTTAAACCCATCTCACATAAAATAGAAATCATCGGCATTTGCTATGAATGCCATATCCATTCTGATTAGTTTTGTGTCCTCAAAATGTTCAATGATGTTTATTAAAGGCTAAGAGGTCATCAATCTTATTTAATAACTCTCCTTGATCTGAGAAAGGCTTAGGCAGATAGCCAATGGCTCCTTTGGAGAGAGCCTCGTGGACATCTTTATCATTGCTGTCAAACCCGGACATAATGATCACGGGTGTTCGGGGAAAAGATTCCTGAACTTGCCCTAATATTTGATTCCCAGTGACACCAGGCATTTTCATATCGGTAATTACTAAATCGAAAGGCTTTTCAGCTGCCATTTTCAAACCTTCTTCCGGAGAACCGGGTAGCGTGACTTCAAAGTAATCATCTAGAAAGAGACTTATAATGTCTGCAATCTCTTCTTCATCATCCACAACGAGAACCGTTTTCTTAGAAGTGGTTGATAGAACCTCAAACTCTTTGGAGCTTTTTTCTGTCTGTTGCTCGATTTGCTGAGTTTCTTTGTTGAAACGATCTATTTCATCTGGATGAGAGGCAAACTAATGACAAACTCGGTTCCTTGCCCCTTCTGGCTATGAGCAGAGATTTCCCCCCGATGCATCTCAATTATATTCCGGGTTATTGACATTCCAAGACCCGTCCCTTTCCCAGTTTCTTTAGTTGTGAAAAAGGGATCAAATAGATTGTTAAGAATCTGTTGATCCATGCCCGTAGCATTATCTTTATAAGTAGTCACTACTTGATCATTTTCGACCTTCATAACAATAAAAATCTCTTTAGCCCTGCCATCATTTATTTCTTTAAAGGCATCCCGACTATTGACAACTAGATTTTGAAACACACTTTCCATCTGATTCACATCACCATAGATAAGCAAAGAATCATCTACTTCCAAATGATGAGCGATCTCCAACAAACTAAACTGAGTGCTGAAGAACTTAAAAGTACTATAAATAGGGTCTACTAAGTGAAAATAGCTTCTCTCTTCTTCTTTACTTTCTCGGGCAAAAGTCCGCAAATGATCAACAATAGAGCGCATCCGCAGTGAAGCCTTTACGATATTTTCTAGGGGTTCCCTAGCTTCTTCCATTCCTTCAGGATCGTCCAATAAATAATCGGCATATCCTTTTACAATAGCTAAAGGATTATTTAGTTCGTGTGCCACTCCAGATGCCAGGGTTCCTACAGTTGCCAGTTTAGCAGATTGAACCAACTGAGCCTGCATCTGAGTCTTCTCTTTCAATACATTCTTACGAACAATTATTGCCGATAAACTATCCGCCACATTGTTCAAGAAAAGTTCATGCACTTCATTACGGATGTGACCATCACTTAAATAGACATTCAAGACACCCAGAATATGAGTCGGACTTGCTAAAATGGGAGTACAGAAATGGCCATGAGGTTTCATGCCTTCATACTCTGTTACATGGTCATGATCTAAGGAGGATTTGTAAATGGCTTCCATCCTTTCAAAAGCCAAACCACAAATACAGTGTCCCTTAGCCACTGTTTGGCAAGAGGAGACAATACGCTCATCGAAGTTGTGATGAGCAACAAGTTTTAAGTTATTCTGATCTCGAGGATCAATTAGAAAAATAGAACTTTTGTCCACTTCATTTACAAACGAAACTTTTGAGATAATTTTTAAAGATCGCTGTAAGAAAGAAGTGAGATCCTCTTCCTCCCATGAAAGTTTCTGAATCTTGGAAATGGTTTGTTGCATTTGCAGGCGCATTTGTAGATCTTTATGATTGATATGCAGTTCATACAGTAGTTGAGCAATAAACTGAGAAAGCTGCCCCACCTCATCCATAGCTTCTGATGGCTCAATATTTTCTTGTACTCCTTGCCCAACTAAAGTCACCTGCTTACCTAAGTGAATCAAAGGAACAAAAAACCCTTTGTAAAAAATAAATACCACTAAAAAGAGAGTGGCAATGACCAGAATAAAAAGGAACAGCACACTCATCCAAGTCTGATCCTTAAAGCTATTAAAATTAAGGTAGGTTAGTTCAATAAGATTATTTAAGCCATTAAATGTGCGATTTATTTCATGGTCTATTTGCCGATGAACGGCCTGCAGATCATAGGATTTAGAATCCTTTAAATGATCCATCAAAAAACCGATCCGAGTGAAACTCAGTTTTATTTTCATTAACTCTCGGTCGTGACCATCCAAATAGTCCGAAGGAAGGCTCTTTAGGAGTGTTTGTCCTTGTTTGTATGATTTTTGCGCGGTTTCATTGTTTCTATTTAGTAGCGCTAAATTAATTTGATAGAGATGAACGGAAATGGCCTGAAAAAAGTGCATGCGATTATTATGTTGAGTCATAGAGTGGTTGAAATAATACAACCAACCCACTATGGTCAGGACCACAACAAAGAGAAAGAC
This sequence comes from uncultured bacterium, assembly GCA_964343805.1. Taxonomy (GTDB): domain Bacteria; phylum Bdellovibrionota_B; class Oligoflexia; order CAYFLR01; family CAYFLR01; genus CAYFLR01. The sequence goes on along the minus strand of CAYFLR010000045.1, from coordinate 1,995 downwards.
AAAAATGATTTGTAGCTTATTGGTTAAAGTCATACTTCTCTTCTACGTTATAACAGTATTTACTAAATACTTTTCTCCCTTCGGTTAAAAAGTATTTATAAAACTCTTGCGCTACAGAACTTCTATTTCTAAGGAGAGCCAAGGTTAAAGGCTCTCTTACGGCATACTTCGGTTCAATAGGCACCGATTTTAACCCCTTTCCTTCTGGAGTGCAGGCCATCACATCCCATTCAATAACCGCCTGAGCTTTCCCCTCTTTCTGATATTGATGAAATAAGATGAGGTCCTCTTGAGTGGATGCTCCATAAACGGCAATATTTTTAAAAAGCTGATCTTTGAGCGGGTGTTTTTGCATCACCCGATCCACCATTTTTCCTAAACTGGCCTGCTTAGGATTGGACATTATAAATTTGACATCAGGCTTTGCTAGATCCGATAGACCATTAATTTTATTTTCTTTTTTAGGCACGAGGATACTTGGAATATGCCAGGCCATAAAACCTGATTTCTCCACTAAATTCAGTTTGTCAAGTTTCTCCACATTTCCTTTATCACCAGATAAGAAAACATCTGCTTCATGAAAAGTCTCTATATTACGCCTTAAAATGCCAGACCCCTCATAAGAGGCAAGCACCTTGATCCCATACTCACCTGAAAAATTCTCAATGATCTCCTGAGCGGGAATTTTCATCCCAGAACCACAAAAAAAATGAATACTTTTAGCAGGTTGACTAAGCAACCCCCAAAGAATGCCCCCTCCAACTATTAGGACAATCAACGAGACCAGTCCAGCTCGTATAAATTTGTTACTCATCCCAAGCATTTTATCTCCGGTAATTCCTTAGGAAAGTCTTTTATAAGGTCTTATAATTGTACCCTAAATTTAATACTGAGCCAAACCATAGGTTGAAGTTAAAAAGAATAAAGCGAATTATTTCTAAGGTTTTCTTTCTCTTTTCCGAAAAGAAGTTGAGTGATTTTTTATCGGAGAATCGTATGAACCTGTATTTACTGGCTTTTTTATTCATTTTTATAAACTCTCCCGCTCTTTACGCAGGAAAATCTTGTGTAAATATAGCAACCCAAGCACGCATGGCTGAGATAAAAAGAGAGCGTGATGAGCGGTTGGAAAAGTATTGGAAAAGACATGAGATCAAAGAGGTAAAAAAACGATTTCCTAAATTATCCAGAAAGTACTGGAATTTAAGGGAAAAAGTTAGAAAATGGCTTCAGCGAAAAGGCCGAAATCCCATTCCGGTTCTCCATATCGACAGTGAAGCCTATTTTGTTATGAAAGCAGTGATGGATAAAACCCTCCGTTTCAAAGAACCAGAGGTTTATCAAGATGCTTGGAACAAAGTTCTGTCTTGGGTAGAAAAATACATTGCTTACCCAGAGAGGATTACCAAAGCTTTTGATAAAGCTTATGAAGCTCTCATGCAAGCAGAAAGCGTGAAACCTTATCTAAACGACCCTAACCCACCAAAATGGATTGAATTACCCTTTTTAGATCCCACCACTGAAGGGGCTCGGGTAGTGGAAGTGGATGGAGTTAAGCTCTACTATAAAAAGGTTTTCTTTGCCACCCGCGAGAAAATGGCCCATTTTTTCAATGAGAAAAAAAACACCTACGATATCTCTTTGACGCTTATAAATTCCCAGCAATTATTTTCCGAAATGCTAATTCATATGGAAGAAAATACAATCATCAATTTGTGATTGAAAGTATAATTTATCAAATGTTACAGGGTAAATCTCCTGTAAAACTTGGTGATCCTACGCCTTTTCGTGATTTTGTTTTTGAACCTGATTTATTATCCGCATATGTTTTAGCTGCAGAAAGTAACAACAAGAAATTATTAGGTGAATCAATAAACATTGGAACTGGAAAATCTTTATCAATAAGGCAATTAGCAGAAAAAATTAGAAAAATTACCGGGTATAACGGAAAAATTCAATGGAATTGTTTTCCAAAAAGATCATTAGAAATCCCAA
>CAYFLR010000044.1:48855-49201 GCA_964343805.1 uncultured bacterium | reverse complement strand
TGAAAAAAACTTTGGAGGATTCGGAGTTGCAAGAGAAGTCACACAAACAAGAGGCTTTTAAAAAGTATCAAACTATTTCAAGTAAGATCCAAAAACAACACCCTGTTTTGCATATTATCGATAAATTACTTCATGACCAATTTCTTTTCACCTCGAAAGACCCCCTATTTAATCAATTTCTAAGCAAAACTCTCCATATTAGACTGCTTGAAGTGGCAACTCACCATGAACCCCTCTTTATTCAGAACAAAAAGGACTTAGATCAATTTGATTATAATTTTGTGTGGGATCAAAACAGAGAATTTCTCTATGTCAAGAAGGATAAAAAAGTTTTAAAGGATAGCCC
>CAYFLR010000044.1:40300-48845 GCA_964343805.1 uncultured bacterium | reverse complement strand
ACCACTAACAAACTACTCTATCTATTCGTAAACAAGAATCAAATTGAGATGAATAAACATGAGTTTGTTAAGAGTTTGTGGAACAGAGGCTATAAAGAGATGGAGGATGATCCAAAAATATATAACGCCATTTCTAGGCTCAATCAGTTGGCGGGAATTACCATCATTGAGAGCTCCCAAGGATCCTTTTCATCGAATAAGTCATTAACTTACGCTGTTATAAAAAATCAAGAAGCAAAAAAGGCATTAACTCCTAAGCTTTCAAAACGCCAAGATTGGATCATCAGTTTTCTAAAAGGTAATTTCACCATTACAGTTCAAGATGTAGCAGAAGAGTTCAATATCAGCTCCAGAACAGCCCAAAGAGATTTAAAAGACCTTATAAAAAAGGAACGAGTGAAAGCAGAGACTGTTGGTAAAAAAGTGAACTATTATTTGATATAAACAACCTCATTAATAAAAGTGTAAACTATGTCTCCGGTATAAAGTGTAAAGGATGTGTCCGGAATGAACCTAATTTTATGCAAAAAAAAAGCTCCTAAGGTTAGTACCTTAGAAGCTTTTTTTCTGGTCGGAATGACTGGATTTGAACCAGCGACCACTTGACCCCCAGTCAAGTGCGCTACCAGACTGCGCCACATTCCGCCAGGAATGAGAAGCCATATTATGTGGTTAAGTTGCATATGTCAATAGAAATGAGAGGATTTTTGACAATAAAAATTACTTTCTTTTTAGGAGCTGTAGTACTTGCTAGATGACCCTTTTGGAGAATAAAATTTCCAAAGTTTTATCCAACAACCGGTACGGTGGTAAACGGAATGTTTACCACCCTTACTGTGATAGGTTGCCACTTTACTGGGACCCTTAATAAGACCAGCGCTTCACTCTAAACTTAGAGAACATATCTCCGCAAATCATATGTTCTTTGATTTTTTGCTTACTGAGCTCATAATCGGGATCTCTAGGAAAAACAAGGGGCATGGTCTTCCCGTCTTCTATAACTAATGCAGTGAGATAACCTCCACGAACAGCGGTGATGGAAGTATCCACATTGATCACCCGCCCATTCATTAAAAATTCAATGTTACCACTATTGGTGGGAGTGTGTCCGATTACAATCTTACTCATGCCCAAATCTTTGAGCATTTTACTGAGAGTATTTGAGGTAAAAACCTGATTATAAAGATGTCGATTAAGCAAGGGGCCTTGTTCTCCTAAGAGCCAGTTAAGGGGCTTTAAAGATTCTGGAGGTTCTAAATGAGGGTTGATGGACTTCTGTTGAAAATAACGCATCCAGGAGCGAATATGATCATTGAGATTCCCCATACCAAGCTTTATCATCTCAGGTGTGAGACTGCCATGCACCACTAGGATACCATGACCCACATCAATCACCGTATTATGAGACGCTAGCCATCTGGCGTAGGGTGATTCAGGATGAGAAAAAGCTGAGACAATCTTATGAAGGTGGGGATTCTCCATAATGTCCGGATTCCAAACTTTCACATCAAAACCTCTCAGACTTTGAAAGCCACGAGCTTCTTCTATAGTTGTCCCTGTAACACCCTGCCTAACTAGGTCTATATGGTGATTACCAAAGATAACATGCAAGCGACTCCCTCTCAGCCCAGCCTGAGGTTGTATCTTCATGAGCAGATCCATAATTTCACGGGTGTGTGGACCTCGGTCATTTAAATCACCAGTCAACACCACCGCTGTTTCGGTCGCTTTAGGGTGCCAGTTGAGTGAATAGTCGATAATGCCTAATCCATGGAGTATACGCAACATGGCCCGGTAATCACCATGAATGTCTCCAATAAAAATCGTTCTCTTTAAGCCGGGGTATCGCCATAAAACTCCCTCAGGAGAGTGGCTGGCAGGAGTGGCATAGATACCTAAATTGGTTAGTAATAAAGCAAAAATTAAAAATGTGATGATACGCATAATATCTATTGTGTCTTAGCAGGCAAAAAGGGTCAAGTAATCATAGCAGGGTTTTTCTAAAACTAGTTCATGGCTTTGATTTCATCTGCCATAACCTTAGACAAAGAGGTATCTGCTGGAGAGGATTTCATATCTTCCACCAACCAGCTGATGTGATCTAAGGCCTTGCCCCAAAGTTCTTTGATGCCAAGCAGAAGACCGCCGTTAAATTTAACCTCTTCACTTAACTTTGCGAGTTGTTTGGTGTTGTTGTAGGCATTTTGATGATTGAATTTAAAGTAGGCAATAAAAGCTTCATAAGATCGTACATGCTTCGCTTGCTCAGCCACCTCCTCTTCTTCGCCCCCGGCATTTCTTTTTTGGTGAATATTGAGAGCGATGGTATCCAGCATATAGTTGAGCCGTTGCACGTTGGTAAAATTAGAGTAATTATCGGAATACCAAGCAAAGGCTCGCTCTAGCTTAATAGATGCCCAATAACGATCTCCATAGATCATATCGTTTTGCAGTTGCCAATATTTATGAGGAATCCGGCTATGAGGATAGATGGCTTTGATTCCTGCTAACCATACGGTTTTGTAATAAGTTGGATAATGCTGGGCTTTAGCAATAATGGTTGTATATATCTGATCATCCACCTTTTGATTAAAGAAACGATCTGGGGTAGCTATTTGCTTTCTAAGCTCACTCCAGGTTTTGTCATTATCTACCTCACGCTTTGAAACTCCTTCAAGTTCGCGCATCATATAAAAACACCCGGCTTTTCTCCTTAAAACCTCTTCAGGTGGAAGTGTCCCTCTTGCAAATTTAGCTTGAGACATAACTAAACAAAGAGGATAAAACACCTCTCTGGTGGCTTCTTTAAAGCCACACTTTTCATTGGTAGGGTCAACTAAAGCCATCTGGATATTTATTCCCGGTGAGATGTAAGTATTATTGAGTAGATAAGCAGTGGCCATCATCTTCTCATACATCACCCAATACATGGATCCCACCGTAATTACTACATCAGCTAAAATGGAAATAAAGGCACTGGGGACAGAACTGAGCAACATCCGGTCTATAAATTGCCCAACAATAGGAACCTTGGCTAGAGCTGTAAGAGGGCCATGCAACACTGGAAAATGACGTAATAAGGAGGCCATATCTGGAGTTGTCATAATTTCAGATACGGCCCTTCCTAAAAATCCGGTGACTTTCCAGGCGTTATGACTCAATGCTTTTTCTGATATGCGAAACATAAACTCCATCACCCTTTTGGCTGAGAAAAAGTATTTAATACCAAAACCAGCTGCTATACCCACTGCAAAGGAGTTATAGATTTGTTTTTTAAGTTCAGGGCCGATAGAAATATCCTCTGAATTAAAAGCTATGGTTGCTTTATTGGGATCATAGTCCGATCTTTCTAGTGTCTGAGATGCATATCTCACTCCCATCATGTGGGAATAGTAACGATGCAGTACATACATCTGAATAGCTCCAACATAGGCTCCTATAGCTGAAAAAACGGGTTCGAAACCCACAGCCTGCACACCATACCAGGTGAATGATATACGAGCACTACCGATCCACTGAGCAAATATTACCCCCACTCCAGCTGATAAAACACCCCCTTGAATGGCTCTCATTAAGGCTCTTTCTCTAGCTATATGCTTTAGGTAGACTGCCACTGGAATATCGGTCATGTATACCGGCGGCTTCTGCAGGCCGAACTCCTCTGGATTCTCCCTTGCCTCATTCATCACCTCTTCAATGACAATTAAATTGGATTCGTGCAGATCTTTGGTGGAATCATTGATAAATTCAAATTGATTGAATTTTCCGATGATAAAATCAAACCACCAGGTGATGGGGTCTCTAATGGCATTGTTCTGAATGGGATCTCCCTTTTCGGGTATACCGAGTTTACGTTCCGCTTCGCCCGGCAGTTCAGAGTAATATATGGTCTGCTCTTTCTTGCTTTGCAGCATAGCCGCAGCGATATCTTCATCTTGAATCTTCAACTCGGGTTCTTCACAAATAGAAAGCAGACTCTTATTATTTTTGTACTTTCTCATCTTGGCATTAGGAAGTTCGCTTTTAACTAGGGCAAAAGCGGTTCTTGGACCGAGTTTTGATTCTTGGAGGCTAGCGTATTCCTTAAACCCTGGCAGTGTAAGCTTGGGTTTACCCTTTGCATCTACTCCTTCAAAACTAAACATACCAAGAATACCAATTGATTGGTATTGGAGAGCCTCTCTTTGCATGGTTTCAAAGTCATTTTGGAAAGCGGCTTTGACTAATCTATTAAAGATAGCCTCTTTCAATGCGGCGATCATGAGTTTCCATTCTGTTTTATTGGCTGGCTTTTTGTCTTTAGGCCAACTTGGTTCTATCGGAAGTTCTGACAAATCACTCTCTTCTCCCACAGTTTTTCGAATAGAGGCAGCGATTGTCTTTAACTTGGCAGATCTTTGGCTGATATCAGCCACCACTTTTTCAGGGACTAAATACTTTACAGATGTGAGTTTTGAATAATTCGCCTTTCTGTTTTTGCATCCAAATAAGACTGTAAGGAATAAAAAGACAATTATAAAGCTATAAACGGTATAATTTCTCACCACTCTCTCCTCTTTAGCTCTCATCAGTTCAACTTCTCTTCGGAAAAAGATAAATTCTCTTTATTTTTTATTATACTTTTGTAAATAATATTATTTTTATATTTTATTATTATATAGTTATATTTTTATACAAATTTCTATATCTCTCAGTTTGACAAGCCAATGCAAAAGTTAGAGTATGCGAAATCATGATCTAAAGGATCTTAAACCCTCATTTTTCTACAGAGGAGATCTTTATGGCTTATCAATTGTTTAGCTACTTGCTAATGGGGGCCTATATTCTTTTAACACTCTATCTTTCCTATGTTGGAATGCAGAAAACTAAAAATCTCAAAGGGTTTGCCATCGGAAATAAGGATATGAGCCCCATTCTTATTGGAATTACCATGGCGGCATCTATTGCTTCGGCTGCTACCTTTGTTATTAACCCAGGGTTTGTCTATAATCACGGGCTTTCCGCCTATATCCATTATGGTTTTTCAGCCTCTCTCGGCGTAACAGTAGCCTTTTTACTCTTAAGTCGTAAGTTTAGAGCCAAGGGAGCCGCTCTGGGTAGCCTCACCATTCCTCATTTCATTCGGCAAAGATTCCAAAGTAAATGGTTAGCACTCTTTTTTGCTATGATGAATCTCCTGTCTATCACTTTCATAGTACTTATCTTGGTAGGAAGTTCCCTGGTGTTAGGCGGGCTCTTTGGTCTATCTCAACACACCAGCCTCATTTTAATTCTTTTATTTGTATTCTCCTATGTGATCATGGGGGGAACTTATGCACATGCCTATACCAATACATTTCAAGGAATTATGATGATGGTCATCTCCCTCATCTTATTCTTTTCTGGTTGGCAGTATCTGCAAGGCGGACTTTTTGAAAATATGGCAAAAGTATCCACTGACTTTGCCTCCTTTATAAACCCTTCAAGCAACCTCTATAACAGCTTCTTTTCTGTCTTTATCTCCGGATTTCTCATCACCTTTTCCTTAATGTTTCAGCCCCATATTTTTACTAAAATTCTCTACATCAAGGATGATAAAGATGTGAACACCTTTATTATCACCACCATCATAGTAGGCATCATCTTCACCTTAATGCTCTTTATCGGTTTCTATGCCCGTTTCGCCGGTTTAGAAATTCCTTATCAAGATGCAGTGGTACAACAATATATTCTCTATCTCTTTGGAGGACACGCCTGGGGCAAATATCTCTTAGCTATAATATTTATTTCACTCTTGGCTGCAGGAATGTCTACTTTGGATGGGATTCTCGTATCTCTTTCAGCCATGGTGATCAATGATATCTATTTCCCTCTGGTGGGAGAAAAAAATTATAGTCCTGAAAAGGGTCTTATCCTCTCAAGGTTGGTATTAGTAGCCATAGGACTCTTATCTTTGGCCCTCGCATGGTCACCTCCTAAACTAGTGGGGCTTTTTGCTCAAAAAGGGGTGTATGGATTGGCTGCTGCAACCTTTGCCCCCATTTTATTTGGCATACTGTCAGAGAAAAATGTTCCCACATGGGTGGTAGCTGCCAGTGCTATCATTGGTTTTGCAGGGCATTTTATTCTTAACTTAGGGTTTTCAGTTACCAACCCCGCCGTCTCTTCTTCCATAGCTATCATCATTAGTTTTATCTTTACTGGGGTGTGTTGGTATTTTCTTGCAAAAGAAGAGCAGCCAATATCTCCCGCTTAATCTAATTGGCCCATTAAATCATCAAAGTAGGTATTAGAAGAAGATGAGAATTTGGCGAAAGATTCCTCTTCCATAGTCAAAACCAGAACCCCTTTAAAATCTTTTTCCCCGGTAAATATAGAGCAAGAAAGATGATTTAAAGGGTCTCTATTATCTGAATTAACAGCATCGAGATCAACTGGGGAGAAGCGAACATGAGGGTATGTTAGCTTTACTTCCAATAGTCTTAACAATTGACTTAAAAAAGTCTGTAAAACAGGGCGAATGAGCTCTTGAAGGGTTTCATAATGACATTCATCCACAAAGGACACCGGATTATCTAAAATATTTGCTTCATTCAAAAGATAAAGCCAAGACTCTTCCATCATAGAGAAGTGAAGAGCTCCATTAAAGTCTCCCTCAAAGTTGATCGTCACCAAGAAAAGAGAGGCGTCAATGGATAAATGGCGGTTAATTTCTTCGGTTAGATTCTTGTGTTCTAAATTAGCCGTAGGCGTTTTTAAATGGATATGCTTACTAAACAACATAGACAGAGGATCCACTGATCTTCCAACCAGTAGATTCATCATCTCTTGTAAGTTTTCTAAATGCTCGTCTGATAAATTCATTCGCCCACCTCGATCTGCAGAAAATCTACAATTTTCTTAAACTGTCCTGCATCCAAAGGTTTATTGACAAAATTACATTCAAAAGGCAAGTCATCCAATTTATCCCTGGTCTCCTCTTGAAAATCAGAAGAAAGCACCACAATGGATTTGGGAAGAGGCTCCTTGAGAGCTGAAAGGAGATCAAATCCCGTCCCCTCCTCCATCCAAAGGTCAGTCACTAGTAAATCCACCTGCTGCTTTTTTACTATCTCAATGGCTTCTTGACCACTTTTGGCGGTAAGCATATTCAATTGGTATTTAGAGAATCCCTTTTGTAAGAACCGCCTAACAAAAGGAGCATCATCAACGATGAGTAGGGTTTTCATAAGAAAAATCCATCCTATAATTGGAAATAAACCTCATAGCAAAGGCTATTTTATCATACTAAATAATGAAAAATCATCCGCTTTTTCACAAAGAACCTCAAAGTGGGCCAGACAAAAACCATTATACTCTCACTTGTTAAATAAGCTATAATTTATAGGCAATTAGAAAACAAACTAAAAAGGCTAACCATGCTTCCTAGAATTCTTTTTACCCTCTCTTGCCTCTTGCTGTTAACTTTTATTACCTGCGATGATGATGAAGAGCCCACAAAAAATGAGTACATCAAACCAAGTGATCCAGATAAAACCTATGTTCATGGGCGACTCACCTATGACCAAGATGCCAAACCATTGGATGGAGCCAATGTATATCAGATGGGTCACCCTTCCAAAAAGGTAAAATCAAATGAAGACGGCTACTTTAGTCTAGCACTCAATGTTTCTCCTAAAGCATCACCTAAAGTGTCTCCTAAGGTATCACCCAAAGCCTCTCCCAAGAACTCACCAAAATTAGTAGACACTGTGAGCATCATTGCAGAAGCAAATAAAGAGGGATCCACCTACGGCAAGAGAATTGACGGATTGGACCCGAACAAAGATCAGGACCTAGGCGATCTCATGATTAAAGCAACAGGAGCTATTGTGGGTTTACTCCTATTTGAAGGAAAAGGGATTGAAAGCCTTAAGGTTGTGATTGAAGGATCTCCTTACGAGGCCACCACCAATGAAGATGGTCTCTATATCTTCGAGCACCTTCCTGAGGGAACCTGGGAACTGCAACTCTCTTCTACAGAATACGAAAACGTCGCCATCGATACCATCTCAGTATTACCATTTGAAACCTCTATTGCTGTCACATATGATTTACAACCAGTTAAACCTCAACCGGTAGAAAATACTAACAACAACAGTAATACCAATGAGAATACCAGCCCACCTCCCCCAGAACCTGAACCCGTTCTTAGCTGCTTTGATCATTATTCTGCTGGGGAAACGGAAAGCGGAATGTACAACATAACACTCCTTGATAATAACAACGAAAATACCAATTCATCCATACCCAAAGAGGTCTCCGTCTATTGCGATATGGAAAACTATGGAGGAGGCTGGACCCTGGTTGTAAACGCACCAGAAGGAGGAGTATGCGAAGATGTGGAAACCGTCAATCTCACAACTCGTGGAAGGCTTAAATGGAGTTATATTGCTCAACTGCTTAAGCTAGGAAAAGACCGCCCCACTAATCATGTAAGAGTCCATGTGCAAAACAAAATAGTCTCTTTACATACTGATGGAAAAAACGCAAGGGGCCGCTACCGTATCGAAGCCACCGCTAATGG
>CAYFLR010000044.1:29075-40290 GCA_964343805.1 uncultured bacterium | reverse complement strand
AATACTTATGTCGCCGGACCCAACTATGGGACTTTTACAGAGCACACCAGGTACTCTTTTGAAAATGGAAGTAACGATGGACACACTATGTACTCGAGTGATGCTTCTCAGTTTTACATGACCCGTCAATCGAATGGGGATTACACCTGTGGAGAGCAGTATCCAACCAACGCTAGAGGAGCATCTCAAACAGCAGGAGCTGTCTGGTTAAGGTAGGTTAAATTTGATCAATTTCCCCACAAAGATTAACCATTTCAAGAGCGGCTAGAGCAGCATCCCAACCTTTATTTCCACCTTTGGTGCCCGCTCTTTCGATAGCTTCATCAACTGAATTGGTGGTAAGAACACCAAAGATAACTGGCATATTTTCACTCAAAGAAACAGACGCTACGCCTTTAGCCACTTCGTTACTGACATAATCAAAATGAGGAGTAGACCCTCTAATTACAGCACCTAAACAGATAATACCATCAAATTTACCGGTCTTAGCAAGTTTTTTGGCAACAGAAGGGATTTCAAAGGCTCCTGGCACCCAAGCCATGGTCATATCGGATTCTCTTACTCCATGCCTAGAGAGACAATCAGTGGCTCCCGCGAGCAGTTTATTTCCAATTAAATCATTAAAACGAGACACGATAATGGCAAATTTTTTATTCTCTCCATGAAACTTTCCCTCAATTAAATGCATCTTCAGCTCCTTATTTAAGAATTAAGTGTCCCATGCGGTCACGTTTAGTAGTAAGATAATCATAGTTCACCCCATTGGGTGCCACTTCAATAGGAACTCTTTCGGTTATCTCCAGATCAAATGCTTCAAGTCCCACTACTTTTTTAGGATTGTTGGTAAGAAGGCGGATCTGAGTCACTCCCAAATCTTTAAGTATTTGAGCTCCTATCCCATAATCACGAAGATCAGGTTTAAAACCGAGTTTTATGTTAGCTTCAACCGTGTCATAGCCTTGATCTTGCAGTTTGTAGGCTTTAATTTTATTTGCAAAACCTATACCTCGCCCTTCCTGCCTCATATAGAGCAGTATTCCTTCTCCTGCCTTTTCGATCATTTTCAAGGAGTCAGAAAGTTGATCACCACAATCACATCGTTTTGAGCCAAAAACATCTCCTGTTAAACACTCAGAATGCACTCGCACTAAAACCGGTTTTTGGGGATTAATATTTCCCTTCACCAGGGCAATATGAGGTTCAGAAGTTTTTATTAGACTTTCATAAACGTGCATCTCAAAAGAGCCAAACCTATTTTCAAAGGGGATCTCTTCCAGCTTTCTAACCAGAGTTTCATGCTTACGACGATAAGCAATAAGGTCTTTAATTGCCACTAATTTAAGGGAGTGTTTCTTAGCAAATTTGATGAGATCATTAAGCCGGGCCATGGAGCCATCGGGATTCATAATTTCGCAAATCACCCCAGTATCTCCACATTCAGCCAGCTTTGCAAAGTCAACGGCCGCTTCGGTATGACCCGCTCTTCGAAGGACTCCCCCATTTTTAGCCACCAAGGGGAAAATATGACCAGGTCGGTCCAGCATTTCTGGAGTGGAAAATTCATCATTGATAATTTCAATGGTGCGGCTACGATCAAAAGCGGAAATACCCGTAGTAATGCCATCTGCCGCATCTACAGATACAGTAAAGGCGGTTTCATGCGTGGCGGTATTTTTAGTAGCCATCATATTCAATTCCAATACTTCGGCGCGCTCTTCGGTAACAGGTACGCAGATTAATCCACGTCCTTCAACAGCCATAAAATTCACCTTCTCTGGGGTGATTTTATCAGCCGACATGAGCAAGTCACCTTCATTTTCACGATCCTCATCATCAACAACCACAATCATTTCACCAGCAGCAATGGCTTCAATAGCCTCTTCAATTGTATTAAACATATGATCATCCCTTTTTAAAATGTGGATTAATAACCTAATTCAGTCAATCGATTCATATTTAATGAAGTCTTTTGTCCTGCCATGAGTTTTTCAACATACTTAACTAGGACATCCGTCTCCAAATTAACCTCATCTCCCACTTTCAAGAATTTTAAATTGGTATTCTTCATGGTATGGGGAATTATAGCCAGTTCAATCACATCGTTTTGCACCTGACTCATAGTCAGACTTATGCCATTGATGGCAATGCTCCCTTCATCTACCACATAATGCTTCAAGTAGTTAGGGATTCTGATATTTAAAAGAATATGCTGTCCCATCTTCTTAATATTGGCCACTCTACCAATTCCATTAACATGACCTTGGACTAGGTGCCCGCCCAAACGATCATTCAAAGATAAAGCTAATTCTAAATTAAGTCTGCTTCCCGTTTTAAGGCGTCCTAAAGTGCTCTTATTTAGCGTGGTATGAACTCCAGATGCTCTAAATTGATCTTTTTTCTTCACTTCTGCTGTAAGACAGACACCATTTACTGCTACAGAATCATCAATGGCAATATGATCAATCAAATCGGGGCACCGAATCCAGAAGGATTTCCCTTCTTCTTTCGATTGCACCTGCTCTAAATATCCCACCTCTTTTATAATACCAGTGAACATCAGTTTTCACCTGCTAAGTATTGAGGGTAACCGGTAATAACAGCTTGTCTATCTAAAACATCCATCTGGATTTTTTCCAATTGAAAGGTGCGATCCATTTGCCGAACCCCTAAATCTAAAAAGGATGAAATACCCTCTCCCATAATTTTGGGAGCAATGTAAACCTTCAGTTTATCCACCATTTTCTGTTTTAATAAATGAGTGGCCAGAGTGGGTCCCCCCTCCACCATAATAGAAGTTATTTTCATCTCTTTTACTTGACGAAAACCTTCTTCCAGATCAAGGGTTCCATCTTCTTTTTTAGGTAAATGGATTACGGTCATCCCCATCTCTTCATATACTTTAGCTCTTTTTTTATCCTCTTCGCTGGATAGATGGGTTAAAAAGACATTTTTTTCTGGCCAGCTATCATTGAGCAAATCATAGGGGGTTTTGGGGTCCACCAATTTACCAACGATTATTCGATAAGGGCAAAAAATCTCATTTTCACTGGTTCTTGAGGTTAAACGAGCGTTATCTAGTTCCATCGTGTTACGTCCAACGCAGACAGCATCAAAATGCCTGCGCAGCTTATGGACCTCTTTTCTTGCAGCTTCACTAGTGATCCATTTAGCTGAGCCATCAGGTAAAGCCACCTTACCATCGAGTGTTTGGGCTGTTTTCAAAAGTACAAAGGGCAGGTTTTCTTGCATCACTTTAAAGAAAACCTCATTAATTTCAAGGCCCTGCTGACTTAAAATACCCACCTCTACTTCAATCCCAGCCTTTCGAAGAAGTGCTACTCCATTTCCAGCCACCTGAGGATTCGGATCGATATTAGCAATAATGACTTTCGCTATTTTCTCTTGGATTATACGCTGCGCGCAGGGTGGGGTTTGTTTGGCAGTATGACTGCAGGGCTCCAAATTACAAAAAAGGGTGGCTCCTTTGACTGACTGCTTGGCATTATTTATGGCATTTACCTCAGCATGAGGGCCTCCATAGACCTCATGAGCTCCTTCTCCTACAACCATACCATCTTTTACTAAAACAGCACCTACCAATGGATTAGGAGAGGTATAACCTCGGTATTTTTCTGCTAGCTGAAAGCAGCGCCTAATATACTTTTCTTTATCTTTCAATAACATAGAGCACAACGATTTAATTATCCATCTTCCTTACTTGATGCATGCTATACACTACCTTATATAAATGAAGCAAGGATAAATTGTGATAGAGTTACTTAAAGGTAGAAATTCTCAGTTGTTATATCTGTCTGAATTCGCTAATTATATAGATATGATAAGAATAATTGGATTCAGTTTTTTATTTTCAATGCTGCTCAAAGTTGGAATATTAGAGGCGGTGGACTTTAAGGGATACCGGTTAGGAATGAATAACCGCCCTCTCTTTGGTGAAATCATCGCTAACTTGGAAAAACATCACTCCTTTTCGGTAAAAAGAGCCTTTAGTAGGGAAATGTCCTCGAAAGATCAGACCATCTATATAGGTGAGAAGTTAATGGACACCTATTTAGAGCCCTTTGACGCAAAGGGAAGAGAAGCGGTTGCCACCTTTATTTTAGCTCATGAATACTTCCACATCATGCTCCAACACAATGAGATCAACTGTTGGTTGCAGGGATGGAAAAGAAAGTTTGAACCTAAGGTCAAATGGGACAACAAAGTATGGCCGCTAATGGAAAAACAGGTGGATTACCTAGCTGCTCTCTATTTAAAAAGAAACGGTTTACCCTTAGAGCCAGTCTACCAAGTATTCACCCAATTTGCCCATCAGTTTAAAGAAAATAAATATTATCCCGGTGCAAAAGAACGATTAGCATCAATTAAAAAAGCTGAACGCCCCACTTTTGATATGACCCTTTTTGAAAACAATTTATTTCAATGTGGTAATTTACTTACCCGTTTTAAACTCGTTGACCTATTAAAACCCTAATTTAACACCCCCAAGAGGTAAAAATGAAAAATCTTAAAATCGTAAAACCCCTCTCCTCTTTCGAGAATCTTGCCCCCAAAAGAAGCAGTAAAAAGCATCCAGCCTCTTTATTTCTAATCAGCCAAGAAGCTTTAAAATCACCTACCAAAGGTTCTCTATGGCAAAAGTTGAACAGTAAATTAAAACCTTCCACTCTCTTTTCAGCAGATCATGGGGAAATCCAGAAGTTCACCTTAGACGAAAAGATAATAATTCTCCTCGGCCTCGGTAAAAAAGAAAATATTAATGGCCACACCCTAAGAACGGCCCTATTTAAGACAGCCAGTACCGTTGGTAATTTCAACTCTATCCGTGTTTTTCCTCATGAAGAAGATGAACTCTCCCTGCGGGGCATTATGGATGGTTTAATCTTGGGAGGTTATGCTTGGACCAAATACAAGGACCAAGTGAGTGTGAAAGGTCATCCTATCAATCAAATCAATTTTGAATTGGTCACCGTCAATGGTAAGTTAGCGAAAAAAGCCTTTACAACATGCGTTGGTACTAACCTGGCTAGAGATTTAACAAATGACAATGCAGATGTGATTACCAGCCGCTATATGTACAACCAGGTGAAAAAGATGGTGGCGAATCATAAAGAGGCCAGCCTCTCCTTAGTTGACACTGCCCAGATGAAAAAACTGGGAATGAATCTCTTTTTAGGAGTCAATCAGGCCAGTGGGAATCCTGCACATCTCATTATTGTTAAATATCATGGAGATAAAAGCAAAAAAACCTTCACTGCTTTACTAGGAAAAGGCATTACCTTCGATAGCGGCGGTCTTAATTTAAAACCTTCTGGCGGAATTGAAAGCATGCGGACCGATATGGGGGGATCAGCCACCATTGTAGGTACTATGTATAACATTCTGAGTCTTAAACCTAAGAAAAATATTATATTTGCCATGGCAATGGCAGAGAACTGTATCGGACCTAAAGCTTATAAATCTGGAGATGTACTCACCTCTTATTCCGGTCAAACAGTAGAAATTGGTAACACCGATGCTGAAGGACGTTTAGTTTTAGCAGATTCAATGACCTACCTACAAAGACACTTTAAAGTAAATACAATTATTGATGTAGCGACCCTCACCGGTGCGGTGGTCATAGCCTTAGGACATGATCATACAGGGCTGATGGTCAATGACCAAGCTCTTGCCAACCAGTTACTAGAATCCGGTGCCGCAACAGATGACCGAATTTGGCAACTGCCTATTTATGATGAACTCTCTTTACATATAAAATCAGATCGAGCCGATCTAAAAAACATTGGGCTCCCCAAATGTGCAGGAAGTATTAGTGCCGGAGCGTTTTTACAGAAATTCTTAGAAGGGAAAACTAAATGGGCCCATTTAGATATAGCAGGGACTGGTTTTTATTCTAAAGAATGGTGGTATTTAAAACCAGGTGCCACAGGGGCGGGTGTTCGCTTGCTCACACATTACCTAACCGATTAATGGGCGGTGTATTCTTTTAATTTTTCTTCGGCCAGATCTTTACCAAAAAATATTTCACAAATGGCGCTAAGGTCTGGTGAAGCAGCTAATCCTTTTTTGCCTAGGATGAGTTCAGACCGGGTCCGGCGCCTTAGAAAATCTTCCAGCTTCGTGATCATCTCTCTTTTTTGAACTAAATCTAGCTCACATTTTAAATAAGCGGCACCTTCAATAAAAGCAACCCCGTTTTTGTTGTCATTTTTCAGTTCATCTAGTAATTTGAAAGCATCCAGCCCATACCTTCGCCACAATCGGTTTTTAAGAGGCTCATAGGTATCACCAATAGCGTACTGTTCTAAATTCAAATGGTCGGCTTGCTTAAAAAACTCATCTCGTTTTTGAATAGAGGGTTCACCATACCAATCTTTTTGGTCAGGGGAGAGAGTGATGCCAAATTTAGTAACTTCCTCAGCTATTTCCACTCCGACATTCAGACAATCAGTGAGTTTCCCACCATAAATACTTAAGTATTTTTCCTCTTTTTTAATATCGAGAATGTGTTTTCGAGAAAGATTAAACCAGCTTTTATTCGTCTCAGAAGATCCCTCTTGATTCTCCATAGCAAGAGGTCTCACCCCACATCGAGTAGAGATAATATCTTGTTTGCTTAAAGGAGTAGAAAGATCCAATCTCTTATTAATATTCTCCAAAATGTATTTAATATCATCATCCGTAACTTCACTATCTGCATCTTCAACCGGGGTATCAGTGGTTCCCACCACAGATACAGGACCTAATGGAATCACAAAAAAGAGGCGATCTTGATCATCAAAAAAGGTAAGCACTCGCTCTTTACTTTTAGCGAGTCTTGGCACTATTAAATGCACTCCTTTAGAAAAGACATGTTTAGCACCACTTTTTACTTTATTTATCTTATTTATCTGATCTACAAAAGGACCCGCCGCATTAATAATCAAGGAAGAGGTGATAGCAAAGTTATCACCAGAAATCTGGTCCTCCACTTCACTTATCCAACCCTTTTCATTTTTTTCAGATTTTAATACCTTGCAGTAGTTGACTGCGATGGCCCCTTTTGCCATTGCTTTTCTGACAAAGTTAAAGACAAAACGGGTATCATGCTCCACCAGACGAGCATCGGAATACTCAATTCCACCATAACAGCTATCCAACTGCAGAACCGGTTCCTCTTTTTTTAGAAAACTTTTAAAGTGAGCTGCAGGTCTTTTTGTGTAGCCATTTCCCATAAACCAATAAAGCCAGGTCCCACACCATAAAGCAGGGAGCGAATGAAAGAGCTTAGCCCTATTTTCAACGGGAGAAAGAAAGCGGGATTCGTGAATCATGGAAGGATAAGAGTCAAGAAGATGATTTCTGGAACGACACAGTTTACGAACCAGACCAAACTCAAGATTCTCCAAGTATTTAATGCCACCCCAAACTAAATTTGATGACTCTTGACTGGTGAAAGAACCGAAGTCCCCCATATCCACAAGAGCCACTTTACAACCCCGAGCAGCAAGTGAAGCGGCACTCACAGCGCCGTTAATACCACTGCCAATAATGAGAACGTCAAAATGATTATTCTTTAGATTTGCAAGATGATTATTTCTTAACCTCATGGGCTGCCTCACCCTTTTCCATTAACTTACGGTACATGCTTAGAATCTCTAAAACTGTCGCCGTAGTAAATGGGTTAGAATAAAAAGATACATACCTTCTAAAAATCCTTCCTCCAGCAAAGTAGACTCCACTTTGCCAGTGGGTTTTACCATTTTCAATTATAGCATGGTCTAGAATGTATTTTATCCCTTTTTCAATGGCAGACAAACTTTGGTAGGTTTCCACTTCTCCGATAGTAAGAAGTGCATGAACTGCATAAATAGTGGCTTGAAGACGATTCTTTCTCCATTTAGTAACCCAATAACCACCCTTTTTCATGGTTCGTAAAATATATTTTACGATGCGAGGGGCACTCGGTTCTAAGCAACTTGCTCCAGCTTTATAAGCTTTAGCAGCCGAATAATGAAGATTATATCTATTGGGATAATAGACTCCGCAGGTCCAATTTTTATTAGTTCTTATGGCCCAGTTAATATATCTGCAGGATTGGGCAACTCCATCTATTCCTTCAATTTCATTGTATTCGCCTAAAGCGGTTAAAACATTACTATTCACTACACAATCAATGTCATTTGTTCCCAGCATGATATTTTCTTGATTTTCTTTGGGAATAAACCCTTTCACTCGATATGGTTTCTCATGGGCTAACCAGGTCATAAAAGCCCCAGTATTACGATGATTTTTTCTCAGAGTGAGTAAATTATAAAGATCAAAATTCTTACGATTGCGATCCAAAAAGGGAGTAAAATACTGGGAAATAGAGAGAGGAGTAGGCCTGGAATTAGTTATGGGAGTTAAGCTATCTACTTGATTGATGAGATTTATGGCCAAATAAGAAAGGGCGGTATCATCAGCATCGGGAGCCACATTACTCGCCCATAGAAAGACTCGCTTATTAAGGTAAAAGTGATTTCCACGACGATAAAGAGGATGGTCTTCAACTCTTTCATCACCCCTGAGTAAGTTAGCAGGAAAGGGCATTTTCTGCCAAAAATAGAAAACTCCGTTCTCTTGATAACGATAGATGTTTTCAAGGGCCATTTCTAACATGGCAGGAATTATGCTGTATTCAGGATAATTTAAGTAGATTGAAGCAAGAGAAATGGCCACCGAAGAGGTGGTGAACCCATTGGAGTCATAGGCTTCGTACCCTGGTTGTAGGCCAAACTTGGGGACCTTAGCTTCCATTCTTTGAATGGTTTCCCACTCTCCACTAAAGTACTCTATGCCCTTGGTCTCTTTTTTCTGCTCAGCTTGCAGATAAGAAAGACCTTGCTCTATATGCTCTTTGATTTTTGGAAGACTTAGCTCATTAGCAGACATTGTAGAAATGCTAAGTAAGCTAATAAAAAGGAGTGTATTAAGTTGTAAAATTGCTCGTTTCATGGGGGTCTATATAACAAACCCCCGTTTTTTTATCAATTTATTTTTTACTTTTATACAACTTTAATTATTTTATTACTTTATTTCAACTTGTTATCAAAGCTAAAAAGTACTTCCATTCCATCCCCACATAGCCCGAGGAGCGGCAGCAAACTCAATATAGATTCTCTCTTTAGGAGCTCCGACTTCTTGACTCACCTGGTCACACAAAACCTTGGATAGCTCTTTGGTTTGGTCCTCTTTAAGGCCAATACTCTTTAGCTCCATGTAAACCAGATCATCTGTTTTCCCTGCGAATGCCATATTTTCATTTCTTTCTATGCTAACCATCACATAGCTTTCCGGCTTGCCTAGAGATGAGGCAACCAAGGAGGATAAATCTGTGGCCAGTTTCTTGGGATTCTCAATAGAGGTATTGGTTTGTAGTTTTAAAAATGGCATCTAAGTATCCTTAATTTTTATACTAATAAGAGGGAGTCGTCTGTTCACACTGCATTTCTACTTGCAGCTCTTTTAAAGCACTCACATAACAGGCCACATACTCTTGATTGTTATAAGCCTCATAAGTTCTTAAAGCCTCATTGATCCCTTCACAACCCATGTTTCTATATGCACTGATGATATACTCAAGATCTTGTTCATCACATTTGGAATTATCAGTCACTGAAGGGCTATCGTACACTTCATCGGCACTTGATGAAGGTGAATCATAATCTTGATAATCTTCATAGCCATTGTAGTCATCATAATCACTGTAGTCACCATCATCTTGGACCTCTTCACTTACCAATTCACCAGATTCATAGTCTGAACTGGATCCATACTCACTAGGGTAAGTGGAATTTGAATAGTCATCGGAGCCATAGCTTTCTGTATAACCATCTGGCTCAAGACAGGCCTTCACATCACCAAGAAAGATTTTTTGATAATTTTGATTTTTAGTCATTTCTTGGGTTAATTGCTGCTCTTTGGTAGCCATCAAAATCAGTGGTTTCAGATCCTCTATTGGGTAGTTAAAGATAGCAGAGATATCCACTTCACAGCTTCCACTCTTTTCATCTTTTAGAGGTTTACCATTCAGATACTCACGTACCTTGTTAATTTCTGATAGCATTTGTTTTAGATTGGTCTCTTGAAATACTTTTTCACGGGGAATAAGGTCATCTTTTTGATTATCTTTCTCTGCATCTAAAGTAACTAAAGTCTTTTCAACGCTATCAAAGAAAGATTTCAAATACTGGAGTGAAAGGCTCATAAGTCCTTGGTACTCTAGTGTTAAAAACGTTGGGTACTTTTTCAAATATTTCCCAATACTAGGACTTTGATAATCATAACCAACTCTTTGCATTTGATTAAAAGCCTGTTCTAAGTCCCCAATAATATTTAAAAGATCATTTGTATTGTAAGCCATGGATAAACTTAAGATGGAAATTGCTCCATGCATTAAACTCCTAGCGAAAAGAAGATCACTTTGATCTATTTCCACATAAGGAGGAAGATCCTTACAATTGCCCTCAAACCATTCCTTAATTACCAATTGATAAGAAAAGTTCTCAAGTTCAGAGAGTTCATCTAAGGCAAGTGCACTCTCCATCAATATAGGTAAAAGCTCTTCTTTGACAAAAGTACGAATAGATTTAATATCTGCTTCATCCATAGAGCTGACCACCTGCTTAATATCACCCAGTGATTTCTTGGGATCCATTTTCTTAGGGTCAGACATCTCTTTTTGTTTTTTATTGGGAAGCTCAGAAATGAGGCGAATTAAACTTTGCTTGGCACGACACTCACCCTGGTAGGTGGAGCTTTCTGGTATCTTCTCTTCTGCTACTAATTCGCTGCTATCCTCATCCCAAGAACTGGACTTCTCTTCCACCATTTTGGTAGGGGAAAGGGAGCGAACATAACTTTCAGAAGACCTTAAAGACATATAAGATGGCTTTTTGATTTTGATTTTTTTATCAAGTAATTTCGATGTCCCGTCCATCACTTTTTTTACTGCATGATGTTTAAATAGACGGGTGAGAGGTTTTAATACCGCTACCATCACTTTGGCTTCTGTATTATCTGGATCTCGTTCAAGAGCAGATTCATAACTTTCTAAAGACTCATCTAAATGCCCCTTTTCAAGTGAATCCTTACCATAGACCAATTGGGCTTTATCGCTGCTGTCCTCTTTATTACTCTGGTCTTCATCCCTTCCATCATGGATTTCGATACAACT
>CAYFLR010000044.1:14718-29053 GCA_964343805.1 uncultured bacterium | reverse complement strand
GCTCCAAAGAAGAATTGCGATGCTTGCAAAGAAAGATAGATTTATTTTATTTCTCACGGTTTCCTCCTGATTTTTAATTTCCCTCCTTATAAATGCAATTCTTTATTTTTGTCAATATTGATTTTGTTAATATTACTTAACCTGGATCCTCAGAACTTTTTGAGAGGCAGGTGTCAATCATTGGACTCCAAAGCTTACTTAACTTAGTTCCAGAGATTTGTTTTATTTGATATCTAGTGTTATAGAAAGCAAAGAGAGTGAAATTTTGACCCTAACCTCGGAAGCTATTAATGATGTTTAAACTCTTTCTCTTATTCAGTATTATCCCCGTCTTAGAGCTCGGGATACTGATCAAATTAGGGAGTCTGATCGGTGTTTTAAACACCATCACTATAATAATTCTTACAGGAATTACTGGTGCTTACTTAGCCAAAACCCAAGGAATCTCTCTTTTAGTAAAAATTCAGTCGAACCTTCAACAAGGGGTTTTACCAAGCCAAGAGTTACTAGAAGGGCTGCTCATCTTTGCAGGGGGGATAACCTTATTAACCCCTGGTTTTTTTACTGATCTCATTGGGTTAATGCTGCTATTGCCTCAAACCAGGCAGATACTCATCACTTTACTTGTTCCCTATTTAAAAAAGCACATGGAAAAAGGCACTTGGCATCAAGCAGGGGTGTTTTATCACCATCAAACCTACAGTAAGAGTCCTCAATCCCAGGACGATAATACTATTGATGTTTAGTACTCAAAGGATCTTCCGGCCAAGGATGCTTTGGGTATCTTCCTCTATAATCTTTTCGAACCATTGGATAACTTGATTGCCAAAACTTTTTTAATGAGCTCGTGGTTTGAATAAGCCGCTGATTAGGACCAAGCACTTCAATTTGTAGTGGAACCCGTCCTTCCATTAATTTCTTTTCAAATTCCATCCCATACAAATCCTTTATAATGATGCGAACACAGACGGTTCCATCCGACTTATAATGAAGTGGATAGGTTTTCTGATTAGGTAGCTTTATGGATGGGGGAGCCATTTTTGTTAAAAGATCTGAGCATTCAAAAGGCAATAGAAGTTCAAAATAGGGCAGTAAAAAATTGTCAGACCATTTTTGCCACTCGGTCTGTTCTTCAAAAGCGAGAGTCACAATCTCGGTCAAACTCTCTTGATTAAAATCTGGCCAATTTAAAGCGCTATAATACTTAGAGCAGAGGTTTACTCGATTCACCCACTGTTTAATCTTAGGATGGCCTGTTAAATAATTTTTCCATGTTTTTAGAATGGTATCTACAATATTGCTAATTTGAATTTCAGACGAGAGAGCAATTCGTACAGGATTTTCTAATGGTACTTCAAAAAAAGAAAGGGCTGAGTAGGCTTTAGGCTCTTCCTTCTTTCGCTCCTCCTGCCAAGTTCTTTGCAGCACCAAATCAGCAAAATAATACTTCACCCATTGAGGGTTTACTTTGGAGACTAAAGAGACGCTGCTCTCTTTGTTTCGATTTCTACCGGTCTGCATAAGGTTTAAACTCAAAAATAGTTCACTCTTTTTCAAACAGCACTGCTTGGAGATTTGCACTCCTCTCCCTCCCACCATCAAGCCTTTACTTTTATTTTTTGACCTTAATCGAGTGAGGCCATCAGCAAAAGAGAGTAATAGAAGCTGTAAAACACGGTCTTGTTTATTCTTAAAATAGGGCAAAGCAGGTATTTTATCCGGATTGAATTTAAATACGGATTTGACAAAATGATCTGCCACCGCTGATATTCGATCCCATTTATCTTCGGAAACCTCATGATAAGACCACTTTTCGATATCTTTAAAAATATGGAGGCGGATGGAAATATCACAATGAAGGGCATCCAGCTCATGGTAATTTCTCGGATCGAGTTTTAAAAAATCACCCTCATTTAAGAGAGCAGCGATTAAAGCCGCTTCTCGTAAACAACCAGCCTTTTTACCATGCAATAATAGGGTAGCTAGTTTGGGATGGGCAGGGATTTGACATATGAGTTCGCCAAGCCTGGTTAAACCGCCTTTTTCATTGATAGCCCTAATAAGCTTCAGACAGCGTAGAGAATACTCCATCTGCTCTTCTCTAGGATTTGAAAGCCATGGCCAATCCCTTAGGGTGGTATTAGAAAAGGAAAGTAGTTTTAAAATAGATAATATGGATTCAGTAATATCGACTCTTTTTATCTCTGGGTCTAAATAAGACTTCAATCCATCATGTTCCTTTTCCGTCCATAGACGAAAGCAAATACCGGCACTTTGACGTGCAGCCCTTCCTGCTCTTTGATCGGCAGAAGCCACGCTCACTCTTTTCAAATTCAAACTATCACAACCTGAATGGGTGTCGAAAGTAATCACTTTTTCCAAACCGGTATCTATGACTAAATTCACCCCTTCTACCGTCAAGGAAGTTTCGGCAATATTGGTGGTAAGAATGATCTTTCTCTTATTTTCAGTTCGCAAAACTCGATCTTGATCTCGGGAGTTCAACTTACTGTGAAGTTTAAAGATATCTATATTTTTTAATTTTGAATTGGAATTCAGCAGTTCAAAGAGCCGGTTGATTTCTCCAATTCCCGGTAGAAAGACCAGTAAATGCCCTGTGTAATCAGATATAGAGATGACACTTTCCACCTTTTTTGCCACTTGCTCGTAAAAACTAACTGGATTTAAAAAACTGAGGGGGCGATCTAAAAATCGAATATCCAGTGGGAAGAGCTGCCCCTTTGCTTCAATAATTTTAGCTTCACTCAGATAGTTTTTTAATAAGCCGGCGTCCATAGTGGCCGACATAATCACCAAAAAAAGATCTTTTCTGGCCCCATTTATTAATTGTTTTAGCCAGGATATGGCAAAGTCAGAGTAGATATTTCTCTCATGAAATTCATCTAACAAAACACAAGAAAAATCGTTTAAGAAGGGATCTTGTATCATCCAGCGAGTCAAAACCCCTTCGGTGACCACAACTATTTTTGTTTCACTGGAATGTTTTTTTTCGAATCTAATTTGATAGCCAACTTCTTTACCTAAAGTCCAATTATTTTCCTCTGCAATCCTTCTGGCTGAGGACCTAACAGCCACCCTTCGAGGTTGAAGAAGGATTATTTTTTTGGACAAATGGTTGTGAGAGCAGGAGGAACTCGAGTGGTTTTACCTGATCCTGGAGGAGATACAATGATGACTTTTTGCTCTTCTTGGAGACTCTTTTTTATCCTATCTAGGACATCATCTATGGGAAGTAAAGTTTTTTTCATAGAAAAGGCTTTTTATAAATATTAAACATCAATCAATTTATAACCACTTAAAATCAATACATAGAACAGATTCAATTGTTTAATACCTGTCTAACTCCATAAAAGCGAAGCTTAAATCCAAGAATTGATCTATTTTAGCATAACACAGCATAATTCAAAGATTATTTTAAATGGATCTCAAATTAATAAGCAAAATAATTTTAATTAAAACCTTAAATTATCCTAAAGTTCCGAGAGTTTAGACCGACTCTCCTATCAATAATAATTATTTGCTTGGATTTTTTAAACAACTATATGGGGAGAGAGGGTTATGGCAAAAGCACCTGGTATTTTAGAAGGGTATTTGGATAAGGCTTTGAAGGCGATCCAAAAAGAGCTCAAAGTGGATCTAAAAGCTCTAAAAACATTTTTAGAGAAGAAAATTAAAGACGCAACAGCAAAGGTGACAGGAAAAAAGCCTGCGGCTAAGAAAAAGCCTGCAGCTAAGAAAAAACCTGCGGCGAAGAAAAAGCCTGTTGCTAAAAAGAAACCAGCTGCGAAGAAAAAGCCTGTTGCTAAGAAAAAGCCTGCGGCTAAAAAAGCACCTGCTAAAAAGAAGCCAGCTGCCAAGAAAAAACCTGCAGCTAAAAAAGCACCTGCTAAAAAGAAGCCAGCTGCTAAGAAAAAACCAGCTGTTAAACTTGCTCCTAAGCCTAAAAAGTAATTATTGAATAGTGGGAGGAGACTCCCACTATTCATATCAGCAGATCTAATTAATCATATCGGTTAAAAATCAGATTGACACCACCCAATGAATCAAAAGTCGCATAAAAGTATCCAGCTCCAGTTTCTACATAACAAACTAATGTATCAGGTCGATCTGGCAAGATATTGCTGCATTTGGAATTTTTTAGATCGGGTGTCATTTCCTGGGCGGTGCATCCTTGTTTTTTTCCGAGATCTTTAATCAGATCTAAAACAAGTGGCAATTCTATCTTTTCCGGGCTCAGTTCATAAATTTCATATTCTGAATAAAAATAGTGCTCAGAATCAAAGCTACCCAACAGTTTCTCATGACAGAGTTTATCAATGGCAGCAGGTTGCGGTTGGACTAAAATTTCCACCTGACTATTGTTATCACCTCTTATTCTTAAATAGTGATCCCCTTTCATGACAACAGGAAAAGAGTACTCTTTGGTAATCATGGCTTCACAAAAATCATTAAAACCCGCAGTTTGTTTCAAGTTGGCTGAGCACTGTGCAGGATAAGTTTCAAGACATACAGGACTATACTCTAATTCAAAAGTATGCTCTTCACACCCCCCACCATAAGTTAACAGTAATTTGATTTGGTTGCTTTCTTTGTCAAACCGGCCACTTTGGATTACAGCAGCATGAATTGAATTCCATAAAAATAAACTTGTAATGGCTATCATTAAAATTTTCATAATTCCCCTCCGGAAATGTTAAACAAATATCTTTACCCTTAACTAATACTTATTTTAATTTTTGTCAATTTTCCCATTATTAAAACCTTTTTTCAATTATTTATCGCATCCCTTTAGTTATTATATGACCCTTTCTAAAATTAAATTGCATGATATAGTAAAAAATACTAAGTTAACTGTTCTCAGATAGGAGGAGACTTTGTGAGTAATCAGTATCAACAAAATACCATACTCTATTATGATAAAATGGCTGCAAGTTACTTTGCAGAAACCAAAGACCTCGACCTTTCGCATTTATATAAAATGTTTGAACCCTATCTAGAACCTCAAAGTTCCATATTAGATGCGGGCTGTGGAAGTGGAAGAGACAGCTTGTATTTTAAAAAACGTGGCTACCAAGTGACCGCCTTTGATGCTTCAAAAGAACTTTCCTCTAAAGCCGAGATGCTTTCAGGAGTCCCTGTATTAACCAAATCTTTTCATAAGCTCAAACTCAACCAACAATTTGATGCTATCTGGGCTTGCGCCAGTCTTTTGCACGTCCCTCTCGATGAGATGCCTGAAACTTTTTCGGGTCTTTTATCCTACTTAAAACCCGGAGGTGTCTGTTTTGTTTCTTTTAAATATGGTACCGGAGAGCAACTCCATGGTGAACGCTGGTACTCCTATCATAATGAGGCTACATTTGCTGAATTTATAAATGACATCAACTTCTGTAAAATACTGTTTATGTGGAGTGGAAGAGACACTCGGCCTTCCTTAACTGATCAAGTCTGGCTCAACGCCATCATTAGAAAAATGTGATGTAGTTACAAATAGATAAATATTTCTTAACAATTAATATTGATAAATGACCAACTAAGGACTAATGTATTGAAACAAATTATTAACAAAATCCAAAAATTGCAAAATGGTTACAATATGAAATTTATAACTGGTTCCATACTTATATTTAGCTTTTCACTTTCATGCACCCATCTCTTACATAACACTCCGGAAGAATCTTACACCTGCAGTGAATCCAGTGGAACACCGAACCATCAACCCCACAATCTTGATGAAATTATTTTTGCTTATCAAAATACTGAATTAAACAAGGAAAAGACCTATACACCTCTTATCTCTATCAACGAAAAAGAACCATTAACTCCCCCTGCCTCAGTACCTAGTGAATTAGATAAACAGAAGATCGTTTTCAACTATGGAGTGGATATTGATTTAAATGAACATATAAAGAGATGGATTCATTTCTTCTCTGTTCAGAATCGATCTCAGTTTCAAAGATTTTTAAACCGAGGTGCTAAATATCGAGAGGTGGTCAATAGTGTTTTACAAGAGTATGACCTGCCTTTAGAACTCTACTATCTTGCCATGATAGAAAGTGGCTTTACCGTTCATGCCAGATCAAAAGCTCGAGCGGTTGGAGTTTGGCAATTTATTTCCGGAACCGCCCGTCGCTATGGTTTAATTGTTAATCGCTACGTAGATGAAAGAAAAGATCCTATTCGTTCAACTGAAGCGGCTGCTAAATATCTTAAAGATCTCCATAACGCCTTTCAATCTTGGGAACTGGCAATGGCTGCTTATAACTGTGGCGAATTCAAAGTTCTAAGTACCATTATGAAAGGAGATTCACGCGACTTTTGGGATTTAGTTAAGAAGAATCTTCTTCCCCGGGAGACGCGAAATTATGTCCCCAAATTTATTGCTGCAGTCATTATTGGAACAGATCCCGAAAAATATGGATTTACAAATCCGGTCAATCAAAAACCCTACCCTGATTTAGAAGCAATTGAAGTTCCCTCACCTATTCGCATCAGACAAATTGCCAAATCTTTAAAAATACCACTTGCCAAGATAAAAGAGTATAACCCTCATCTTAAAAGAGGAATCACCCCCGCAAGCCTTAGTACTTATGACCTTTGGATACCAAAACAGTATCTTCCTCAATATGCTATGGTGAAAAAAGATCTAAAAAAATATAAATTAAATAACTTAAAAATAGCCCCCCATGACAGTCGATCCTATTATCAAGTCAGAAAAGGAGACTCCCTATTCAATATAGCGAGAACCTTTGGAACTTCAGTAAGAAGAATTAAAAGACTGAATAATCTCTATAGTAACCGGATCATGCCTGGACAAAAATTAAGAGTCTCTACCAAACGCTTCGTGGCGATGCGTAATGATCATACCTACACTGTAAGACAAGGTGATTATTTAGGTGGAATCGCTCGCAAATATGGGATTTCATTAACTAAACTCAAACGCTTAAATGGACTCAGTGGCAACCGAATTTATGAAGGTCAGAAGTTACGTTTAAACGGTGCCTCAGCCAAATCCTACAAAGTTAAACCTGGAGACAGTCTCTATCGAATCGCCTCCCTTTTCAATACCACCGTGAATCGACTGAAGAAAATTAATGGACTCAGAAGTAATCACATCGTAGCTGGACAAATTCTCTCTCTTTAGAATTTTTTAAGAAAGTCCTTCACCCGAGCTTGAACCATCTCCCGATGAGTAAAAATCGTCACATGCTCGCCCTTTTCTGCAATTAAAATTTCGGCCCCTTCAATTTCATCAGCAAGTTTTTGACCATGATCTTTTAAAGGGACTAATGGATCATGGCTTCCATGAATAATGAGAGTGGGGACTTTGATTTGATCGAGCGGATAGGAATAGCTCCCTGTGATTCGGATATCATTTTTTGTACCTGTAATACGCTCTGCCATTTTGTGAAAAGAGCTTAAGGTGAGCTCCTTAAACAAGGGCATCACATCTTTATTATTAAGTGTTTTTTCTAGTATTTCAGGATCAGAGATAGAGGCGGCCAAGGATTTCTTTAAGTTCTTTTCCGTACTATTTTTCAATAATTTGACAGCCCATGACCACTTGGCTAGAGTTGTCATGATATAGAACATAAGAGGAATTTTATTGGGAGCAGGTCCTCCCACGGTGGATACTAAAATGAGACCATTACACCTTTCTTTATGTTCTATGGCAAAATGCATGGCACTGGGTCCACCACCAGAAATGGCCATCACAATCGCATTTTTTATCTCTAGAAAATCTAAGAGTTCAGCATATAAGGTGGCTTGCTCACTAGGAGATACCCCCGCATCTATTGCTGTTCCAAGGTAACCAGGTCTGGAAGGGCAAATATATCGATAACCGAGAGGACCAATGGTTCGTGCTAATATATCTGCTTGATCATAGCCTCCCATTGCTCCATGAAGGGATAAAATTACAGGTCCCTCTCCCCAGTCTAAATACTCCACCTCACCATAAGAGGTTTGAATGGTCTTAATTTTCTTTTCATTCATAATAATCCTCTAACATTTAGACTTAACACTTTTAATTTTATCATCCATGCTCTGTCCTCGATCCACCCGTGTACCTAGTTTTATGGATGAAGCGATACGAGGAGCCCCCATCTCATGGATTTTTTCATGGCACTTCTTAATAGTTTCCATTACCAGGTCCCAATCGCCCTCTATATTGGTTCCATTCGCATGCAAATTGTTGGATAAACCTGATTCATCAATAACTTTTTGACAAGCTGCCACATATTTTGACAGTGAAACCCCCACTCCGATGGGAATCAGAGTAAAATCAACAATAACGTTCATAGAACCTCCTTTATATATTGAGTCTAAAGGTAAACTTGTTCATATTCTTTCTAAAAACTCAACAATAATTGCATTCATAATCCCCTTAGGTTAGGATAATACTAATTTTCCCTTCAAAACTCATCAGGAGACAAAATGAAAGCCTTTCAGTATGGGTGTATATTAGTAAGTACAGCATTCATATGCAATATACTAATAGCTAACAGCCCCCTCAAACAAGAAGAAAAGATTTGGATAACAACCGATAACAGTGCCAGTCAAATGATTTTAGAGCAAATTACCTCAGCCAAAGAGTATAATTCTTTTCGAGGAACCAACCTTATTGCCATAGATAGCCAGGACCTTCTGGAAGTAAGCCGCTTGATGCATCTTCATTTTCGTCGCTGTGGAGGCTTTTTTGCTCATTCCTCTTTTGAAAAAGGAAATGAAACGCTTTTCTTTAGTGAAAATCAAAAAGGCATAAAAAGAAAGGATGTGGATTACTCCATGACTATGGGATCCACTGTTTCTGCCCTAATAGATAAGGTTTTAGAGGGTAATGTCAAACAAACCATCCTCCACCTTTCATCATATAAAACAAGATATTATAAATCAAAGACCGGAATTGAATCCCAAAAGTGGCTTCATCAGAAATGGAAAACAATCACTAAAAAAAGAGATGATATCAAGGTTGAACTTATCTCTCATCAAGGATTTGAGCAATCTTCGGTGATGATAACTTTTCAAACAGATAGCATTGAAGAGGTAGTAATTGGAGCCCATGGAGATTCCATCGTCCCCATTCTACCCAATTTTTTTAAAGCTCCTGGTGCTGATGATGATGCATCAGGCATCGCCACCATAACCGAAGCCCTGAGAGTTTTAGTTGAAGGCAACTTTTATCCCGACAAAACAGTTCACTTTATCTCCTATGCTGCGGAAGAAGTTGGCCTCAAAGGTTCTAAAAGTATTGTAGAACAATTTAAAAATAGAAGAGCTCAAGTGGCTGGGGTACTCAATCTAGACATGACTAATTATCAAGGTTCTAAAGTAGATATTGTATTAATGACCGATTACACCAACGAAGCCCAAAACAAGTTTATTGGTGAATTAATTGATAGATATATCAAAGTAAAATGGGATTACGATGAGTGCGGTTATGCCTGTTCAGATCATGCCTCCTGGACGGATAAAGGCTATCCGGCATCCATGCCTTTCGAATCCTATAAAAGAGAGATTAACCCTAATTTTCATAGTAAAAAAGACGATATAAGTAAAAGTGGAGGACATGCCAAACATGCAGTGAAATTTGTTAAATTAGTGCTGGCATATGTGGTGGAACTCGCTAAAGGGCAGCAAATTGATCCCTAAATAGAGCCATAACTAATTCATCAATGTAGTTTCCATTTCTAAAATTAAACCTATCCCATGTCTTGACCTCACAGGCTGGTTAGACTATAACTGATTCACATTTTTAATTTTTAACTAAATTCAGGATCTTCTATGTCAACTGCCAAAGAACAAAATGAAATGAAAATTGAAATCCAATTAGACGAAAACACTTCCAAAGGACAATACGTAAATGCTGTTATTTCACAGTTTTCTGCCACCGAATTTATTTTAGATTTCCTCTTTTTAGCACCAGGACAAAACAAAACCAAGGTCAGTTCGCGGGTTATTTTAGCTCCTGAACATGCAAAGCGATTACTGCTGAATATGCAAAACAGTATCTCTCACTATGAGCAAAGTTATGGCGAAATTAAGTTGCGAGAACAACCTCCTGTACCAAAACAGGCCACCGCTAATATAAACTGATACACCTTACTATCCTTAATCTGTATCCCTATCAATTATAGCCTTGTAAAACTCTTTTTTTTCTACCTCTGCTAAAAAAGTGTTGCACCAAACCTTTTTTTTCTGTAACCTCTTTCTATCTTAATCAACATGAATCTTTTTAGGAGACCCACATGAACAAAGCAGAACTCGTAGAAGCAATTGCTTATCAAACCAAAACAACAAAGGCCCTAGCTGAGCAATACCTCAACTCTTTTACTACCATCGTTTCTAAAACAATGAAGAGAGATGACGTAAGATTAGTAGGCTTCGGAACTTTTACTTCTGTGAAAAGAAAAGCACGAAAAGGCCGTAACCCACAAACTGGTGAAGAAATTAAAATTTCTGCCCGTAAAGTTCCTGTATTCCGCGCTGGAAAAGAACTTAAGTCAAAGGTTAGATAATTAATTTTATCTGTTTCTTATGATTTAGAAGGCTTTCAGCTATGCTGAAAGCCTTTTTTTATTTAATACTTAAATTCAACAAACCCCTCTCCCACCATATCTTCTTGATACCAGACTTTTATTTCCGCTTCACTTGAACAGTAGCGTTTTCCTCTAATTATCGCTTTGCTCAGGTGATAGAGAGCTTTTCTTTTAATTTTCTTTAAACTAAAAAAGTGAAAACTAAATAGACTTTTAAAACTGGCTTGCTTTAAGAGAGATTTGTTGTTTACCAGCGCACTGCTGGTACCAACAGCTCCTAGGTTAATAAAATGAAGAGGTTCATCAGTATAGCTTAAGATTTTATTAATCATCTCAATGAGAGGTAACTCCTTTAAACTGGCACTATCATCAAAAAAAGTTTCCATTTCATCTTTGCTATTAATACAACTCACTTCCATTTCAGCATGGAAATTGCCATCTAAAATATCTCCGAGAGTTGTTGAAATACCCTCACCTTCAGCAATTAAGTTGTTTTTTAGAGATGCCGGCCCCCACTTCTTTTGATTCATTTTAAAGGCACCGAAGTATTTTCCTTCGATCATCCCTTGTAATATAACCTCTGTATCATGATCCACATTACCCATGATTCCCTCAGGAAAAATAAGAACCCATTCGGCCTCCACAGATGGATAAGTTTTTGAATTAATAAGAAAAGATGTCTCTCCCACAGGAATATTTCCAGACTGAAACATTCCCTCGTAAGTGTCTCCCATAATTCCTTTCCCTGGTGTTTTGACACCTTTTAGAACAGTAGTATCCTTAAACCTCACCGCTGAACCATCGGTCAACCACATGTTTTGCTCTGCATAAAGCGATGCAGATAAAAAAGTAAAAAAAGCCAATAGAAACCAACTGTAATTTTTCATACATTTCCCCCCAAAAGAACGATTAAAGTGAATGACTGTCTCAAAGGTTGGCCTAAAAAAAACCTCGTCAGATGTTTAAGATTTCTTAAACTTTGCCAATTTCACTTTAAGTTTCAGGGCAATACACCAATAACTAAAACTAAGGGCAATTTGATAAAGCCCCTAAAGAAATTGATTAACAGCTCTAAAAAGCGTATAATTTTAATGAAAACAATAATTTGTATAGGGAGATGCAAATGGCAAAAAAACAAGGCATGCTAGAAACCTACTTAGAGAAGCTTTTGAAGACAATTCAAAAAGAACTAAAAATTGACATAAAAAAGCTTATTGAAGGAGAAAAGAAAAATCTCAAGACTTATTTAGATAAAAAGCTGAAGCAAGCTGCCTTAAAAGTTGCTAAGTTAAAGGCGACAGCTAAGAAAAAAGCAACGGCTAAGAAAAAGCCTGCAGCTAAGAAAAAAGCTCCTGCCAAGAAAAAACCTGCAGCTAAAAAAGCCCCTGCTAAGAAAAAGCCCGCAGTAAAAAAGGCTCCTGCTAAGAAGAAGCCCGCAGTAAAAAAGGCTCCTGCTAAGAAGAAGCCTGCAGCTAAAAAAGCACCTGCGAAGAAAAAGCCTGCAGTAAAAAAGGCTCCTGCTAAGAAAAAGCCCGCGGTTAAGAAAAAGTAGGTTTATTGGCTTAGATTTCTAAAAGCAGCTTCTAAAACTCCTGGTATATGTAAAAATTGAACGGGCCATTTATCATTCACCATCATAAATGGAACGCTCAAGATAGGCATTTGCCAGGATTTTTTATTCTCTTCTTCTATTTCTCTAACTTGGGAATCCCCTTTTTTAAAGCTCTCAATATCAAGTTCAGGTGAATCAATCTTTTTTAATATAAGAGCTAGAGTTTCATCTGAAAAAATGTCCTGCCCCTGCTCGAAGTTAAATTTAAATACAGTGTGTAGAAACTTTGCTTTAAGTTCTGCTGGTAAATGATTCATAATGCGATGAAGCAATGTAGTGTTACCAGTTTTTTTAATGGTGTCAGTATTGATATTTAATCCAGCACTTTTTCCTTTGGCAGTCAGAGTCTGGAAGTAATTCATTTTAGCTTCTTTGTTTCCAAACATTTGCTCCATTCGTGCCTGAAAATCCAAGGGCTCTTCCAATTGAGCAGCAAGAATAAAAGGTTTAAAGTTGAGCTCAAAAGAGTCTTCAGGTCTTTCGTTTAATTGTTCGATTAAGTAGCTATGTCCAATAAAGCACCAAGGGCAAACAAAATCAAAATAGAGGTCAATTTTCATAATCAATGTCCTTTATAAAAGTTAAATCAGTTCTCCCTTAATTTACTTGCTAAAATGAAGGGAAGCAATTACCTTATTGCTATGAAAAAATTAATTAAATATTTATTTGTTATAACTGCCTTTTTTTTATCATCAAAACTTTACCCTCTCGATTATCTAGAGCACAGCTTTCTAACAGATCGTGCCTGCCTGGAGAGCCAAAAACAACTAGGAAAAGAATTAAACCGAGGAACCGCACCCCATCTTTTGGTACCCTATCTGACTTTGTCTTTATTTTGTCCCCAAACATGGAAAATGCCGTATTGCAACAAAGGCTATAAAATAATTGAAGGGTCTATAAACGAACTTCATGCTCCCCCTCTCGTAAGCGAGGATCATTCCATAACTTTAGGTGATTATGCCGCCCTTCCCGATCATATTTCTCAATTTGGATCGATACAAGGTTTTCCCAGAGCTAGGAAAGAAGGTCTCACTAACTGGACCTTCAGTTGGATTTTTCCTTTTGCTGGCGACCCTGGAGGAGTAGTAAAGGATGTGGCAGAAGATGCTTGTGAAGTTGATAAAACTCTTAATTGGAATTTTTTAGAAAATAACATTAGCGCAGGTCTTCCGCTTAAAAATTCTGCCTTTAAAACTCTACAAAAATTTCTACACCCAAACTACCGTGCTCTTTTAGACAAAGGTCCATCCGATTCTCCTGGCTTATATAGTTTCGACAATCCTCATTATCTGGATCTAGTATTACAAAACCATCATCATTTTGGCGAGAAGGCTTTTAAGAGTTGGCTCGGTTTTCATAGCGTTGCTAAAACTATTAAAAAAACTCCCTGCCACCAAATCATCAATTCATCCTACAGTGATGAGTTATCAGACCTGGTGGCTGTAACTCCTAACTTTAAAGATATTGATCTCGACGATTTACCTGCTGATAGGGCCGTACAATATAAATGTAAAGCATTGCAATACCGGTTGGTTCAAATTGTTAAAAAGTGGATTGAGAAAGCCGATCCCATGTTGACAAATCCAACGAAGAAATACATATCCAATTTCTATACCAATCAAAAACAACAGAAAAAACTAACCTCTCACTTTCTTTCCATCATATTTGAAAGCAGTGGTCTCCACTTTCTCCAAGACTCCTTGGCAGGAGGTCACCAACGCATTGATCGAGGTGATTGGAATCTTGGTAGATCTAGGTACATGCATGATTTGGACGGTGAGTATGGACTGGTTTCTCATTTTAATACTTTAAAAAAGCGTCATCCATTTGTAGCCTTTGGTGATGGTTATTTATTAGGCCCACTGGTTTCCAGCGAAGTAGCAAAATGCTCCAAATTTCCAGCAAATAATCCCCCCAAAAGATTGGTATCTCAATGCCTACTGCTACAAAATATAGTCATTCAAATTAGCAGCAGTGAAGCCAGCCTTATTGATTGGGCGATCAATGAACAAATTCCAGAAAATAACAATGAGAACCCACAGCTATTAAAAATACTTAACCAAAATCTCCCCATCGCATCATCAACCAAAACATCAGTAAGTTTTAAATCTTCTAAGGTCAATAGACCTCAGCTTCCCACAGGAGATCTCCCAGTGCCTCCACC
>CAYFLR010000044.1:10576-14708 GCA_964343805.1 uncultured bacterium | reverse complement strand
TCGCTTGGAACCAGTATCGCCTACGACTTTAAGAAAAACCGGGTTCAAACAGGGCTTCGTTTACTTTTTCTATCTGAATTGGGATCCAGAGCCAATTGGATGACAAGCTATCATTTTGGTTTTCTCACTTCTTCTTCCACCCCAGGCACAGAAGAGTTTGTTTTTGAATTTTCCTATATGTTTCATTGGCGTTGGGCAGCAAGATTTTTATTGAATATGGGTCCTTATATTTTCAACGGCATTTCCTTTAATAAAGAAGATAATTTTATCCATTTGGGAATCGGTCCCTCCTTCGGTTTATCCTTACTCCCAGAGGGATGGACCAATATCCCATTAGAAATATCTATCACCTACCGAGCTCCCATCCTTTTTTATAGTGGAGAAGAGAATTTTTCTGCAAAAAAAATCGGACTCCAAAGTCACTTTATCGAATTAACCTTAGGACTGGCCTTTTTATAATGACTTCTTTAGGGTAGTTATCCCTTGAAATAGCGAGTAACAGTTCTTTATTCCCTGTTCTCTTAATTGAGTGGCTACAAACTGACTACGTATTCCCTTAGGACAAATAAATAGATATTTTTTACTTGGATCCAATTTATTTTTCCATTCATTGAACTTAGAGAAAGGCTTATTATTTAGATCTAATTGCGCTAAGTTAAAATAGAGGGAAGTACATTCATAGGATTCTCTGATATCAATCAGTACAAACTCCTGCCATTGTACCTCCTCACAGGACACCTCAATATTATTGCTGCTTACCCGGTTTTGGTAAAAAACGGGGTCACAAGAGATAAGAGTGGGGGACTCTCCACATAGAGGGCATGTCTTACTCTTTGTCCATTTGATAGTTTGCTTTTCATGACTCAGTAGATCGTATAAAAGAGAATGGGGGTAAGGCAAGGACTGCTTCCATTCCAATAGAAGTTTTAAACACTCTATTGATTGAATCACTCCAAAAAAGCCAGCAACAGAACCAAAAACTCCCACTTCTTGACAGGTTCCAACACTGTCTTCAGAGGGTATTTCAGGCCACAAACAGCGATAACACCCCTTATTTTGGTAATCTTCATGGTTAAATCTAAATACCTGCATCTGTCCATCGAATTGATAGATACTAGCTTGAACAAGACCCTTTTTATTTAGGTAGCAGGCATCATGAATTAAAAACTTGGTATTTAAATTATCAGTACAATCTACAACAACTGAGTAATACTTTATAATGGAGAGGATATTATCACTATCAACTTTAACCTTATGAATCTGCCATTTTATATAAGGGTTGAGGTCATGGAGCTTCTGCTTTGCCACTTCAACCTTAAACTTTCCCACACTCTTTTGAGAGTAAAGAACCTGACGGTGAAGATTAGACATTTCGACCCGATCAAAATCACAAATTCCGATAGTGCCAACTCCGGCTGCTGCTAAATAAGGGAGAACAGCTGATCCTAAGCCGCCCGCACCAATAACCAGCACCTGGCTGTTTTTTAAAATTAATTGCCCCTCCTCACCAAAATTAGGAAGGATCATTTGTCTCCTATAAAACTCTCTTTCTTCCAGCTTCATCAGATTTTATTCTCCCCAACTTGGGCAAGGGCATGCTCATAATCAAGCGGAGTATTAGCATTTGCGAGATATTTTCCTCCATTTAGATCTTTTATAGTAGCTATGTTGGAATTCATTAAGATTTTACGGGGGCACCTGCGATCTAAGGCTAAAAATTTCATTAATTGTTGAAAGCAACGCGGTTCATAGAGAGTTAATAAGGGCTCTGGCCAGTTTTTTTCCTCATTCCAAAAACAGGTGGCCATTTTATAGGGTTTACGACCATTCACAAGAGCAGTAAAAACCTCTTTGTTGACAAAGGGCAAGTCACAGGCTACCACCAAAAAGGCTGCCTCAGGAAACGTCATCATGGCTGATAGGATACCTGCTGTAGGTCCCATATTGATGAGTCGATCATGAATTTGGTTTAGATCTTTTAAATGAGGCAAAGAGCTTTGGTCCGCTCTGCAGGAGACAAAAACTTTTTCACAGACACTTTTAAGTTCTTCATATACAAATTCAACCTGAGGCTTACCATGGTAGTTTAACAGACCTTTATCTCTCTTCATTCTAGAGCTTTTACCTCCAGTTAATACCAAGCCATACAGAGGAGTTTTTTTAACCTTGGCTCCCATGTGAGCTAAAAAATGTTCCTTTATTTTATAAATGTCATCACGATGAAAATATTCAAATGCAGAAAAGGATTCTGGTCTGTCTTTAAAGCTGCCTATAACTCCAATGATGTTACTAAAACCAGATAGATCAAAATTGTTGTCCTCTCCTACTAAAATAAATTTAGGAATATCACTCTCTTTATAACCTTCAACAATTACAAAGTCGTTTTGATCTAAAGTAAGAGGAGTCAAAAGAGGACTTTCATTTTCAAACCTTAAATTAGCAGTGCCATTAATACTAGAAATAAATACTTGGTTGGCTCCCGCATCAGTTGCCTGGTAAGTGTCTTTTCCTTTATGATCCATAGAAAATTTATGGGCATCGTGTTTTACATAGCCAATTTTATACGAAGGAGACAGAGCTGAAAGAAGTTTCGTAATTAAAGTGGTTTTACCACTGCCAGAAAATCCACAAAATGCGATTTCAAATTTATGAAAGAGATCAAATTTTTTTTTCATGGGATGTCCGATCAATGATTAACCACCCACTTGATACATGGGTTGTTTCAAGCTTTCAAGGCGCTCTAATGGTTTTACTGCCATCAGAGATTGGAGAATTTCTGGATACTGTAATGGATCAACCTTTCTTATATTAGTACCTTCACTCTTCATTAGGCAAGGACGTAAATTACCAAAAGCATCCATTCTCAGACGATTACACCCTCTACAAAAAGGATGGGACTCTGAAGCAATAAATCCGATAGGGGTATCACCATTGATATGATAATTCTGCGAAGTAGAATCATGTGGAGTTGGCTTTTTTGTTAGGTTATAGCGCTTTCCAATTAACCCCTTGATCTCATCCATCCCAAAAAACCATTTTTTAAAATGAGGTGTAGCCACACCTATATTCATAAGTTCTAAGAAGCGAACTTCTATTTTTTCTTTTAAAGCAAATTCCACAAAGTCTAAGATTTCATCATTGTTTTTCCCACGAATCACGACCATGTTTATCTTTACTTTGAAGCCGAAGTCTCTTGCTGTAAGGATATTAGTATAAACCTCCTTAAAAGAATCAGAGCGGGTGATCTTGAAAAACTTATCAGCTTTTAAACTATCTAAACTTAGATTGAGAAATTTACAGGAACTTTCAAGTAAAGAGGGAAACAGTTGCTTTAGACCCTTGCCATTAGAAGTAAGACCTAGTTTCTTTAAATTAAACTCTGATAAACCGCTAATGATTTTTTCAATATCAGGTCTTAAGGTGGGCTCTCCTCCAGTTAAGCGAATTTCATCTATCCCACATTGATTCAAGTTTTTGGCAATAGAGATAATTTCTTTGGAGCTGAGATAATCGTTTTGCTTGGAAAATACAACCTCTTCCGGCATGCAGTAGACACACCTAAAGTTACAGGCATCGGTTAATGAGACCCTTAACTTTTTAAAGCACTTATTTGAGTTACCACTCCCATCAGTGTACATGTTCAATAACTCCAACGATAAAAAGGAAATAAATCTCCCTTTTTAAATTTAATACGGTCTGCGGGCAGATGCAAAAAGCCATGGCTATCCGTTAGAGCGTTAAAATCACCTGAACCATTGCCTTTTATGGGTTTTGCTAGGGTATAACCATCCTTATCTTGGATAATTTTAACCGTCAAAAAGTAATCTAGCTCAGGCTTGAAAAGGAAATCTTCCCCAATTGGCAAAGGGTAGGGTTTAACTCTTTGGGTCACACCTAATTGGTTCCATAAAAAAGAAAGGACATATTTCCGTAAGGTAACTAAAGAGGAAACGGGGTTTCCAGGCAAGGCAAATATGGGTTGCCCCTCATTAGCAATACCAAACCAGAAGGGTTTGCCAGGCCGCTGTTTTACTTTATGGAAAATTTTTTGCACACCCAGATCTCTCAATACCGTGGGTAAAAAATCATATTTCCCCATTAATTCAGATATAGTCATATCAATATGATTTAT
>CAYFLR010000044.1:0-10566 GCA_964343805.1 uncultured bacterium | reverse complement strand
GAAACACCCCCCGATAGAACTAAAAGTGAGTGCTTCGCCAAAATATTTTTTAACTTGCCAGCTAATACTTGCGGTTCATCAGGCAAGTGATATCTTGTTATTTCAGAAAATCCAAACCCTTTAAGTTCGGCTTCCATAGCATAGGAGTTAGAAATTCTTATTTGATGAGTAGCGGGTTCTTGATCTATCCCAACTAATTCATCTCCGGTGCTTATAAGGGCGATAGAGGGCTCTTTGAGGACAGCAACTTGACTGATTCCATTGGAGGCAAGAACTGCTACATGGGAAGAGGAAATTAAAGAGCCTTTCGATAAAAGCACGTCTCCCTTTATATAATCACTGCCCTTCAGATGGACATTTTGCATTTTCTCCTTGGATGTCCCATCTGAAATGAATACCGATTTATAATTTCCTCGTTTATCTTTATTTATCTTTAGATCTTCATACCTAACAACACAATCACAGCCTTTCGGCAAAATAGACCCTGTCATTGCCTCAAGGCAGTTTAGGTTATTTTCCAGTGATTTTTGGGGGCTTCCTGCAGGTTGAATGCCTTCAATTTGGTACTCATGCTGATAATCAAGGTTTTCACCCATGGAAATGGCAATTCCATCCATGGCCACCCGATTAAAAGGGGGTTGATCTCTATCAGCTTCAATGTCTTCAGCTAAAACTTTGCCTATTGAGTCTTCTAAAGGAAGAAAGACCTTAGGGAGATCCAGCTGACCATATTTGTTAATTAAATCTGTAGCTTCTTTAACACTTATCAATGAAACCCCCACCTGGAGTATTTTCTATCAAACCACCCAATCCAACTTGAATAGCTGCTTTTATCATAACTATCGAAATAAATAAACCTAATACCCAAATTGGGGAAGTTTTCAAAACTTCTAATGATATCTATTAATTTATTTAATATTTTGACTAAATTACTTTTAAGTAATATGA
This sequence comes from uncultured bacterium, assembly GCA_964343805.1. GTDB lineage: Bacteria > Bdellovibrionota_B > Oligoflexia > CAYFLR01 > CAYFLR01 > CAYFLR01. The sequence continues at coordinate 9,618 of CAYFLR010000044.1, read as the reverse complement.
ATGAGCAAAAAATGCGAGGAAAAGATGTTTACTCATGTTGATCAACAAAACCAGCCCTGTATGGTGAATATTAAGGATAAGAAATATTCAAAACGTTATGCTAAAGCCACCAGCCAAATATCTCTCCCTAAAGAGGTTATGACCCATTTTAAAGATGGAGAGATTCACAGTAAAAAGGGAGCTGTTTTTCAAACTGCCATTATAGCTGCAACCATGGCGGTAAAAAACACTTCTAGCCTCATCCCGTTTTGCCACCCTTTACCCATTGATGGATGTGACATTAACATATCTGTTCGGGATGAGAAAATGGTCGACATAGAGTGCGCAGTTCACACGACATATAAGACAGGAGTAGAAATGGAAGCATTAACAGGTGCCTCGGTAGCCGCTCTCACTATCTATGATATGTGTAAAGCTTTCTCACAAGACATGGTCATCCACAACACCTGTTTAAAAGAGAAGACCGGTGGGAAAAATGATATTATGAAAGGTGAGAAATGAAAGTCAGAGTTCTATACTATGCCGCTCTGCGTGAGCAAACAGCCAAAGCGGAAGAGTCATTAGAGGTAGATTGCCCAAACATTAGAGATCTTTATAAACTAATCCAATCAAAATACCAACTTACACTTGAAGAAAACCAGCTTAAAGTGGCTGTTAATGATCAGTTTACCTCTTTTGATCAAGAGCTCAATGAACAGGACAAAGTTGTATTTATCCCGCCTGTTGCCGGAGGCTAATTATGTTTCAAATGGTGACCAGTCAAATTAATTATGATGAATATAAAAACCAAATGCAGAGCTCCGAAACCGGGGCTTTGATTTCCTTTCAAGGAACAGTGCGAAATAATAACGAAGACAAACCTGTTGAGGCACTCTACTACGAAGCCTATAAAGAGCTGGCGGTTAAAGAAGGCAGTAAAATATTACATGAAAGCATGAAGAAATTTGACATTCTGGATGTCTGCTGTATTCATCGCACAGGAGATCTTGAAATAGGTGATACAGCAATACTCATAATTGTAAGCAGCGGTCATCGCCAAGCCGGGTTTTTAGCCTGTGAATATATCATCAATGAAGTCAAACTCCGCCTTCCCATTTGGAAAAAAGAGACCTACCAGAATGGTGAAGTAAAATGGGTCAATTGCTGTTCTCACGATAACCAATCTAACAATCCATTATGATTCTTAGCCTTTTGTTTTTTATAGTAGCTGTGATCTATTCCATTGCCGGTTTTGGCGGAGGATCATCTTATTCAGCTCTTTTGACTCTTTTTAACTTTCCTTATCAATGGGTTCCGGTCATTACACTCATGTGCAATATTACAGTGGTCTCTTCCGGACTTTATAACCACTTTAAAGGCAAATGGTTTAACTTTCAAATCACATGGCCTTTTATCGTATCATCTATCCCCTTCTCCTACTTAGGAGGAAGACTAGAAATTTCAAAAGTCTATTTCCATTCAGTATTGGGAGTGGCTCTACTGCTTGCTGCCATCAAAATGATTTTTTTCAAAAAACCGAATGATTACCAATCCTCACTAAGCCAACCCTTCCCCTTAAAAAGATCCTTGTTTATCGGTGCGATCTTAGGCTTTGTATCGGGCTTAGCAGGAGTCGGAGGAGGTATTTTCCTAGCCCCAATCATGTATAACCTCAAATTGGGTGAACCTAAAAATATTGCCGCTGCCTGTGCTCTTTTTATTTGGGTCAATTCAATGGCGGGTCTCTTGGGGCAAATAAACAAGTTTACTACTCTATCCTGGCTGGGAGACCATTATTTACTGATTCTTGCAGTTCTCATTGGAGGAATCATTGGCAGTCATTTAGGCGTTTTCCGTCTTAAATCTAGACATGTTGAGGTGGTCACCGCTCTTATCTTAGTGATAGTGTCTATTAGAATATTATGGAACTTGATACTTGGTTAGTCAGCTTCATCCAAAATAATATCATCAATACTTTTACCCTTAGTGCTCTTTTGCTCTTCAGAGGAACCTTTTTCACCAGCGAGTTTCAGGGGCTTAATAATTCGGAACTTTTTTACTACAAATTCGTTATAATTTGATTTTCTTAAGTGATAACCCAATACTTTAATTCTCTTACCTGTTAAACTGATCAGCTTGATATCACCTTTGTATCGTAATAAATGATTTTCCTTACCATCATAAAGGATCGCTTGCTCAACTCCTTGATTGGTTTGATTGAGAACAATCCCCTTAATTACATAGAGAGCTCTTCTACGGTACTTCTTCTTTTTCTTAAATAGGTAGTTTTGAGCCAGAACCTTTGGCTCTTCCTCGGCTTCTAGGACAGGAACAATTAAGAAGCTAAGTCCCACAAGATACCATACAAAACCAAGTTTCATCTTTAAACTCCTGAATACATAATAACGTAATAACCTGGATTTTAAAAACTTTTGGAGGACAATGATTGCCGACTACTTTTCCAAAACTTCTGAGAATTCAGGTTATTATTATAATATCAGAAATTTACCATCTTAGGTTTTAAAATTTTCATTTAGAGGAATAGCGATAACTTCTGCAACACCTGCTTCATGGTGAGAAGAAATAAATTCTTCTTCAACAAAACTGTCTTGAGCGACTTATATTTTCCAAACCTTCATAGAGCTATCCCAACGATATCCTCTCTCTCTTAAGGTATCTTTGAATTCGAATTGAGATTGTCTGGCAAGAACCCACTTTTGCTTAATACGAGCCTTTTCAATAAGTTCTTTTAGATAGAATTCTCGAGAATCCGGATCTTTGTGAGAAATCAGATAGAGGGCGGCCTCCACATCAGCTAAAGCAGTGTGTCCATCAAAAAAGAATCCATGATCTTTACATAAATACTCTAAGGCTTTGGTGCCATGCCCCTTGGTTCTCCAATCTATTTGCTTTAAAGAGCAGCCCCAGACTTTTTCCCTGGAAAGAGGAAGATAGCGATCTAGAAAGGCTCTATCAAAAGAGGCATTGTGAGCTATAATCAATTGAGCTTTTTCAAAGCTATCAGCCACCTTTTCCCATTCAATGGCTTTGCCTTTAAGATCATCATCACAATAACCCGTTAGGTTTTTGACGATGTCCGATAAAGGCTCTTCAGGATCTTCCAGTTGAGAAAAAGCTTCATGAATCTTGATGATTTCCCCGGTAGTGCGATCAAAGTCGAAGCGGATAAAGCCCAAATCGATTATTTTATCTCTCTTACGATCAATTCCTGTGGTTTCTGTATCGAGATAGATAGCAGTGGCAATATTATCCGATTGGTTTTTGGCTTGAAAATTATCCCAAGGGGCTTTCAATCTCTGAATGGTAATGGTATTTTTGTCTTCTGACCATCCTTTTACCTGACGCATAGGGCTCCTCTAATTGCTAATGGGTTTTAATTCAATATGAACTTTGGATGGATACTTAGATTCCATCGTACCAGCTGGCAAAGCCACCACGACTTCACAGTAATCCCGTACATCAACCCAAGGTAATATAAGTAACTTGTATCGCTCTTTCTTTTCGCTGGCACTGTGTTGCTCTGAAATAGATAAATCACCATTGTTAAAGCTGAATTCATCCTTATTACCAAAATCTAATTTGCGATCTGCTCCGGCATCAAAGCTGACCAGATACCCCTTGGAGGTATGAACCTTGATAAACATGTTAAACTCAAGATCACCCACATGGGTTTCCAGCATTTCTACACACGCATCGTTAATTTCACTTCGGTAGGTATACTGACTATACTCTTCACCCTTATTTATGGATTTATACTCTAGCTTTAAAAGACAATTTGAAATTACTTTCGTGCTCTTTCCACATTGATTTAGAAAGAGAAACAGGGCAAGCACTGCATAAATTTTAAACATAGCATCCACCGTATAAATATATTTAGACACCATTTCATACCTTATTTATATTGCAGGGAAAAGAAGTATTTATTTATAAGATAATTCCTTATAATGGAGTTATAGTATAAAGTCCCTATTCGCTGAAGGAGTTTATAAATGGTGAAATACTTTATCTCTATCTCACTTCTCCTACTCTTCAACACTCTAGAAGCTAGACTTCTGAAGCTCAGTGACGCAGAAGAAAAAGCCCTATCTCAATCTTTTGCCTCCCAAATTGAAGAGGAAACATTTCAACACTCTCTGTGGGAAAGAAAAAATGCCATCAGTAACTATCTCCCACGAATTGACTACAGTCTCTCTTACACCCATATTTCAGAAGATTTGCTTCCACCCGAAATGCCAGCTGGAATTGGTTTTATAAACCCAAATCCCGTCTACGAAGATACCTACAAACATGAGATTACATTGACTCAACCACTGACCAATGGAGGAGTTGAGTTGGTGGTTATTAGAATTGCCAATCTGACCAAGGAGCTGGCAGAACTTCAAAAGGACATCAAAAAGCAGGAGATTATTTACCAAATTAGAAAAAGTTACTTTGATGCAATTACCTCTTTTGAGAGTGTGAAAGTAGCCCAAAAATCCCTTGAATGGGCGGAAAGAAACTTAAAAAAAGCCAAATTACGTTTTCAAGCTAGAACCGTCTCCTCCACTGATGTTCTCCAGTGGGAATCTGAAGTAATCAATAAACAAAGCGAACTGCTGAATTTTAAATCTATTGCCGAAGTGGCCATGCTCTCCTTAATAGAGAAGATGGGAGAAAACCTGGATGAAGATACACAAGGCATCAGCCTTAGTTCATTGTCTAAATTTGAGAATTGGTTTAACCAAGGCAAAATAGAATTCAATCCCTCCCTAGCAAAATCGCCCAGTATTCGTGCACTTAAGTTGTCTACAAAAATAGCTGACGAGATGAAAAACATGGCATTCACTCGCTTTTTACCCCAAGTGAATGCCTTTTATAATTATAGCTGGCCAGCATGGGATAAAGTTAAACCCCAAGATGATGGGAAAGGTTGGTCTGCGGGAGCCTCATTCAAACTTCCCCTATTTGCAGGTTTCAGAAATTACACTCACTTCCAACAAGAAAAGAGCAAACTAAAAAAAGCCAAACTACAAGAACAAAATAGCCTGAATCAATTCAAAATCAATGTTAAACGCATCTCTCTTTTCTATAAATCTTCTTACCAATCGGTAACAGCAGCTTTAAAACAGATCGACCTAATGAAAAAACAATTTAAAGTCATGCAAGAGCGTTATGATAGTCGCTTAATAAATCAATCTCAATTGTTAGAAGTGGCATTAAATGTAAAAAGAGTACAAATAAATTACATTCAGAAACTGTTTGAATGCCTGCTTTTAGAATCAGAATTCAAAATGGCCATGGGGCTGTTGGAGGTCAGAAAATGAAATTTTATTTATACTATTTGATCCTGTTTTTATTTACTTGCAATTGTAAGCCACCCACCCCAGCTAAAGAAAAAGAACCAGATCCTGTTAAAGCTGTGGAAGGCATGAAATTAAAAAAGAGCAACATCCAGAGGTCATTGACCGTAACCACTCGCATTTCACCTTACAAAGAGGTCTTGGTCTCTTCCGAAACAAGTGGAAAAATCACTGAAGTGAACTTTAAAATAGGTCAGAAAGTAAAAAAAGGCGCCCTACTGCTTACAGTTGATGAAACCATTGCAAAGGCCAACTTCCTCCAAGCCACAAAAGCACTTGAAGCGGCTCAGTTAAATTTGAAAGCAACCGAACGACTTTTCAAAAGCAGCAGTTCATCCGAAGCAGAACTGACTCAAGCACAAAATCAAGCTGCCATGGCTAGAGCACAGTTTACCGCTAATAAAAAAGTCCTAGAAAATTGTAAAATACATGCTCCCATCACCGGTTATATAGCCCAAAAATCCGCTTATCTTACCGCCGGTTCGCTGATCAACCCAGGAAGCGTAATCACTCAAATAATTGATTTAAATATTTTAAAAGCAGAGCTCGCAGTAAGTGAAAATGAAGTGGCTCATTTTCATATTGGCCAACCTGTCACCCTCACGGTGCCGGCCACCTCACAATCTTTTACTGCCAAAGTAGAGAGTATTGGAGTGGGTGTTGATCCCCAAACTGGCTCTTTCCCTATTGTAGTAAAATGGTCAAACAGCAAAGACAGTCACATCAAAAAAGGAATGAGTGCTGTGGTTAGAGTCAATACTAAAGACGAAGTTCCAACTTTATTAGTCCCGAGACGAGTCATTTTTACCAAAGAAAGTAAAAATGCCGTTTTTGTTCAGTCGGAAGATAAAAAAGCACTTATAAAGTTTATTAGACTGGGTCGATCTCAGGGTGAATTAGTAGAAGTTTTGGATGGATTAAAAGAAGACAATGTCCTAATCACGAGCGGATTTACCACCCTTCAAAGAGGTGATCTCTTAAAAGTATCTTTAAAGTAATCAGGAGGGATTAAGTCTTGAACATCGGAAAATTTTCTACCCAAAACTCTATTTTCTTCAATATCCTAATGGTAGCAATTCTCTTTATGGGTTCTCTCTCTTTGATGCGACTCCCCCGAGAAATGATGAGCGATGTCTCATTCAGCTGGGTCTTTCTGGCTGTTGCCTACCCTGGTGTATCGGCAGAAGAGATCGAAAAAAATATCACTATAAAAATAGAAGAAGAGGTGTCAGATGTTGATCATATTAAAAAAATCACTTCTGAAACCCGTGAAGGTATGAGCTTTGTCAGTGTTCAATTTAAAGACGATATTTCTGCGGATACTTTCACCCGACTTTACCAAGATGTAAGAACGGAATTCGATAAAGTCAAACTCCCGGATGGAGCCCTCGACCCTTGGATTGATGACTTTTCCACCTCCGACTTTATGGCCATCATTACTGTGGTTTTAAAAGGTGAAGCAGAGAAAAAAGAACTCAATACCACAGCCAAAAGATTGCGAGAGAAACTACTCGATATTAGAGATGTATCAAAAGTAGAACTGGTAGGAGGACATGAACGAGAAATTGAGATCGCACTGGATCGATTAAAGGTCGAGTCACTGGGTGTTTCGCTGGGTGAAGTGGCAGATAGAATAAGAGGTCAAAATATAAACATTCCTGGCGGCACTCTAACAACTACCACTAGAGAGTATTTAATCCAAACTTTGGGAGAAGTTAAATCCTCAGCTAATTTTGGTCAAGTCATTGTAAGAAAGGGACAAGGAGGAAAAACAGTTCGGGTCAAAGACCTTGCAATGATCAATGATGGATATACTGAGGCCAATTATGATGTCCGCTTCAACAAAGAGCAGGCTGTTTCGCTTCTTTTGTCTAAAAGTAAGAAAGGCAATGCCATACAAATTGTAGATGAGGTTAATAAGATTATAAAAGAGTTTAATCAAACTCTTCCCGCCAAACTCTCTTTGCAAACTTTCAATGACACCACCATTCAAATTCGAGATATTATCCAAATCCTTAGTTCCAATGCCTCCCTTGGGTTTCTGTTTTTGGTACTTGTCCTTTTCTCTTTCCTTGGATTTAGAAATGCCATCATTACTGCCTTAGGAATTCCTATCACCTTTGCCATTACCTTTTTGTTTTTAGAATATATTGGTGAATCTCTAAATGGAAACTCTCTCTTTGCCTTAGTTTTGGTCTTGGGTATGATTGTAGATCATGCCATTGTCATCATTGAAAATAGTTACCGTCATAGGCAAAAAGGTCTCTCCTTAATGGAGTCAGCAGAAATTGGAACCAATGAGGTAGTCAAACCGGTCATAGCCGGAACATTAACCACTGTAGCAGCTTTTTTACCGTTAATGCTCCTACCTGGTATCATGGGGAAATTTATGCGGATCATTCCCATTGTAGTTTCTCTTGCTTTAGTGGCCTCAACGATCGAAGCCCTCTTTTTCCTGCCGGTGCACTTTGCCGAATGGGGCACCAAAACAAAAAAAAGCACCGCACCCTTCTTTTTTACCTGGCAAACCTATTTCAAAAGACTCATTGCCTCCATGTTTTCTCACCGCTATTTAACCATGATAGGAACTATCTTGATCATTGTTATAACAGGAGCTTTAACCCCTTTTATCAAGCAAGATCTCTTTAGCGGAGAAGATTTAACTCAATTTTTCCTCAATGTTCATATGCCTATCGGTAGCCCTCGTTCAATGACCAACAAAGTAGCCACCAAATACGAAAACTGTGTCTACCCTTTAATTGGCAATGGTGAAGTAGCTGGTTTTAGTACCACAGTGGGTTTTATGCAAACAGATACAGAATGGCTAACACATGGTCACTTAGCCCAAATAGTAGTTGATATTACCGAAAGAAAAGAGGGAAGAACCCGTCCCATATCTGCTATTATGAAGGAAATTGAACAAAAATGTTCCCATATTGCAGGTGCTGAAAAAGTCATGTACCGTAAGTTAAATAACGGACCACCAATGGACAAACCCGTCACCTTTCAACTTATGGGTGACAGTTATGATGATATGGTCTCTATTGCCAATGAATATGTTTATAAATTAAAAACCTATAAAGAGCTATATAATGTGGATCATAATTATGTAACGGGAGTTCCCGAACTAATAATTAAACTAAAAAAAGAACAGGCCTCAGAACTAGGAGTGACCGAAGCCTGGATAGGAAGTTACCTACGCCACATCTTTGAAGGAATGAAAGTAACCACTTTCTATGATGGTGACGATCAAGTGGATGTTGTCTTAAAATATAACACTCCTAACAATATCACTCCTGATTATTTGAAAAACCTGAGAATACCCTCCCCCACTGGCAATTGGCTGCCACTTGAAACTGTAGCCTCTATTGAATTTGGCCAAGGTATTGCAGACATTCGTCGCACCGATCACAAAAGGACTATTACAGTGAGCGCTGACGCTCATGACAAGAAGAACATCAGGTCCATTATAAAAGAGATTAAAAGCAGCTATCAAACAAGGTATGAACAGGCATTCAAGGATATTAAGTTAAAAATGGGAGGTGAATTCGAAGAGTTTGATACCCTTCTAAAGGATATTTTAAGACTGTTCTGGGTGGGAATTTTCCTTATGTATATTATCTTAGGCACTCAATTCAAATCTTACCTTCAACCATTTTTAATGATATTCACCATTCCCTTCTCTTTTGTGGGATGTATTTTATTCTTAGAAATATCTGGGACACCCATCTCAATCATTGTTCTCTTTGCCGGAGTTGCCCTAACTGGTATCTGTGTGAACGATTCAATTGTTCTTATTAGTTTTATTAACAAACTTAGAAATAGTGGAAACTCTCTTAAAGATGCAGTCATAGAAGCTAGTACCGTAAGATTAAGACCGATTATTCTTACCTCCATTACAACTATTGGAGGGCTTCTTCCCATGGCAATTGGATTAGGAGGGGAATCGCCTGTTTGGAAACCTATGTCCTCCACCATAATTTTTGGACTTCTTTTTTCCACTATGGGTACACTTCTTGTTATACCCTGCGCCTATGGAATTCTAGATGATTTTCTCTCGCTGTTTAATCGTAAAATGAAATTAGAAGGGGGTGAGTAGTGTTCTTTGTGCGGGAAAAAATGGTGTAAAGTTTCCGGCCTTATAAGAACCAATAATAATCAGCCGTCTTAAGCTTTCTCTAAATTATAACAAGTAGGAGATTTAGAGAATCATATTGGCTTATGAGGCTAGATCTTTAAGAGTTTATCCTTAAAATTATGCCAGTTATATACTTTAAAG
>CAYFLR010000043.1:50062-51654 GCA_964343805.1 uncultured bacterium | reverse complement strand
CATCAATGCCGGTCTTGTCTGGCATTTTTAATCAGTTAATATCATATCTAATGGCGTTTCTTTCTCGATGGCTTTTATTGCCTTCACCGAATCGGTGAAAGGAAGGCAGGTGAAATGATCTTCTAAGTAGCAAGTGACAATTTCTACTAAGTCAGGCTCATCATCTATGATTATGATAGTAGGCAATGGATTCTTCGGTTCGTAGTCTATCTCCTCCGGAGGTGCCCCATTTTCTTTTTTATCTTCCTGAACAATCTTTTCTTTTTCATCAGCTAGCGGGAGAGAGATGCAGAACTTGGCCCCTTCATTTTCCGCCATGGGTATCACTTCCAAATCACCACCATGATCTTGTACGATTCCCAATAAAACAGCCAATCCCATACCGGAACCCTGCCCAGTTTCCTTGGTGGTGAAAAAGGGTTCAAGAATCCGGTTATAGTGTTCAGGAGTAATTCCGGGACCATTATCTTGATAAATAATTTGAACTTGATTGCCCTCCTTAGGAAGGGTTTTGAAAATAATACACTGGTTTCCCTTGCTCTCTGGTTGCCTCGCAAAGGCTTCTAAGCTATTTTGGATGAGGTTTTGCAGTCCCTTTTCTAAAATAATACTATTAGCATTGATGTTAAATTCCATGGGGCTAAAATCGAGACTTAAAGCCACTTCATGATGGTCTAGCTGCAATTTGGCATTGGATATACAACCAACTACCACCTCATTCACATTGAGTATTTGCCATTCATTATTTTCATCATCTTGAGAAAATGTTCTTTAATAATCTATTATAACTTTCATGCGGGAGCCAGCATCTTGGCTCTTGAAGAAAGTATCATGGGTTTTACTATCTAAGTTTTCATCTCTCAGCGAGATGTCAGCAAAGCCTAAAATCGAGGCTAAAGGGTTTTTTAGTTCATGAGCGATTCCGGATGCAATGGTTCCTAAGGAGGCCATTTTTTCTGACTGGACAAGACGATTTTGGATCTGCTTTTCTTTGGTAATATCTATGGAATAAACAATCACCGATTGCACCTCTTGCTTTTCATCTAGCACGGGGTAGCCATGTTTAAGGTGAAAGGATAAAGTCCCCTCTTTATCAGTGACTCGATGTTCCATTTGAACATGGTTTTTGGTATTTAGGACCTCTTTGATGGGACAGGCATTGGGACCATCATGACATGGTGTGTCTTTTTGATAAATGGTCTGATGGCAGGGCTTTTTGTCCCAATTCTCTCCAAAAATAGGGTGATCATTGCATAATAATATTTCATAGGTTTTAGCATCTATCACATAAAAAGGATGGGTGAGAGAGTCCATAACATTTTTTAAGAAGTTAGCTTGATCCTGAACCAGTTTTTCAATTTCCGTTCTTTTTTGGTCACTGTAAACATAGATTTTCAAAACTGCTATAAATAGTAGCAGAAAGACTCCACAAAGCATCAATAGGGTAAAGAGAGATTCATAAAAAAAGGTATCTAGATCTTTTTTTTGTTTTGATACATTAAAATAGACTTCAACTGCCCCTTGAAATTGACCTTCTTGGCTCATAAAGGGAATATAGGATTCCACCACATCGATAGGAACTGTTTTTCCTT
>CAYFLR010000043.1:10901-50052 GCA_964343805.1 uncultured bacterium | reverse complement strand
GCACTTTTGGTGTTTTTTGCTACGATTTTGCTATAGTTTTTTCCCTGGGTCACAATTTGATGAAAGTAACTTTTTTGGTTCATCTCACCTATATTTTGCGGGTCGGTACTGAATACCACTAAGCCGGTTGGAGAAAAAACTTTTAGTTTCATTAGATCAAAATCTCTGCGGATAATAGTAAATTCTTTAATGAGGGTGGGGTCATTTATCCTGCTATCAAGTGAGATACCTAATTCTTTGAGGTAGTTGTTCAAATGATTCGCCACTAAACCTGCTTGAATTTCAGTTTGGCTCATGAGCTTTTTATGATAGTTCGGTTTTATATAGATAAGATGATAGGCAATGAAAGAACAAAAGACCAGTAGGGAAAAAAATAGGGCTTTGGGTGCCACTTTATGAGTAAGTAATGATGACATAGGCAAATCTCAAAATCACAGGTTTTCCTCTATTTTATCAAAAGTACCATATTCATCACACAAAAATGATGAAATAAGGTAAAATAGATGAGTTAACATCTTGGAGAGAGATTATGATTGCAAGTGTATTTGCTAAGGTGCTGCCTTTGGCTATATTAGCTGGCGGTGTTTACAAAGGGCAAGATAAAATAAGGGCCATTGCCAACTTTCCGGTAAAGATGGGAGTGCAAATGGAGATGACCAATATTGCCCGGATATTAACCATCGAAACGGTCGATGAATCTTGGCCCATGCCCGAAGAATTTAGTGAGTATCTAAGAGCTTCTATGAAAAAGAAGAAGGGGAGGGATGTGGCCAGTGATCTCTGGGGAAGTCGCTATGTCTTATGTGATAAAGAGGAGCGGCTGATTGTGGTGAGCGCCGGTCCTGATTGCACCTACAATACTCCGGATGATCTTAAATCCACAGTCCATAAGTATTAACCCCTTTTTAACGGTCTAAGGAATAAGTGAGCAAATTTGCCGGTGATCCACCGCCTCTCCTGTCCCCCGACATTGTCTAAATTTGAAGGAAAACTTCTTCTTTCCTTTGCGGGTTTTTATAGGACGACCCCTGTCATCTACTTCGTCACCACCCACCACTCCGGAGGTATCTCTTTCTAATTGAGCCACTTTTTCAGGAGCGATTTGTTCTACCAGGTGATCATCTCCATACCGAAGAATCCATTTTCCTAAAAAGGTGAAAGAAATATCTCCACAGATTTTCACCCGTTTGTTTAAAAAATTACTAATGGCCTTATGCTCTCCTTGAAAGTGATAGTGACACATAAGCGTATGGAGACTATGGCTATTGTCACTTACCAGGCTACTTCTCTGTTGATGTTGACAGTCGGCATGCTTTAAGACTCGTCCCGATATTTGTTGCATCATTGATTGAAATTTCTCAACCCCATTGCATAAAGTGGCAGTGCAAGCTTGATAACCACCTTCCAAGGAGGATAATTCATCTCCACAGGGGTCGGTTTTTTTGCGGCTCTCTTTTTTGGTAATGTGGGCCCTTATTTGAGGAGATGGCTTCACCAGCATAATGGTGTTGATTACTTCTGCTTTAGGGATAATCGGTTCTGATTTGACCTGGTCATGTTTATTATATAAAGCGGTCACCGCCTTATTTCCTTTGTCTTCTTTTACTATGAAAGGGACAATAATTGCTGGGGGAACATAGGTGACTTTGGACTCTTTATTGGCATCTTTTTTCTTAAGCAAAGAATCATAATAAGGTGAGATCATTGAACTAGCACCTATGGGCATCAGAAACTTGTTATCCTCCACTGGGGCACTACTATCAAGATCACTGGGCTCTCCATGCATATAGGTGTCCATAACAAAATCACTCAAATGCACCATTTTTGCCATGCTCTCTTCTTGTTTTTTGGTGGGTTTCGAATTGGCATATGCCCCACCTCCACCTCCGCCTCCAGAGATAGTCGTATTGAGTTCATCATAAAGATCGTAGATGGCTTTTTTTATGTTTTGATCAAATCCATTTTCTGCGGAGAACTTAGAGGTAACCTTGGCCTTTCCATTTGCGCCAATTCCACCAGATCCTGTAGCTACTGCTTTGCTCATAAAACTTTTCCACCACTTTTTCTTTTTCTTATAATCGCAGCCAATTAATACCGCTAGGTTCGCTTTAGTGGGAGCGTCAATCAAGTATCGATAAATATCTGGAGTTTTGCAATTGGGTCTTTTTATGGTTTTCCAGAACTTTCGTTTATTATTCAGGGATGATTTCTTAAAGTTGAGTTTTTCTTCTTCTAAATACCCTTGAATATGATTAAAGAGGTTCTCTCCCCCTTTATCTTTTTCAAAATTTGAGACACTGAAACAGGCCCCATCTTCTCCTGCGGAGCATTTTTTCTTCAAGCCCTGTTTAATTTTGATGAGCTTGCTACGAGATACATTCCCTTTAGAATTAGAATTGGATTTGGAAAAGAGAATAAAATACAAAACTATGGCAATAGCTAATAAAACAAATGAACCAACCCAAAATTTCCTCATTTTTTAACCTCTTATCTCTAAATCTGTTTCCGATTTCTCTACAAGTATACCCTTTAAATAATCGATTGTGAATGGGGGATTGTTGCCTCTATTCCTTAATAACTATTGTCAAAGGGCTTATTTAAGCTCTAAAATGGGTCTTATGAATATGCAACATAATTTATTTGTAAAAAACGCTCATCTTCCTTCAAAGGGGCATACTAACCTGCATATTGAAAAAGGAATCATTACAAAGATGGGAAGCGATCTCGCTCCTCCTGACTCCAGTTTTCATAATCTTAATGCCGAAGGCAGGTATTTGATTCCCGGATTGGTCAATGGTCATTGTCATGCGGCAATGGTTCTATTCAGGGGCTTTGGCGATGATATGCCTTTGATGGAGTGGTTAGAAAACTGCATTTGGCCGGCAGAAGCGAAATTGACAGAAGAGGATGTTTATTGGGGAACTCGTTTGGCTTGCTTAGAAATGATCCGTTCGGGAACCACCTACTTCTTCGATATGTATTGGCATTCCAATGCAGTGGCAAGAGCAGTGGAAGACTCAGGTATGAGAGGTATGATTGGGCAAGCTCTCATTGATATTTCTGGACCCGAACAAGGTCAAAGGTTGAAGGATTCTATCTCTTCTCAATATGAGAAACAAAGCCAGCAGTCTCATTCGCGGATAACATACTCTTTGGCTCCTCATTCTATCTATACAGTGAGTTCGGGCACTCTAAGATGGGCAGCTGATTTTGCAAAAAAACACCAACTTCCCTTGCAGATTCATCTCTCTGAAACGGAGTATGAAGTTCAACAGTGTTTAAAGAATTTTGGTAAGCTTCCGGCTCTTTATTTGGATTCTCTTGGAGTTCTTACCCCAGAAACCATACTCTCTCATGGAGTTCATTTAGCGGATCAGGAACTCGATCTCATTAGTGAGCGGGGATCTATTCTAGTGACCAACCCTGTTTCCAATATGAAAATAGCGGTGGGGGGGAGTTTTCCTTATGTAAAAGCAAAAGAACGATCCATTCCCATGTTATTAGGCACCGATGGGGCCGCCTCTAATAATAGTTTGGATCTTTTTCAAGATATGAAAACCTTTGCTTTATTACAAAAACATCAGGAGAAAGATCCCACTGTTTTACCTGCCGAGGAAGTCTATTCCATTGCAACGGGATCAAAAGCTCTTTCATTAGGTCCTATGGGGGTTATCAAAGAGGGTGCTAAAGCCGATTTCCTGCTCATGACCAAAGACCAAGCAGAGATATTACCCGAACACGATTTCATTTCCAATTTGGTATATTCAACCACTGGGAGAGAGGTGGACACAGTGGTGATAGATGGAAAGATTGTAATGGAAAATAGAAAGATGACAGATGAGGCTATTATTTATGAACAGGTGAAGAAGCGAGCTCAATCTTTTTTCGCATAAATATGTTATCATGCCCTTAGGAGGTTCTCTTATGTATAAATCAATCCCCATAATTCTTTTAGCTAGCTTTTTCTTCCTTAACTGTGAGGATACCCCCAAGTACACCGTCTCCGATTATGCCTATCGCTACTTTGAAAATGGTAATTCCTTGGAGATTAATCCCAACCTGTTTGTAGGAAATTTAAAACTTCAGGTTAAGAAAATAGTCGCTTTAAAACCATCCGATGATGAGAGTAATGAGCAGGTGGTCTTTAATGGTCCCTTTGTGATGAATTTTTTGACCGGGGAACTCACCCCTGCTTTAGATACTTCACTGCTAAGTGGAGCAAGTTATTCCCAATTAAAGATTTTTCTTGCTCCCGAAGAAGAGACTGCAGATAAACATTTACAACATCGAATTCTGTTCATAGGAGGATATTATAAAACAGGAGAGAGTAAAAAAGTTCCATTTAGAATCACTATGGGCACCGCTAAAACGATAAAAGCTGATAGTAAGGAGGGATTTGCACTGGATGGTGAGCTTTCTTCTAAAATACTCAATCTCTTTGATTTTGTGAGTTGGTTAAAAGCCATCCCTTTTGAAGAGGGAAAAGTGGAGTTCAATGAATACACCATTAGTTTTTTGAATAATAAGCCATTATTTACTGCTTTTACCAAAGAGATTGTTCAGGCTCTGGATTTTGATAAGAGGCAAAAAGAAGCCAAGGAGACTCCTCCTCCTAAGGTCACCAAAGATGACGAGTTTCAAGAGCCACCTGAGGATGACGAGATTCCAAAATCGGATGAAACCGCCACCAACAAAACAGAAACAGAAACTGAAAACGACAACCAAAGCGAAGAGGAAACCACTGAAACTAAGTCTAAAGAAGATCTTTTAGCAAACGATCAGATTAAGGTGGTGAGGGCTGTGGTTGGTACTCCTGCCGGTGAGGAAGAAGACAATGCTATTTACTATCAGGTCCCAGATAACCCGGTTGGTTTGATCTATATCTTTCATGGTCAAAATGGAAATGGCTACTCCTTTCATGCGGAGTACTTCCAAGGTGAGAAAGATTACTCTTCGGAAGACATGGGTAAAAAAGAGGCTGCGGCCTTTGTTTTAGAAGCTTTTAAAAATGGATTTGGTACAGTCTCCATGAACAGTCGGGACAGGGTTAAAGACCCGAGTATTATGTGGGATAAAGATTTAACTGAGAACAACCCTGATGTTCTTTATATTAGAAGAATTCAAAACTACCTTACCAGCAACAATATTATCGATCCCAAAACTGTCCCGCAATTTGGGATGGGTATTTCGAATGGAGGGGGCTTTGTTCCTCGGGCGGCTTTCTATTTGGGTTTTAAAGCCATGGCTGTTTTTATTGCTGCCGGAGATCTGATTACCAAAATTGAGCAATTTAAAATTCCAACTATTTTTAACTACCAAACTAAAGATACGGTGATTGATGTAGATTCGCTTATAGATAATTATCAAATCTTAGTGGATCGGGGAGTCACTGTAGAGAAAAATGGTCGAGAACCAGATCCTCTCACCTACTCAGATTTTAAATATTACACCACTTTTTCTGAAGATCATTTTGATAAACTGCATAAAGCTTTAGTGGCTGAAGGACTGGCAGATGGAGCAGGGAACCTTACTTTGCCAACTCCAACAGGTGATGATAATTTTACTACCATTAAAGCCAGAAAAGTGGCTTTAAAAAAGGCTGTAGAGGGAGATAGCGAATTGTCTTCTTTTCAAAATGCCATATTAGAACAGGTTTTGTTAAATGCAGCAGATCATCGGTTTAATAGTGATTTGGCAAAAAAGACCATGACCTTTTTTAAAAACAATAAAGAAAGCTTAAAATAAGTGAGGTAGGGAAATGATTCATATTCGAACAGCTCTTTTAATTGTATCGATACTGTTTTTGACCTTATTTAGCTGTGCAAAATCAGATGCAGAAGACTCTGAGGTGGATGGTGTTTCTGCGGAAGAGGGTGCTTTTTCAGAATCTCAAATTTGGCAAGTAGAGAATGAATGGGATAAAAAATGGGAAGAGGGATACTCCAAATGGATAACCGATAACTTGAGCACCAGCCCATCTGAAGATGGAGAATCCTCGGTTACCAAGATGTATCTCGACTATGTTAAGCCCATTGAAAAGATCATTGTAAAAAATAAAAAACTCAAAAAATACCACTTGGATTGTGCGGATAATGTCATATTTTTTAGAGCTCTTTATGCCAAAATGAATAAACTTCCCTTCATGTTGCGAGTCCCACCCTATGGAAAAAGCAATAAGTGGTGGTTTGTGGGTCATTTTGGATTTAGAGATGGTGATGATTACCACAAGACGGCGGAAAGCGATATTAAGTTTTCTTACACCAAGTACTCCAATTTAGAAGAACGATTTGCCATGTTTATTTATGATGTATCGGTTTATTTTGGAGTGGCTTCTTTCTCGAGTAGTGTGGGCAGTAGCGGTGACGTCTACGATATTGAACCAAAGACATTGAGGGTGGGAGACTTTTATATCCAAAGTGAATATGGCAGGGGGGGGCACAGTGTCACCTTTGGTAAAATTGACTTTGGAGAGGTTCCTTTTTTAACAGGGTATTCCTATAACGAATTTCAAAGTCTGCTTTTTTTAATTAATGATGAATTTAATCGCATGAAGGGAGCTGGGTTAAAAAGGTGGAAGTGGGCGGTTAAGGCTGAGGCTAAAGATGGAGAGCTTATCTGGAAAAATAAGGTCCAGGAGGGGGACACTCCCTATAAAGCTTCTTTTGATGGCGAAAACTATGAAATTGGTGAACCCAATCGTAAAGAAATCTTTCGTTCGGGTGTGATTAAAGAGGTTGAATCTCATGGATCTTCCATAGATGATATCATCCTTGAAAGTGTGAAAACCGTTAAAAAATCCATTGTTCATTTAGCCAACAATCCCTCATCATGTAATACCCGTATTCGTATGCCCAAGTTGATTGACAACATCTGGGACTATACGGAAATGGTGGAAGATTTTCCTGAAGAAGCTGAAACCCTCAATCATTTATGGTCGATTTTGACTGACCTTTTTCCTGCACCTTCAGCTTATGAAGCCTCGGCTCTATGTGGTTGGAATAGTTCCCACCTGCAAATATTTGCCAGAATTCTTTTTACCAACCGGGATTTTCTTGAAACCGAGTTTGAAAAACAACAAAGCAACGATCCTTACTTCCCCATTTTAAAGGTAGAAGATGTTTTTAGTTATCTCGGCTTAAGTGATGAATTGGCCAAATTGGATCAAAGTGAGTTAATAGCAGATATCACACTTGCAAAGTTAACCAAGAAACACACTCCCAATTCTATGCCCTCTCCCACACCTCTTTGTGTCAACTGTGATAATGATAATGAGGGAAATGCAGATCTACTTTTAATGAATCCAGCAAGTACTTCTTCTTCGATTGATTACTACCCTTTCTCTCATGAAAATATCTGTATGTTTGCTCCCAACACCGAAACCAATAACTATAAATGGATGGCGGATGAAGCTTGGCTGATTGAGAAAAAAGAGCTGTGGCCAACCTGTTATCAAACAAAGTAAAGAGAAGGAAACTGGGCCCTCCTTGCAATTTTCAGGGAATTCTGTTAGAAGATGGATGTTTAATTCAAGTGTGTACGACAGAGTTCTTGATTCGAACTGCACTTTAATCCAGCTAAAATTTTATATCACAGACCTATCTCTGTTGTGTGGGTTTGGCAAAGAGAGTTTCTTTGCTTGGTAAACTTATACATAGAGGTTTCATATGGATCAGTCTAACTCATCTTCCTCCATTCAAATTGGAGAGTTTGAACAATTTCAATTTTCCTTCCCTTTAAAAAGAGGAATAAAGTCCATTGGTTTTAAAGAAGTTCGTCCCATTCAGCAGGAGACTATAACTGCTGTTCTCGAAGGAAGAGATGTGATGGGAATGGCTGAGACCGGGACTGGAAAAACAGCGGCTTTTGGGTTACCCATCATCGAAGGTCTGATTGATTACCAAAGCCCAGGTATCAAAGCCTTAATCATTGCTCCTACCCGAGAGTTGGCAATGCAAATTGAGTCAGAAATAAAACAGCTGGCTCGCTATACTCATTTGCGTACCACTACCATTTATGGAGGGGTTTCAGCTAATTTGCAAATGAAACAGCTCAGAAAGGGAATAGATATTGTAGTGGCTTGCCCAGGTAGACTATTGGATCTGCTCAATCAGAAGGCACTAAGATTAGATTGTGTAGAAACTTTTGTGTTAGATGAGGCGGATCATCTGTTTGATATGGGATTTTTACCTGATATCAAAAGAATTATAAAAGCGCTTCCTGCGCAAAGACAGAATCTCCTGTTTTCTGCTACCATGCCTAAAGCGATCAGAGCCTTGGCAGAGAAAATTCTCACTAAACCACATGTCGTGGAGCTTTCAAGGAATAAACCTGCTTCAACTATTGAGCATGAGCTCTATCCGGTAGCCCATAAAAAGAAGTATGAACTACTTAATCATCTTATAACTGCTGAATCCATTTCATCTGCCATTGTTTTTACCAGAACAAAATTTAGAGCTCGTAATTTAGCGAGAAAGCTTGCCGACTCGGGAAGAAAAGCCATTGCTCTGCAAGGAAATATGTCTCAAAACCAACGTGATTTCGCTATGAAAGGTTTTCGCAAGGGGAAATTTAACATATTAGTAGCTACAGACATTGCTGCCAGAGGCATTGATGTGGCTCATGTAACCCATGTGGTAAACTTTGATATGCCAGATACTCCCGAAGCCTACACTCACCGTCTGGGTAGAACAGGGCGTTCTTTTCAAATTGGCAGAGCCCATACATTTATTACCTTTGAGGATAAGGTTGCTGTCAAAAACCTTGAAAAAAGCCTCGGTAAACAAATCCCCAGGCAGATGGTAGAGGGAATTGGTGGGCTTGAAGCCAAGACTCCTCCACCCAAGAAGAAATTTTCTCAACCTAAAAGTCCTCGGAGAAGTAAATCCCAATCCAATAAAAGAAGAGGAAACAAATCCTTTAAGAAGTAGGGGTTTATAAATATAAGTAATTATACTATTTAAATGTAAATATTATTAAAAAATCAATTGACATTTTGTATTATTCCTGGCACAAGTAAATTACTTTGATTTATTTGATAGATAAAAAAATAAGGAATAAAGTAATGAAAAAAGTAGGTTACCTATTTATTTTAATGGCTGGTTTACTCGCTTTTAACCTTAATTCCGCTTATGGTGCCACTAAGGCTCTTTATTTAGCGGTGGACGATGGAAGTGGGGCCACTATTTTTAAGAAAGTGTACCTCAAACGTTCGATTTTGAGCAAAATTACAAGTTACAATACCTTTAGCTGCCTGTACAAGGATGAGGCAGCACAAATTACCTATACTTTTACTATGGGATCGAGCTGTGGTGAGCCTGTTATGATGAGGCTCGAGATAGAGCAGCCTTATGGTGATGAGCTTTATTCGAGTTGGTCTGATCTCAACTACGGCAGTCATAAGTCCACCTTTGGTAGTGTGGGTTCCAAAAATCTCAATATGAGTGTTATGAGCGGAACCATGTACCGGAGATTTGGTCTTTCCTTACCTGGAGCAACCAATCCTGTTCAGGTTGAGAAAATTGAAATACTTCCAAGTGCTAGTGGCTTTAATCCAAATAAAAAGCTCTCCTGTATGATGAACTACTTTGATTATCAGTGCGCAGAGAGTGAATAGAGTTAGATTGAAAGACCAAAGAAAAAAGTAGGATTTTGCATGTCTTTAGGATGCCTGATCTGCTCAGGCAGAACCACTTTAACTTCCACTTTGGCTGATTTAAAATGACTAGATAGTGTTCTGATTGGATTCATAATTAACCGCAAGAAATAACCCAAAGTACTTGATCCCCAAACTTCACCATTATTTGCTTTGATTTCATTATCCCAAAAGTGAAATTGAGCGCCCACACTGGCCCCCACCAGTCCGGTCATAAGGATATCTTGCCATGAAGGCACCTCAGTCAATGATTCAGGCCCATATTCCCAAGCCATCGAAAGAAGGTTGGTGTAAACATTGCAAAATAGAAAGCTGTAGCCGTGATCTAAACACATGGAACCATAAATAGCTCCCACATGAATATGGGAATAGGCATTAAACATTCTCATATCATTGTCCCAAACCGGTCCTCTTCCAATATTGTACTTCCATCTTTTATAGAGAGCAGAGGGAGTTAAATCAGGTTTATCGTACCATTGACTCTTCTCTTCGGGGAGCATCCATAAAAAAGTCATTCCTAAGCCCATTAAGCCTAAGACGGTGGAAGTTTGAATTACCAGAGGAACCGTCCTCGGTTCCTGGTCAGGAAAAAGGGTTTCTCCATAGAGTGGATGCAGGGATTTGAACCAGAAAAAAGTAAAAATCAAAAGTAAAAGGAGTTTTTTAAAACCCAAGGGAAACTCCTATAGATTGGTGGAAATAGGTGATAGTTTGGCCATCAAAGCGAAGATCATTTTTGCGATAAAAAGTTCTCAAAAATAGAGACCACCTTGCTCTTCCTCCCCATAGTAATAGCCCATTTAATTGTAAATCCATCTCTTGATCTTGATGCCAGTGATTGTCTACCAAAGCAAGCAGGAGCGCACTGCGAAACTCAAGGCTAAGCCATCCTAAAAAACTAGCTAAAGCAGTGAATTGCCATCGCTGAGCTATTTGATTAAATCCGTATATTTTATTGGTGACCGGATCTATAGGAGTATCTGAATGGAGATAGTTACCATAATACCTTTGATATAAATGTAAGACGGCATAATCTATAGTGAAGAGAAAGTTAGGGAGAAGGTATTGCCATCCAATACCTCCAATCACTGTAGTAAAAACCAGCTTGCTGTAAGTTGGAATATTGTCGATAAAGCGATCTCTGAGTCCTCCAATAATTGGAGGTAAAAAAAATAAGGGATATACTTTATAATGGAAATCATAGCGAAATACCTCAACCGGATCGTTGATGGCTAAGATATACCTTTCGCTATAACTCTCTTTTCTATTGTAGGTGGTAAAAACAAAAGGGCAATGGCTGGTGATCTCTTTAACTAGGGCTGGCTTTATATTACAGCCCAGGGCAAATTCTCCCGTTCTACCGGGCTTTAAACTAAAAGCATCCAGCTTGCCTATAAAAATAATCCAAACAATTATCAAAAAATAGAGAGACCCTTTGGTTAACACAGTGTGCTTTTCCCGTTTAGCGAGCTAAGGGCTGACCGTCCGCATCAGTAAAAGATCCTACAATGATGAGAATCAAATCAATGAGAACCCAGATGCCTAGTCCTCCTAGGGTGAGAATTTGTAGAACGCCAGTGCCTACTTTGCCTACATAAAAACGATGGACTCCTAAGCCTCCCAAGAAAAAGCAAAGTAGGGCGGCTACCACCATACTTTTACTTCCGGCTGCATTTCCCCCCGGTCTCTTTTTAGTCGGTTTAACCCCTGGTCTTGATCCCATTTTTTTTACTACCGGCTTACCCATACAACCTCCTACATGGAAATGAATATACAGTAGACGTTATCGGTAAAAGGATCAAAACCTTTAATTATATTAGAAAAATCCTTACCATTTAGAACGAGGGATAATGGTCTTAGTTATTTTTGAAGAGACACTTCCTTGGTAGTAAACCGTAAAAGTGAGAGGAATAGGCTTACCAATAAGTTGCTTGGATCTTAAGACATATTTTAATTTTATCTCTTGGCTTTCCCCGCTGGCTAGGGGATTGGTGATTGCTTCATGAATGAGGATTGCAAATCCCTCACGCTCTGGGGCAGTGAGTATTACTTTATACCCTTTTTGGGCTTGGGCTTGGGTATTATTCTTAACATGGAGGCGAATAAAGTGGCGGTAAAAAACCTTCGGTTTCTCTTTGAAAACACGGAATTCCATTTCTGAAGTGAGATGCAGTTTGGTGGCAAAACGGATAATCTTTTGATTCTTAACACCATCAGGCATACGAGCAGTAACGAGAATGCGGATTTCTTCAGCGTAGACCGTGGTCCATTTTATCCTGGCTTTAATCAAATTTTTAACCGTGGTCACAGTGTTTCCAGGGAGAGAAATAACTTTTACCGGATGACTTTGAACTAAAACATTAGAGGTAAGGGCTTCTGCTTTGACCTCTACCAATCCTTTTTTGGAAGTTTGATCACCATAATTGGCAAAACCCACATTAATGACCAGTTCGTCTCCTGCAATAAAACTCCCATCTGCCGTGGTGGTAATAGGCTTACTTACATCTGCATCCACCATACGAAGAACTGGGTTTTGTTGAAAAAAGACTTCTTCAGCTTGATAGCCTGCTTTGCACTCATCTAACCTTGCCTGCTCTAGATGCTCTTCATACCCTTTTATTAAACCTTCTCCATAACCCACCTTTTGATATTCAAAGGCCCCAATTTGATCCCATTTCTGATAGGTAATAGGGTAGGAGATATCTTTTCCCTCTTTCCATTTTGACTCTTTGGCTTCCTTAAATCCTTTTTCTTTACCAATGAGGAAGGCGGGTTGTTTTATTATCTCATAGGATTCTTTAAAAGATGTTTGATAGGTTACCTGGTAAGCTTTTTTGTATTCAGTGAGACAGGCATTAATAAAATCAGTATAGTCTGCACTGCAATTGGAACCACTTACATCTTCGGGTATCTCTATTTTTAATCCATCCAAATCAATTTCTACTTCACTGGGTAACTGATCTATTTGATTTTGTACTTGGTGGGCATCATGTTTAATTGCTGCGATTGATTCTTCTAGGGCTTCATCTTGTGAAAATTCGGCTAAATCTGCACCCTCAAAGGGTGGGGTATACGGCACTTTTATAGGGTGATAGTTGCTGCCATAGGAAGGGGCTGGTTCTCCATTTAGGGAAATTTTTCTGGTGGGGAGAGTTTGCAATAACTGCTGCTTTCTTTCCTTTCGACAAGGAGTAAAGTGAGCTTGATGTGCTGTGGTGTAGGCATTTTTCTTACCCTGTTTTGCTCCTAATGAAAAACCGGCCTCGTGATTTTGAGGCGCTTTTTTACCATTTTGATAACCCTCTTCCTCTCCTAAGATGAGACCATCTAAGAGTCCTTTTCGGTAACCGAAGAGATGGCCTTCTGCAATCCCTATTTTTCGACCTGTATCAAAGCCTTCTTGTTGACCCAGGTTTTCTCCTGGTGTTTTACCATCTAAATATCCTTGCTCTTCTCCCTGCCTTAATCCTTTGTCCTTAGCGAGTTGGAGTTGATTTTGATAGTTATCTTTAACTTCCTTTAATTTAGCAAGTTTTAAAGCGGTCTCTTCCTCGGCCTTTAAGGCATTATTTTCAGCTTGGGTATGTTTTTCCCAAGCGATTTTTGCTTTACTTTTCAAAAGGGAGATATAGGCAACTAATTCTTTATTTTTCTTTTTTAGGGTGACAATCAGTTCTTCGAGTTCAACAATTTTAACTTCATAATGTTCACTGGTGGCAATGTTTTGCTTGATGGTGGTGGTGAGAAAACTGTTCTCATTATACAAATCTCTGATGTTGTTTTTTAATCCGGCAATGCGGTTTAAAGTTCCAGCCTTTTTGTTTAGTTTTGCATCGTAAATTTCCCGCTTTTGTCTCTCTATTTCGCGGGCATTTTGTAGATCCCCTTTGACTTGAAGCCCAGTGGCTTCTAACATATTTAAATTGCGGTACTGCCCTTCAATGGTTGCGGTAAGTGAATCGAATGATCTTTCTAAACCTGGGATGGTCCACTCTAAGTTTCCTTTTTGGTATTCATTTTCCGCGATTTCATTTCTCATTCGACTCATAAAACTGGTTTCTTCTTCTTGCTTTTCGTGGAGCCTTGCGAGGGATTGATTAACTTGAACTAGTTCAATTTCTTCCAACTTATTTTTTCTATTTCGTTTGGTATTAATCTCAGCATCGGTCCTTCCTATTTCTTTTTTTAATTTTTGTATTTCGGTTCTAACCGAACTTTTTAAATTTTGCAGCTGGCTCCTTTGTGATTTGAGATCTTCAATCAGGCTGCTTAACTTGGTTAAACGGAGAGTTTTTCTTTCTAAGCCTTGAACACTTCCGTCGATGTTTTGTTTCACTGTGATTAATGTTCTTTCTAATTCGATAATTTTATTTTCTAGCGTTACTAACTTATTTTGTTGGTTTGAAATTCTATCTTTGAGGTTTTTTATTTTAGTATTGGTGTTGGTCACTTGTTTTTTTAATGAGTTAATTTGGCTTTCTAAGCCTGAGATATTACTTTCATGTAGGGCAACACTGCTGTGTAGTTCTGTGATCTGTTGTTCGAAATTTTCAACCTTGGTTTTCAACTGTGCAATTTCAGCATTGACTGGTTCAATCTCAGCGGTTTCACCTGCTAATTTGGTTTGTAGATTGGTGAGGCGGCTATTTAAATCCGTGATCTTTTGATCAATTGGAGATATTTGCTGATCTAAGGCTGATATATCATTTTTGAGTTGGTCTATTTTGCTTTGTAAGTTAGTAATTTGGTTTTTTAGAGTAGCTATTTTGCTCTCTTTTTCTGGATCTTCACTGGCGGCTAATTTCTCTATTCGGTTTTGTTTATTTGCAATTTTCTTACCTAAATCACTGATGTTTATCTGCTTGGTGGATTTTTGATTTAGCAGTGCCAGGCGAGCCTCTTCTTGCTGGGCTATTTTACCACTGACTCTATTGATTCTTCGTTGAAGCTGGTTTTTTCGGGCTAAATGATCCGCAATTCCTTGTTGCTTTTTTTGAATCCGACGAGTGATGTTATTTATTCTAAATTGTAATTTAGAAGATTTTTCTAATAATAAGCCAATTTGATTCTGTTCATTCCAGATTTCTTGATTTTTCTGGAAGATAACTTTTTGGTTAGCCGCTGAAGATTCGAGGAGTTGAAAAAGGTTATTTTGATTTTTTGTTAAATTATCTTTTACTACGGTCACCTGATATTTTTGATTATTGATCTTAGTATTGAGATTACTTTGCCTTTGTTGCTGTTTGGAGAGTTTTTGAGATTGCTCTTGATACTGCCTTTTTAATGTACTGTGAGCTGTGGTTTTATTTTCGATCTTACCCATAAGGGAATTAGTTTGGTTCTGTAGAGTGTTTAGCTCATTTTCTACATCAGACAACTGTTGATTTAAGGTAGCAATTTTTGTATTGAGGTTCCCCAAAGTGGTTTTGAGCACTTCAATTTCACGTTGGATTTGATGCTTTTTTCCTTTTTGTATTTTAATAGTATCAAGTATTTGATTTAGATCTTCTTCACTATTTCTTTTGTTTACTTTTTGCTGATGAATGAGTTGTCGCAATCTCTCTATTTCGTTTTTTGTATTGTGCAGTTGGTTTCTCTGTTCGGAGAGTCTGTTTTTAGTGTCTTGGATTTTTTGCGATAGGGAGTAAATTTCATCATTGATATTATTGTAACGGTTTTCCTCTCTTAGTCTTTGACTATAGGCCGATTCATAAATCTCTTTTGCAATTTTTATCTCACTCTCATCGTCATACACCACAAGCTCAAGCTCTTTGATGGTTTCTTTTTTTTGTAAAATGGTCTGTTGATTCACCTCGATTTGGTATTTATGCCGCACATTGTCAGCTTGCATGCGGGGGATTTCTTTGGTCATAAAAGTTATAGAGTTCCTACTCTCTTTTATCTTATTTTTATTGTGAGCCAATTGCTTTTGATTTTGACTCATTTTTTCATCAACTAAACGAGCGGCATCAAGTAGCTGGGTGGCATAGGCTCTTTTTTCATCTGATATGCTTTTAAATTCCTGATAGATCTTTTCATACTTTGGGTAGTTCACATAATCTGGGATGACAGAGGGATCATTGGCTATCAAGCGGGTAAGAAAAGTGGTAAAGAGTAAAATGAGAATGGATATAAAAATGACTCTTTTGTGTTGCATAAACCCCTCCGTGTAATGAAAACATAACCATCAATTAGTGAGGGATTCTTACAAAAATCGTGCCAACTGTTTGGTTGGTATAAAGTATAATGATAGCTGATGTTTAATAAAATTTAGAACATTTAGGATGGAGTAACTGAGGTATCAAACTGATACCATTTCAATGCAAAAGAGTACTTTCACCCTCAAAAGGAAGGGTTAAAATAAGCCCCGTAGAGCAACCATCTCGCTTATCAAAAGTTTGGATCACTTCAAAAAGACCTTCACTGTCAGTATAGAGAGATCCCCTTTTTAAAACCACATCACCCTTTTGCAAAGTGCATTCTTCCTCTTTACCATCTTCTATTGAATAAGCGGTTATTTCCTGAAAACCAATCACCCTTTGTTTTTGAAAATGATCCTTCTCGAATGAGATGGCATACTTTAAGAAATCTCCTGTAGTCCTTGTTTTTAAACAGTTCCAATTTTTATCCATGGGGTGACATCCCCAACGAAGGGTGAGGTCCTCTTTCGGATCAGAAGGATTATGGTGGATGAGTCCATTAAAAAAGATATTCTCCGCCCATGGGGTTATTTCATTGGCATCATTAATAATTTGAACGGATTGCCGGAGGTAATCTTTGGATGAAAGCCATATTTTTAAAGGGCAGAGTGAGATAGGAGTTTCTGTTAAATTACTTGAAAAAATGAGTCCTAAATATTTTTTTAAAAGACCCCTGATTTTGTCATCTTTCGCCGGAGTGGAATAGGCTGCACTTTTATGGGCGCTGCATCTTTTTGAAGGATTTAGATGGCAATTTCGGTAGCCTATTTCTACCGCTTTGGAACGCGAATTGAGCTGTAAACAGATCCCATTAAATAGCGGGGTAAGAACCTGTTTATAGCCGGGAGCTTGGGGAGTGAAGGAAACATCTACTTGGTACCTTTCCTTCCAATAGACATTATGAGGGCAGGTTATTCCATCTGCTGTCAGCCTTTTTTTATCTAATTGTGGATTTTCACTTTCCATAGCTTTAAAATGAAAAATATTCTTCCAAAGAGGTGCAAGGTCAGGATGCCTGCTATCTGGAGTTCCTATACATTGATACCAATCTGGTTTTTCTAGACTTTGTTTTGGATGAGCTGCAAAACTAACTGATAAATCATGAAAAAGATGAGCCCCTTCTCGTTTGATGGCATAAAGCCTGCGGAAACTGCGATGCTTGATGGTGGATTCAAACAGACTGGAATTAATCATTTTCCTTAAAGTTGCTGGAGTGGTGCTTTCTAGCGTGTTAAAAAGGAAAAACTCACTGAAGGAAGTGAGTTGAAAGGCATGGCCGTAACCGGTTTGCCGATGAAGGATAAAGTTGCCACCTTGATAGTTTTTATTGTCCCACATATCGACCTTATAGCTTATCTCGTTAAGATTCACCGTCCCATAATCATTCACCGCTCTGCGTAACATCAAAAGAGGATCATGCCAATAATCGGTGGATTGATAGATTCCTATTTTAAGTGCTAAACCATGAGCAATTGCGTAAATAAAACGCAAAGCAAGGATTACATCAGCGCAGTCATGAGGGATATCCCAATCTAAAAAGAGAGTGTCGGGAACAGTGGCTAACCATCTATCATAACCTTCTTCATCTTCAATCGTCCAGGATCGTCCTCCTCTGCTGTCTCGCCATAGTTTGGCTTTGATCAACTTTGATTGGTCCTGAAAAATAGATTGCTCCCAAGTGGTGAGTTGGGTATCGCCTCTCTTTGTCTTACAATGACTTAAAGAGATGAGGAGGGGAATAATAAGTAAGTAAATTGAAAACTTCATTTTCACTTAAGTTTATTGTTCTAGGGAAAGACGAATGAGCTCTTCTAACTTCTCTTTTTCAAATTCATCATGTTCTGATTCATGTTCATCAGGGTCACTATCGGTAGTCCAGATAAAGTCAGGAAAGACTTCAGAAGTCCACTCTCCACCAATCACAATGTCATCTTTATCTAACTCGAGGGTGTAAGAGATGTCTTGTGATTTTACCGCATCGGGTATCACTTTAAAGCTTTGCTCCGTTTCATTAAGAAATTAATAGGTGGCCACCACATCTACCAAGGTCACGGTGCCGGTTGCTCGATGTTCATAGTGAGGATCCTCTTTGGTGAGAGCCCTGATATTAGAACTCGTCCAGTTAAAACTAATAATAGGGTGGTTCCATATTTGACTGTTATTGGTCACATCCGCAACTAAGAGTTTTCCTTTTGTAAGGAAATCTTCTAACACCATATGAAAGGCCCCTGGATTCACCCCTTGACAGGCGGGGTTTTTGGGCCGGCCATTCTTATCTTTTTTAGGAACAAAGTCACTGCAAGGATCTCCTGCATAGATATCACCCTCAGTTTCGTAATCATAGTAGCGCGTGATGAGGCCTTTAATATCACTGTGGTAGAATCGTATTTTTTGGCCATTCCAATCTACATCAGCATAATCTCCTGGTTTTTCATGAAGTTGCGAATCTAGAGACCAAGCATGACAGATCCCTTCCCAGCTTTCTCGGGGGGTCTCGGTGGGTAAATTCCGATCATCCGATTGATAGATGTTAGATTGTTCAAAGCGAGTGAGGGTAAAATCATAATTTTCAGTCCAGATTTCATATTTTTCCAGCGGTGAAAGAGCGTTGATTACTTCAATGGGAAGTTTCTTAATATTTTCTGCTTTAAGAGGTTCTAAAACGGTGGTTTCATCTGTATAGTCGGTTTTCTCATAGTAATCACTTTCAGTGTATTCTAAAAGAACCTTCTCTAAGCCCATATCGGGGTTCTTTGCCACCACTTTTTTTAGGTTTTCAACGGTGGTTTCATCTGCCATTTGCCATCTACGACTCACTCCACCTGCATAGTAGGGCCAATAGGATCCACTCCAAGGCATGTTGCTCTTTACGATACTGTTACTCGTTTTCAGAGGGTCCCACTTGGTGGGGACTTGTCCATACCTTATAAATTTCTTGGTTTTACCATCCATGGCTGATTTGACAGTGGCCTCACTTTCAGATGTGCAACTGATGGTAAATAACGTGAAGATAACGAGGAATAGAAAATTAATTAAAACGAAGCTATTCATATCCGAGTCCTTCCTTATCTATTATGTTTATTTCCTTTTCGGTCAGGTGGGCAAAAAGCTAAATGGGTTTTTTTTAGAGAAGCTGTAACTCTTGTTAGAAAGATATTCCCAGGCTGTAATGCATGATTTGAGGAACAAAAAGCATGGGGTTATTTAGATAGAGACTACCTCCAATCCAATTTATGCCGTGATTGAATGTGTCCCAATACCATCTGTTACCTATGGAAAAATGGAGTACTCCTTGTTTTTGATAGGAGCCTTCATCCCATCTTTTGGATAGGTATACTTCCGACATTCCTAATCCCAGTTTATAGTTGAAGGAATTCCCCAGGAAGTGACGATAGGTGATCATCTGCTCTCTGAAAGAGAACCGGCCCATGATGACTCCACCGGTGTGTGCTGAAATGCCTATATGTATGTTTTCATTGATAAAGTATTCAATATGGCCACCCACTGAAAAGCACAAAAAGAGATAGCCGGGAGGAAGGGGAGGGGTGAAGCTAACATTGAATTGGTTGTTTTGGCGATGGACTTCACTCTGGTTAACAATCGGATCTGGCAGAGGTTTTTCGGTTTCTTCCGCCTGAAGGGTAGAGATAAAAATCATGGCGATAATAGATAGGGTTATTATTAGGGATTTAAACATGGTTAACTCCTCTTTTGTGTTGCTTAAACTTAATCCGGAGATGTAAAAGAATGGGATTTGTCTCAATTTTAGGGTAAGAAAATTAATATCCACATGATTTAAAAGATAAAAAGGAGTTCCCATGGCAGTGAAAATGAGAAGCGAGTACTTAGGAGAGTTCCAAACCCAGATGGAGCACTTAGACAGTGGTGACAAATATAAAACAGACTTACCGAAAGATAATGGAGGGCAGGGTCGAACCTTTTCACCCACCGACTTACTGGCAGGAGCCCTCTCTTCCTGTGTCCTTACTATTATGGGAAAAGTGGCAGACCGTGATGGGGTTGATCTAAAGGGAACTGTAATTGAATTAGAGAAGCATATGCAAGATAAACCACGCAGGGTATCCAAGATAGAGGGGAAGATTCTTTTTCCCGAGCAACTTTCAGACAAATACCGAGCTAAGTATCTTAAGTTTATAAACTCTTGTCCGGTTGGGCAATCTCTCCATCCTGATATTGAGGTTAACTTTTCTAGTGAATAGACCCTGAGATTGGGGTAACATAGAGGATATACAAAACAATTTGGTTGGGAGGCTGTGTGTATTTCTTCTTTAGAACCGACTTTCGATGGGCACTTTTAATCTCAGTTTTTGGTCTAGTTCTTTCTTATAACAGCTTACAAGCAGAATCCATCATGGGTAAAGTGAGTAAGGTAAAAGGCAAGAAAATCACCGCAAAATTCAAAAGCGGTCATGGAGTTGAAGCGGGTGATCGTTTGAAAGTTTATGCCCGTGGAAAAGGGGGAAAGCCCGGTAAAATGCTTGGGACACTGACTGTAAAAAAAGTGAAAGGAAAAAAAGTCATTGGAACTTTTAAGAAAAAGGGAAAGGTCAATAAGAAAAAATTACGTAAAGCCCTGGTGGTCAAAAAAGGAGGGGGATCTTCTGCTAGTTATAGCGGAGGTAAGAAGATTCCTATGGTCTATCTGAATGTCTTAGCTGGTTATAGTTTAATGGAGGGAGGGTTCTCCACAGAAATGAGTGCAAATCCAACAACTCCTGATGCTGTAAAAGAACAATTAACTTCTAATAATATATCGAAAAATTTAAGTGGCTCAGCTCTTATAGGGGGAGCTGAAACCTCAATTTATCCTCTAACTTTTTTAGGCAAAGAGTTTTATTATGGTCTTTTAGGAATGGAAGCCAGTTATAAATTATTAATGGCTACTTGGAAAAATGAGAACACAACCAAGGGAGAAGAAACCACCTCTCAAACCTTTGCGGAGGCCAATCCTAATGGAAATCCAGACAAAAATCTATCTATCATTAAATTAGCAGTCAATTTCCGATATGCGAGCTTTTTTGGTTCACTCTTTTCAGCCACCACTTTGCAGTTTTTTCCCTTCTATAGATTCATCATTCCCCCTGATGCTGAGGAAAAAAATGAGGAAACATCTAGCCTAATAAAGAGTGCTGACGAAACGGAAACCACTGAGACTGCCAAACAGGATTCCTATTTTAAGTACATGACGGTGGGACTGCATCAAAGGATTAAAGTTGGGGGATTTTCTAGCGCTCTTTATTTTTATTATCCTATCCTTACGGACATGATTAATGACAAGGGAGAGTCTTTCCAAGACGAAGTAATCAAGAAAGCAGAAGAAGCAGATGGTGAAAACTCAGCTGATTTTAGCTTAACTGGTTTAACCGTTGGAGCTGATGTGGGCTATCAAATGGGTCCTTTTGCTACTCATTTTTATGGTGAATATGAATTTTGGGGTTTTAGTTCCACTCTTTCCTCTGAGATGGCAAATGTAACTATGGTTGCTGGTTATACTTTTATGAGTTTTGGTGTCAAAGTTGGGGTGGTCTTTTAAATGACTCATAGACTCAAAATACTTTTAATAATTTTTTCGCTTGGTATCAGCCCCTCTTTTATCCAAGGACAAAACTCTTGCTCTCATTTAGTCACCACCAACCTGTTAAAAATAAGAATGGCTCGCTTGGCTCCCTCTACTTTGAGATTGCTAAGAGAGCTTGGAGAAAAAGGTGTTAATTTTGTTTTAGCCGGTGGCCAGGCGGTGATCTTGCATGGGGTGTTTCGAACCAGTCATGATTTGGATATTTCTGTTAGTCTAGAGCCTGCCAATTTGAACCGTTTTACCGAGTTGATGGGAGAGCTAGGTTATAAAATTCAACAGCCCGTCTCATTAGAATCAATCCATAAACCGGGAATGATAGATAAGTGGATCAAAGAGAAAAATTTAACCGTACTCACCTTTGCTGATTTTAGCAGTGAAGGAAAACCCACCATAGATATTATGATTGAGCCGGGGGCCAGGTTCTCTGATCTATCTAAAGAGGCCCATGTGGTGGATTTTGGCGACGGAGCCTTGGTGAGGATTATATCCCTTTCCGAGCTGATCACTTTAAAAGAGAGGGCGGTTCCCTTTCACCCAAAACACGAAATGGATTTACAACAACTTAAAGAGATTCAAAATGGAAAGCAGTAAATTAAAACAATTGATTAATCAGGCCGGAGAGGTTTTTCTAGACAAAACCCATGAAATGAAACTCCTTTTAAGTTGTCTGTTGGCCGATGGACATATTCTTATTGAAGATGTTCCAGGGACCGGTAAAACCACCTTAGCCAAGGTGATAGCAGGGCTTTTAGGGCTGTCATATAACCGAATTCAATTCACTAATGATCTCTTACCAGCTGATATTTTAGGTAACTCCATTTTTGATCCTAAGACCAATGCTTTTACCTTTCACAAGGGACCTATTTTTACTCAAATATTACTGGCCGATGAGCTAAATCGTGCTACCCCTAAAACACAAAGTGCCTGCTTGCAAGCTATGGCAGAAGCAAAGGTATCAATAGATGGAGTAACTCATGATTTGTCTGCTCCTTTTTTCTTGATAGCAACACAAAATCCGGGTGAAAATATTGGGACTTACCCTTTACCGGAATCCCAATTGGATCGGTTTTTAATGAGGATCAAATTAGGTTTCCCTGGGAAGGAAGCTGAAAAGCAGCTCATTATGGGAGAAAAAAGATCTAATTTGATCTCTAATTTATCCCCACTCATTGAGCGTGAAGAAATAATAAAAATGAAGCAAAAGGTGTTGGCTCAGCATGTGGCTGAACCTTTACTCAACTATTTACAAGATCTCATTGCTCAGAGCCGGGTCAGTTTTCGTGGGCTTTCAACTCGTTGCGCCATTGCTTGGCTGAATGCGGCCAAAGCTTGGAGTTATATTGATGGGAGGGATTTTGTAGAACCCGAAGATATTCAAGCGGTGGCAATACCTGTAATGAATCATCGCCTGCAAGAGCCCAATGATATTAATGCTGATTCTGGGGTGAACCGATCCAAAGAGATTTTAGAAAGTGTTTCAGTAAGTTAAAATGGACTTAAATCATTACTTTGCTAAAAACACCTATCAGATTTTTATTATTCCTACCCGCTATGGAATTTTATACACCTTAGTGACTGCCATTGCACTTCTCTCTTCCGCTTACTATTTAAGTGATGTGGGTTACCTCTTAACCTTTTTTCTGGTGGTGGTGGGAATCATTGCTATGGTAGCCACTCATAATAATATAAAGCATTTAAAGTTTGATCATTTACGTATTAAACCAGCGCCAGCAGGGGGGGAGTGTCAGTTTCAAGCTCTTATTCGAAATCTAGCCGCTGAACCTAAATTCAATATTCAAATACGATTGATGTTGGCCGACAATTCAAAACAACAATTCTCTTTTAAACTGGCGGAAAGTAAAAGCAGTCATCTTATTACCAATCATTTTAAAGCGGGCCTACGGGGAGGTTATTTAGTTGAAGCGGTGCGTCTTTCCACTGTTTATCCCCTGGGTCTATTTTATGCTTGGATGTACTGTCCCTGTGATGCTGATTATTATGTTTATCCTCAGCCCTATGGAGATAAGTTATACCGGTGGAACCAGGAAAAGTCTAAGGATGCGCCTATAACCAATCTTAATCCGGGTACCTCCGATTTTTCAGAGCACCGGAAATATCAAAAAAGTGATTCTATTAGACACATTGATTGGAAAGCTTATGCCCGGACTCAAAAGTTATTAGTAAAATCATTTAATGAGGGGGGAGGAGAGGTTCCTATCTACCGTCTGCATGAACTTTCTGAGGATAATAAGGAGGAGGTACTATCGCAAGTTTCCAAATGGATTCATGACTCTCATCGGAAAAAAGAGACCTATGGACTCGAGGTGGAGGGTAAAAAACTCCCTCCGGCCAGTGGAGAAAGACACTTTTTTTCCTGTCTAAAACTATTGGCCTTGTTGCCAAAAGATGAGAAACAAGCATGAATCACGAAAACAATATCCCTCAGAAATTGATACGTCTGATTGGCTTGGCGCATGTTTTACTGGGAATATTACTTTTTTTAACATCCATTTCTGAAGATCCGGGCCCTTTCCCCATTGTGATCGGATCAATCACACTCTATCTCCTATTTAGATTACTTTTTCCTCTAAGCTATCAAAGGACCATGCTTATTATTTTTAGCTCCATGCTGTTAATATTAGGTTGGACCTTGCAGTCGAGTCTCTTATTTTGGAATATTTTCCTCCTATTTGATTTAGGATATTTGGTTTTTTGTTTGATTCAAATCCATCAACCTGTGGGAACTCTTCATGCTCTTGGCTCCATGTTAAAACCTATCATTCGCATGTTACTGCAGACTATTCCGGTATTGTTGGCAGTCTTTTTTCTGTTTCCAAAGTATTTTGGGAATCTGTGGGAAATGGAAACCAAGGTCGCCCGTTCAGGTTTTTCTAATACCCTCCAACCTGGAAGCGTGAGTCGCCTGGTAAAGTAACATAAAACTGTTTTTAGAGCTCGAGTTGAAGACTTTACCCTTAACTCTTCGTCTCTCTATTGGCGTGGGAGTATGCTCAATTTCACCAAAGGTATGAACTGGTCTTTTGTGAAATCGAAAACAGAAAAGGTATTTACCAATTCTCTCAAACCAATTTTTGCAATTAAACAGCTCATTTTTTTAGAGCCGCTCTACAAAAATAATCTTTTTGCTTTAGATACTCCCATTGGAATTGATTCAGACAATTTTAAAACTCTTCCTCTATCGGCAAATATTTTTGTGTCTTCAAAAAAGGCCAATAATCAACGGACATTTTATCAAGCCTTTTCCCATAAGTTACCTAAGGGAATCCCTTTAACCAAAGAGGAGAGTGAAGAGAATTTACAATTGCCACCAGATCTTTCAAAAGCGGTCTGGGCACTTATAAAGGATTTGAATAGGGAAGGGAGAACAAACAGAGAGAAAGCAGAAACTATTTTAAACTATTTTAAAAACCAGGATTTTAGATACTCTTTAGAGCTAGAATATTGGGGACACATTGGAATTGATAAGTTTTTATTTAAAACCAAAGTGGGTTTTTGTGAGCACTTTTCTTCCGCCTTTGGTATTTTAGCTCGAGGGATGGGGGTTCCAACCCGTATCGTTACTGGATTTCAAGGTGGGGAGTTTAATCCTTTTACAGGTTTTTACACAATCACCAATGCGGATGCCCATGCTTGGAATGAGATTTGGGATGAACAGATCAATAGTTGGATACGCATTGATCCCACAGCAACAATTGAACCAGAGCGTATCGCCATCGGAGGACAACAATTTCATAATTTTTTAGCCGGCACTATTATTGCTCGTCTGATTGATTGGGCCGGTTTCAAAATCAATACCGCTTTATATAAATTAGTGAGGCTGATAAGTGCTCTGGGCCATGATATTAAAGATGTTTATGGTACCTTACTTTTCACTGCCCTGGTTATTTTTATCATGATTTTGGTGAAAGTTATCAATGCCCGGCCGAAACAGTTGGCTCATCAAGTTTTCTACCATCAGTATGTGGAAAAAATAAGTAAAATGGGAATAGCTAAGACTGCTTCCATGGGGCCTCGAACCCTCGAACATAAGATCAAACAAGCCAATGTGCCCCACTTTCATCTCCACCAAGAATTTATTGCCATCTATATAGAAATGCAGTACGGCCAACTTAAAATTGGTTCTGCTCCTCATTTGAAAAGACTCAAATCCATCTTAAGAAAAATAAAATAAAAAATGGGAAATAGTATGCCTCGGAAAGGGTAAATGACTTCTCTTTTTGTACGGAGTCATAGAGTCTCCTGTTTAACTCATTGATAAAAGGTTGAAAAAAAGTTGGCATACTATTTGGAATACCTAGCTTACAAGTGTAATTTTTAGAGGAATGCCCAAGAATGGAGGTTATTATGAGTAAAACAATCGGAATTGATTTAGGTACAACAAATTCAGTGGTGGCCTATGTAGAAGGGGGCAAGCCAGAAGTTATTTTAAACAATGAAGGAAACAGAACCACTCCTTCCGTGGTGGCTTATACCAAAGAGGGTCAAATTTTAGCCGGTCAGGTGGCGAAAAGGCAGGCCATTACTAATCCGGAAAATACCGTTTATTCCGTGAAACGGTTTATGGGAAGTCAATTTAGTGAGGTGGAAAAAGAGGCAGAAAAAGTTCCCTATCAGGTGCAAGCAAGTAAGGATCAAAGTTGTCAAATAAAGGTGAAAGGAGAAGTAAAATCTCCGCCAGAAATTTCTGCAGAGGTGCTTATTAAATTAAAACAAGCAGCTGAAGAGTTTCTGGGTGAAAAGGTAACCGATGCGGTGATTACAGTACCGGCTTATTTTAACGATAGTCAAAGGCAAGCCACGGTGGATGCCGGTAAAATAGCAGGTCTCGACGTGAAAAGGATTATTAATGAACCCACCGCGGCTGCTTTAGCTTATGGTTTAGATAAAAAGCAAGAGGGTAAAATTGCGGTCTTTGATTTTGGTGGAGGGACATTCGATGTGTCCATCTTAGAGTTGGGTGACAGTGTGGTAGAGGTATTATCTACCAATGGTGATACCCATTTAGGCGGAGACAATATTGATGAGATTCTTATGGACCATGTGATGACTTTGTTTAAAAAAGAGCAAGGAATCGATCTCGCTGCGGATCCAATGGCCAAACAACGACTCAAAGAGGCTGTGGAAAAAGCCAAAATAGAACTTTCCACAACGATGGAAACGGATATCAATCTTCCCTTTATAACAGCAGATAACAATGGACCTAAGCATCTCAATGTGCAAATCACCCGCAGTCAATTTGAGAAACTTATTGAAGGGGTGCTAGAAGATCTTAAAAAGCCATGCCTATCAGCTCTAGAAGATGCCGGGATGGAAACGGGTGAAATAGATGAGGTGATCCTGGTGGGAGGCTCGACTCGAATTCCTAAAGTGCAAAAAATGGTGCAAGAACTTTTTGGCAAAGAGCCTAATAAAGGAGTGAACCCGGATGAAGTGGTGGCCATGGGAGCTGCTATCCAAGCGGGGGTTTTAGCGGGTGATGTAGCGGATGTCTTACTTTTAGATGTAACCCCCTTATCCCTCGGTATAGAGACTTTGGGCGGAGTTATGACCAAATTGATAGACAGAAATTCCACCATCCCGATTAAGAAAACTGAGGTTTTTTCCACTGCCAGGGATAACCAAACTTCGGTGGGAATCAAAGTCTTGCAAGGAGAGCGTGAATTTGCAGGAGACAATCGGATATTGGGTCAATTTCAGTTGAGTGGAATTGCTCCTGCCGAAAGGGGTATGCCCCAAATAGAAGTGGCCTTTGATATTGATGCCAACGGAATTGTTAATGTCTCAGCCATTGATAAGAACACCGGGCAAAAACAGGCCATTGTAATTGAAGCGGGAAGCGGTTTAACGGAAGATGAAATCAATCGAGCGGTCAAACAGGCGGAAGAAAACCAAGTTGAGGATCGAAAGCGAAGAGAAAAAGTGGAAGCTATTAACCTTGCAGAAAGTACGGTGAATGAAGTGGAGCGTACTTTAAAAAGTACTCAAAATAGCCTCCAGCCTGACGTGATGAGTGAAATGAACCACAAGGTCGAACAACTCAAATCACTTATGAAAACGGCTGATGCGACCACTTTGACCCAGGCTGTTCATAATCTACAGCAAGAGTTGGCTAATAGTCTACAAAAGGGTCAAACCATGAATAACCAGCAAGGGACTCCATCTCATGGTGGAGAAGAGGATGTGGTGGATGCAGAATACACCCAAAATTAGAAATTTCTTATCTTGAAAGACGTTCCTGGAGTTGCTTTTGGCCCTCCAGGTTCACCTTTTGAGGTCCGACTCCATTTAAAATCATGTCGAGTGGGTTTACATCTTGAAAGACTTCTCCATCCATTAGCAGATAGCTTTGCTTTACAATCTCGGTGGCTGTATCAGTGGCGACTAAAATTCTTCCTACCCCGAGATCACTTTTCCCCATCAGGATCTCATAAAGTCTTTCATTCGAGGTGTTTCTTACGAAGTGAGGAATATCTTTAGCGAAGTTGACTCCCTCTGATCTTAATTCAACTCTTAGTTTGCCCTTATTTGAATGAAAGAGTTTGGTAAAGTGGTTAATCATATCTGTCTCAGACATTCTCTTAAACATTTTACCTGCGCCTTTTAAAACTCCCCATCCGATCCTTTGGCCGATAAATTCCATCACCGCAACGGTGAAAATGGCTTTTTGAGTGTCTTGCAGGTTCTTTTGCTTTTTTTGATATTTAGCTAAATTGGCTCCTTCGATTCGCCCCACCATCAATGCTTGACTGGTTTGCTGAGCCTCTCGATCCATATCCTTGGTTTGATAGAATTTATAAGACAAATCTGCGGCGGTGAGACCGGTCATAACCCAAAAAATTGCTTTAAGAGCAAGGAGCGGAGCCCCAGCGGTAAAGACGGTAACCCCCATAAGGCCCACTGCTAAAGGGGCAAGGTACCATTCAAAGGAACTAATATTTGATTCCAGATTATTTGAGAGGAGAAAGTGATCTAAATTGCGAAAAAACTGACAAAAATAGGGTTGAATTTCCTTATTTTCCTCAAATACTTCTCCGGTAATCTCTGGCGCCGAAGATGTGAGCAGAACAAAACTGCGATAAAGTTCTATCAAAGTTAGAGAGGTATGGGGCTTTGCAAAAAGACCCTGATCACTGTTCCAATTATTTTGCAGCAGCTGGCGATATTCACGGAAGGCGAGTTCCACATGGGGGGTGTGTAGGAAATAAGAATGGGTGTTTATTTCTTCATCCTGTAATCTATAAAAAGAGACCATAGGAGGGAGTTTTTTTTGTAAAATGGGAGTCACCAGTAAGCTGGCCCACGGACTTTGATAGAGTTCATAGTAGGATTGGGTGTACTTTTGATATTCTATTGAACTTTGTTTGGCTTGGTTAAGGTTCTTTTTTATTTGCTCCAGTTTTTGATTCAGCTCATTAGTAATTTCTTGATAGGTCCATCTCTTCTGATTTGCTTTTTTCATTGTTTCAAGGGAGCTTTTTATAATGTTTTCTTGTTTTTTGCTACAGCCATTGGGGCAAAAAATATCACGGATCAGTTCTGGAATTATTTCGGTTTTATGAACTTGCCATCCTTGGGCGATACCAATTTGCGGAGCCACCAAATAATGCATTTCCACCGCTTTGGCTAGAGCCCTTTTGGAAACTTTTTCTTTTATTAAATCAAGTAAATAGATGAGAAATGCTCTTTCGTTTAGAAGGTAATCCTTAGGGAGAGTGTCCCCTAATCGGTTATTCACAATGATCGGATTTAAACTCTCTTCGGTGAGTGGATTTCCCACACGGTAGTAAAGTTCAGCTGCATCTACCTGCAAAAAAGTTCGACAGGTTGACCAATTATTTTGCATTGAAGGGCTGACCTTTTCATTCAATTTGGTGGTAGATGGCTCATGCTCCATCTGTCCACATGAACTCAATGCTATGAAAAAGGTGTATATTAATAAGAGGTTATATTTCATAAAGCTCAACTTTTTGCTGGTTGCTCATTCATCCTAATGAGTGCTCAATAGGATGTGATTGCTTCTGAATTGCAAATTTTTTGCCAAACCTAGAAAAATAAGAATTTCTGCTTTTGCTGCAATCTAACTGCTGAAAGTTAAAAGGGTAATTCGATTTATTGAAGTGGAAAAGGGAATATGCCGAAAAGTATTGTAGCTTGTATATATAGTCTTCTTTGGGAGCTTAATCATGAAATTAAAAAAACTATTTCTTGGGTTTCTTATCTGCTTGCTCTTCACTATCATGCTCGCTTTTCAAAATTGTGGTGCTCCGGGATCTTTTCAACAGGATAAGAGGCAGATTGATCTTAAATCAAACTCTTCAGCAAATGGGGGACCAGCCAGTGCCAAAGATCTGGAAAAAAGAGAAACCCCTATTCCCAAAAGAAAGATAATCAATGATGCTGAAATAACTCCCAAAGAGGATAAAAGAGATAAAGAAGAGGAGATGGATGACAAGACCTCTGCAAGAACCGAAGAACAACAAGGTGAAGAGGAAGTAGCGAGTGATAAGTCAGAACAAGAGGATAAAGAGCAAGAAATAGATCAAGTTCAACCAAGTCCAAGGGAAGGTCTTTCTAATTTGTATATGAAATATCAAGGTAAAACCTTCTATCATTTGGAAGATGGCTATACCTGTATGACACAGGCAGGGAATCTCATTTTTACCTATAAAGGTAAGATCAGCTTTGCGGAGGATCAAGAAACCGCAATCAATCATGGGGATGGTTGTAGTGATGAAGTGACTTTGATTGCAAGCCCTATCAGGCATAGTGAATTGACAGTATATATTGGTAATGAGAAGCGCATCCGCTATCAAGGTAACCTTTATGTGTACGATAAAAATCCAGAGTTTACTAAAGACAATGATATGATGATCTTTAGTGAAATTGAAGGACGCTCCTATTATCTGTTGGAAGAGGATTATGCTTGTCAGAAAAGGCAAGGAACAAGAGGCCCGGTGGAGATCGTAGATAGCTATAAAGATTCACTGAATTTTAACAAAAATGGGAATAATAATACCGTTAGTTTTAACGGAGATCTCTGTGCCAGGGCACAAAGTGCTCGCAGTGTGGACTTACAAACAGAGAGTGAACTCACCTTTTCAGAAAATTTACAATTCTTGATTTATCAAAATCAAAGATATGAGTACTTTGAAAAATCTCCTTTCTAATTCCTCTTATAAGCCCTTCAAGTCTTGAATTACCCCTTATAATGTGGTAAAAGTAAAAGGTTAAATTGCGAAAGCAATAAAAAGCGTATTAAAAAGCAGTAAAATAAGATGTTTAAGAGATGGTTTTTCAAGATCTTACAAAAAAGACAGTGACGCTCTATAAGGGTTTGGGTATTTTTCTCATAGTAGCCCATAACTTTATGCATCGAGTGGATAAACTTCCGCGTGAGAACCAATTTAGCTTTGATTATAGTTTGCTCGAAAGCTTCCTCTATCAGTTAACTCATCAGACAGCTGATAGCTATCGAATTATAATGAGCTATTTGGGACACTTTGGTGTTCAGATCTTTATCTTCTTATCAGCTTACGGATTATCCAAAAAGTTCTTAAATATAGAAAGTATAGACTATTTTAAATTTATCAAGGGTCGAATTTTCAAGCTATATCCTCCCTTTTTGTTGGCGATCATCTTATGGTTGTTGTACGAGGGGTTTTGTTATAGCTATACGGGTCCCATTAAATATTTGTATTGGAACTGGGAATCCCTGTTTTTAAAACTCACCTTCTTATCTAATATTGTCCCTCATGAAGCTATGAAGCCTCAAGGACCTTGGTGGTTTCTTCCCTTTATTGTTCAGTTCTATCTCGTTTTCCCGTTTTTAAGAGGACTATTTCTTAAAAAAGGAATTTTCCCATTAGTTATAATTTCTCTCCTCGGTTTACAGTTGACCTATCATTTGCGGGACGTTGATTTTAACTTTTTTGCCACTATTTTAGGTCATTTACCTGAGTTTTCGCTGGGCATCTTTTTAGCCCATCGTAAGAATTTTGAGTTTAGCTTGCTTTGGATTCCCTTTTTTCTGGGGCTCTTTATTTTAGGAAACTTCTTTGAGCCCTTTTGGTATCTTTCTCATTTTAGTGCCTTAGTTTTAATATTGTTCTTGTTTCGAATTAGCTTCCATCTCATCAATAGATGGGATTTCTTTAGCCACAAAGTATTTGTCTTAGGGAACCTATCCATGTATGTCTTTCTGGTTAATAGCTTTTTGAGATACCCCTTTTTAACCTGGGCGCAAAAAAGTCCTACATGGTACTCCAACTTATACTTTGGAGCTGTATCATTTATAGTGGTGATTTTTGCTTCCTATGGTCTTTTTAAATTGGAATTTTACATAAGGGCTCAGACGAGGCTTCATTATTCTAAATTGGCAAATTATTGGAAGGACCGTTCTCATAAGTTCTATCCTAAATCCATGAGAGTTAAGGGCTAGTTTTAAGTGTCCTATAATCAAAGATCTTTTTATCCTTTAGGATCTTTCGTAAAAAGCTATTAAGTTTCTCGTTTTTTATAAGGGGCTTGTTATTATCTTCCAAGGCAGCTATAAACTCCTTTTCTAAGCAGTCTTGGTTCCAGCTTCTTTTTCGATTAAAAATTGGCTTTTGAACCTTGAGCCAATCCGTCAAGGCAGCTAACTCTCTTTTCAGAGGGAGGATGTCAATCCCTTTGCGATGATAGAGATTTTTCATGTGATGGAGTAAGATAAAGGCTTCATCATAGAGAGGGAATTTACCTTGATAAATAGCATGGGGAATCTCTGGAGTGATACCTAGTTTTCCTAGGAGCTGCTCACACTGAGCGTAGATGTTTTTACTGTAGCTAGATAAAGGAGCTCCGGAAACTTTATTTTCCCTATAAAGACTTTCAAATCGACTATTTAGCTCTGGGTATTGTTGCTGAATGATTTTTAGGAAAGTCTCTTTTTGTCTGCCTGGTCGTAAGGTGAGATCTCCTGGCATAATAAAGTCCACTTGTAAGTCCTTTAATTTCCGAAAGAGTTTTTCAATATTGGGTTCCGTAGCTGAAATAAAAGGAATGAACGGCATGGTAAGGACTCCGATGGGAATACCATTTTGTTTAAACTTTTGAATCATAGCTAGTCGCTCTTCCACACTGCTAGCTCCTGGTTCAAAAACCTTTCGTTCTTCATCATCAGTAAAGGTGAGGGAGACCATAAGGCAAAAGCCACTTTGCTGATGAATTTGTTTAATGAGATCAAGATCGCGA
Organism: uncultured bacterium; assembly: GCA_964343805.1. Lineage (GTDB taxonomy): Bacteria > Bdellovibrionota_B > Oligoflexia > CAYFLR01 > CAYFLR01 > CAYFLR01. The sequence continues at coordinate 17,348 of CAYFLR010000043.1, read as the reverse complement.
AGGATTAGATGGGATTTGGTCATGACCGATACGGAAAATGAGTGTTCGATCATGATTTGGAGGGAGGCTCTCATGAGCTGTTCTCGCTCTTCGATGTTTTGGTAAGGATCTGAAATTCCCGAGCCAATGATGATGGTCCCATTTTCTCTCAATTTAGGTAGCTCTTGCTCTAAGAGTTCGGGTATATTTTGACGAACCACAATGTCTGTTTCAAAGTCGCCTTCCACATAGTACTTTTCTGCTCTCCCATCACAATATTTACACGCATGGCTGCAGGCCATATAGGGAGAAAAAGCGTACTTGCTAACAAAGTAGGGGTCAGAAAAATTGCTTTTCCGGATTAATTTTTTTGGTTGTCGGTAGTGGGGGACGATCTTCTTTAGATCCATGGTTTAAAAAACGTAGGTATTTTGGAAAGTCGGCATACCTTGGTCATTATGAGTTTCAAAGATACTCCCGTGAGTGGTCAATTTATTATCTTTAAAGTAGATCATTGAGAATTGAATAAATAGAGTTGTTGCTTCTTCATCGGTGAATTCAATTTTTATTAGGCAAAACTGGGTGCCATTTAGCTTTGTACATGTCCCAATAAAGAGGTCAGCTGGAATTTTTTGGTAAAAACCCAGTTCAAAGATGGCTGTGGATCGATCGCCAATAAAGTCTGTGATAAAGCTGAGAGTATTGATATTTAAATTGTGAATGGATCCTTCCGTATCTACTTGGAATGAGATCTGAAACTCTCGATTCTGTCCTTCTGATTGAATTTGAATAGAGCGGTTATGGAGTAAATTAGCATGGACCAAGGGGGAAAAGAGTATTCCTGTGAGGATAAGAAGAACGAGAATCTTTATCTCTTTCATTTAAATCTCCAAGAGAGGTTACACTGTTCTTCCTTGAACAGCTTATATAAAATTAATTAGTTTCCGTTTGGATACAGTACAATTTCGAGACTAGAATATGTACAACGGGCGGCTGGCCCGCTTAACCCGCGGGTTCATTCTGAACCTCGCTCAATGTTCATCCGTTTCCGGATGAACTCTAATTTAATTAACAATCAGGATGTTTGATTTTAGGATCGAGAACAAAAATATCATCTTCATCTTCGTTATCATCAAGTCCATCATCATCTTCTAAGGCTTCTTTGAGAATCTTTTTAACTTTTTTGACAGTTTCTTTTCTTGAGCACTCAGCTAAGCTGTAGCGGTCAAGGTAGATTCGAAGGATACGCTTTTTATCACGGCTGAGCCAAATACGAGCAAATCCAGCTCCATCACCTTCACAGCTTCCTAACATAAGACCATGATGAGGATCGTCATCACCGGTGTTGTTAAAAATTAATAATCCATCTTTGGTTAATGAGTATTTTAATCCTTTATAAGGAGCTCTGACTTTTGCTAAACGCATAAGTTTTCTTCGGATAGATCTTTTGCTATCTTCTTCTTCCATTAGGGTGAGTTCATCTTCGTAACGCTCATAGAGGCAGCTGCGGTCTGCACGGGCCATTAGGTTGCTAGACATTAGAAAAGTTCCCGCTAATAAAAATAATAAAAATCTCATTCCCATCTCCTTCTGTTTTGATTCTATTATATAGGTATCTGTTAATTCACAGATAAGCGGGTTAATATCATATATTATAAAAAAAACAAATAGATTTTATAAAAAAAATTAATATATATTTATGATTTTAATTAAGTGATTGTATTTGTTGAGGTTAAAATGGGAGTGAGGCCACTCCCAAGATGAGATCTTATTTACAGGCGCTGCTGCCAGCCATAGCACAGGCCACAAAACTTAAATAGAAGGTTGAGGCAAAAGTTACAAAAAGAAGGGCTGCCACTCCTAAGGTTCTGAGCACAAACCCGGTTACCGTGCGCTTTTTAGCGAAGTAGCAATAGTGGATGAAGGTGGCGGCGGAGACTCCTAGAAATATTACCGAGGGGGTAGCTAGGACCACTTGAGCTAAGAATTCATCTTTTTCCGATTCGCTCATTCCTAACCAGTTCTTAAAACTGCCACTTTCTTGGAGGTGATAAAAGGAGTTCAGCCTTATCTCTTCAGCTAAAAGCTGTAATTTACGTTCTATAAGGAGGCGAGTGAGTTCTGGTTCTGCTTGGGAATCGATGGTTAAGCGAGTTCGACCCAAGGCGATCTTTTTGCTCTCGCCTAAGTAAATGGCGATAAAATATTTGATTTCACTTGAGTTTTTTGAGTGGGAGCGTTTGAAATGATAGGTGGCCATATACTCGCTATTCCCTACAGCTACTTTGCGTGAAAGGTAAAATTCATCGGGATCTAACTCCGAAAACTGGGAAAAACTGAGTGGGGTTTGATCTTTAGAGAGAAGAGAGAGTTCTGTTTGTTTTTTAAATAGGTCAGCGAGAGCTATTTGCGCATTACTTATGGATTGATCAAGAGAAACAGCGGGTTCTGTACTTGAAGTTATTCTACTGGAGTTCTTTGGTGAACTTCCACAGGAGAGGGGGACTGCTAATATGGAAATAAGTATGATAGAAACAAGTTGTCTAAGGATTGATGGCAACATATTTGAACTCCCTGTTTTAAATGTTGTTTTTAGTTGATGCACACACTTCCTGTGGGTGTGCGAAATGAATTATAGAGTAAATTTGGTAAAATGTCAAAAAATATTTTATAAATAATAAAATAGATTTGATAACAGCTAGTTACTCTAGAGGTCATATCTGAGGTTGAATTTAAGGGTGTGGTGATTATCTAATCCTTGGAGGGGCCCTTTCCCATCTCCCGGCCAGAAGCCCAGAAAGCCCAAAGTAAATAGTGTTTGGTCGTTGAATTGATAGCCTAACTCGCTTCGGAGTGTCTTGCCTTTAAAATTCCTTATTCCTAGCCAGGCGAGCATCGTTCGAAATGAATACCTATTTTGCAAAAACTGTTCTTCATAAGAGAGGAAGAGATCGCCATCCGATCTTTTAAGAAGTGTTTTTGTATCTAGCAGTGACCAAGCTTTTTTTATCTCTATAGAAAAGACTCGATGGTTGGGGCCAGAATATCTAATGCCAGCAGCACTTTTACAAAATGATCCTTGTCATTGTCAAAAAGATAACGGTTTCTTTTGGGAGGAGTGAGTACAGGAAAGTCCTGCATATAGATTAATTCACCCAATAGAAGAAATTTACCCTGGGTGGTTTGCAATGAAAGACCCGCAAAGTTATAAAATGGATGCTCTATGGGAAAAGTAATATCACCTGCTTTCATAAGGTCCATGGAAAGAAAGGGTTGATTGACTCCCTGGTAGTCTCGCAGTCTTCCTAAATAAACCCCGAGATCAAAGGGAGAGGAATTCATCATGAGTTTGGCCATGAATCCATGCCACCAAGAATTGTCATCGGGAAGATGCTCGATCTTAATATCACTATCCTTTAAGATCTGTTGCAATTGAGGGTTGCTCTCTATTTCATTTCGCCAATAACCAAATTCCCCTCGAGGGGCAGGGGTTAAATGGTGACCTCTTTCATGAATGGTAATGAGATCAAAGGTGAAGGAATTAATAAAAATAGAGAGACGGCTGGCTAGGATCCCCATCTTCAAATCTGATATTTCGGTATCGGCTGGGATTCTGAGATCCAGGGGGTTGGTTAAATCTAATAATCCGCTCATGTTCATGGCACCTGTACTCAAAACCTGTCTGCCAATAGTTAAGTCTAATTTTTGCCAGGAGGAGGTAATATAAGCTTCTCTGAGATGATAATCTGTTTGATAGGTATCAATAGTAGAATTAAAAAAGCGATCTTTATGATGAAGATAGATCGTGTCAAACTCACTGTGTAAATCGAGATGGAGGAGGTGATTTTCTTTTTTAAGATGAAGTCCAAAATCCACATTATGGCGAGATTTGGCAAGAGGATAATTCTTCAGTCTTTGGAGCCATACGGCATTTTGCAGGCGATACCTAAGTTGAGCATAGGAGGGTAGGAGGCTTTTGGTGGCGGGCTCCTCAACTGTTTCTTCCATGGACAGAAATTCATCTTCTTCATCCTCTTCCCAGTTTGCCAAAAGGCAAAGTGGAAAGAGAAAGATAAGCCAGTAGATGAAAAACTTTTCTCGCCTCATAAACTACAATCCTTTAGCCAGACGGCGATGGGTGAATAATTCATCAATAACTTCCTTATGTCCTATTTCATAAGATTGATATTCGATGATCGTTGAGGAGAGAACTTTCTTTTGGGAAGTGGTTTTTACTAAAATTTTATGAGCAATCCAAAGATTATTTACTTTTTTAATCTGATCAAATTTGATGTATTTTAGTTTCTTTCCTTCAAGAATCCATGATTTGATTTGCAACGGCAGATGCCTTTCTTTGCTAATCCATAATTTACTTTTGAGATAGCCAGTCTCTTCTTTGGCTTGACCGGTGATCGGACGCGACTCAATAAGCCAACATTCTTCTCCCTTTACCTTAACAGAGGGTTTTAAGAGGGTGTATTTATACTGGCTGAGATCCTTGGTGGACATATCACTGTAGGTGAGATCCGATCCCATAAAAGAGCCGGATTTATCACTGCTGGATATGCGGGTGGATTTTCTTAAACTAGGAAGATAGAGCCATTGGTCATCAGATTTACCCTTTTGATTGTAATCAATGGTTAAAAGACCTGTATTTTTAACATCAGCTGGTGAAGAAAAAATCATTAATCTCTTTTTCCCTTCCGCAAAGTCCTTACTCCAGCTGGTCACATGACGAGTTCGCTCACGGTTTTGGGCATCGAAAATGCGCATGATCATCAAAGATTTAACCTGGTCTCCTTGGTCTCTATTTTCCACCGTATCCATTATAATACGGGGATCTGATTCTGAGGAAGAGAGTCCAAGTAGAGGGGTGAGAGGGAAAAAAAATAGTAATAGAAGCAAAACATTATTGATCATTTTAAACTCCTTTGGGATTTTTGCTCAGTGTAAAGAACTCTTAAGAGCGCTGGGGTGACCACCAGCCCTACTAAGAGAGCAAAAAGTATAGTGCAACTCACCAGCATACCAAAATTAGCAATGTTATGCATGGAGGCTCCTGTATAGGCAAAAAAGCCGGTAATGAGTATAAAACTCGTACTTACAATGGCTCTTCCTGCATACTTAATGACCTTTTTAATAGACTCTTCTAAATCTCCCGTTTGATCATAGAAAACCTTAAAATGATGAAGGTAATGAATGGTATCATCCACCGCGATGCCAATGGCAATGGAGGCTATAAGGAGGTTTCCCATGTCGATAGGGATGTCCACTGCTCCCATGAGACCCACAATAAATAAAATAGGAATGAGATTGGGAACCATGGCGATGAGTCCCAGTTTAATATCTCGTAAAATTACAATCATCATAATGGTAATCACCAAAAATGCGATGGAAAAACTTTTAATCATATCGCTAATAATGTGGGAAACAGTACTTACCAGTGTGTAAACCGAACCCGTCGGCATGATCTCCGCGATTCCTTTAAAGTGGGTTTTTACTTTTTCACTTAGATATTTTAAAAAGGGATCGTAACCCGTGGCATCGAGCCATTTTAAACGTAAGGTCATTTGGGCTTTGGCTAGGTCTCCTGAGGCTAGCCGTTTTACATGTTTTTGCCCCGCATTTTCAAACAAAAAAATGGCATCTGCAATGCCCCTGTCTGTTTCGGGGATGGAGTAATATTTTTCATCGCCTTCATGAAGAGCACGATTGGTCTCTTTCACTACATCTAATAGACTGGTTACACTTCCCACCAAAGGGTTGGGAAGACCCTCTTCTTGGTAGTTAAGGGCATCTTTTTTAGTTTTTTCCATCGCATGTAAAATGTCTTTGTTCTTAATTCCTCCTGTGCGTGAGGTTTCAATGAGTAGTTGGATATTGGCCGTTCCCCCGGTGTGTTTGTCGACTTTATCAAATGCCGGTTTTACAGTATTTCCATCCGGTAGCCAGGAAAGAGGATTGTGCCAAACTCGAATTTGAGAGAAGGCAATCACCGCAATGATAGTGAGGATAAAACTTCCTAAGAGAACGAAATGCTTTTTATGGCCCTTGTGAGAGGAGGTTGACTCCGAAGAGAGCTGGGTACAAAATTTTACTATTTTGTCCAAAACATCCTCTTTTTTATCTACTTTAATACCAAATAGACTGGTTTTACTAAAACTGAGCATGATGGGAAGAAAGCTGAGAGAGTAAAGTAAGGCCACGCTGATCCCCACACTGGCGGCAATCCCCATTTCTCCAATAGCGTCTGATTCTGCGGCATTCAGACTGAGCAACCCCACCATAGTCGTGAGGGAGGTGAATAATATAGGAGTCCCTGTGTCCCTTATGGCATATAAGAGAGCCTTATGACGCTCCATTTCTAGTTTTAAATTATCTCTAAAAACCGAGAGAAGATGGACGGAATCTCCGATTCCAACACAGATAATAAAAGCAGGTATGATGTTACTGACCAGGGTTAAGGGA
>CAYFLR010000043.1:0-10891 GCA_964343805.1 uncultured bacterium | reverse complement strand
AGCCGATTGAGCTACTACCAGTGTGGCAGAGATAACTGCCAAGGGATTTCTAAAGAGGACAAAGAGGGTTGTGATCATTAATAGTAATGAGATGACCAACATTTTAGAAAGATCGGATAATAGGTAGTGGGTGAGGTTGGCAGATATTCCTGCCATGCCTGCCACACTCAGTTTGAATGATGGAGTGGATCTGTTTTCACACTCTTTTACCAAGAGGTTAAAAACTAAATTGGAGTTTTCTTCACTCATCATTCCGGTTCTAACTAACATCAAGGAAATTTGGGCATTCCGACCCAAGACTTGAGGCATTATGTTTTTTTCTAAGAGGGCTCTTTTTTTTAACTCTGGTAATTGATCGGTGGTGGGGAGGGGATCAATAAATTCTTCAACGAGAATCCCTCCTTTCTCCCAGGTGGTGTTTCTCACATTTAAAATGGATAGGATCTCTTCAACCAGAGCCCCTCCTTTTTCTTTTCCCCATCCCTCTTCATCATCATCTATAAAGTCATCGAATCCATCTGCTGGGGGTGGGGTTCTGTCCTGGGTTTCTTCTTGGTACTGATCAGGAAGGAGTTTAGGGTCGAAATCTTCTAACCAGTTTTGTAACTCTTTCAATTTTTTTAAATAGGGGAGAGTGAAAACCTCTCCTTCGGCGAGTATGATATAGGCATCATCTCTGCCAAACTCTTTGCGAAATCGATCTAAATTGATTTGAGCTTTGGAAGTTTTGGCTAAGAAGGCTCCGGTACTGGTATCAATACGAATGTCTTTAACAATTTGGTCAAGGAAAAAAAGGGTGCCTAAAAGAGAAAGGATAAGAAATAGCACTCGATGCTTGAGGATGAGGCTGCCAAAGTGGTAAAAAAAAGTATGGCCATAATGAGAAGACATGACCTTATCCTAGGTGAAAATCCTTATGAAGACAATTGAAATATATATCTTTTGCGTAGATTAAGTTAGGGTTTATATTAGGAAAGTAGAGTTTCAGGGGTGGATAAAATTAAAATATTTGATAAATATTGACATGAAACTTAAAATAATTTATTTATATCTTTATGAGTACGCCGATTCCTAATTGTCCTTATTGTAAAGAACGTTTAACTGCCAAGAAATGGAGTTGCCATCACTGTGGGATCCATTTGGAAGGAAACATCAAATATGATGAGTTTCCCAGATGGAGTTCGGAAGAGTGGGAGTTTGTAAAAACTTTTTTACTCTGTGAAGGCAATATCCAATTAACCGGGAAAGAAATTGGTATTTCTTATCCCACCGTAAAACAGAAAATAGCTCAAGTGGTGAAGGCACTGAAAGGGCAAAGGGGAAAAGCTAAAAAGGAATCTGAATCGGAGGACCCGATAGAGAAAGTCCTGCAATTATTAGCCAGAGGTAAAATAGATCAGCATTCAGCTGAATTGATCATTTCTAGTTTAAATTAGAATCAGGAAAATAAAAAAGGAAAATAAATGGATCTTCAAGAAATATTGCAGCAAGTCCAAAATGGTAATTTAGACCCCAAACAGGCCAAACAGTTGATTGAAAATATGAATTCCGAACCATCTATACAGATTGAGAGTGTGGACTCATTAGTTCCTCTGCCGGTAAAAGAGGAAAAGTCAAAGTCTTTTAAAAGACCTGATAATCAAGGTCAAATTCCGGTCTCTCACTTCACGAATTTATTCATTGAGATTCCTTTTGGATTTATTGAGGTGGTGCAATCCCAAGATGAATTCTTACATTATACTTGTTCAAGTAATGAGGAGGAGGCTCTTGATAAGTGGTACCTAAATCAAATTATGGAAGATGACTCTTTAAAGTTGGTGCTGGAATACCCTAATAAAACTCCTCAGTTTATGAAGAAAAAGGGGAGAGGATTGGAGCTTTATCTAGAGATCCCTGCAGGGATTAATCTATTTCTTAAGTCGAGTGCAGCCGAAGTAAATGCGAATAGTATGAGCAATCCTTTTTGGATGGAAAGCATTGCGGGTCAAGTTGAATTGGTTGAACTAGATGATTTGAGGGGAATCCAGGTCACCTCTGCTGATATAGAAATAATGCATTGTCAAAGTAAGAATTGGGTTCAGTTGCAAACCAAGAGTGGAGACTGTGAAATAGTCAGTTGTTCCTTTGATTTTGAATTTTCTTCTTCCAGTGGTGATCTGGAAGTGATGGAGTCGGCTGGTGAGATGAAAATTCACTCTCTAAGTGGATCGATAGAAGTTCAAGATTCTACCGGCTCTCTTGCTGGAAGCACTAAGTCCGGAGATATTGAAATCTCTCAACTTACAGGTGTTCATCAAGTGCGAACTATGAGCGGAGATATAGAAGTGGAACTTAATGGTGTAAAAGAAGGTGATCACTCTTTTCAAAGTACCTCGGGTGACATCAACATAAGTCTTGCTAACTCACAAGGGAAACTCTTTTTTAAATCGCGCTCGGGGAGTTGGGATTTTGAAGGCAATAATATTATTAATTCCAACCAGGACGGCTTTAAAGAGATTCAGTTAGAAGGAGAGGGTGCGGCCACTTTCAATATTCAAACTGTATCTGGAGATATTGCTATAGAGCAGGATGAGGGCTAAGAAGCGAAACAGTTACTGTTCCGCTTTTTTATAATAGAATTGACTTACCCTTTACGGCTGGTCACTTCAATCAGGTGGTAGCCAAACTGGGTTTTAACCGGACCTTGAATGGTTTCAACTTCAGCAGAGAACACTACTTCGTCAAACTCTTTAACCATTTGACCTGGAGAAAATTCTCCTAAAGCTCCCCCTTGCTGACCAGAAGGGCATTTAGAATGGTGGGCTGCTAATTGAGCAAAATCTTCACCATTTTCAATTTTGGTTTTAAGTTCTAAGCATTCTGCTTCTGAATCTACTAGAATGTGCCTTGCTTGGGCAGTTGTCATAATAACCTCTCTAAATTAATAATTAGTAAACCTAGGGGTCTTATCAAAATTTCTTTCTGCTGGCGAGCTAAAATTGGTATTTAAGCTAAAGCTATCTATTATAGACCTGTAGAACGAATGGGGTGCTCTTCCTTCGTTTGCCATGGGAGGGTAGGCCACCATTTTTCAAAAGTATTTGAAAGTGCCGGTTCCATACTTTCACCTGGCTTAGGTATAAAGATGTCCGCTTTTTTTAACTTGGCTTCTTTAATAAGTCGCTCCACTGGTTCTGTCCAGCTGTGGAGAGCTAAATCAAAGAGAGCCCAGTGAACTGGAATAAAGATTCCTCCTCTGATCATTTTAAATGCCTTGATGGCTTGCTCGGGTCCTAAATGAACATCCGACCACATTTTATTATAGGCTCCTATTTCAAAAAGACTCACATCAAAAGGGCCTAATCTTTCTCCAATTTTTTTAAAACCATCAAACATTCCGGTGTCGCCAGAGTAATAAACTTTCTGGGTTGATCCAGCTATGGCAAAACCCATCCACAAGGTCTTATCTCGATCTGTGAAAAAGACGGAACGACCCGAAAAATGCCTGGCGGGAGTGGAGGTGATGGTTATCCTCTGGTATCTAAAATTTTCCCACCAGTCTAATTCTTGAATTTGTTTTGGGTTCACACCCCAGTCTCTCAATGTGGAACCTACTCCTAGTGGGAGGATATATTTAATGTCCTTATCTTTCTTTAGTAGGGCCTTGATAGTAAATTCATCGAGATGGTCATAGTGGTTGTGAGATATGAGCACTAGATCAATCTTGGGTAAATCTGCTATTGATATAAGAGGGGGGAAAAAACGTTCCGGGCCATAAAACGAGACGGGGGATACTTTTTCTCCCCAAACAGGATCCACTAAGATCCTTAAGTTTTCTAGCTCAATGATAAAGCTCGAATGACCGAGCCAGGTTATGCGTAAACCAGTTTGGGGGGGAGTAGTAAAGTGTTTGGGGAAAAGTTTATTAACAGGTAAATCGATTTTAGGGATAGTATTTTCTGCTCCTTTTATCCATTCACTGAGCATGGTAAAAAAAGGAGCTTCCACCACGGGCTTTGCATTAAAAAACTTTCCATCTTTAAAATTAGGGGAATTTTGTATGCGATTGTCATCGGCCATAAGTTGACCTCCCATAAAAATTAAAATGAAGAGATAGGAATTAAATTTCATTTTGACCTCTCTTTGTTATTTTTTTTCCTTGATGGCATGTAACATCATAGTGAAAATCAAATCCTTAGCTTTCTCCGAATCTCCCTCTAACAATTCCTGAGATTCAATACAGAGATTGATAAATGAGCCGACGGTCATTTCTAGTAGTTCAAGTGGGATCTTAATTATTTGCCCGGCATCTTGGGCTGATTTAAGTGCAATGTAAAAGAACAGTAGTTCATTTCTAAATTTATCTACTGATAGAGTGCTTGCAAATCGGGAGTTTTTGACCTGCATAGTGAATTGATACTCTTTGGGGTGTTGAAGGCACCAATCCACCATATTATTAAACATATGCCTGAGCAGTTCTTCAAAAGGTTGATGGGGATCTAAATGAGTTTTAATAACATTGAGCATGCTTAGCTTTGCCTCACTATAGGCTTCAATAATGAGTTCTTCCTTCGTTTTAAAATATTTAAACAGTGTTCCGGTGGCAATTTGAGCTTGTGTGCTAATGGATTTGGTTGAGGTATTGTCAAAGCCATTCTTAGCAAATAGATCCATTGCTGCTGAGATAATGATTTTCTTTTTGTCATTGCCCAATGATCTCTCCTTTGACCATGTTGATTAAAATAATGACTGATAATATAATTATAAATGACTGAATGGTCATTTTCAAGGGTTAATTAGTCATTAATGGGTAGGGGGTTGTTATTTAACTGATCTTTGTGATTTGCTAAAAAATAAAAAAAAATTGGTCATTTTAAATTTTTAAGCGGTAGTTTAATTAAGAGATGATGATTTCCCGTAAATTAAGTATTGGAGTTAAATATGAAAGCCCTTCTTACATTAATGCTTTTAGTTTTAAACTTTTCTTGCTCAGACTTAGATCAATTACAAAACCTATCATTATATAAAGAGGTTCCTCCTCCAGCCAATGTGAAGAGGGAGCAGGGAGTTAATAAAGAATATGTGAAGAAGTGTAAACAAAATAGGGGACAAAAACCTTTAGAATGCCATTTCTATGGGATTTGGTCCTCCAGTTTATGCAAACGTGAGGGAGAGAGTTATGTCCGGATTCAATTAGAGATTGATTTTGAGACTATGGCAATAGTGAAAATTAAATATCGCAATAGTGATTGTGAAGTTTCTCAAGCTAACCCTTATAAGGTAAGGTTATATAAGTTAGGTGAACCGGTGAATAGTTTTGAAAATACTTATCACATTGATATCCATGATGATCACACCAAAGAGAGTCCTATTACTCGTTTTGACATAGTAAAGATTGAAGATGGAAAGCTCACTTTTGGAGCGAAATACCATGAGTCACATGATGGAACTTCTGAAATGAAACGACCCGTTCAATTGGATGCAAATGAGTTTTTTCAACTCATTTGGGTGCTTTAATTTACAAGATCTAGTTAGCCAGCAGTTTTTGCAGCGAGAGCATCTGCTCACATTTGAAAGTATTAATTTTCTGTTTAACCAGATAATAGAGGTCAACCGCTTTGTCTAACCAGGCTTGTTGTCTCACTGCAAAGGCTTCAAAGATTTCAGGTTTCCAGGCAATGAGTGCACTCAATGAAGCTGTTGATGCAAAAATGAGTACGGTAGAAAGATGCAGGTCAAAGGACCCAAAGCTGGCTAAAGTCATAAAATGAAAGCCAGCGATGTCTAACATGGATAAAGTCGAGGCCACCACATAGTTATCAAAGTTGGCCCATCTAGAACCTAAGTGAGTGAGTTTACGGTTTCTAACGGTCGATAAAATAGAAGTTCCTGTACCGTAAGCAAAAAAGTTAGATAATATTTCTGTTTGACCGAGTAGAGTAAAAACAGAGTGGGTATCCGCAGTGGGACCGCTAATCAGTCTTACAAGTTCAAGGTAGACAAGGTCGAAGGTTTGCCTTCTTCTTAGCTCGGTAAAAATACTTGCTTTTTTATTGGGTTTAGAGCTTTGCTTACTATAGAGATGATCAAAGGTTTTTATGCCAGTAGAGAGGGCTAAAGTGACAGCCGTTTGAGCTACGATGAGAGTTGAAGCAATAGCAGGATGAACACCAACACTGAGCCAAATAGTACCAGCACTTGCAAATTTAATGGCTCCCATTACCACTCCGAGAGAGACATCACTAGGGCTTGGAGTGATAACATTCTCTTTAAACCATTTATTGAAAGATTTCTTAGAATCAAGATAAAAAGAGGATTTGTACTTTGGAAGCTGGGGCTCCGAAGAGTTTTTACAAAAGGAAAGCTTGGCTCCTTGGTGTTTGCATGCGAGATTGTAGGCTAACTGGATGGTTTTCCTATGGAATGGATGGGAGAGGGTATGAATTTCACTAGGGATACCATGTTTCGCTAAGACTTTTTTCCATTTTTGGCTAATGGGGGCCAACGAGGAGAGAGTTAATATCTGAATATTTGGTGTGCCATGGGTTTTTAGCTGGTTAATTAATTGAGGGAGCTGATCTGATTTAAGGATATCTTTAGGTAAAGTGCTGAAAGAGCTGCTAATACTCGCCTTATTATCTCGATTCTGATGATCTAAGGGTATATTAAGAGTATAAGTATTGCCATGCAGGTTGATCGCTTCAGACCCTTGGATATTTGGAACATTCCATCCAAATAAAACCAGGAGGAATAGCAAGGGAAATAGCAGATTTAACAAACAGTTATGGATATGGGCTCCCTAAAGGCAAAATTTAATTGAGTGTGCCTCTTATTTTAACAGTAATCTGCTGGAAATCCTAGGAGTTTCGGTTAAATTATATGGATATCAGGAGGTTGTGAGGGTGTGGATGAAAAACAGTAAAGCTCCTGCTAGAAGTCCGGCCAATACATCATCTCCTAGAATCCCTAAGGCCCCTTTTCCTTTGCGGTCTATCACACCAATGAGTAGTGGTTTGGTAATATCGAGGAGGCGAAATAAGATAAATCCCGAGGTTTGCCATGCGAGGGTAGGGGGTAAAAAAATACATGCAATATAGCAACCTACAAACTCATCGAGTACCACCTCACTCGGATCTTTGTTGGTTCGTTTAAACATAAAAAGGTGGATGATACCAAGGGAGAGAAGTGTTCCTAAAATAATGAGCACAAATTTTAAAAAGATAGGAAGGCTGGCGGTCGCTAATATAAAAGGTAGAGCTGCCAGAGAGCCAAAGGTTCCTGGGGCTTTAGGTATATAGCCAAGGAATCCTACTGTTGAAAAAAATCCCGCTAGAGCTTGTTTCCATTTGGTGTGCCCAGCGGGAGTATAGAACTGTTGAAATGGGGTGGTAAATTTATTCTGGTTCTCTTTCATGGAGAGAACCTACCAAAACTTTGTTTTTAATTCTAGAACTGATTTAAGGGAATTTTGACCTCTAAAGTTTGTTCTGGGTGCTCTATTGAAAGGTTAACGCTTTCAGTTGTGAAGATAACCTTAGTTAAATCACTGCCAAAAACTTCCATATAATATCCCTCTTTGAAAGGAAGTCCATCAAAATTATAAGTGCAATGACTTTTACTTTGACAATCGCCATAGGCACTAGTGATATATTTTCCATCCTGATAGAGTATAATAAAATAATTAGTGTCACCTACTATTTCAGTGCTCAGTTTTCCTTCAAAGGTCATTAGATATAAATCCCCAAGAGAGAGGGGGCTTTCTTCCTCACCGGTAATTTCAATTTCCCCATTATAAAACCCATGGGAATCAGTGTTTACATCAATTCTATATTTACCTGGAATGAGACCACCTACTTTAAATTGACCATTTTCATTAGTCGTTAAAGACCTTCCATAATCTTGGTTTTGATCGTTGATGGTGACTCTGGTGTCGGGCATTGGATTATTATTTTGGTCTAGGATTCTTCCGGTCACAGTTGTCCCCAGTTCTTTTGATAGGTCAATGATGATGTTGGTTTTTAGATTTTGATCCACTTTTATCCAGCTGGCTTCCTGGTCTTTAAGGCTCCAACTATTGTCTTGGGTTGATTCTCCGCTCCAGTATATATGGGGCTTGTTAGGACGAAGGTAGGTTAGTTTATAGCTATTTGCTGCCATTCCTTTGAGGGTGATTATTCCATTTTGAGTGATGGCTGTATCGTGCACTATCTCATCGTTTATTAAATTCACTTGCACACCTATTTCATTAGGTAGCAATCCTTTTACTTCAATTTCAACCTCATAGGTGACATGAGATCGAATATCAAAATCAATATTTCCAAGAGGAAAAGAATTATTAATGGTTAGTCTTCGTGCCTGTTTGATTGATTGAACGGTCTTTTTGCCCCCATGCCAAAAAAGTTGGTTTTCACTTGTTCGAAGCATAAGGATATAATCTTTGGCATAGGTGAGGTCGGTTAAAATGAAGGGGATAATTTTTTGACCATCTCCTACTATGGTCCGTTCCTCCAGGTTTCCGGTGGTTTCAGAAAAAGCTGTAACTGAATAGACTTCCCCGGGTTTTACTCCTATAATTGCTCCCCGAATGGAACCATCATATCCCTTTTTAAGGGGCTCTTCACTTATCTGTTCGATAAAGGGGGGGAGTCCATCCGTGGACGAGTCGTTGTTTTCTTTAAAGTACGGGGATGATTCTTTCTGCTCTGGTTTAACAGGGTTGCTTTCTTCATCTTTGATTTCATCCTCGTCGGGGGAAGGATTTGAAGGAGTTGTTTCTTTGTTTTCATCTTTTTTGAATTGAGTTTGCGTTTGTACTTTTAACTTTTTCTCTTTTTTAAAAGCCTGTATATTTCTATCTGAACAGCTCATCATAATGAGATTTAAAATAATTAAAAACGGGATTAAATTTAGAGTTGATTTCATGGGGCTCTCCTCTTTAATTTTGCTTGCCTAAAGCTCTTATAAAACTTATCGGAATAAAATATTAGTTACTAAAAAATATTTTAAAAATACAATTAAAATAATTAGTTAAATAATATAAAATGTAAAAAAATATAAAATAATAGCAAATCAAAAAAAATGGGGATTTTTTAAAAACTTTCCATTTTCTGCTCGGCTAATTCCTTCAAATGAAAAGTGAAAAACTAAGATGCTACAGCAAAAAATTCAGATGGACGATAAGTCCAGTGAAACTTTTTTCGAGGAGAAAACTATGAAATTATTTTTAACTTATTTAACTTTTTTAATTCTATTTTCCTGTCAATCAAAATCAGATAAACCCGATGGGAGTCACCTTTCTAGTTATCGGTATGAAGAGGGTAAGAGGGTTTTAGACATTGGTATTTTTATCAATGATGAACCCACAACCAATCAAGGAGAGTTATTGCCAAATAAATTTTCATGGCAGCAATTTCCATCGGGGTTTAGTGGAGATAAAAAGATTGGTCGAACTCAGAGCGGAATTGAGGAAAGCCTCTTTCAGCAAATGAAGACAGCAGAGGCAAAGTATGTGCTTAAAATAAAAGTCCTCACCGATCAATTAGAAGATCAGCCGAACCATATTAAACTCACCAAAGGATTTTTTGCTAAAACTGAGTGTAGTAGTGCCGAGGAAACGGTGCAAATCCATGGTAGTGATGAACGAGAAGAAGAGGGGGTTTTTAATTTTTGCGTGGTGGAAGAAGAGAATTCTCCTTATGCAGGGAAAAAAATCTTCTTAACACATCTTACTTTAGTGAATGAAAGTTTAGTCTCTCAAGGATTTGAAGCAGAAGTTCTCTTGGATCGGATAGAAGGGGCGGAGACGGAATACCTAACTGCAAATGTTGTGGTAGATAATTTAATTCCTTTTGAGAATATTGAAAAAGAAGAGGTTAAAACTGAGGATGAAGCATTTTCAGTTGCAAACACGGAAACAGAAGAAGTGCATGAAGATGATAAAATGGCCATTTTTGATCAGATTCAACCAAAACAGATCAAAAGGGTAGAGCTGCCTGATCAAAAGAATGATCCTGATTTTCAAAACATGATGATCTTACCAGCGGGGTCTGTACAGTCTCGCAGTGGGGAGATAGATATGGCCAATTTGCACTACTTCAATCGCCTTCAAACAGGCTTAGGAAATTCTTTTGATAAGAAAATCAGTAAGTACTGTTTGAAGAAATCTAAATCTATTAATCAGCAGGAGTATCCAATTCAGTGGATTGTGGCAGATATTGAAGATGATTTTGAAATTGTAGCTCATAGTCGAGATTATAAACATAACTTCTATGGGGCCTCGGTGGTAAAAAGTTTTATTGGAGCAGCCTGGCTTCACCAGCAAAAAGGTCAACTCAATACCATAGCTGATTTGAATTTGCTTATTGAGCTAATCAGAGACTCAAGTAACATCGCTTGGGTAAAAATTAGACAAAAGGTGGGAGATCCGGTGGGAGCGCTCAAATTCACTGATGATATGGGATATGATCAAACAAGGTCTCATCGAAGTTATTATAATGGGTATCTTGGTAATCAGATTAATACCTATGAAACAGCTAAATTATTTCACGACACTTACCATAACCGATATCACGGGGCGCAAGTGATGTGGCGAGTTTTTCATACATGCAAAACAGGAAAAACCAAAGGAAAATACTATCTGCCTAAGAGCTTAGTGGTTGCAGGGAAAACTGGAAGTTATGGAAAGCTTAAACCTGTTTCTACTTTTCTCTTCATTAGTATCTATTAGCCATTTCGGACAACCAGTGCTACTGCAATCCGAGAAAAGTTTCTTAGCATATTCCTATTCTGAGGAGAGGATAATGTCGTTGCCCACTTCCATGTCGCTTTCGTCTTCTACCGATTTGTTCCGGGATCCTATCGGATCCAAGTCACTCTCTGGTCAGAGGCCCCAGCGCTTTGTGCGTAACCACGG
>CAYFLR010000042.1:42857-53676 GCA_964343805.1 uncultured bacterium | reverse complement strand
AATGGAGTTATGGCACTCCAAAGAGCATTTTTGCGGTCATTACTCTGGTTCTGATTTTTATAAATGGAGTTATGGCACTCCAAAGAGCATTTTTGCGGTCATTACTCTGGTTCTGATTTTTATAAATGGAGTTATGGCACCACTGTTTAACAGCACCCTAGATCAGTCAGAACCACAGGAGCCCCCGCTTGGCGGAGGCGGTTTTAACTTTTAAAAACTAAACCAACCACTCTCCTCTTCAGTGGAGTTGTTAGTCTTACCTAGGCCGGCTTCATATAAATCTTTGTATAATTTATCATCTTCTTCAGCAGGGACGAGTTCACCCTTGTGCCAAAAGATAATCAAATCAAGTGGTCCACCAGGTAAGGCTTTAGCGGCTACATTATCAGGACTGATAGTAGTTCGACCCACTTTGTTTTCAACTGGCCAGGACATAGTTGGAAAACATACATAGGCTAGCTCAGAGCAAACAATCTTATCTTGAGTTTCCACATCAAAGTTAAAGTCATACTCTTTTCCTAACTGACCAATAGATAGTTTGAGAGCCTCTTGCTGCTGATCCCAAGTTAAGTTGTTGGGACGAAGAGCCGCGAAATCATCTACATTAAGAAAATGGTCTAAAGTATTCAGAACAACACCTTCTCTCAGGGCTTCTAGTACCGAATGCCCGGATTGAATCTGCTTTTGATAGTAAGGGCTTAATTTTTTCCACATCCCCGCCTTACGAAGCTCTGCTTCAGTTCCTAACCAGATAGCCACATGTCCAAAGTGTCCAGGAATAAACTTATCGGTTAAACGGAAAGGAGTTTTTTCTAAAAGAATATCGAGGGGCTTTAGCTGAGCCGCAATCTCTTTGGTTATCTCTGGCTTGTTATACATCTTTCCTTTACGAGTCTCTACCAATCCCACGGTATTACCAAAAATCTTACTGATTTCGTTAATGGTGTCGTTTTTCATACTGCGTAGTATATCTCGCCCTTTTTGTAAAAAGGCCACATCGCGCATGAGGCGTTCAGAGAGTTTATCAAAACGACCTCGATCCTTAAAAACCGCATAAGAGGGACT
The DNA here is from genome assembly GCA_964343805.1 of uncultured bacterium. GTDB lineage: Bacteria > Bdellovibrionota_B > Oligoflexia > CAYFLR01 > CAYFLR01 > CAYFLR01. The sequence goes on along the minus strand of CAYFLR010000042.1, from coordinate 52,611 downwards.
TAAACGAATAAGAGAGTCGAGATAAGCCAATGTTTCATCTTCTTTGCCTGATTTACGAATCCATTTTTTATGCTTCTTTAAACGCTTTAAAGCTTTTTCCATGGCCTCACGGTTCACACTAGAATGAAAAGATTTAGCGAGTTTATAGAAAGCATCTTCATTGATTCCATAGGCAGGATCCGCTTCATTCAATTTCTTACGTAGCTTAGAATCATTTTGATATAAAATAACTACAGCATTATAGTTATCATACAGAATCAAACCAGCAGATACCGCCAACATCACCCCTTTGAGGCGAACATATTTATCTAATTTGGGATCGACATTGTCATCATCCCATACTCTAAACTTTGATACCAAACCGAGTATTTTCTCTCTCAATTTAAGGTAATCAGCCAACCCCTGAGACAACCTTTGTAAATCGCGACTGGTCAAATGTTCTTCGGAGATTTTTTTATCGCGCATTAAATGATAGAACTTCATAGCTTTAGTACGGAGAACCAGAGCCTGTTCCACATCTCTTTGATACTGTGAAAGGTCTCTTTCTAAATCAATCAACATACCTAAATTGTAATCATCAATATCCTGCCAGATTTTTAAACTGGATGCGCCTCCCGTGGGTCTGGTTTTACAGCTGGTCACCAATAACATTAGACTCATCAGCAAACAAACAAAGATAGAAATTCGCTTCATTTGTATCTCCTTACAAAAGTTCAAGGTTTATATAGGATTGGATGAGGTAATTATAACAAAGATAGATAAGCGAGGCTAGATACCATTAGCCAAATATAGCTACCTTTCTTTAATTATTATACTATTTAGGCTTATGGAAGGATTCTTGGTGGTAGTTTAAGATGCTCTGAACCGGATCCACGGCTGGGGTCTCAGTTAAAACTTGCTTAACTTTACCTAAGCGTGATTTCACTTGCTGCAAATAACTCTCGTCTTCCAGTAGTTTGATAATATGGGGAGCTACTAGCTCAGGGGTCCAGCGATCTTGTAAAAACTCTGGCACCACTTCCTCTTCGGCTAATATGTTGGCTAAACTCACACTCTTAATTCGAACAAATACTTTAGCAATAAAATAGGTAATGGGATTAAGGCGATAAACTACAGCCATAGGAAGCTTTAATATCGCTGCTTCTAGCGTAGAGATTCCTGAAGTAATGATACCTGCATCTGCCACCTTCATCACTTCATGACTTTGACCTTGCAGCACCTTCAAGTTGAGCTCTTTGTTTCCCTCAATTTGAAGGATTTCATCAATACGCAGCTCAAATTGCTCTTTGGACATGGTGCTAGCCACCGGCATTATGAACTGCACATTACTGATCCGCTTTTGAATCAGAAGAGCACTTTGAATCATAGGCTTCAGATTGAACTTAATTTCAAACTTTCGACTTCCCGGCATTAATACGACGAGAGGGTCCCCTTCTTTGATTCCATATTGATTTTTGGAAGATTTAATCAGATCTAGCCGTTCTACTAGAGGGTTCCCTGTATAAAGACAAGGCAGCTGATATTTTTTATAAAAATCCACCTCAAAGGGAAAGATGGAAAGCATCAAATCCACATACTTTTTAATGGTAACGGCTCTCTTCTCTTTCCAGGCCCAGACCTTGGGACTAATATAGTAGATGGTTTTCTTACCCATGGCCTTCACTTCCCCAGCTAATTTGATATTAAAACCAGGAAAATCAATGGGAATGAAAAAATCGATATTTTCCCGTTCCATAAAAACCACTGCTTTATCGAAAATATCTTTAATTCTATAAAGTTGAAGAAGTCCCTCCATAATTCCCATCACCGCCAGGTCATCTAGGCCGCAAAGCTGCTTCTGTCCGGCAGCTTTCATCTTTTCCCCACCAATACCATAGCATTCAAACTGCCCGGTGGCATGCAAGGCAGAGATCAACTCGGCACCATAAAGATCACCCGAGGCTTCACCCGCTGAAATAAAACATTTAATCATAACCCCTCATCTGGTACTGCTTGAGGACACAGGGTATCATTTTGTTACTTTTCCAATTAATAATTGAGACCACTCCCAACAGGTTTACAGAAAATCCTTATTCATTTCAACACCCTTTTAACTGGCATGTAAATTGCTTAAGGAGTAGGCGTTTAGTTTATTTAATTTCAAAGGAGTTCAGAAATGAGTCTACGGTCAATAATTACAAGTAAATTCTTGCTACTTTTACCAGTTATCACTTTTATTTCCTGTGATCCCATTTCAGGTTATATTAAGATCTTTCAATCCCTTCCAGTTAAGGTCTTAGATAAAACTCAAATGTGCTCAAGCCCCTTAGCAGGGTTTGGAACAGATAATTGTGATGAAGATGAGGGCATGAGCTCCGACCCTGTATACAAAAGAAAGACTATAAGTGCTGGAGATTATAAGGCTCATATCTCTTTTCAATCAAAAAAGAAGATCACCCTTAAAGTAAAGTCTGAAAGATATAATTATGATGAAATTGACTTCAATATTCCCGAAGGAACCTATGTTCCTAGATACTCAGGTGACATTAACTTAACTTCCAGCCAAAGCGGACAACCCTTTGATATATCTGGAGTCATTGACACTCAAGAAGAAGATTCCGACACTATGTATGGAACTGAGACCTGCACTTATACTAAGAGAGTAAAGGTTTGTCGTCGAGTCGAGAATAACGATAATAGTGAAGTACGAAATAACCGTGGCCGTGGTCGCCGTGGACCTGGAAACGGAGAAGGTCGAAGACGCCGTGGATCAAGACGTGTTTGTGAGTGGGAATATCAAACAGTCTATGGAACTCAAGATGTTGAATATTATATGCATTACACCACTACGACTATGTCTTTGGACGTACTCAGTAAGGGTGGTAATTCACTGCTTGGTAAATTTGATGGTTCCAAGCATGATTCAGATAAGATCTACACCTATAAAGGTGAATGTATCTAGTGTGTCCCTACTAAGTGAGAGCAGGTGAAAATCCCATCCCACCTGCTCTCACTTAACTTAATGATCTACAATAACCCCTTTCGTATACTCTTGCCCCATTTTAGTAATCACCTTAAACCACACCTTAAAGTAAGTGCGTTTCGATTTAAATTTAAACTCAAATTTCTTGGAGCGACTCGTGCTACTACGAGCCCCTAAATTGGAATTATCCAGCTCCCAAACCACCTTTTTGATTTTATTAAACACTTTCGCTGGTGCCCTAATTTTAAGTTTATATCTATAGTAACTGGAGTACCAAGGTCGATACTCTGAATAAACCACTTTGACCTGATCCATATCAAAACTCGGAGGCGGTGGAGGCAGAGGATCTGGTTCTGGCTCTGGTGTAGGCACCGGATCAGGTTCTGGAGCTGGAGGCGGTGGAGGGTTCAAATTTTGCATTTTCTTTACTGCAGCTGCCGCACTTACCGTCCCTCCCGATAGGGTTCTTAATCCTTCAACTTTCTTAACAGACGCCATTAAGGTGTTTTTAACGGTCTCTACTTTCGCCTGAGGATTCATACTGTATAGAAGAGCAGCAATGCCTGAAACAAATGGTGTCGCCATTGAAGTTCCATCAAGGTATTCATAACCCTGCCCAGGGTAAGTACTCAGTATGTCTTCACCAGGAGCAGCAAGATGAACGCTTTTTCTTCCATAATTACTGAATGAAGCTAAAGAACCATAACGATTAATAGCTGCTACAGACACCACATTTCTCACTTCATAGGAAGCGGGATACATGGGATCAGTGTCATTGTTCATGGCACTATTTCCCGCAGCCGCAACAAACAGAATGCCCTTTTCATGGGCTTTCTTGATTATATATTTTAATGAATTGGAATAAAGACCACTGCCCCAACTATTACTAATAACTTTGGCTCCATTATTGATGGCATAGTCAATACTGGAAATAGCAGCTGACAAAGTACCCGTCCCATCGTCAGTAATAAATTTGAGAGCCATTATTTTCACCTGGGGAGCGATTCCTTGAATGGTTCCCTGAGCGGCAATAATCCCGGCACAATGGGTTCCATGCCCCACTTCGTCTGAAGGATCATTATCCGCGTTGGCAAAATCCCAGCCATACACATCATCGATGAATCCGTTCCCATCATCATCTTTCCCATTGGATGGTATTTCTTGTGGATTTTTCCACATACTCTTATTAAGAGATTGATGATTATAATCTATTCCAGAATCCACCACTGCCACCACGACCTTGGGATCTCCTTTAGTAACTTTCCAAGCATCTAAAGCACCCACATCAAAACCTCTAGGACTATCTAGACCCCACTGTCTGCGATCCACATAATTATTTAATTTTATGACATGATCGTATTCAATAAATTCGATCATATCTCCTACTTCAGCCAAGGACATTAACCCTTGGTAATGAAGACTTACCTGCTTAAAAAAAGGAAAGGCTTTAAAGTTTTTTTCAACTTTAACCCCCTTAGCCCACTTTAGATTACTCACCATTTGGGTTGCAATATCCCCACTATTTTTAAATTTAATTAGGTACTTTCCTAAATAACGTCCTTTTGCAAAACCCTTGTCAAACAACACCAAGGCGCTGAAAACAAACATTCCCATTATCCATTTGTGGTTAAAGGGCAAACTCATACACTCTCCTTCTTCATAATTTTTGAATGGAAAAAAAACGATGTGGTTAAATGGGTTGGCTAAGATGAAAATACTACAGTTAAGTTTTAAATACTAGAGGCTGAAGCCTTCCTAGATCCTGAAAGTGCTAACAATCTGTTAGTGATATTTTTAGAACTAGTAAACCAGTAGGCTTCATTCTATAATTAAAAATGAATGAATCGAGGAGGTATTTTTCATGAGCACTTTTAAGTATAGCTCTCTTTTGATCATTACTTTATTTTTTGTAATAGCATCTAACCTTGATGCAAAGCCAGTCTTTCAATACCTAGAAGGATGTTTTAAAATCAGCTCTAAAAAAATGTACGGCAAAATTAACTTCCATGCTGGTACCCGATGCAAGAAAAAAAAGGTAAAAAGAAAAGTTAGAAATGAAAAAAAGAAACAAGAATTTTTAGAAATCGACTGTGGTGATGGAGTGGTTTTTCATTTCCCCTACTCCCAAAGAATTTGTCTCTCCTATACTGCTGGACTTGAATTTCCCATGGGAGAGATAAGGATGAAAACCAAAACTAAACATAAAGATTGGTTCATTGCAGCCGGGAAAAGTAAGTGTCGCCGCGCTCTCAAGATAAAATTTTTAAGAGAGTACGTAACTAAAAATCACATCTTCAAATTAAGAAAAAAGATAAAAAATTTCCAATCATGTCATGTTACCAAAGGCTCTGGTGGTCTGGTTTTAAAATGTGATGGAGAGAGATTGGCTTTTTATACCCCTGATAAACAGGGATGCAAAGACATTACCAGCGTATACAATAAACTTCAGTGATTATTGTTTTATACACCCACCGGTGGCCGATTCATGTTTATATCCATTGGGACATTCATCCACTCTTTTGGCGCGAGTGAAATGATGCTCATATAACCAAACAATCCCATCTTTATCATCTTCCTGTAGTTCAGTATAATTATAAGGGTCATTCATAATGGATCGAGGTTGACTACCAAAAGTATGACTATCGCTATTGGTGGATTTATCCAGATGCTTTTTCTCATCGTAGCCTATAATATAAGTATCACTTAAGCCAAAGGCATGTCCGAATTCATGCAATGCCGTAGTGAAAGCAAATTTACTAATAAATCGATGAGAGCTATCATAATCACTGGGGTTATCATAGTAGAAATCAAGATCTCCTACACCATCATATTTAGGTGTGTACGCTGAAACTCCATCTTCACAATTAAACTTTATATTTATGGCTCCACCTGAATCAACCCGTGTTACATCATGATCAATGGAAGAGTCAAAAAGAAACTTTACTTTACCTGCTTTACCTTGATCTTCCAGAGCCACCAACCAAGCATCAATTCCATCACTGACAAATTTCTCAGCTTCACTTTCAGAAACACAATCCCCGCTGACGGCAAGAGTAAATTGAATACTGGTATGGACACTATTAATCAAATAGTACTTATTGAATTCTTTGAGAGCATCTCCATAGTAATCCTGGTCCCTCACATCCTGAGCGGTGGCCACAAATTTGACTTCACCATCCTCCTTCTTCTGATCATCACATCCCCAAAGCAGTCCAGTGAACAGTAAAAGAATAAAAATTTTATAAAAATCCATTGAAGCCTCCAATGATAATGATGGGATATGTCTCTTATCGGTGAGCTTTGAATTCTCTTTAGTAATCTGATGGAAATCCAAATTAAAATCGCATTATTAAGACGTTACCATAATTCAAAACTGACGAATAAAATGATCATCAATCCATTTATCTGGTAAAACCTTCAAAATAAATAGGAGCAAACGGTCCTTCCATCCAATGGCATAGCGAATTTTGGGTTTTTCTGCATCTAAAGCATGTAGGACTGCCTGGGCCACAAAGGTAGGAGGAAGAGCGGTTTTAGCTTTAGCTTTCACAGCTTTTTCCATCACACTCAACTGCTTCCCGTATAACTTCCGCATGTCACCTGAGATACTATCTTGCAGCTTTACATACTGATCTATACTCTCTTCCCAGATTCCCGTATCTATAGCTCCCGGCTCAATCAAGGACACTTTGACATCTTGCCCATAAACCTCCCTCCGCAAACAATCCGCCAAGGCTTCCACTGCGTATTTAGTGGAACAATACGAACCCACAAAGGGGTGAGCCACTCTTCCAAAAATCGAGCTAAGAAAAATGATACGCCCTCGACTTTTACGAATTTGCGGCAGTAATTTTTGGGTCAAATTAACTAAACCAAAGTAGTTTACTTCAAATTGATGTCTTAGATCCTGCAGTTCTGTACATTCCACAGGGGCTGGAATTGCAACTCCGGCATTGTTGATGAGGGCATCTAATTTTTTATCAGCTAACTTATTCACAACCTTTTCTATTTGCTGCTCATCCGTTAGGTCCATCTTCAACGGAATCACACTCTCAGAAAAGTTTGATTTAATCTGGTTAAGTTCCGATTCATTTTGAACCGTAGCGTATACTGTATAATTCTGCTTATAAAGTACATCTAATACGGCTCGACCAATTCCTTTTGCTGCTCCAGTTAACAAAATACTCTTCATCTAGTAACCTTTCATCACAACAATTATTTGAAGATCCATGATGTTGGTGGTAGTGGGACCTGTTTTAAAAAGGTCTCCTATTGTAGCAAAAAAATTATAAGAATCATTATCTAAAAGAGAGGCTTCTGGGTCTATCCCCTTCTCCCTTGCTCTTTTTAGAGTGGAATCATTAACAAAAGCCCCTGCTGCATCGGTAGGACCGTCACTGCCATCAGTGGCTGTGCTAAGCATATAAAAGTCCTTCTCACTCTCCATTGCCATAGCAAATTCTAAAGCCAGTTGAGTATTACGCCCCCCTTTACCTTTTCCATTCACATCCACCGTGGTCTCACCACCAGATAATAAAATAAAAGGGAACCGAGTCTGCTTGTTTTTTACGGTTTTTACTTCATTTACCAAATAGTTTGCAGCCGATTGAGTACTGCCTTGCAAGGAATTGGTCAGCGTTTTAAAAGGCAAGGATTGCTTTTGAAAAAAATACTCCATTTTCTCCAAAGCCTTATCATTAGTTCCTATTAGAATATTGTTGACCTTTTGAAAAATGGGATCCTGTTCTTTGGGAGTCTCCATCTCCTTTCCAGCCATTCCTCTTCTTAGATGTTTAATGATTTTATTAGGTACTTTTTCTTTAAGATCAAACCTATTTAGGATTTGTAGAGCCTCATGATAACTGCTGCTGTCAGGGAATGTGGGGCCCGATGCAATCACACCCAAAGAGTTTCCAATGACATCTGATAATATAAAGTTAACTACATAAGCTGGAAAAGCATGGAAGGCGAGCCTTCCCCCCTTCACTAATGAACAATGTATTCGTACGGTATTGATCTCAGTTATATTTGCTCCATTGGAAATTAATTCATGAGTCAGAACTTGTTTATCATCCAGTGATAAATCTCCTGCAGGAGAACAGAGCAAGCTGGAGGTTCCACCAGAGGTTAATAAAATAACCAGGGTGGAACTGTCACATGTTGATAGTGAGTTGATAATTAATTCACTAGCCTTCAAGCTCTGCTCATCGGGGATGGGATGGCCCGCCTCAAACACTTGCATTGCTTTTCTATCTAGGTCTTGGGGTAAATAACCGGATTTGGTGAGCAGTATTTGCCTGTCAATTTTTATACCTTCCAGTAGTCTTTTAGTCGCTTGCATCATTGGCCAAGCTACCTTACCCATAGACAAAAGCACCACCTTATTGAGGCGGTGCTTTTTTATGAGCTCAGGTATAACCTCTATGCAAGGCTTAAGTAAGCGACTGGGGGAAACGGCAGTAATAGCCGTTTCAAAACTTTCTTTTAATAAATTTAAAGGGTCTATTCAATTTTCCCCGATTCCATCCGTTTCTTGTATAACTCTTCCAATTTGTACATATCTTTCTGGAGGTCAAAAAATCCATGCCAGTGAGCCCAGTCAGGGGCCCCCATCATAGCCCCTTGTCGAGCTCTACGTCCTTCATGGTGCCATAAGTGATAGAATACTTTTTGGAATTCATCAGTCCAAGGATTCTTCTTAAGTAACCCTTTGGCTTTCAGCGCATCTAACATCTTTTTAGCTGGCTTATAGTAGGCCTCGTTATAGAGTTTAACAGCCTTATCACCTTGCTTGAAGAAGCCTTTAGTGTGGAGTTTGGAATGACAGGAGGAACAAACCTTTTCCATCTTTTTCCGACCTTCAACACCATTTCCAAAAACCGGGCTCATTACATCATTAGAATTACGAACTTTAGAAATTTTTGCCCATAAATTCCAGTGGAGTCGCTCGGTGATATTATGAGTGGTGGTCAACTCTCCAATTCCACTCATATGACAGGTAGCACAAGTAGGTGCACGATAATCTCCTGGTTCCCAAGCATCGGGAGCACTGTCCCATTTCCATTGATCCGCATTGGTTTCATATATATGACCATGTTTACTATTTTCAAAAATTTCGATATCTGGATGATCAGGTCCTAAGTGACAAGAAGCACAAGCAAATGGTTTTCTAGCCTCCGCAATGCTAAATAGATGCCTGGTGTGACATGCAGAACAGTTTCCGGTTCCTCCATCAGGATAAACATTCCCCATACCCATATTGGGCCAAGTTTCAGGAGTTGGTCTTCCATTTTTATCTAATTTGATTTCGGTTCCGTGACATTGCATACAGCCAGTCTCTCCAGGTGCATCTTTTAAACCTGGAAAATTTCTCCCCTCATGCACTTGCACTAAAGCATGCAGATTATCTTTAGGAATAATTTGTTTATAAGAACGATAGTGCCCACTGGTGTTAAACTGTTGATGCTCCTTGTCATGACAGCGACCGCATACATTTGGAGAAACGAGAACAGAAACATAGATGTCTGTTCCTATGAGATCAGAATGTTGAGTGGCATTAGGCGCATCTTTTGGAACTCCGTGACAATCAATACAAGAAACCCCTACATGACCGTGTCGACTCTTTTTCCAGTCATTGATAATTCCAGGATTTTTATTTTTGTGACACTCAACACAGCTTTTTGCAGCTTCGGTCATACCACGATCCACAACAACCGACTTAATGGTGCTCATATCGCCCATATAGTGGTTGTTTTTCCCAGCAGCCACAAAACGTCTCGCCTGCGCTGGGGA
>CAYFLR010000042.1:39400-42847 GCA_964343805.1 uncultured bacterium | reverse complement strand
GGCCCCCCGCTGTTTCTTTAAATGTTCACTAAGGTTTTTATGTCCGACATTTGGATGACAGGTCGAACATTTTTTTTGCGTTTTTTTAAGGAAGTAGTTGCGATGAGCAACAAAAGCTTTATTGCTTGCCATTGTGGCTCGTTCTAAATTGGTATGACAAGCCATACAACCGCTATCAAAGACATACTTTTCACGTTTGAGTCTTTTTTTCTCCCAGTCTATAAAGGAAGTATCGTAAAAAGTCTGAGCCACCACATCATGAACCCCGGTTTTTACTTTAGCAAACAGATAACCCAGCTTTGTCTCATGAGGTAGATGACAAGATGAACAAGAAGCCACAATGCCATTGGGATTATCCCCTCCATGAACATCATCTTTATAGGAATCTCCCATAGCTTTCATGGTGTGACACTTTGTACAAAATTGAATATCTGATGTGTGTTTCACTGACTCAGAGATCCCCACCCAGGAAAGAACGGAAAAACCTGAAACTAAACAGAGAATAATGAAACTTAGAAGAATTTTATTATTAATCATAAGAATTCCTTGATCCTCATACCTTTATAGCCCAATCTAAATTGAACCATAGGCAACCTATATTTTAATTTCTAGCTTTATTAGATAGGATTTAGATACCTTTTTCAAGGATATTCGGGGGTATCAATGAAGAATGACTACAATAAAAAGCCCTGAAAAATCAGGGCTTTTTTAACTTATTTAATCATCTAACTCTAATTTCATAGTGTTTAGACCTAAATTCAATCCATACCCTTTTGTTACTTGAGCTGACACAGTTAAACTGAGGGAAGGCATTCCAATTTTTACGGCAGTGAAAGCTCCGGCACCGGCAAAGACTGACCCATGAACATTAAGTACACGGTACTTTCCTAAGAGATTTTCAGGGTCGCCAGTTAAGAGACTAATATTAGCACTCAAACCGTAAATAGTGGTTTTTCCGATCGCTAAACGGGGAGCAATTTTTCCACTGCCAATTTTAATTTTAATAGGCAGCTCATCCACCTCACCAAAGGCACTTAAGCATCTAAGAGTCCCTTTCCCTTTATAGTTGTAGCTTCCAAGTATAAATTGGACTCCTTTGGCAGTGGCCTTAAAGTTGAGTTCACATGTCCAAGCAGGTGCTTCCATAGCTTGTGCTTGGCTATATACAAAACTACTCATTAAAAATACGATGGCTGTGATTACTTTTTTCATTATTAACTCCTTAAGATAAAAAATTTTAATTTTACGGCGCCTGTTGAATTCTCAAAAACCATAACCCACTCCTAAGCTCAGCACAAGCCAATTCGGGACAAAGCGTCCCGAATTATAAACGGAACACTTTGTCCCTTTTTTTACTTGCATCCATTTGTACTTTTGTTAGGATAGGCGCTATGGAAAGGAAAAATTTGTGCCGTTACATCTTGCTGCAAGAGCTAGCACTTCGCAAAGAGAAGAACCCTTCTTATTCTTTGAGAGCATTTGCTAGAGACTTAGGGATTGGAAGCACCTCTCTATCTGATGTCTTAGCATCAAAACGCCTCCTTTCCCCCAAAAATATTGATAAGATTTCTAGTAAGTTAGCTATTTCACCAGTAACTCGTGAACAACTTCACCTAGAAAGACTCAACAAACCTCAATCCCCGCTCCCTGCTGTCCAACAAAGAATTCAACTTGAAGAAGACACTTTTAGACTCATTGCAGATTGGTATTATTTAGCTATTTTGAATTTAGCAAAAATCAAGAACAACCAGGCTAACCCCCGCTGGGTTGCCAATCGGCTGGGTATATCTAAATCTGAAGCAGAAACAGCCATAGAACGATTAGTACGTATGGGTTTTTTAAGTATTGATAAAGGAAAATTAACAAGAACCACCTTGCCCTTATCTACTACCCGTGATATTCCTTCAGCCGCAGTAAAGAAACATCATTTAGACAATCTGAAATTAGCTGCAAAATCATTAGAAAATGATGCTATTAACGAACGTGAATTTAGCGGTCAAACTATGGCTATTGACCCACGCAAATTGCCGGAAGCCAAAGACCTCATTATGGAAACTAAACGAAAAATCGCCGAAATCTGTGAAAGCGATGATCCCACTGAGGTTTATGTTTTAAGCTATCAACTCTTCCCTTTAACTAAAAAAGGAGAAATTTAATGAATTTAAGAATCTTAACCCCTTTGGTTTTAATCTTACTGGTGTTCTTTATCACTGTTTCTATCAAAGCGGCCGATGAAGTGAATAACGGCGGAGGAATTGGCGAAAAGAATGTGATCTATGCTTATAATAACTTTCTCCAGCTCAGTGGAATTTGCCTTCACTCTCCACTCTGTCATCTCAGTAAATATGAACAAAATTTATTAGAGAGGATTTATAAAGCCTACCCGCAAGAAAAAGCCAACCCCAATCAGCTCATATTTATGTCAGAAAGACATCACCCTGGCTGGTTTATAATTGATGGGGAAATAAAAATTGCTAAGACCGGAAATAAAGTAGGAGACCCTATTTATATCAATACAGACCTTCTTCACCTAAAAAACCAACATGGACGGGTGACCCCACTTTCCATTCCTCAGGCCATCTCCCTCTTTGTCCATGAATTTGGTCATCATCACGGTGAATATGACCATATCCGTCTAGATCTGCTTGGCAATAAGGTATCCATGATGTTACAGCAAAATATCCATGTGGCTCAGGTATTACCCCATGATGATAGTGTTAAGGTCCTAGTCATTAATGAACATAATACTCACTCTTTTCCACAAGTTTTAATCTATGTTCAAGATGAGTTTATCAATGCTTCTAAAGTTTTTAAAAAATCTCTTAAATGCCCCTTACTCCCTTTAATTTCTAGCTTCCCCAATATACCAGGAGCCACTTTATCAAGAGGAAAACCCAAGGGAGCCACCTACCATAATCTCTATTGGCTAAAATTGAAAAAGTACCGAGGTAAAGTGTATAAGCTCACCCTCAAAGGTAATGTAGCTATGTACTGTAAAAAGAATGCCTCTTTGAATGACTACTCTGATAACTATAAAACTCTATTGTCATTCAAAGTTAAGGGTAACAGGAGGGCAGAGCCCGTAGAGTGGAAATATAAACCAAGGTCCCTCTCCGCTAAACAGGTCTATGAACCTTGGTGGGGAATCATCAAGCTTCCCTTTTTTAATCGTTAAAGATTTCCTGGAACCTCATTTTCATCCGCTTTTAAAATAGGTAATCCTTCTTCATCAAATTCAGTTATGCGGTTAGAAGGAGAGCTTTCTTGCTGCTCTTTACTAGATGTAGCTATAAAAAGTTTTCCATCAACGATTTTAAATATTCCATAGATTCGATCAAAGGTGATTCGGTTTTCACCCATTGTACACTGCTTTCCTAGTATGTCATTAAGGCCAACCTCCATGGGAGTATCCTCTCCACAAATCTTCTTTTCATTTAACACATGAGC
>CAYFLR010000042.1:10394-39390 GCA_964343805.1 uncultured bacterium | reverse complement strand
AATGGTGAAATCAGCCTGCATATAAACCAGATCTATAGCCATTCCTTTATTTTGATATATCTCTCCAGTACGAAACATACCACGGCTTTTAAATTTAAAAGCGGGTTGTTTACAATCGGGGTCGAAGTATATTCCCGTCACTTCAGAAAAAATTTCTCCCTGGATAACCAACTTATTGGCTTTAAACATATTCCCATCAGCATGACATTTTTCTCCCCAAGTGTTTTGCAGATCTTCAGCTGTGAAATCAAAATTCACTTCATTCAGGTCATCATCTTCATCTTCTACATCTACCTCATTCAGAGCTTCAACCATGATGTCTAATTCACTGATGGCTTTTTCAAACCATCCTGCACTTCTTTGCAGATAATCTTTCGTGGTAGAAGTGTAGTGAACATCAGCTTCGGTGGGTCTATTTTCTGAATTAAAACTTAAATAGGCTTTCTCACTCTTATCGATTAAAAGCCCTAACTCTCCAGGAAAGCCAAAAAGGTAGTTGGGAATTCTTAAACCGACTATGTTATAAAGAGTGGAAATCTTGGCACTAAAGTTATCATTAGAAAAATAACCGGCCCCCGTACCATTAGTATGAGTTCCAATTAATTTAACTCGATTACTCGCATGAAAAATAGAGGCTTGGTTATCGCAAGCACTCACACACTCTGGGCTAATGAGAGCCACGACCGGTAGATCAAAACCACCGACTCTCGGATCAGCGACTATTTTTTCAGAGCTGGCCACTACGTGAGTGTATTTTCGACCTTCATTGGCTGCTAAATGCATTTGCTCAACCAGATCTCTCCACATCTCACGGTCTTCCAGATCAGGGATAAACTCTTCTGAACTCCAAGTTTCAACTAACTGCCTTGTAAAATGAGTGACACGAAAGGCCATTCTCTTGTTGGCATATTGCTCATCCGCTTCTGCAATGAGGGCCATGACTTTACCAGGCAAGTTTCCTCGTCCACCTCCATTATGGCGAAGGTCAAAAATTAAGGGTACTTTGGAATTTTTAAGTTCAGAAATAAAGGCAGCCATTATATCGAGTAGGTTACTTGAATTTTCAGCTGCTTTCTCCCAGATGGTCACTGTTCCATAAGAATAGAGTTGGATCACACCATAAGACTTTCCTTCTTTCATAAGGTAGCCTGTTCTCATCATTAAATATTTGTTCTCTTTATCCATATACCAATCTCGCTGACCCACCATATTCTTTGGTGCTTTCCGAGAGGAGTATCCTTGGTACATAAGAGGATAATCTTGACGCCAGGTTTGCTTCTCTTCATCCCATCGAAGCTTTAGATCACTGACAGCCTTAAATCGACGCATATTCAGATAGTGCAAGGCATCTTGTCGATTGGATTTATTTGAAAAATACCAAGGCAATCTAATCTTGATGGATCGATGAACTTTCTGGGAGGTTATAGTCCAGTCCGCATAAGAGAGTTCTGGGTATCTAAAAGATCGAAAAGTAAGAGCACCAACCGCTTCTTGCTCAACGTAAGCAGGGGAACTCCCACTTATATAAGGCTTTAAAGCATCCAGGTATTGATCAACAGATTGACCATTAATTTCAGTCACAATATCCCCCACTGCAAGCTGAGAAAAAAGGCTCACAGCAGATATGGAGTTATTGTAGGCCAGTATTTTTTTATTAATAGCGGAAATGATGTACTTATCCCCAACTTTCTTAAGGATAATTCCATTTAAAATGGCAGGTCGTCTCACAGTTTCAGAGGAGCGAAAGTGAGTATCTTGGAATGAGGCGATGAGCTTTCTCAATCGATCTAAATAATCTAAGTTCCCTTTTGCCTGGTTAAAAACCTCATTATTAGCCACATTAGGAATAGATTTTTCCACCTTAACCGCTTCTTCCACACTATGAGCAAAGTCGATTCCCTTAAATTCTTTTTTAATTTCGTAAAGGGAGTATCTGGCCTTTATATGACGAAACATATCCCTGATGGTTTCAACTCGTTCTTCTTGATCATAATAGAGAAATTTGGCTCCGGACAATGAGGACTGGAGTTCAGATTTATTCACTTTGTGGCAGCTAAACAGTGTTAAGTTAATTAAAATCAATAAGATGAAGATCAAATAGGTTCTCATAAACAAATTCCTTTTTCAGACAAGTTCCACGCATTAAGGCCACTACAACCCACTGCTATTGATCTCATATCATTATTTTATTATTTATTCAACAACTTATTATTGTGGTTTTACCAAATTTAGAGGATAAGCCGGGATATCCAGTGCCCTAGATAGACCGCCAACATACAACAAACCAGGCTGACCACCATATTTATTAAAGCGGAAACAGGAGAGCCCTTTTGAATGAGGAGTAAATTATCCATTGAAAAAGTAGAAAAGGTGGTGAAAGCACCTAACCCACCAACTAGAATACCTTTTTTGAGATCTTCAGAGAGATGAAATCGCTCACTAAGTGAAAAGTAGAGAAGTCCCATGAGAAAAGATCCCAGTACATTGACGCTGAGTGTTCCCCATGGAAATGGCTTGCTCATCAATGAATGAACCCAATTGGCTGTAAAAAAACGTAATAATGCCCCAGCCGCACCACCTAAAGCAATAAATATAATGGAATAGCTCAAAGTAGGATCCCTCTCAAATTAATTCCATATCATCATGAGGAAGCGTCCCTCGATCAGATCTGATAAACCCATAGGGAGTCTGAAAGATAAAATTTGAAACTCTAGAGGTGTAGATATCTGCATGCCGCTCAACCTGCCTCGCCAGATATGACTTATCATTCCCAGTTCTCATCAAGGATCCCCATTCACTGTTATAAAGTTCACCCGACTTGATAGCGATGGGGGTTATTTCTTCATCAAGACTGGCCAATTCCTTTTGCAAAGCCTTCATCTGCCCCATAAACTGAGATTCTGTCCCCACCATTTTTCCACCATACCCCGCTTTCAATCTCATTAGCTGGGTTTTAATATGAGATATTTTAAGTTCAATGACTTCTTTTTGCTTCATAAGGTGACTGAGTTTATTTTGTTCATCACGGAATGAATACTGACACTGCAGCTCCTTCTCAATCTCTCTCATGATGAGTGCTGTCCGCCATCTTAGTACACTTTTTGATGCTTGCACGTCACTATAGGTATGATCCCCCACAAACAGAATATCCGAGCCTTGTGAACCGATGGCTGTTTCTACCATCATAGCATTGCCCCCCAGATAGATCTTATGATCAGAGTCAAACCCCATAGGGCACTCCTGCAGCATGCCTCTATCGTTCACCACCTTGAAAAGAGGACGAGCTTCTGAAAAAAACTGAGGTTTCTGGGCTGAAACAATAATTATATCGAATAGATCCTTCCAAGTTTGACCTTTGGCGAGAAAAGAATCCATCGCATAGCTCATCATCGAATTGGTAAAGACATAATCAGAGTTGGTAATCAGCAGTAGCTTTTTACCCGACTCTCTTTGATCTTGCAGTACCAATGGTAAATCTTTATCCAGCTCCACAAACCTTTTTGGATCTGCCATGATTTCTTTTTTCAACAATCCTTCCACATGAGCGGCTCCCAATGAGACTCGAACTGTATTGTACAAGGTTCTATATCCCATCTTTCCTGGTAGTTTTTTCTGATCTAAAAGATCAACCAGGTAGGAATACATCACCGCTTCCGAGATAGAAAAGAAGGTATTCAGAAAAACCCATCTGCGGTCATTCAAATCAATAGTTTCTCTCCCATAACTTAGTCGTTGTTCTTCAAAAGAGAGAGGTTGATTTCCATGAAAAGCCCTTTTTACATAGCCAAATCGGTTGGCTTTCACTATGTTGCCCAGCTCTGTATCAATAATCAATCCCCGCATAGTTGAAGAGGGATCGAATTTCGCATCTTCCACCGGCCATTTCATGGCTAATAGCTTATCCTTTAGGTAGCTAAAAGCTCGCTCTTCCCACTCCTCCACATGATAGTGAATCAGAGTGTAATCCATATCATAACCAATTGCCTTGATGGATTTCAAATTGAGAGTTCGATTGCAGTATATGCCTTTACCAATAGTGGGCCTATAGTGTTTTTCTTGATTCATGGTCTCACCTTTCAATGCCAGTATATTTGCGCAAGAATACCATTAAATCAACATTATAGAAAGTTAAAGCAATTCAATTTAAAGTTATTAAAGAGTTTGTCCGAATAGATAGCAAAACAACAACTATATCGGAGTCCATAATGAGGCATTTAAGAAATTCCTACCTCTCTCTCTTAGTTATCTATTTATTTTTATTCCAAATATTAGCTAGCTGCGATGACAATGGAGGAGGTGACGTAAAGTCTATGACCTCTGCCATGGAGGCTCAACAAGGTGATGTGAGGGCTCATATGGACAAATATCCAGCTTTCATTGCCTTTTCCGATTGGCTCTTTAGTATCAATATCCAAGGTGATGGCGCCGCTCCAGAAAATGGTGCCGTAACCGGTGTTGCTCCGGAAGAGAGCAGTGTAGGATTAGAGCCCGTTACCATCAAAGTGAGCGATCTTAAAAAAGCTCTCACTTCCTTTTTAGACTTAGATTTTAACGCCTACATATTGCAAGAGTTGGAACGTCTACAAGTATTAGAAGAAGCTATTCAAAATGGAGATCAATCCACCATGGAGGCTGCGCTCGCCGAAGATGTTGAGACCTATTTTGATGTATTAATGGCCGCTCTTTATGCCACCGACCCCACTTTACAATATGAACCAATTACCAATGACCTCTTAGCTGCTGCGGTAGCAAAAAAGACTCAAACAGATTATCAGTTTATTTTAAGAGTGTTCGGGGGATTCTTTTTACAGTTTTCTGATAACAAAGAGGCCATCTTAGCTGCTGTTAACGGAGAGGGTGAGCCGAATCGCCCTGAACTATTTGGTAATTTACACAATCTTTACTATGGAGAAGAAATTCAGGCCCTTATCAATGGAGGCCTCGAAGAGCAAAAAGAGGAGTATTTAAAGCAAATCACTGCTCTTTACAACAGTAAACTGAAAGATACCACTGCCACCAATGAATTATTAGAACGAGTGGCTGGTTACAAGGAGACTCTGAATCAACTTAATGGAGCCCTCACATCCGACAATGCCAGCCTGGTGAATGCCGGTTTTTTCTCTTGGTTGAACGGTGGCCTGGTGGCTTTAGGAGGTCTATTCTCCTTCTCGGGAGACGAGGATACTGATACGGAAACACCTACAAGCGACCCCTCGAAACCTTCTACTACAACGACAACTACAATTAATCCTACCAGCTATGTCACGGTGGGATTTGCAGGTTTTTCCACCGCTCACTCGGATGCGGATCGAGGAAGCTTAGAGACGATTGGGGGAGTTGGGAGTCAACCCAGTGCAGCTTGGAACCACTTACCCAAAGAAAAAGATAGTTCCAAAATTATCAAGCACTACCTAGTCACCCACTTTGAAAGCGATGATATTTTTGACACCATCATAAGCAACTTTCAATGCAGTGGCGGAAAACAATCGGCCCAGGTGGGACTCATGGTAATGGCCAACAGCTGGGGATCTGCTGCCAGTGCGAGGTTAGCCGAAAAGTACCAAGAGGATTGCGGTCGTTTGGCCGATCTTTATGTGATGATTGATGGGGTCAACAAACGCAGCATTCCACCCATTTGGTCTTTTAGAGATAAAATTGCCACCAGCAAATGCATCAACTATTACCAAAGGTGTGATTCAACTTGCGGAGATGAAATTCCTGGCTGCACCAATAACAACTGGACCAGTCAATGCCCGCATGAGAATGGCACTATGGATAATCATATTTGGATCGAATGGAAAGCCGGAAAACTCGGCTACGATGAGATGATGAATTTCATTCAGTAGGTTATTTTAACCTTCGCCACCAACCACGGTTGTGGTATCAACATGACGATTTAATTCAGCTAACTTAATGTAAGTTAAGAAAAGAGTAGAAATATAGTCTCTCTGATCTTTAAATGCTTTTAGCTCAACATCAACCAACGCAGGAAGGGTTGCTTTGTGAGAGCTGTAAAGTTGAAATTGAAGACCTAGAGCTTTCTTACTGGCTTCCAACTTCTTGCGATTGATCTCTACACGACGAATTTGATCAATAAGATCAACGTGTCTGAAGTAAACTTGATAACGAATTTGTTGCTCAGTGACAGCTTTTTTAAGAGTCAGTTGCTCGATATTGGCTTTGGAAATTCTAATTTTTTCAGCATAACTAAATCCCACTCCATAAAAATTAAGGAAGGACCATTTAGCTTCTTTTTTAGCATACTTAGCAGCAATTTTTAATTCATCTTGAGCAGCGAGTTCATAAGAGTTAGCAAGTGCCATTGTTTGCATTTGGTCAACATCTAATCCTAGAATGTAACTTAAATCAATGGGGGTTGGATCTTTTAAAGGCAAATCAGCATCATATGCAGCATTAAGCATCAACTTGAGAGCTGAAATTTCTTGACTTAGAAGAGCAGCCAAATCGTTGGTTTGGTTCTCATAACTCACTAACATTCTTTTAGCTTCGCGTACTTTCTCTGGTCCAACAAATCCAAACTGACGATTTTCCTCTTGGTATTTTAAAACAGCGGCAACGCGGGCTGTCTCTTTTCTAAGAGAGGCAAGAAGTAAAGATTCCATGGCAATCGTGTAATATTGCCTTTCGACTTCCATTTGAATATTCAGACGAATAGCTTCCATCTGCTTGGCTTCTGCTTTGGCCAAGTATTTATTTTTCTTATAATTATACCATTTTGAAGGTGTTGGAATAATAGAAGAAACAAAAAGGACGGTCTCTAAAACGCCGCCACTTCCTAAACCAAAAAGTCCCATATTTAAACGGGGAAGAAAGCGGGCTCTTGCAACTTTGATCTGTTTTCTGGCTTGATACATTTTCTCATAAGCAATGAGAACACTGGGGTTTTCACTCAAAGCCATGGCTTTAAGTTGATCCGCATTATAACCGGTACTATTATTGGTGTTATTCATACCCTCGCGTAATGACAGAGTTTCTTTCAAATAATCACTGGTTTTATTTTCCAAAGAGAGACTATCTGTACTTTCACTTTCCTTTAATGAAGTAGATAACTCTGTGCAGCTAATGGCTAAAATCAGGGTTACAGCAATTATTACAATACTTTGTACACGTTTTAATTGGATCATCATGAACCTCTTATTTTGATTTTCTTTCTACTTTTTCGTGACTTAAATAGAGCACACCGAAAATGGAGGTGTACTGGGTTTTAATTAATACACTTTTCTTGGTAATTTTGCAATATATTTTTTTAAAATTTAAAACTTTACAAAATTTGTTTTAATTGCTATATATATTCTGCCCTTAGGGCAAACTTTACTTAAAACTAAATAGAATGAGAGTTGAAACCATCTTAACGGAGTAAAATTATGGAAGAAAAACAATTAAACAAAAAAGGAATGAAGGGAATCGCCCTTATTGTTTTGTTACTTAGTTCGTTTTGTTTTTCATTAGTACAAGCATATGCTAGCGAAACTAAAACTTTAAATCTTAGTGAGTTACAGGCATTAGCTGAAAAAAACAACCCTGATATCCAAGTTGCTTATCAAAATCTCTATCAAGCTCGTAGAACTGCCAGAGCTTCATTTTTAGAGTATTTGCCAAGATTAGATACCATCCTCATTGGTTCTTCCATTGATTCTACTTTAGGTACTTTAATGTTGATTGATGGTATGTTACCTAATCCTTCTGAGTGGTATCGTTACAAAGAAAACCGTTCTTTAGCCACTGCAGAAAAATATGCCGCAGAAGTTGTTCGTTTAAACATCCGTAAAGAAATCGCCATTCTTTACTATAATATTTTACTGCAACAAAAACTGAATGAATCATTAAAAGCAGAAGCTGATCTCTTACAAGAAACTTTAAAGACATACGAAGAGAACATTGATTTAGGTCTTGAGTACAAAATCGGATACAACCTTGTAAAAAGAGATATCCTGGTACATGAAGCCCAAATCTCTCTTATTACTTCTTTAATAAAAAGAGAGATGGCCGCCCTTTATATTGCTCTTAATCTAGCTCCTAACAGCACAACGATTGAACTGGCAAAACTTGATTCAGCACCCAGCATTGATGATCTTCCAGGAAATGTTCAAACCTTGATTGGTCTTGCAACTGACAACTCTCCTGAGTTAAAACAATATAAGTTTTTAAGCCAAGCAGCTCGTTATGCTAAGCGTTCAAAGCAACTTTCTTTCATTAGTTTCAGCGGAATCGGTTTTGAATATTTTTCTGAAATTCAAATTGCCAAGTCCCAACAAAAAGTAGTTGAAATCCAGCGTGAGCGTGCCAGAAATCAAATTGGCAACCAAGTTTTTCAAGCTCATTATTCTTTAACTGCTCAACTCGACAAGCTCAGCAATGAAGAGTTAATTATTGCTATGATGGAAGAAGACCTTGCCAACAAAGAAGAACTTTTCAACAGTCATCATATCGATTTTAACACCTATATGAAAGCTCGTAGAGATTTCTTAAAAGATCAACGTCGTTACTATACAGAATTTTTTACTGCTTACATTCGCAAGGCTGAAATTACTCGTTTACTTGGTGTTGAAACCTCAACCGTTCAACCTGTTGAAGCTTCTGACACAACTCCTATCGTATCTACTCCAAGTGAATTATCACCTGTATACTCTTGCAGTGAGGGCTTCCGTAAGAACAGTCATACTTTAAAAATTGCTGCCGAGAGTGGTGATTTAAGCAGTGTTGCTTCTGTTGATTATACTCTTTCTCCATCTAAGCTTGGAACCCGTACTAAGAAAGATCCTAGTAACGGTTTTAAATTCTCATTCAAGAGTAACAGAGGATACAATGTTCTTATTAATATCACTCTTAAAAACGGTGACGTTGTAACTAAAGAGATGACTATTTCTAAGAGTTGCGATCAGTAATAATCTGCTGATAAATCGTGAGAATCTGCTGGCCCCAGGATTCGGAGCTATACTGCTTTAGGATCTCGGGAGCCAGCTTTTTACTTTCTACCTCAAAGGATTCTCGATTTTGCCATAAATCCTTTATTTTCTCACTTAAGCTTTCCACCGAACCTGCTTCAGTCAATAATCCATTCACACCATCTGCTACAACTTTTGGGACACCTCCCACATTGCTAGCTACTATTGGTTTACCATAGGCTGCGGCTTCCAATAAAATAAGGGGAAGACCTTCCCTTAAAGAAGGAAGAACGACACAGTGATTTTCTTTTAAGAATGATCTCACATCGGTCTGATATCCCGCAAAATGAATAACATCCTGTAATCCTAATGCTCTTACTAGATTGGCTAAATTCTCTCTTTCCACACCATCTCCGACAATGGTCAAAGAGAGAGGTAAATCTTTTAACTGACTCATCGCTTTTATTAAGAAGTTAACCCCTTTTTCAGAGCTCAGGCGACCTATATAAACTAATTTTAGAGAGTTTTTCTCACCATCCTCTTCTTTATGACAAGCATCTAAATCAGGTTGGATGGTGAGCATATTGGGGGTATGAAAAAGAGAGCTTTGATTAACCCCTCTTTCACTGAGCTGGTTAAACATTGCTTCAGAAACGACACAAACCGCATCTAAATTAGGGTAGATAAAACGCTCTAATTTCTCATAACATCTAACTAAAAAAGTATGTGCTGTGAAACCGTGACTGGTCACTATTAAGGCGGCTTGTTTGTGTAAAGCATAGTAACCATAAATAACGGGTTTATATCCATGAAAATGGATCACCGAAAAGTTCTCTCTTTGCTGTAATTCTCTAAACCTACGGATCAAGGAAAAATCTACTTTTCCAGCAGTAGGAAATAGATGAGTTTTCAGATTAAGGTCTTGGGCAATTTTTAAAAAGGTTTGATTTCTATCTGCCACTCGCTCATCATCAATGATACCTAGAGTCACATCCATACCGAGCTTTCCTAAAGCCTCAACGCCAAATAAGACAACTTTTTCAGCTCCAGCCACCGGTCCTGGTGCAATTAAATGTAGTACTTTCAATGCCTCTTTCCTTTTGCCTTTAATTTTAAGATCCAAGCCACTACCATTTTACGTAGATCCGCTTGACTTTGATGACTCTTTTCCTGCCTGAAAAAAGAAGGAGTGCTCCAAACTCGATCTGGATCATAAAGACTGGCTAAAAAATCTCGACAATCTTTTCCTAATGAACCTTTTGCCTTCTTGCTCAAATTATCCAGCAAAGTGAGGAGTCGAAAATCTGCTAATCCGAGAGCACTCCATTCTAGTTTGAGTGCAGGATCAAAACTTCCATCTTTTTTAGGAAAAATCATGGCGGCATCTCGCTCCCGGCCATCTAAATCAAAATAAGGATAATTTTGCCACAGAGCAAAATGCCACTCCAAGCGATGATTTAATCCCAGTTTTCTGGCGATAAAAAGACCTTCGCCCCAGGAGAATCGCCCGGCTTTAAAGGGGCTCACAGCCAAATTGTACAAACCCCATTTCTTATTTTGTTCTTTCAATTTGGCAGCATAATCAAAATTCATGTTACCATAGGATCCATTGGAAAAAGCAAGGTTAAGCTCATAACCCTTTTTCCCCGGTTCGATCATATGAGAGAAGCCACCTCGCTGCAAAGAGGGGTAATACTGTTTAAGTTTTCTGGCAAAAACCAAGTCTTGCTCCCATTTATTGGAATAGCCGGTAGCTTCATCACTAAAAGTATAGATTATGGGCAACCACTTTAAGGATCTTTGCCGGTAGTCAAGCAGCCGATTCATAGTCTGATGATACCTAGTAGGTCCCAGTTCTTTAAAGGCTTTATTTTTTGGATACCTCACCAGATCTTTAAAAAAAGAACCCCCATAAGAAAAAATGGGTTGATTGAATCCTAATCTTTTGGCTTGCTTCATCAATTCATCAATTTGATTCACCTTTAAAAACCATTTTGCCCCCTTTTTTTGCACACCTCCAACAGGGAGACCAGACCAAGTAGTGAATCCCCTCTCTCTGATCATCTTTAAAGCCTCAGCTCTTAGAATCTTCTCTCTATATGGAATGGCTTTGTGCTTAAAATAAGAGAAATAGATGGGGTTTAAGCCAAAAAATCCAACCGGAAAATCAACTTCAGGCAGAGTATAGGGATGAACTCTGACCGTCAGTGGAATACTTTCAGAATTTTTCCCCACCTCAATTTTAACCCTTCCTTTATAGAGCCCTGGTTTCATTTTTTTAGTGATAGGCAGCTGAAGCCAAATCATTTGAGATAATTGAGGAGATAAGGTAATTCCCTTTGCGGGCATTTTTCTTAGTACTCTTGGGGCCAGTTCATAGGTCTCATGATTCGCGGAATGACTCATAAAGTGATTGACACCATAACCAACATTGAAGCTTTTAGAGCTAATTTTTAAACCTTTTGAGCTTTTTAATTGAGATATTTTGATCTTAAGTTTTTTACTTTTAGAAGTTATGTTGCGCACCAGTATACTCACAGCAGGTCGTTCTTTAACTCCTCCATCAAGGTTAATTTTTGTGGATAAACTAGGAAGTTCGTCCCCTGGTTTAATCAGTTCAGTTGCCCAACGAACCGCAGAATAAAACCCATTCTTGCGCTCTTTTGCACTCAAACTTTTTTTCTGTTTACGTGGGGAGTCCACTTTTCTTACTAAGTTCTCATATTCTTGCTGTTGATATTGATCTAACTTTTTTAAGAATTTATGACCCACACTCTTTTTTTCTGCAGGAAAAATAATTAAACTATTTAATCCAATCCCTGAGGTGTCCCCTATACATCCAATTTCTAAAATCCCTCTTTTAACTCTTACCTTTTTGAGGATGGGGTTAAAGATAGCTTTTAGGTAGGTTTGGTAAGGGGAAGTTTTTGGTCCAGGAATTACTTTTTCGAACCTTAAAGTGGACTCAATAAAATCATAGATTCCTGAGCGGCGTTGTTCTCTGACCGTCTCACCTTGAATAGTAATTTTTCTGTACTGCCAAAAGGGAATATCCCAATAGCCCAAGTAGTCAGCAACTAATACTACATAATAGGAACCATTTTTTAAATTAACTAAAAATTTACCATTATTAATCAAGATGGCATCACGATGAAGAGTATCTGCATAAAAAGAGTCATGGCTTTTCCAAATCTGAGTTTCTTTAAAACCAATTCCTGCTTTAGGGTGATATTTAAGATGGGAGGTTACCGGGATGAAACCAGGGTAAACTTGATGCTTTTTATGGACAAAGTCAATGGCAATGATCCCCTCAGGGACCTGGGGGGGTTGCAGTTTCAGCAAACGAATATTGTCGATATATAAAGGAGATTTCAGCTCTCTTTTGGAATCAGCCATGATATCGAAGTAACCCTTCTTTAAATTTTTTAAATCCAGGTAACGTTTAACTTTAACGGATCCCCTTTCGCCAATGTATTCTTTTAAGGACAGTCTAAGGTAATTCCAACCTGACCCCAAAGAGGTATGGTGATTTATTTGAGTCCAATAGCCTTTGGATTTTCCATCTCCTAACGACAAAGCAAAAGGAACAATCTCTTTATTCTCATTGTAGACATCAAGAGCCACAAAATCATAACCGGACCAATCTTTCATCAAGGCATCTTTGAATCTTAAATTGTAATAACCCTTCTTGGAAATTTTTAAAGAATATTTTCCTTCAGAGCTGATGGTCTGATCTCTTTGCTCATGATCAATCCGATCCTCCTCCTCACTCCAATAGGCATTTTCAAAAGAAAGAAGTCGCCTCTTTTGAGGCTGATCCTTAACTTTTTGAACAGGATTCATAGTCCTAAACAGAGAAGATCCACAACGAGGACAATGTTCATACTTAGTATTCCACCAATGCATACAATTTAGACAGCGGTTTTTATTTTTAGCAAATCCTCCGGTAGGCAAAGAGGATTGACTAAACCACAGTTTGGATTTTTTAATTTTTTTAGCATTTTTCACAAGGGAGACATCATCTATCCATAGCTGCCCAGGACCTTTTAATCGAACCCAAAGGGCCAGTGAATTCCCAGAAACCTTGATGGAAGCTCTCAGTTGGTTCCAATTAAAGGTCCCTTCTCCAGAGGTAATAAGATTCTTAGTTCCTTTCCCTCCATCATAAAAAATCCAAACTCCGTAATTCCATTGCCCTAGTTCAAGGTTTAAACCTCTCAACCACAAAGAGAGCTCATAGGTTCCAGGGGTTAAATCTTTGAATTTCTTATTCCAGGTGGTTTCTTGATTATGCCCATTTATGAGGGACAAAGATCCCTTACTATTATGTCCTATAGTTTCAGAGAAAAAGGACTCTCCCTCACCAAAACTGATCCATTGATCCGGGCCCTTATCAAAATCGTTTTGAATGGATTGTGCCTTTATTAAAAAGGAATCACTTAGAAAAAAAAGAGCACCCGTAAGTAAAAATAAAATGTTCAATTTACCACCGCTGTTGTTTACCTTTAAAAAAATGAATTGAAAGAGCATGAAGACTGGCTCGAAAGGGACTCACCTTTAACATAACAAGGGCGGCTAATGCGGGAAGGATACCAAATGGAAAAAGCCACCAGATGCTTAAGGTTACGAAAAAGAAAAAGAGACCTGGCCCCACAAAAAATCTTAAAGACTTATGAGAAAAGTTGATAAATTTAATCTGAACATCCATCGGGTCATCAATCATATATGAGAGCATTTTAGCCATATAAAGGTTTCCCAACGCGATGCGGACTCTTCTTTTATACTCCACCTTAACACTGACACTCTCAAGCTCTGATACCGCACTATTTAATAAGTAATGAACTCTTTTTCCTCCCCGGCAAGCAAGAGTTGGTATTAAATAATCATCATTAATGAGAGGCAGTCCCATCTGCTCCATTTCAACCAGATTAGGAATATTCTCGGTACGAATCAGATAGCCAGCACCATGAGCCCCTACCGTGCTATAAAATAAACTCTCTTGCTGCTTTAAAAACCTTTCATAGGGCCAATAAAGGTTTTCCCAAATAAATGATTTGGTTCCTTTGGCAAAATCATAGGTGGGAGAAACAACTGCGATACTTTGATCTTTAAAGTAAGGAGCGGCTTTTAAGAGCAAGTCAACTGGCAAATCAGCAGATATATCTGAAAGAACAGTCACCTCTCCAGTGGCCAATGGAACTAGTTGTTTCAGACCTTCCCATTTTCCTACGTTTTTTTTACTGTTTAAAACTTTGACTTGAAAATCCAGGTTACTTTCCATCCACTCTCTGATTTGTTTTAAAGTTTGATCCGAGGAGCCATCATTAAAAATCAACACCTCCACTCGATAACCACTTTCTTCAGTGAGCGCTCTAATATTGTCCAATTTCTTGGTAATAAATTTCTCTTCATTGTAGGCTGGTAATAAAAAAGAGAATGTATTGGGGGCAGCGTGTGACGATTGGAGGTTGACTTTTACAGGAAAAAAACGCGCCAACAACCAAATAAAAAGGGGGTATATAAAAAAACTGTAGAGGGCTGGTATCAAAAACAAACAAGAAATAATCAACCAGATAATCCACATCATATCACTGCCCTTTTAATTTATTTAAGAAATTGCGAATCCCAAAGATGATACGGTAAAAAATAAGATGAAAAACCCCTTTGATATGTCTATTTGCCATCAAAAGCCGCCTATTGATGCGAATAAAATGGGTCCAACTGACCTTATAGGATTCATCCCCCTGCAAGAAATCGAAATACTCCATTTTTTCTAAAATTGCCTGTTCAATGGTCTTAGCAAAGAGAACGGTTAGGGGACTATAGCCGGACCATTTTGCATTCATGCCACTTTGGTAAAACAAGTAACTAGAACCACAACGAAAAATATATAAGCCCCCCGCCAGCTCATTTTTAATTTTAACAATCGCTAATCTCAAAATCCCTTGCCTAGCCGCTAAGCTCATAATATTTAAATGAAAATTTCTAAATTCAGATCTTTGAAAGCCTCCACAGATCCCTTTATCGGCCAAGCGCTCTTTATTAATTTCAATAAATTCTTGCTGAATTTCAGCCAATTCACTCTCAGTCTCAATAATTTTAAATTCAAATCCCTCTAATTTGCTCATTTTTCGAAGTTTTCTGCGAACGTCTTTTCTACGACTGGAGCTAAGCTCGGCAATATAATCCTCAAATTTGGCTGGTAACTTAGCCACCGGGCATTTTGTATAATCTTTTAAAATTCCCTTTCCATAACGAGCAAACAAAGTTCCTTCGATAAATTTATCAGAAAACACTTCACTTGAGATATCGGTGAGATCGAGGAGATCCCACTTTCTATCTTTCCTTAAAAAATCTATTAAACAGACCCAGCAATCCTTTTGGCTTTCACCTTTGTATATCAAATTGAGGTAATCTGACCCTACCTGAGAGGATCCAATAAATCGAATGGATCTGCGTCGCATTAGGCCCAAGAGTTTAGTTTCTTGAATATAAAGAGGTGCAATAACAAAGACTTGCCCTTCCTCTTTGAGTAGGATAATTCGCAAAGCTTGATCATTCCCAAATACCTTCCACCAATGATATTGCCACATCCAGGAGGTGAATATATTTTGATCCCTCGTTTGCGAGTGGAGAGAGTCCCAGGTTTCTTTAAGCTTTTCAAAATCCTCTATGTTATCTATAAGTTGACAATCCATTTCACTATGCACTTCTGATATTTAAAATAAGTGGAACCTTCGAAATAAAATTCTAACACAGAGATATCTGGGCTCCTATAATAATTTAAAATATGGTAATATGTATAATACTGATATAAATATCGTTTTTAATATTTTTAAACTTAACTTGTTGTTTTGTAAAATTAATTTACAAAAAACACAAATTATGATACATAGTCATCACGTTAATGGGCCCCAATCCCTTAACTAGGAGCAGAAATTTGCGTGATATTATCTATAAAAACTTGA
The DNA here is from genome assembly GCA_964343805.1 of uncultured bacterium. GTDB lineage: Bacteria > Bdellovibrionota_B > Oligoflexia > CAYFLR01 > CAYFLR01 > CAYFLR01. The sequence continues at coordinate 23,516 of CAYFLR010000042.1, read as the reverse complement.
AAAAAACTATGTGGTTTTTAATAAAACTACTGCATTTACACAGGGTTATATCACCATATTATGCTGGAGTGGGTAGTATCCTCATGCTCCACCGAGTCACCAATCAGCACGAAGAGAATCGACTTTCAGACAATCGAGGATTAGAAATCACCTGTCAGCATTTAGAACAGCTTATCCTCTACTTTAAAGATCAAAACTACGAATTTATTTCTCTAGATCAAGTGCCCGAATGGTTAACCGGAAAAAAAGAAAAGCGCTTTATCGCCTTCACGCTCGATGATGGTTATAAAGATAATTATGAATGGGCTTACCCCCTTTTCAAAAAACACCAAGTTCCTTTTGCTATTTATGTCACCACCAGCTTCCCCAATGGCGAAGCCATTATCTGGTGGAACATTTTGGAGGACATTATTTTAAAGAATTCTCAAGTTGAATTTACCTATTTAGAAAAAAGGTATTCTTTCTCTCACTCCAATTTAACCGAGATGAATCAGTCTTTTGAGCAAATTAGACAAATTATGTTAGACCAAGATGCTAAGGGACGCAAAGAACTCATTGAAATTATCTGTCAAAAATACCACATGGATCCTCATCACTATTCTCGAAGTGCGGTCCTTTCATGGGATCTCATTAAAGAATTAAGTAAGGATCCTTTGGTCACCATTGGAGCCCATACTCTCAACCACTATGCCCTGAAGCAGCTTACAGCAGAACAAAGTTATTTTGAAATTGAAGAATCTAAGAAAATTATCGAAGAGCAGATTGAAAAACCAGTGGATCACTTCTCTTATCCTTTTGGAGGACGAGGAGAAGCCAGTGAAAGAGAATTTCAATTTGCTCAAAAAATAGGATTTAAAACGGCCACCACCACCCGTTTAGGAAATATCTTTTCATCCCACATAAAACATCTAACGGCTCTGCCGCGTATTCATGTGGATGGTAATAATCCGAACTTGAAAGACTTTGAACTCTCTTTGAGTGGAGCTCGACTGGCTTTAGGTTCCAGGTTTAAAGAACGAGTGGTGACAGCATAAATATCAACATTACAAGGATGAAGAAATGAAACGGATGTTCTTAATTTTAATGGTATTCTCTCTACTCCCCCACACAGTACTCATAGCCAAAGCCACCAGAGTAGCACCAGGCTATCTATTTGAACTTTCACATGGCGAAGATGAAAAACTTAATGGAAAATTCCGAGTCTCCTTTAATGGAGTTTTAACTCTTCCTTATAAGATTAAGATTTATGCCAAGGGGCTGACGCTTAAACAGTTAAGAAATAAAGTGACCAAAGCCTATAAACCCTTCTTTCGTATATCCGGTCCGGTCAAATGGCGAATACTTGAAGATAAGGTGTGGGTTGATATTCAGGGCTTAGTGCAAAAGCCGGGACGATATTTGATCGATCACTCATCCAGCCTAGATGAAGCTCGATCTGTAGCGGGTGGTTACTTGGTCACCGAACAACCCGATTATGTTCGCATCATTTCGCAAAAGAATATCAGAACTCTTCATCTGGATGATATTAATAACTATAAAATTGGTACCCTCAGCAAAAGAAATTGGAAGGGAGGAGAAACCGTTCTCTTTAAGAAATTAAAAAAATCTCCCATGGCCGATTACATCTCACACCAAAGAAATATTTCCGTACTCGGTGCTGTTACCGCCCCTGGCAATCAAACTTTTATTCCCGGTGCCGATTTCATCTACTATCTGACCAAATCCGGTGGCCCCTCGGGCAACGCCAATTTAAAAGACATCATTCTTATTCGGAACTACGGAAACGGCACCAAAAAAGAGCTCCGCTTTAATCTTTCAGAAACCAATAAAATACCCTTTCCCATATCAGGTGACGTGTTTATTGTTTCAGTCATTGAAGATAGAACCTTTGATACCATCTTGGGTAGAATTGGTACCATTACTTCTATCATAGCCTCCGCGATTATGATTGTGATGTTAATTGATTAACCCTTAATGATTTGAGGAAATTATGACACCTGCCATTTATGAGTATATTAGCAGTTCCGATTTCAAACGAATTTTTAATCGGTTATATCAACAGATCCAAGATCAAAAACTAAGAAATATTGTGATTATGAGCCCCCTTGCAGGCGAAGGAAGAACGTTCATGACCCTGACTTTAGGTTATGCGTTAAAAGAGTTTGCCGACTCGAGAGTGCTCTATGTGAACACATCTTCGAATCATCAAAAGAAATCCCTTCACCCCCCGCTTTTATTTCAAAAACCAGAGAAGAAAGAAGAGGGAGAAAATAGTAAAGGGGTTAATAAAAGTCTCATTCCCTTTTTAAACATATTCTCCCCTAAGCTAAAACTCACCACTGATAGTGAAATGCATTTGATTAAGCAAATTACCCCTCACACTGAAAAGTTTGAAGTTATTCTTTATGATACGGAAGCCATTAACAGACCCCACTCTCCTGACATTGATCCTCTGGTACTTGCCAGTCAATTACAAGATTGCGGCTGCCTTTTAGTTCTTTCCAGAAAATCAAATCGTAAAGATATTGTGGATGACACCACCAACCAACTGGAACAAATGAACCTTACTTTTCTAGGAGTTATCTATAATGAAAACTAATAACGAGACCGATTTACTCCAATTTAGAGATATTCTAAATCTGATTCGCCGTTATCAGCTTTTAGGATTCACCGTGGTCTTTGCCTCTTGTGCCATTGCTTATTTTCTGGCAATTACGATGCCTAAGTCCTATCAAAGTAAGGCCGTTTTCCTCATTAAAGCCCAGTATTTTAATATCCCACAGATTTCTGATTTTATTCCATTTATCTATACTGCCGAAATCAGATCTCAAAGAAATAGACTTATCCGTAAAGCGATTGATAAAGAGTTCATCTCTAATTTAGGAGAGAAATATAAACTATTTTCCTTCCCCAAAGAGACCAAAGGTCGTGAAGTGGAAGAGACAGAACTCATAAGAGCTTTACGCGTATTACAAATAGATCCATCCACCTTTGAAGTTAAAATCAAACATAAAGATGGAAAGATTGCCTACAGCATTATTAGTGACTGCATTGACCGTGTCAGAGAAACCCTCATTGCCAATCGGATTGGGATTCTGAATAACTACAAAGGGGAAATTCAAGGTCGATTAGAGGAAATGAGACGCGGCGGGGATGAAGATGAGAAGAGTGTCATCAATATCGACCAAAAACTCAAAATGATGGCAAACAATCTCAAAGCCAAAGACACCAAACTCAAAATGCTTAAGCTTAAATACTCAGCTCGCCATCCGTTAGTTCTCAATTTGATGAGCAAAATTAAACAACTGAAAGGCCAAATTAAACTCATTCAAGAGCAACAAGAGCTCAGAGAGAAAAAAGGAGATGATAGTTCTTCATTTGAGACCTTTGACATTATCTATCAAGAATTGGTGCACCGTTTAGAGCTAATTAATATCTCACTAGTGCTGGAGAAGAAAGGACACAGCGCTTATTTCGATGTTATTGAAAAACCGTTCGTTCCTCATAAACACATCTTTCCATCCAAACGAAAGTTTCTCATTATGGGACTGGGAGCTTCTCTTTTAATTCTGATTTTGATTATCCTCATAAGAGAATATCTGCTCATCACCAGCACCAGTGCTTCTATGGTAGCAGCCCAATTACGAATACCCTTTCTCGGCTCAATACCCAGAAGTAAAAGGATCAAAGTCAAACAAGGTCAGCTGTACTGATGCCCAAGTTAAATGAGATACTGAGAGTTTATGAGCACCTTTTGATTAACAATCGTCTGATTGTTGGTCAAGCCACCATGTTTCAAATCGACAGTTGGATTTTACTACTCATCGCTACCTTCATAGTTTTAATACAGATCAAAAGGGTTCAAACCTACCCTTACTTTGCCCATAAACATCGGCTTATCGCAATTTATCTGGCTGTTTCACTGCCTGGATTCACCTATTTTTTTCATTATAATTGGGGACTCGAACATATTATCATGTCCATTGCCATGGCCATGGGAATTAGCTTTTCCTTTATTAATCCCGTCAACGCTATTAGCTTTTTTGCTGCCAACCTGCTCCTCCGTCCTTGGGAACAAATGGAGAAAAACTTGGTCATGTCAATGATTCCCAAAACGTTGGCTTTTTTAAGTTTCTTTGCCTTTCTGACAGATGTGATCCGCTATAATGCCTTTGGTATGGTTTGGCATCGTAGCTGGAAAATTCTTCTACTCTTTACGGTTTGGCTGTTTATGTCCACCTTCGTAAGAAACGACCCCGATAGCGCTCAATACTACTTTTTTGAAACTTACTTTAAATATGTCATTGTCTTCTTCTTAATGCTGAACCAAGTGAGAGATAAGCTGGGTTTTCAAACCATCATGTTCTCATCCATCATTGCCTGCCTGGGAATTGCACTTAAAGCCCTCTACTATACTCAAGATGTGGCCGATTTGAGCATTGGACCCGTGCGTCTTGAATCTCTCGGCCAGCTAGGCAACTCTAACGATCTAGGAGCTGTGTTTATTTTTATCTTCCCCTTTGTTTTTATTCCTCTCATTCAAAAAAAGGCGGGTATATTTGCCCAAACATTAGCAATGGCTCTAGCTGGGCTCTTTTTCTGGGTCCTATGGGAAACCCAATCTAGGACCGCCCTACTGGCCTTCACCACGATTATTGGACTTTACGTTTTACTCCAAATCAAACATCTCTTTTTAAGAGGGAGTGTTGCTGCTTTTGGCCTCGCCTTCTTTTTGCTGTTGCAACTGAACTTAAAAAGAACCGAAGATGATATGAGTGAATCCACTAAGAGTCGTATCAACTACACTATTGCCGGTATCAATATGGCAGTAAGAAACCCCATTTTTGGAGTGGGTTTTAATGGTTATCCCTCTAACTTCACCCGTTACGCACCCGAACTTCAATCTGAATGGGGTCATCGTACTGCCCATTCTAGTTGGATTCTCGCTTTAGCTGAATCCGGTTTTATTGGATTTTTTCTCTATGTGGCACTTTACTTGGTTTCTTTGTATCAGGCATGGATCGTTAGAGAGCATGTCCCTTCTTTGCTCTATGTTACCATCGGGTACGGCATTTCAATGAGTTTTCTTTCACATACTTATATGTTTTTTCCCTTTGCCCTTTTTGCCTTAACAGCAGTGGCAGAAAGACTCTACCAGCCGCAGATTAATCAACTTGCTTAATGACTTTTGCAGGGTTTCCAGCAATGATGGAATTATCGGGATAAGTCCCTTTAGTTACCACCGCTCCGGTAGCAACTATACAGCCATTTCCAATTTGAGCCCCTTTTAAAATGGTGACATTGGCTCCCACCCAAACATTGTTACCTATGCTTATGGGTTGAGTTGGAAATTGCCCCTCCCATGAAGTACTCTTTGGATCATGAAAACGGGGATAAAACTGCTGGGTCATATGATCAATTTGTTTCTCTCGCTCTTTAGGATTGATAGGATGAGGGTCAAAATCTTGAATAAAAACATTCCAGCTGGTGAGAAAGTGGCTTCCAATTTTAATTTCCTCACGAGCATAAATAAGAGCATCACCAATAATAGAGGATTCACCTATTGCAATTTGACCTTCTCCATAGGCTTCTATTTCAGCCTTTTCATAGATAATACTATATTTGCCAATCCTTATTTGGGCAGATGGCTTTTCGGCTAAAATCGAAGAAAGCCTTTGAATACGAACACTCTGATCAATTTTAACTTGAGAATTAAAGGGGATGATTTTACGAATTAAATGGGACAAATAAAAAAGCAGAAACTCCCGGCCGCTGCTCCAGAGAGCACCGGGACGTTTCTGCATTAATCTTATAATTTTGCCTATAAATCGGCTCATTAATTACTTTGTCTTAGTGAAAGAAACACTGTTCATTACCGCATTACGAGTAGAGAACATGGTTCCGTTCCAAATGTTATTTTCGCCAGACGCAAGAACTAATTTTATTGTATTACCTTGAGAAGAATGGATAAAGCTAAATACGCCTTTTTCTGAAAATAATTTTCCTAAGAAGTTTTTAACGATAGTTTTATCGTGAGACTTAAAAGTGGCATAATACTTATGAGGAGCATAGCTGAAAATACTAAGAACACCCTCTTTATTAGCGAAACGCCCTTCGTAAGTTCCAATAACTTGCTCTTCAGTGTAGGGCTTATCTAAAGTATTTTCAAAGAACTTAGTGATAGAGTGAGATTGAAAACCAGAGAAAGTAATGGGGAAACCAAAACGGCTATCAACAATTTTACCAGTCACAGACTTGTTTAAACGATCAATTTCAAAATCAAAGAAGATAACTTTTTGCTGAGTGATAGAGCTTCCTTTAATGTACTTTCCGTCAGTAAAAGAGGCTTTGTAAAAAGAGTAAATAGGAATTCCATTGTCCTGATCTAAAAATTGAACAACCAGACCGCTATCGTTAGCAGTTTCAATAACTACGATTCTGTTAAATGGGTAAACCTCGATGCCAGCATCTAAAGTGATTTCATAGATACCTTCTTGGAAAGGGCTTAAAACTGTAATACGAGATGTTAAAACACGCATCAGACCTTTAGCAGCTCCGATAACCCATTGCTTATGTTCTTTTTCCTCACTGTGGGCTTTTGCACCAACAGCAAAGAACATCAATTCATCGAGAACCTTGATATTATCAATGTTTTCAATTTCTTTTCTCCAGTAATCTAAGACCTCTTTTAACTTGCCCATGCCGGTGATGTCTTTATAGTTAGCGAGGAACTGCTCTCCATTAATTTCGCCATACATGCTGAGTTTGACTAAATTTCTAGAGATAAGTCCGTTTGCTCCATCAATAATGTATTGATCATCTTCTTTACAGATTTCGCGGAGCTTACGACCAAAGGATAATAAATTATTTATAATAGCTAGGTCGGTGGTTTTTTCATAAGTGCCAGAAAGATTGATTATAGCTTCCCAACGAAAAGCTTGGGACTTTCCAGCTAACTCTTCGATTTTCTTGTCGATATCACAGATTGGAACACTGCACTCAGACTCTTCCGCCATCAGATTTCCAGAAATAACGAGGGAGAAACTAAACAGCAAAGCAGCTGCTAATTTTGATAGAGTTAATAAAGACTTCATAAAACACTCCTAAAATAAATAAAATCAGGTTCAAATTCCTTTTTTTTAAATAACCCGGCTAAAAGTCTCTTTGAATAAAGAGCTTTTGAGGCAACCCCCTTATACTTCATTTTAATAGTTTTATCAATACTTATTTTGATTTTTTTCAAAAATAACCAACTATCCATATATTTTCAAATAGTTAAATTTATCCTTAAATTATTAACTACTCAAATAGGCGAATATGTAATATGGATAAGTTATGAAAATTCTTCATTTAGTATCCCATTTAGGCATTGGTGGCTTGGAATATGTCGCCTTCTATTTAGCCACCTATCAGAAGGAACAAGGACATGATGTAAGCATTTATGTTTTTGACGATGGACGTGAGTTAGTGCCAAAACTCGAAGCCGCAGGTATCAAAATCATTGATAGACAGAAGAAGCCAGGTTATGACCGAACTATAATAAAGGAGGTCATTGGTATTGGCCATGACTTCGATATTATTCATAGCCATGATTTAGGGGCGTTCATGTATGTGGCCCCCCTAGGTTTAAAAAGATGGATCACCCCTTGGAAAAAAAGCCCACAGCTAGTTCATACCACCCATGGTCTCAGCCATCTAGAAAAATCTAATAGATACAAATACTTCGAATATATAGCCACCAAAGTATGCGATCATATTGTAGGAGTGAGTCAAGCGGTTAATGATTACTATATTAATACTCTTAAATTAAATGAGAGCAAAATCACCCTTATCACCAATGGGGTTAAAATTGCAGATATTAACCCCGAAGCTCGATCGCAGCTCACTCAACAACTCAACATTTCATCCAATAAAGTTTTGTGGTTAGCCGTTGCCCGAGTGATTCCCTTAAAAAACATAGCCACCATCGTTCAAGCTCTTTATCAAAGTCCAGATGCGGTATTAATTGTTGCCGGTCCTAAGGATGAACCCGAATATTATCAAAAACTTAAGGAGCTAGATAAGGACAATCGAGTTCATTTTCTAGGAGGAGTGGATAACGTGGTTCCTTACTTGCAAGGAGCAGACCTCTTTATCAGTGCTTCACTCCACGAGGGGCTACCACTATCAGTTATTGAAGCAATGGGAGCTGCCCTCCCTTGTATTCTTTCTCATATTGAAGGACATCAATCTTTAGCGTGCACCAAGGATAATGCCACAGAATTGGCTGCTCTTTTTCCCACCAAAGATGCTTCCATTTTAGCGGAAACGGTCCAAAAACTCTTAGCCAATCAAGATTCCACTAGGGAAATGGCCATGAAAGCCCGCAAAAAGATGCAAAAGACCTACTCGGTGGAAAATATGGCCAGAAAGTATGAAGAGATCTATCAACGACTGATGTAGGAACGAATCAAACTGGGAATGCTTTTAATTTTGTGTGGAAAAATAAGACCTAAATAAAAGATCCAACAGAAGACGCCACTTACAATCCCCCACACCATCACATTACTAAACCATCCTTTGGCAAGAAGCGAGAGAGAGGCCGGAATCAAGGCCAAAATCATAAACTTAATTATATCTTCTAAAGGTAGACAATGAAGCAAAGCCCACCCCATATGTTTCATTAGGTAGGCCAGGCTATAAAACCTTCTTAAAGTTTCATTGATTAAAATGCCAATCAGAGCCCCGGTAGGTCCGCCATATTTGGCCCCTAAAAAGGCAAACCCAAGAGCCGTCACCGTAAAAAAGATGCTGGCCTGCATAATCCAAATGCTATTTCCCTGAGCTCTCGGAACCACATCGTAGGGCATCACATGAATGAGGTAGGAGAGAGCAAAAAGTCTTAAAATCGGGATGGAATCCACATACTTTTCAGAAAAAAGAATCAGAATGATGGGTTCGGCAAAAAAGATCATCCCCACCACGACCGGCACGGTTAAAAGAGAAATATCACGCACCGCATTATGATAGAGATGTCTGGCATCTTCAAATTTATCATCCCCTAACACCTTAGCTATTTTGGGAATAACCACCCGTGTCACGGAAGACTCCAATATAATCAGAGGGGGAATAGCCAGACAGCCCACCGCATAAACTGCAAAATCGGCATGGGTCAAATATTTGGAAAGAATGATTTGGTCCGCTGAAGTAGCAATAGCTGATATAGTAAAACCAACAACCAAAGGAAGAGAATATTTAAGAATTTCTTTGATGAGTTTAGGCTGCCAAATGATTCGATAATAACCCTGTTTATATCCTAAAATGGTACCCAGAATGACTTCACCCGCTGTAACCACAGCATAGGAGATAAAAATCACATCGAGCTTTCTGAAGATAAAAACCGTAGAGATAAAGGCCATCATCCTTAACAACTGAAAGCCAGCAGAGAAGACGGCACCGCGCATCACTCTGCCATCAGCCACCGAAACATTTTCATAGCATTGGGAGGTTAAATTGATGGAGGCACAGATGATGAAAAGCAGAGTAAAGCGATATTCATAGCCAGCCAATCTCGCAATTTCTTCACTAAATAAAAAGGCCGGAACCACCAACACCAGAGTCCAGCACATCAAAATAGTCCAGGCTTGCCTCACTAACTGCAAAGCTTCCTTAGAACCTCCCATCCAAAAGTAGAGACCATTATATATACTCCCCCCAAAAGACTTCCAAGGGCCTACCATTAGATAGAGAAAAAATATTTTATAAAGGCCAATATCCTCTTTAGTTAGAACTCTCACCAGAACAATAGGCACCATCATATTTAAGAGGGCGGTAAATGAAGTAAGAACCGTTAAGGCCCAGTGGGATTGATTTTGTTTATCGCTTTTTTCAGTCACAGCTATTGATGGGGGTTCGGGTTAATATGAGTTCCTATTTTATGACATTTTGTTATTCTTTTCTAGGCATTATGCTAAAATTAGGGGATAGGAGTTGGAATGAAATTGTTACTTTGTGTACCTAAAAACCCGGTTGAAATGGATGATGGATTCACCCTGATTCACAACCAGCTGATAAAAGCTTTAAGCTTAAAAAATGAAATCTGGATCTATATTGAAAGCTGGAACAAAGAAGATGAAGATATTGTAAAAAGGCACCACCCAAATGTTTTTTTGACCAATCCATTGTTATCTAACTCCCCTTCAAAGGAGTACCATCCCTCCCTTTCCCTTTTAGATCGCCGCTTTTTACCTTCTCATCCCCAAACCGTAAATCACATTCAAAACATCAACTGGGCTCACAAAAATCATCAATTTGATGGGATCATCGGCTTTCATTTGGAAGCAGCCTCTTATTTACAGAGCATTGATAATACTGTGACCATGAACCATGTAGTGGATGATCCTATGGGTCCTTATTTACAGCAAAACTATAGCTTTTGGAGAAAGCTCTCCCATTGGAAAGAGATTATCAAAGTCTATTATCATTCAAGACGATTTTCGCCAAAAGTTGATATGCTCCTGACGGTAACCAATGAAGATTCATCGTCTCTAAAAGCTTATTCCAAACATAAGAAAATCCAAACGCTCCCTAATGGAGTGGATATAAAATTCTTTTCTCCAGGCACAGAGGGAAAAGCTCCCATTGTGATTTTTACCGGAAAAATGGATTTTTTCGCCAATGTGGCGGCCGTAATCTACTTTGCTCAAAATATATGGCCGATCGTTTTAAAAAAACATCCCCGGGCAGAGTTTTGGATTGTAGGCCGGAAACCCACCATGCAGGTCAGAGAACTGGAAGAAGAGTATCCGCAAATCAAAGTGACCGGTGAAGTTCCCGACTTAAGGACTTATATTGCAGATGCCTGGGTGGCCATTGCCCCCATGGTAGTTGGATCAGGGATAAAAAATAAAGTTCTAGAAGCTTGGGCCATGGAAAAGCCAGTGGTTTCCACTTCTTTAGGTTCTCGCGGACTCAAATACACGCATGGTGAAAACATGTTTGTGACAAATGATCCCGCGGATTATGCAGAATGCATATCTAACCTGATAAAAAACCAAGCACTGAGAAAGCAAATAGGTCAAGCAGCTCGTAAAACAGTATTACAAGGGTATACTTGGGAAGCTCGTGCCGAACAACTGATGAATTATATTGCTAAAGCGAAGTAGTTATAAGAGCCAGCTTATCTTCTCTTTTCATTTTTTTTATTGCCCACTCCCTTTGAAGAGCGGTCTTTTTATCGGGACAGGCTTCTTGGTAGACACAGCGAAAAGGCAGGCGAGAACGAACATATTTAGACCCTTTCCCTTTGCTATGAGTGGCCAAGCGCTCCTCTAAATTGTTAGTGATACCAGTGTAGAGACTTTGATCTCGGCACTCCAAAATGTAAACGATATAATTCATTTTTCTTCTTCTATTTTATAGCGGGGTGATTCAATATAGTTTCTCCGACATTCTGGACACTTACTTGGTTTTTTTATCTTTTGTCGTCCTTCAAAAACAAACCCACATTGACGACAAATAGCTGGAATTATTTGAAACCGCTTCTGTTTTTTAAAACTTATTTTAATTTGTTCTAAATGAGGAATAACCTCTTTCTCGGAGATACCCACTACTTGTGAAAGTTCTCTGATGGAGCATTCACTCTCTAGAAGAAGATCTTTGATCTGCTGACGTATGGTTCTTTTTCTTTCCATAAAAGCCATCTTAACAAGTTTTGTATCACGGGGGTAGTAATTTTAATTTTTGTGATCTCCGGTTATGAGCGCTTTAAACGGATATAGTACTTGTATCCTATGATGGTTTTTGATAGGACATTGCATGCCAAATGATATGAAACGGTTAGAAAAGTGTTTGAGGAGGTAAGAAGATGGGTCCCCGAATGATCGTAGCAGTAAAACAGGTGCCTGACACTATGAACGTAACCGGTGATGCAATGAAAGCTGATGGTACTGTCAATAGAGCTGCACTTCCCACTATTTTTAATCCAGAGGATTTGAATGCCCTTGAAGAGGCTCTTAAAATAAAAGATGAACTAGGAGGAACGGTAACAGTTATTACTATGGGTCCTCCTAAGGCGGTAGAAGTTCTTAAAGAATGTCTCTATCGAGGAGCTGATGATGCTATTATCGTGACCGACCCCAAATTTGCCGGGGCAGACACGTTGGCTACTTCATACGCCCTTCAATGCTCGGTAGAAAAAATTAAAGAATACGACCTGATATTTTGTGGTCGTCAAGCCATTGATGGAGACACAGCCCAGGTTGGGCCTCAATTGGCAGAGAAGTTAGGTATCAACCAAATTACCTGTATTCATAAGGTCAATAAAGTTCAATATAGTGGAAGTAATAATAAAGATAACTCCATCACCGTAACTCGAACCATCGACAATGGTGTGGAAACTGTGAAGGCTCCTTTTCCATTATTACTGACGGTAACAGGTGAAGCCAGCGAACCTCGCCCCTTCAGTGTTAAAAAAGTCATGAGATACAAAAAGATTACCAAAAAAGTAGAAGCCGAAGGAGAGGTCTCTCCTTGTGGTCAACTTTACCAAGAGGATGGAGTTCCTTACATTAGAGAATGGCATTTAGATAGCATTCAAGCAGATATGGCTAAATGCGGTTTAGGTGGATCCCCCACCAAAGTGAAGGGGATAGAAAATGTTGTTTTACAAGCTAAAGAGGTGCAAAACATCCCCAACACCAAAGAAGATATTGGACAGCTTGTGAAGAACCTTCTAGATGAACATATTATCGGGTAAGGGGGCAATTGTGGCAAAAACGAATGAAGTAATGGTTTATATTGAAACCAGAGATGGTCAAATAGCGGATGTCAGTCTCGAGTTAGTCTGCAAAGGGAAGGAGCTTGCCGATCAGCTGAAAGTCCCTCTCACTGCCGTAGCTATGGGACACCAAATCAAAGAAGAAATAACCAAGCTCGGCCACTATGGTTGTAAAAAAGTCTATCTCTATGAAGATATTAAATACAAACATTTTACCTCGGTTCCTTATTCTAAAACTGTCGTGAACACCATTAAAAAATATGACCCTCAAATTGTACTTTTTGGTGCTACGGTCAATGGAAGAGATATGGCACCGAGAGTGGCTTCCTCTTTGCGATGTGGACTTACCGCAGATTGTACCGAAC
>CAYFLR010000042.1:229-10384 GCA_964343805.1 uncultured bacterium | reverse complement strand
CAAATTGGTGAGTTTAAATATAAGGGCGTGGAATACCAAGATTCCCTCTTGCAAATTAGACCCGCATTTGGAGGGAATATTATTGCAACGATCGTTTCCCCTGAAAGCCATCCCTCTATGGCCACAGTACGCGAAGGAGTGATGAAGCTTCATGAGCCAGACTCTTCGCTCTCAGCAGAAATTATTTCAGAACCATGTGATCTTCCCAAAGAAGACTTTCCAACGGAAGTCATCGAGGTTATCAAGCAAGCTCAGACCGTCAATTTAAAGGCAGCTCCTATCATTATTGGAGCGGGAATGGGTGCCTGTGATCCTGACACCTTTGAGCTGGTCAAATCGCTGGCAACTGCTTTAAATGCGGAGATAGCGGCCTCACGCCCGGTAGTGGATATGGGAGTAGTGGAAAAAGAGAGACAAATTGGACAAACAGGAGTCACTGTTCGTCCTAATTTATATATTGCAGTGGGCATTTCAGGACAGATTCAACACAGTGCCGGAATTTCGGATGCCAAAAGAATTATTGCGATTAACACCGATCCTGATGCACCCATTTTTCAAATAGCCCACTATGGAATTGTAGGGGATGCTCGCAAAGTCATCCCGCAAATGATTCAAGCCTATCAAGAAAAATAAAACCAGAAAGGAGCGAGACCATGGCGAATTTTTATCAAGACAATGATGATATTCGTTTTCATATGGAGCATCTTGACTTTTCAAAGATTGTTGCCTTAAAAGAAGATGATTTTAATAATGAAGATAATCACCCAGAAGCTCCCGCCGATTTAGAAGACGCGGTGGATAACTACAAGCAAGTGCTGAGCGTCGTTGGAGATATTGCTGGAGAGCATGTTTTTCCAAGTGCTGAAGATGTGGATAAAGTAGGCGCTCAGTTTAAAGATGGTGAGGTGACCTATGCAAGAGGGACACAAAATGCCATCAACCGTCTAAAGCAGGCTGATCTACTTGGTTTTACTCTCCCTCGGAAATACGATGGCATTAACATGCCAAAAATTGTTTACAGTATTGCCACGGAAATCATCTCTCGAGCTGACGCCTCTTTGATGAATATTTTTGGTTTGCAAGAAATTGCAGACACCATTTTAAAATATGGATCTGAGGAACAAAAAGAGAAATACCTCGCTCGCTTTTCCAAAGGGGATGTTACTGGCTCTATGGCTTTGACTGAACCCGATGCAGGTAGTGACCTGCAGGCAGTGAGATTAAAAGCCACCGAAAGTGAAGATGGCAAATGGCACCTTAATGGCGTCAAACGATTTATCACCAATGGCTGCGCTGATATTTCTTTAGTGATGGCACGTTCGGAAGAAGGCACAACCGGAGGAAAGGGGATATCTCTCTTTATTTACGAACGTGATGATCATATGAAAATCCGTCGTATTGAAGAAAAACTCGGTATCCATGGATCACCCACTTGCGAACTGCAATTCAACAATGCACCCGCATCCCTCCTCGGAAAACGTAAATTTGGTCTCATTAAATACACCATGTCTCTGATGAATGGAGCAAGGTTAGCAGTATCTGCTCAAGCTCTGGGAATCGCAGAAGCCGCTTACCTGGAATCCAGGAAATATGCCGAAGAACGCATTCAATCCAAGCAGAAGATTGTCGAGTTTTCTCCCGTCTACGAAATGCTGACTCAAATGAAGGTGTCCATTGAAGCTATGCGAACCCTTCTTTATGAGACCTCTCGCATGGTTGACTTGAAAGAGGGTTCTGAAGAAAAGCTAGAAGCAACCGCCGAGCCCACTAAAGAACTTCGAGCGGATGTAAAAGCTTACACTCGGCTCGCTGGATTTTTTACACCTCTCACCAAAGCCTTTGTTACCGAAACCGCTAATAAGGTTTGCTACGATGGTATTCAGGTGCATGGAGGAGTGGGCTTTACTACCGATTTTAATGTGGAGCGGCACTATCGTGATGTGCGCATCACCAATATCTATGAAGGGACCACTCAGCTCCAAGTAGTAGCAGCTATTTCCGGTGTAACTACTGGCATCGTTTTTAACTATCTGAACGACTTTGAAAATGACCATGACCTTTCTGCCGTAGACGAACTTTTCGAAAGAGCGAGAAGTTTACGCAGCCGACTGCAACAAGCCATGGATCATATCAAAGAAAAAAATGATAAAGTCTACCAAAACTATCACTCTCGTCGGTTGGTAGAAATGGCAGCGGATACGGTGATTAGTTACCTACTTTGTCGTGATGCCACCCATGCTGATCGCAAAAAGGCAGTCACCGATATTTTTCTTAACTTGGCAGAATCAAGAGTTGAGCAGGCCTACAAACAGATTCTATCCAACGATCAATCCATCATCGAAAAGCACAATGAGGTGATTTAGTCACCAGGGAAGTTTATGAGTCAAGTTTTTACAAGATCCAAGACCCGATTTTATGCTAGTAGTGAGAGATTTTGCTCCGTCTTGAACAGTACTGACTCCACTACCAATTCCTTCTCCAGTCTTACTCGCTACTGTTGCAACCCCAGAAGCCACTTGCCTGGATTTAGTAGCAATTTGAGTCGCCGCCTCCACTGTCATATAGGCAGTCCAGTTGGAGAACATCTGAGGGTATTGCAAGGCGGTAATCGACCAATCGGCTCCCGTATCCCCGACTTTTCTAAGTAATTTAGCACTGTCACTTAAAAACCCGGTGGTCCTGCGAAGGGCAGGGTTCTCTATTCCCAGTTTCTCCATATATTTATCCGTTTCAGCAATAAATGAGAGGGCATCATCCACATTTTTGAATTCATTTTGTAATAACCCGATAGCGATATGCCCTACCGTGGTAAAGGTTCCACTTTTTTGAGCCAGCTTCTCGATCTTAACCGTCTCTCTTCTGGCAATGCGAGTTTTCTCCATCAATAGTTCTAATTCAGCCACTTCGGGCCCTGAGAAAGTTTGTGCCCAAAAGCCCTCCTTGGCATTATTTAAATGAGAGTTTATTCTTTCCACCGTAGCCGGCTTTAAATCCATGGTAGTATAAGCAATGATAGCTACTAAATTCATGGCCATAGCCTTCCCCCCCATGGCCATTTCGAGACCCGCTATCTGCCTGGACATCCCATAGTAATCAACCATGATATTTTTAAGGAGGGTTTCTTTTAATAGAGTGATGTTAGAAGTATTTTGCAAGGAAGGAAGTGCTTCTAAAAGCTTGAGGATTTCTACATTTTTTATAAAATCAACAAAGGGGTCAAAATTCACATCGCTGATCATCACCGGTGTTCCCGGCTTGCTGTACCCGGCAATTTCCTGCATGAGGTTCACCACTTCTGCCAGTTCATTACCCGTTTCATAAAGGTTGGCCACACTTTTGGAAATGGTTTCCGTAGGCAGTAATCCCATCATCATCATGGGCATCTCTTTTAATTGAGTCACCTGCAGATCCATAGCTCGATCCCAGGCGGCATCGGCAATTTGATCTAATTTGGAGACTCTTCTGATATTCTTTGCTATCCGCACGAAAGATTGTACATGATACCCTGGAATGGTTCCCATTTTCTGGCCATAAAGAGTTATGGTTTCGAATGCTTTTAGGGTATTAGCAGAAGGCTCCTTTCCCATAAAATGGGTACAAAAGGAAGCGATCACCACCTCCATTTCGCGAGGAGAAAGTGAGCTTGCGGCACCCGATTCAATCGATCTTACAGATTGGTAAAGTAGGTTATCTGATTGATTTACTAAAATGGTAATGCTTCTACTGGTAACATCTATACTTTCATGCTGGGCACTCACAGATTCAATTAAGGGAAAGGTGAGCCGGTCTTTTGCACTTCCCATCACATCAACGGAAAAAACCATTCCAATAATCAAAATCGTTAGCAGTTTCATAGATTCCCCCTTCTTTCAATTTTAGCTTGGAAACAGGATGAAGGCAAAAGTTTATCCGGGTTTATAATTTTGTAATTTTAAGAAAATGTGCTATGAAGCGATCTAAGGCAAGAACTAAGAAATAAAAAAGAGATGTTATGAATAATGTAGCTTTTGGCACACTGGTGACCCTCATTTTGTTATTTAATTTCAGGATATTAATTGGGGATGAGCTCCCTCCGGCAGGCTCAACTTACGGAAAATGGTTGAAGGATCTTAAGAATGTCATTGAGTTAAAAATGGAGTCTCCCCTCTACTATGTCCAAAAGTATCAGGGAGTTAAAAACCTTCATCACCTTATATTTTCTACTTCCGCCAGAGAGTTTTTTGGACCCAACCGAGCGATCGAAAAAGTCATACTTCTCAATAAAAAAGCCCTGGGTAATAGTCACGAAGACCTTCATAAGCCCGTTGGGAACACTCTGCTCTATCATTTTAACGGTGAGGCCAACCAATATCTTATTAATCGCCTGCCTCACTTTGCAGAGCTTCATGTGGAAATTATTCAACTTAAACAGGATATCAAGCAGTTACTCCCCCAAGCTCTATTTGAACGTTTTAGGGAAGGTCTTCCCCACCCTCTCACCGACGATAACCAAGAGTATGTTAAATCCCTGAGAGCGTTCAAAGCATTTTTAAATAAGACATCTTTTTTAAATACTCTTTTAACTTTTGATCATATCCAAATCGTAGATGGATACCCTCTCTTTAGTGATGAAACCTATTTTCGCACTTGGAAGGTGGATAATAAAAATTGGCTCGGTTTAGTCATTGGAAGGGATTGGTCCAGAGAAAGTTCCGATATTATTATCTTAGAAGAGATGTTGGAAATTGTAGCCGTTAAAGGTTTTAATGAGGGCGTTTTCTACCTTCATGATTTTGAAACCAATAATTTAAAGGTAGCGCTATCGACTTTGAATCGTTTTTTAACCCCACAGAACACTCTCTTTTTACAGAATAAAAAAGTGAAAGGATTTTATTTAACTTCTGACTATACCCGAGACCAAGAGCTATTTCATTTAGGCATGCTGCATGTGGGCATTACAAGAAAAAGTATCCTAGAGATTATTGAGTTGGTTTTTTATTAATGTAATGCTCATAAAGTGAGTTAAATTGGTATTCCATTAACCGATCCTGCCAGGCAAAAGTTAAACTTTTTTTGGTATAACCTTTTAAACTGAATTCAATTTTTCTCCCGTTATGAGTGACAAATCCCCTGTGATAATGAGATCTCAACTTGAGAAAGGTGAGAGGAGTTAAGAACTCTTTTAACTTATGAAGCTGATAAAACCCTTGCAACGGAATAATTTGATCATCATAGTTAGGTTTAAAAGTTACAGGTAACTTTCCTTTATAGACCCCATCTAACGAGCTTATGTGAAAAACAGTCCGATACTCTTTCTTTGGGAAATAGCTAACCACTTCCGATTGCAGACAGAGCTGAAAGCGTCCAGCGTAGCCGGGAGGAAAAGACCATTTAAGAAGTCGATGAAATATTTCCTCAGAAAATAACAACTTGTTTCGCTTTAAGCCCAATGTATCTAAATCATCATTTTGAGCTCCCAGTTCATAAAGCGTGCAGATTTTGGGATGCCCATTGTTAGTACCAGCTGCCGGAGCGCTGTAATTTAAAAAGTTAGAGGAGGAAAGATGGTCGAGAGCGTCCAGATAAAATGGTCGTTGATTAATGGGCTCATCTAATCCACTGACCTCATGCAGATAGTTTAAATAATGTAAATACACTTGATAGGGAAAATGGGAATCCATGAAAGACCCGAATTGATGACCGACTCCAAATACATGACCCAGTTCATGCATTATGACAGGATGTAAGGCCCCTAAGTACCAAAAGGGAAAAATTCCTTTTCCCTGATAGACGTTATCGCCTTGATCCGGCATGAGCCATATGATTCCTTTTCCACTGCCGTCTTGAGGGTCATACTCAATCATCTGAGCAAAGGCCACCGGATATCCTCTCTCTTTTATCAATTTCTCCACCTGTAAATCATAGGTGCCAAATAGAAATTTTAAGTGGGTATTTGAATCACATGAAGATTGATATCTAAAATTTGTAGCCAAGCGCCTTCTTGATGAACCAATTGGCTTTATAGAAAATTCACTTAATTTAAGCAGCTGTTGCCAATCTTTCAAGGCTTTAGTTACAGCCATTCGAGCCTCTTTGCTTGAGACCGAAAAATCACCCATTTGGATACAGAAGGAAATTTCTTTCTTGATCCAAAGATCTTCCAAAAACCAAGGATTATTTCGGGTGGAAAGGGTGTCTCCTCCGTTACTCGTCCAGCCTCCTTCGGAGGCCAACAGATAGGAGAAAATAAAAAAAGTTAGGAATAAAAAACCTGCTACTTTCATGCTACAACCTCTGTTACTTGATTTTAAAGCCAACCTATCATAAGTGCCGTTGAAGGAAAACACCAATTCAAATAATCCTTTTGGGTCAATTACTTGACCTCCCCGATAACAAACTCCTTCTCTTCATATTTAGCTTGATAGGAAAGAACTTCTTTTAAAGGTAAAACTTTCTCACTGACGATCTCTACCAGCCGGTTTGCTCCATTGCTAGGATACTTGGTTGGAAAAGAGATACTTCCCAATCGACTTTTACAGGTTTTATCATGAATTTCTAAGGGAATATCTGCAACCGTCGTCATTCTTTGAGCATGATATCCCAAAATTAAAACTCCAAGCACATCGTTTTCATCCGTAATGTCTACCGACCAAGCCACCGGCTCATAAGATGTGAGAACAATCAAAGCCGGCTTTGCTAAATCTTCAATGGAAACCTGAATGGATCCTTCGGGATGTCTTCCCGGTCCATGATTCCCATGAGCCTGATAGACACTGATAAAGTGCGCATTGAATTCCGTTTGATCTTTCAAATCTTGGGTGAGCAGGTCTTTTTGATGATATTCACAACCCTCTGGAATATTAACCGGGTTACTGTTTTTAGTTGGTAATTTAGTATTTACTTTTTCCTTTTTGGGAGCAGGTTGGGCGATGGGAGCTTTTTCCGAAGAGGAAGTTTTTGTCGCTGCCGACTCTTCACTGGTTTCGGGCTTCGGACAATCCATTTCAGACAGCTCTTTGTCGATACCAACAGAGAGAGAAATAGATTCTTTATCGTCAGGAGTTAAATAAGGAGTGATATTGGTTAAGTGAATATCCTCTCCAGTTAAAGCAATGGATTCTCCTGCTTCCTTACCAATTATATTAAAAGCAATATGACCTTTGATTTCACTTGCGGCCTTCGCCATGTTTTTAATGACCTTACCTAAATCCTTTTTAAAATCCTCTTTAGCTTCAATAAGCGAGGCAACCTTCGGTTGATTATTATCTCCTGCTTTCTTAGATTGACTTAATCCCATCCAAACATTAGGGGTTTTTCCTTTTAAACAATGAGTCAGCTGAACAGTAATATCAGGCCGCTTATCATCTGAAAGGTCATAGTTTTTTTCTAATTCTGGCGACACGCAATCATCGGAATCATCATTGCAAAACATCATTTGCATTAGAGTCGCATCCACCTGACAGAGATCATCCTTTACGATTTTCTCTTTTTCATCGGGCTTTTTATCCTTAACTTGGCATATGTTTCCATTTGCTATCTTGCCCTCATAGTATTTTTCATCAATGTCCGAGGTTCCAAATACCACCACCCTATTTTTTAAAAGAAGGGCTTTGGAATGAGTGATTGGATGGAGTTCCACATCTTTAACAAAGAGATCTATTTCTGGCTTTTCTAAATTGTCTTCATCCTCCTCATCACACTGAATTAAAATTAATATAATAAACAAAAGTGACCCTAATAAAAGCATCCATTTAAACATACTTCCCCCTATCTAGCTTTCCCATCTCTAGTTATAAATATTTGAACTCTAAATACAGGCCCTGTCTTAAAAACATAACATTCAATAACCAGCGGTTAAATTATATAATATTTAATATTGAGTGATTTGTTCAAATATTTTGAACTTTAAGAAATGATTACTTCTGAAAGAAGTCGATGTTAAACTGATAAATATCAGTAGGGAGAGTGTCTTGGGTAAAGCTCTGACAACGAGAAAGCATATTCTTGATTTCATCTACTATTTTTTTCTTAACTTTTGTATCTGCACAAATCGTGGCAGAGAATCGATAATCGTTTTCTTTTAAATTAATCTTCTTTTGTAAAGCTTGAAGCCGAGCATTCAGATGATTTTGATCCGATAAAGCGGTGCCATTTTCTATATGAATACTTTTGGCTGTGCACTCATACCTATCATTTTGATAAATAACAATATCCAATTCTTGCAGAGTATCTATCACGGTTTGTATTTCTTCCAGAGTCGAATCTAATCGTTTGGCAATCATAACTAAATCACTTTGATACTTAGGGATCAAGAGCAACATATGAACATACTGCGCCAAAGGATTGAGATAGTATTCGTAATAAGCACTGTGGTTATTTTGGGTTAGATTCACCGTCTTCTTGGAAAGTTTTTCAGTCAGTCTCCCCTTCTTCTCTCGGATCTTTTCAATTTTGCCTTTTAAAAAAGCGGCGTAATTATTTGAGGAGGCTCTGGCATATTGGAGTAGCAATAAAAAGTAATCTGTTTCTTCAGAAGTTAAATTGAAAGTCTCCGCCATCAGAAAGGCTTGTTCCTCATTGATATGCATCTCTTGATTTATTACCATGCTCAAAAAGCTCTTCTGCATTCGACAAGATTCAGCGAGCCCGCTAAAGGTCATTTTATGAGCCTTCACTCGCTTCTTAATATACTTTTTATACTCCACATTGTTATAGATAGACACGATGGACCTTTACCGAAAATGAGTCAAAGAAACCGAGAGACTCTACTTGTTTATTTCTAAAAAAACTTAGGTTATCAGTATGCCCAACTCTTATATACTGACTCACAGCATGAACCATACTTTCAAGGGTCCAAGGTTGTAGCTTGCTACTTCCCGGTTTATGCCACACCAAATTATTATCTAAATATATAGCGGTATGAATGAGTTTCTCTCCCGCCCGAAAGACTACCACATCACCAAAGTGCAAATATTCACCCGGTTTGAGCCTTCGATAATTAGTAGCGAGTTCGGCCTCTAATTCCGGAGGAGAGGTAAACTTTTCACCGATGGTGGGATCGTGCCAGTTTAAAGAAGCATTCCAACAATTGGGGCCATTACATTTGGCCCAGGTGTTATTGCGTGATTTAGCAAACTCGGGTAATAGTTCCACCACGCTAATTTCTACCACCCCATGAAACAGTCTCTCGTTAAGCCTCTTACTAATAACGAGAGGACTGATTTGAGCGCCCCGACCAATTAATTCTGCCACAGCTCCTATATCTTGAACTTTGATAGATAGCCGCGCATCTTCTAAACGAACAAATCCACCGGGATAGTTGTAAGGAATCTCTTTACCCGGAACAACTTTAAACCCTTGCTCCATCACATAGTTTCTCAAGGCCGACTTTACAAACCGCTCACAAAGCTGGGCCGAAAGTTCCGCTCCAAAGAAGGAAACCAGTAGGATGAAATGGATGAATAATTTCATAATTAATTATCTCCTTGATTTGAATATTATCTTACCATCTTTCAGCTATATTTGTGGGAGGTAATTTGTTAAATTTTTAAAATCACTTTACTTTAAAAGGAGAGCCCTATGTCCCAAGTTAAAGTCCACTCTGAACGAACCTATTTTTTTAAAGTTCTTTGGTTTGGCTTTTTTGGATCCACCCTGGTTTTTCCCGGACTATCTTACTTCGTAAATCAAAATGCGAGTGGTGATCCTAGTTTTGACAATTTACCCACTATTAAAATTGCCTTGATACTTTTCGCTTTAATCGGATCCACCCTGGCGGTGCTTATTAAATTAGAAAAACTTCCCCTTTCTAAAATAACTCCGCCCAAACCCGGCGAATCATGGGGGCAGAAAGAGCAGAACACTTTTCTAGCAAAACTGTTTGCTCGCTTTTTAATCTGCTGGGTGATTTCGGACTTCATCGCCATCTTAGGTTTTGTAATTAGCTTTTTAGGTCAAAGCTTCAATCACGGGATTTATCTATTTATTATTGCCATTGCTTCAATGATCATTCACTTTCCTACTTTGCCTGATTGGGTGATTGTGACTTCGGAAGTGGAAGAGCCCAACAATCCGTAAAGTTAAAAAACAGAAGATAATTAAGGTGAGAAGTGTCGTATAATTTGAAGAATTATGTTTTGTTACTAAGCTAATACTACATCCAAGTAAAGAGTCGTT
>CAYFLR010000042.1:0-184 GCA_964343805.1 uncultured bacterium | reverse complement strand
CTAAAACCCCAAATTCAAAAGCCATAGATTTCAGTGGTCTCGCATCCTTCCAAAAGAGCTTTATTGAGTCTGTTTTTGAATAGTAAAAATAATCCGCATGGCTATCCATAAGCTCATTTTTTGCAAGAATGATCAAACCATTAGAGGATACTTTAAACTTTCCATGATAGTCATCATGTTTACA
>CAYFLR010000041.1:51934-53761 GCA_964343805.1 uncultured bacterium | reverse complement strand
ATGTGTTACCTAAATGCAAAGTATTTTTTGTTACCTAATTACCAGGTTTTTACCATATACCTTGCTGACTTCAGACTGCTGACTGCTGACTGCTGACTGCTGCCTTACTGCCTTACTGCCTTACTGCCTTACTGCCTTACTGCCTTACTGCCTTACTGCCTAAGCGGACCTACAGACTTGACTGGATAAAGTCAAGCCTGTGATTTACAAAATTACTTTTTATAATGAATCAATCGATACAAATGAGCTGCCACAATATCCGCTTCTTTGATCAGGTTATCAGAAACATTTAAAGCAAGATCCAGAATACTTTGAGTTTCTCTAAGAGAGCCAAGTGCTATATCAAAATATCTCAGTTGATCTTTTGGTGATTTCTTGTCAGACCCCTCAGCTAAATTCAAGACAATGCTAGAGGCTGCCCGATCTAATTGATCTTTCAAATGTCTAGGTAACTTTAATTTACTGGTATGGTGGTAAAGCTTTACTGCCAAATGGTAGGTACGGAAATTTTTACTCATGGTTTGCTCCAATTTAAAGTTCTCAAAAAAAAGTTCTTGCCTAGAGTGACAACTTTTTTTTGAGAACTTTAAATTGGAGCATGTAATGAAAAATTTTCGCACCTATCAATTAGCAGTGGCTTTCTACCATCAAACCCGAAAATTAAAACTCAGAGGACATTTGGCAAATCAACTGGACAGAGCAGCCTCCTCAATATGTCTCAATTTGGCAGAGGGAAAGGGGAGAAATTCTGCAAAAGATCAACTGAGATTTTTCCACATGGCATTCGGGTCACTACGCGAGACTCAAAGTATCCTCGACTTATTACTATTAAATGATTCTGAATTAGCAAAGAAGTTAGATCATGTGGCTGCTTGTTTGTATTTATTGATTAAAAGGACTAAATAAAATACAAAGAAGATCAATAAGTCAGGCATAGACCAGCTAGTAGTTGTCTCCCAAGGGCCGACGATAGATTATCGTGGGACGTTCACGGACAAAACAAGGTCAAAAGTGTCCCCCAACTTGCTACGATAGATTATCGTGAGCTGTTCGCGGACAAAACAAGGTCAAAAGTGTCCCTCAAGAGGCGACGATAGATTATCGGGGGCTGTTCGCGGACAAAGTAATTTTGTTAACAAAGTACCCCCCCTCATTGACATTATAAAATTCAGTCTTATGTTCAGGGCATGAGTATTTTTGACCGTTTATACCACATAATTCGTTCCCAAATCCCTTCTCAGGATTCTCATGAGAGAGAGCCCTCTTTTAAAAACCCAGAGCCGGAATTTGACTCTGAGAATCATAGGGGTTTCAAAGAGCAACAGAGACAATCTGAGCCACCACCTCACCCACCTGAAGTGGATAAAAAGTTGCTAGACTACTATGCAAATTTAGAGGTATCATATGGTGCCAACATAAAAGAGGTGCAGGCGAGTTATCGACGCTTAATGAGAAAATATCATCCCGATCTTCATAATCAGGATGAAAAGAAAAGAGAAATAGCGGGTCAAATAACATCTCAACTTAATGAGGCCTATGATGCCGTTTTAAAACATTTGAACCAAAAGTAGGAGGCAGACCATGAGTGATAATTTCGGAAAGGTCAAAGATTATCTTTTGCAGTTAGGATATACCACCGTAGAGGAAGATCCAGGAGAAGAACTGGTGGTCATCACCGATGAGGAAAATGGAATCTCCAATATGATCCTTGATTGTGAAGATGAAATATTAATTATTGAACAGTTCATTATGAATGCGGACAGTGGCAAAGCCGATCTTTTTAAGAGACTCTTGCAGATGAATAGAGACTTTGTTCATGGTGCTTTT
>CAYFLR010000041.1:39551-51840 GCA_964343805.1 uncultured bacterium | reverse complement strand
ATGCCGGTGAAAAAGTGATCTTCCGTGATACCTTGCAGCTAGTAAATTTGGACCTCAATGAACTGGAAGCTTCTATAAAATCACTAGGGCTACTACTTGCAGAGCACTCAAATGAATTATTAGAACTGGCGAAATAATTATCTTAAAAGAAAACCTTTAATAAGGAGTCAAAGATGGGATTCTTTAATCGAATATTTAAAATGGGACAAGCCGAAGCACACTCAGCCTTAGATAAATTGGAAAATCCAATAAAACTCACCGAGCAAGGGATCAGAGATCTGAAAAAAGATTTACAGGCCTCATTACAATCCTTGGCTGAAGTAAAATCCATCGCTATCCGTATGGAGAGAGATACTGCCAGCAAAAGAAATACCGCTGCTGATTATGAGAAAAAAGCCATGCTGTTACTTGAGCGTGGAAAATCAGGTGCCATTGAAATGTCAGAAGCAGAAAGACTGGCTTTAGAAGCTCTTACTAAAAAAGAAGAAGCGGCTAAACAAGCTATTAGTCTAGAGCAAGAGAAAGAGAGACATAATCAAATGGTGGCTAAATTGGAAGGCAATGTTCGCAAGTTGAAAAGCCAAATCGGCACCTATGAAAATGAACTTCTGACCCTGAAAGCTCGTTACAAAACAGCTAGCGCCACAAAGAAATTGAACAAGCAAATGGCCAAAGTAGACTCTAGCGGAACTATCGCCATGATGGAAAAAATGCGTAATAAAGTTGAGGAAGATGAGTCCTTGGCTGCCGCATATGGAGATATTGCTAGTATTGATAAAAGTGTAGATTCGGAAATCGATAGTGCTTTAAAAGGATCTAGCAGTGTAGAAGCCAAAGACTCTTTAGCTTCATTAAAATCCAAAATGGGTATTTAATTCAATCCTTAAAGAGGTGCCATAATGGGAGTGATCATAGATTTCTTTTTTCATAAAAGAGAAAAGCCTAAAACTCGTGAAAAAATCATACTTAATGTTGGACCCGGGGGTATGTTCAGTATCCGCAACTATGGACATGATATGGAAGATATTGATGTCCAAGTCACCGCACGGCATATGTATTCACAAGGAGACTCTTGCTGGTATGAGTTAGAAGGAACAGCGAGTAACGGCAAAAAAATATTCCTTGAGATAGATATGGACGATGAACTCATCCTCAGTGCCAGCCTTCCAGATAAGATCAAATTAAAAGATCTAGGAATAGACAAGTCTGACTTGGAAGAGATCGATGACGAGGAAGAAGGGGAAGTGAAATACAATGGCAAAGTGTATGAATATGAAGATTCAGACGATGCCTGCTTTCATCGTGATGAAGATGAAGATAGTGAACAGCCCTTTTATTACTTTGATTTTCTCAACGAGGAAAGCAATACCAATATCAGTATCGCTATCTGGGATCGAGGAGGATCAGAGGTCACGCTCAGTCAGATTATAAGAGAAGACCAAATAGATGTTCTCTCTTTGGGCGAAGAAAACGAAGAGGAAGGGGACTAAAAAATGGAATCATTTATCGACACGAGTGAAATTCTCCACAACCTGGCTTACCTGGGTATTGTAGTACTCTTGATTTTCATTGGTAAATGGATATTGGATTATATCACCACCTATGAATTGAAGGTTGAGTTTACCGAAAAAGATAATTTAGCGATCAGTCTCTCCACTCTGGGTTATATAGCTGGCATCTCCATCATATGTACTGCCGCAGCTACCGGAGAAAGCATCTCTTTTGTAGGGGGGCTTCTTGAATTAGGCACCTATGGGTTTTTAGGGATTGCCCTATTACTCGCTTCTAAATATCTTAATGATTGGTTTATTCTACGGGAATTCAGTATTTATAAAGAGTTGGTGGACGATAAAAACCCTGGCACAGGGGCCGTTTTGTTTGGCACCTATATCTGCTCTGCTCTTATCATAGCAGGAGCTATCACCGGTCATGGTGGTGGACCTATCACAGTGATTGCTTTCTTCCTATTAGGTCAAATTTTAATGGTGGTTTTTACTCAACTCTATCAACTGGTCACCCCTTTTGATCTCCACAAAGAAATTGAAAGGGATAATGTGGCTGCTGGAGTGGCCTTCGGTGGAACTTTTATTGCGATAGGTATTCTGCTCTTTAAAGGTCTAGAAGGTGACTTTATTGGTTGGAAATCCAATTTAATCGATTTTGGTATTTACTCAGGGATTGGACTCATCCTGCTTCCTTCAGTACGCTTTCTCTTCATTCGTTTTTTTGTGTGGGGAGTGCATCTCGATCGAGAAATTTCGGAAGATCAAAATATTGGAATTGGCATGATCGAAGCCAGTATCAGTATTATGGCAGCAACCTGGATTTTGTTCATTGTTTAAAACCTCTTTAAATACCGAGGAGAAATCTCATGCGTGATTTTAGATGGGGTCGTTTTGCATTAATTTTAATAGGGCTTTTTATACTTTTTGCCTTTTTGAGATGTGGTTCTGGCAGATATCACCGTGGATATCGAGATCGATATGGTTATGATGATTATGGCCACAGACGTTATGGAGGTTATGGTGGCTATGGTGGCTACCGAAGCGGTGGTGGTTTTATGAGTGGGGCCTTAGGATTTATGGGTGGTTATGGTTTAGGCCGTATGCAAAAAAATCGAGATCGAGACCGAGATTATGACCGAGGACGTGATCGATCCAGTTCCAGATCCAATCGTCGAAATAGCTTCAGTGGAGGCAGGAGGAGTCGCGGTGGCGGTTTCCGTTTTGGAAAGTAAGGCCCGTCCTTACATTCTTCTTACCTCAGTTTTTATCATCAGTGTCTGCGCTCTTGTTTATGAACTTCTCATTAGCACCGCTTCTTCCTATTTTTTAGGAGATAGTGTCAAGCAGTTCTCCCTAACTATTGGCTTTTTTATGGCTGGTATGGGAGTGGGCTCGTTCCTCTCAAGACTGGTAAAAACCAATGTACTGCAATCATTTATTCATATCGAAATTGCCTTAGGAATTTTTGGGGGATTGAGCATTCCTCTCCTCTATCTTACGGTGGCCTTGTCAGGAAATTTTTTCCTGGTCATGATCTCCTCCATCCTGATTATTGGGATATTAATTGGATTTGAAATTCCCCTACTCACCCGTATCCTCTCTGAGAATTTTCCTTTACGTTTTAATTTATCCAATGTTCTCTCCTTAGACTATTTAGGAGCTCTGTTTGCCAGTCTGGTCTTCCCTTTTTTCCTTCTACCCACCCTGGGAACCTTTCGAACCTCACTCTTTTTTGGCATTATTAACATTATTACCGGGGCATTCACCTTTTACTTTTTTAGAGAGGAGCTAAAATCCTTTAAAAAAGCTGTTTTCATAGCCTATACCCTCCTCTTTGGTCTTATTATTTCTTTGATTCTCATTTACTCAGATTCATTACTGAAAATATGGAATGATAAGGTCTTTAATCATCCCGTGGTCTATTCGGAACAAACCAAATACCAAAGTATTGTGCTTACTGCCCAAAACAAGATTTTCAATCTCTACCTAAATGGTCACCTTCAATTTTCATCACTGGATGAGTATCGTTATCATGAGAGTCTCACTGTTTTGCCCATGACACTCCTAGCTACTGATCAAAAAAAACAGGTTCTCATTTTAGGCGGTGGCGATGGCTTAGTCGCCAGAGAGCTGTTAAAGTTTGATCATGTAGAAAATATCACCTTGGTGGATATTGATCCTAAGATTACAAAGCTTGCTAAAAACCATGGGATCTTATTGGAGCTTAACAAAGGTTCACTGAATCATCAGAAAGTGACCATCCATCATCAAGATGCTTTTAACTTTATTCGCAATAATAAGAAGGCCTATGATCTGATCATTGCAGATTTACCAGACCCGAGTACGGTCTCTTTAGCCAAACTCTATAGTAGGCAATTCTATCGCATGATAAACAATCAGCTAGCCCCAGGAGGTATTTTTGTCACCCAAGCATCCAATAGTATGGCAGCTAAAAAAGCTTTTTGGTGTATCAAAAAGACCTTAGAAGAGGCTGGGTTTAAATTCACCTATCCCTACCACCTGCATATCCCCTCTTTTGGAGAGTGGGGATTCATAATGGCAGCCCAACACCATTTTTCACCCCACATTGACAAAATCCCTGTGAACACACGGTTTTTAACTCCTAAAATTGTCAACAATCTGTTTAACTTTCCCAAAGATATGTTGGTACAAAACAGCGCTCTTTCTTCTTCCTCCTTGGATAACCCTCAAGTGATGACCTACTACCTCGATGGATGGGCCCAGTGGAACTAACAACCCTATTTAGTACCCTTTTGCAAAACGTATCCAATTTAAGACCTGCTAGCTCGATCAGTAAATATCAATCTCTGGAGGCGAGGCGCCTATTTCATGGAAGAGGTAATTGTTATCCTGGTTATGAGCATATCAATATAGATTACTTTCCTCCCTCAATTTTAATAACATTGTTTAAACCTTTGCCTGATCCCACATTAGACTCACTGGTAAACCAAATCAAAAAACTGCCGCTCCCTTCCCTTTCAGGAATTGTGGTTCAAAAAAGATATGAGAAACCAGTACATATTACTCTACTTTGGGGGGAGCTTCCTGAAAAGCATTACCTGCTTGAAGAAGGGCTTGTATATGAAATTAACTTAAATAAGAACCAAAATATTGGCTTTTTTATGGACATGCGAAACACTCGCAGGCTCATTCGCAAGTTAGCCAAAGGAAAGAGCGTCCTTAACCTGTTCGCTTTCACTTGCTCTCTTTCCGTTGCAGCCGCTGCTGCCAAAGCTGATAGGGTAGTAAATATTGATAACAAAGGAGGAGTTTTAAAAACCGGTCAAACCAATCATAATATCAATGATCTGTCCGGCACAAAAGTGGGATTTTGGAAGAATGATGTATTTAAATCTATCAAAAAGGCCAGCCGTCAAGCTCCTTTTGATCTTTTTATAATTGATCCTCCCACTTTCCAAATGAGGTCTTTTAATTTAGAAAAAGATTACCCCCGACTGCTTAAGAAATTCGCCCCGCTACTCCATCCAGAAGGAGAGATTATTGCCACTCTAAACAGCCCTCACAAGGAGGTAACGTACCTAGAAAATCTAATACTAGAACACTTTCCTCTGCTCAGCAATTCGACCCCCATTCCCCTACCTAGTGATTTTCCTGAAAAAGATAGGCAAACAGGCGTCAAAATCCTTCATTTTCAATCCCAACCCACTGCATAACCTATTTTAAACAGCTCTTTTTTTAATTATTTATATAATTTATTTTAACTTTGAAAACAAAAGTCCGATTAAATATCTATAGTGTTAATTTTTTATGGATGTTAAATGGCATATATAAAGAAAAAGTTAAGAATAAAATCTCTTAAACTATTGATAATTGGGATTTGTTTCTCATTTACATCTCTTTTAGCCAATCCAGCAGAAGGTTTTTGCCCTATTTCCAACCTAGAAGAGGTGTATCTGCATATCAATCAGACGGTTGATTCTCTACTTATCTTTAAAAGTGCATTAAAAAAGTACTGTCAGGCGGTGAATGAAAAAGATCCCCAATTACTGGTAGATATGACCAAACTGAGAAATCAGACCTATGAAAGTTATCTGAATGACTATACAACTTGCATTCAAATCACGAAAGATAACTGTCCGGTTATGCATGAAAGGTGCCCCAAAACCTGGGCTTCTCCCTGTGAAGAAAGCCAAAACCTGGCCGAAAAAATCACATCTTCTGGATAAAAAAAGATTCAACTTTTAGGTTCATCTGTCGAAGAAAAAAATAGTTGACTTTATATTAGAATATTCTTATATTCTTCTTTATCAACTTAACGAAATGAGGTTAAGTTCAATTGAAATAAAAATTAAATTTATATAGAGGAGATTAGTATGAACAATCAAGTAATTCATTTAAGTAACGATAATTTTGATCAAATAATGAGCGACCAAAGTAAACCTATCTTAGTTGATTTTTGGGCACCTTGGTGTATGCCTTGTCGTACATTAGGTCCTGTTATGGATGAACTAGCAGTAGAAAGCAGTGACAAGGTGACTATTGCTAAGGTTAATGTTGATGAAAACCCAGAGCTAGCAGCTAAGTTTGGAATCAGAGGAATTCCTACTGTCAAAGGCTTCAATAATGGCGCAGAAGTATTCTCCACCTCGGGAGCTTACCCAAAAGCTTACTGGGTAGAAGTGATTCAGACTTTGCAAAAAAATTAGTGTTAAGTCTTTGAATCTGGTATAGTCGGCATAAGCTTAATAACTACAAATGGGGGGAGCTTATGCCGGCAATTTTCGTTTTGACCTTTGTCTTAACTAGTCTACTGCTATTACCATTTTCCTGCAGTGAAATCCCAGTTAAGGTTGGAATTGGAACTCCCCCACCTTCAGGTAATCCGACTGCTTCGTCCGGAGGAGCTCCTTCGCGGGTAACCACTGGCACAACCGGTAATCGTAATAATAACCAAACTAAAGCCTCCCTCGTAAAAGAGGAGAAACCAGAGGTTGAACAAGAGCAAGTGAAAACACCTGTTGTAAGCAATTCTCCCTTCCGCCCCTATTTTGAATACCAACCCTCAAAACCTTATAGAAAATACCTGCCAGGCAACAACTTAGAAGCCGGCACACTTATATATTGTGAACAAAACCCGAATACTATTTACTGTAAAGGAACTAAAATCCACTGTGAAGATGTTCCCCTCGCTACAACTTGCAAAGGAACAGCCGCATTTTGTGAGTACAGCCCCCTCAATTTGATGTGCCAGGGAACCAAGCAGCACTGTGAACAGGTCCCTGACAGTAACCTCTGTGTTGCTACGAAAGCTTTTTGCGAGAATAATCCTCTTCACGACTCATGTACACTAACCAAAGCCTTCTGTTATAGTGTTCCAGGTAGAGCAGGCTGCCCTGCCGTACTTCAAGATACCTGTGAAACTTATCGAGACCCAGTGGTATCCCAAAGCTGTCTGGAAGAATTTACCCCCGTGTGTCAGGAGATTTGTCAAAGAAGTAGTGACCTCTATTGCTTTTGTTCTTTAAGCGAAGTTCCTTAGCCGACCCCTAAGCGCTTGCCAATGTCTTGCATGACCAGAGGAGATAAGATGGTCGGCTCTCCTAACTGCTTGGCAGTAAAATAAATTTGACACAAATGCTCCACTTCACCTGCTAATCTTCTGGCATGATCAAGGTCTTTGCCAGCACATAAAAGCCCATGATTTTCTAAAAGACAGGCGTATCGTGAACCAATAGAGTGGGTAAGGGATTCAGAAAGCTCCTTGGTTCCAAAAGTTTGGTAGGGAGCGCAAGGAATATCGTGCCCCTTTACGGTAGCTACCATATAGTGAAAAGCCGGCAATCCCTTTCCTAAGCAGGCTAATGCTGTGGCATGGATAGAGTGAGTATGGACAATAGCTTGAACATCTTTTCTTTTTAAGTAGAGATCTTGATGCATCAACCACTCGCTGGAGGGGACTTCACTTTCGGACCATTTTCCATCAATGACCCGCACCATATCCTCAGGTTTTAGCAATTTTGCATCCTGACCCGAAGGGGTAATAATCATACCGTTTTCAAAGCGGACACTCACATTTCCACTGGTTCCGGCAATGAGACCTGCATCTAATAAGCTTAAATAGCAATCTAAAACTTCATTCTTACTTTGCTTGGTATTCACAAATTCCCCTTAAATACTGTAAAAAAAAAATACACTGTCCAAACTTTAGACTGATTGAAGCAAGGATAACCTGGTTTAACATTCACTAACCGATTGTTATTTCAACAATAAAACATCCTCATCAGATTGGCCCCGCTCTTGCATTATCTTAATACCGGGTGCAATATTAATTGGGGGGAACCAATGAGACATTTATCTATTACACTTATCATCATTTCCGTCTTATTCATCAGTACCGCTTGTGACCATGAAGATCAGGGCAGCGAGCTTAAATCATATCATACACCAAAGGTGGCTAATAGTAAGCAGGAGTTTTGCCGTAATGCTGAGGATTTTAGCTACTTTCAGGATTTAGCCAGTTCAACTTCCAACCGAATGCTCTTTAGAAACAGAGGTGGAATGGCCAATGGTGGAGTTTGCTGGTGGCACTCACGTCTCCAAAGATCTGCAATTTACCTTGGTGTTTTCAAGCCAAGACTTCCAAAACCGAGTCTAGATGAAGCTAAAGTGATCATCTACCGTCTGGTTGATAATCGTCAAGTTGTTGAAATTCCAGGATATCACAACTTCTCACAATTTGCCTCTGCTTGGCAAAATGAGATCCAAGAAGTACTTGAAAGATGGCAACAACGTGATGGAATCTACCGTGCAGCTTGGATCACCGGACTCAGCGGTGAGAGTGAAGAGCAAAGTGGCAAATTAAAGCAGATGATGGACGAACTTTATAATGAAGTTCATAATAATCAACGCATCAGTTATGTTAAATTACAAATTCCAGGAATTGAGTCTCATGCTTGGTTGATTCATAAAATGAGCCGAACCAGCAGAGGTTACCGCATTTTCTTTATCGACAGTAACTTCCCCGGCCGTCAATATGATTATGAATACAATTTTGGAGATACCAGCTTTAACACTTACTTTTACAATAACTTTGTTCCCTATCTAGAACAAACAGATGACTTTTAAGACATCAATAAAGCGATCAACCAATATTGCAATAGCTCTAAAACAGTCCAAGATGATTTTGAAGATGACTTTAGTAAGGAACTACAGATTCAAGGAAGATGATAAATATATAGCAGAGGTGAGCAGTAGGAATAATTGCTCACCTCTGTCCCACTCAATCAAACACCCTTAACTGCTTTTGTTTCCAGCCTTCCCAATCTAATCTACCAAAATTACAACCACGATCTCTCTCTTTATAATCTGACATTCTAGAAACCCGATAACTGAGCCCTGTCGGAAAACGCTCCCTTTGTAAAATCCCGATTAGAATGGTTTTATTACAGTCATTCACTTTCCCATCCACCACCAGGCGATCATGATATTGATCTCCTAAACGGGCCTTTTTCATAGCTTCATCAATGAGTTCTTTAGGAAGGTTAAAGTACTTCTTAGCCACAGCTGCCCGAGCCTCATCACTTCCCAAAAAGATTGAAATATTGAGAGGTTCTACCTTCTGTTCATCCAGTAAATGTTTTATCCGAAAGACTTTAGCAATTTGATTCCGCCTTTTTAAAAGGCGATGAACCAAAACTTCCTGCATAAAATCAGGCCAGAGAGAGTGACTGACGACCCCCTCTAAATCTTTGCGGGTGAATGAGGCTATCTTTTTTGCCATCCAAAGGGCATCGGCATAGGTAATTTGTCGCCAAGCCGCAGGCAAATATAGGAGAAACTGATGGAAATGCATATTATTACCAATGGTAGGTTCTTTCAAGAACCATGATCCCGTGGGCATTCTATTCACTGCCCCACTTGTTGATAGACCTCCAAAAGTCACACCTAAATCATGCTGCATCTCCACATAGGTGTTACCCGGTTTTCCATTGAAATTTTTTAGAATAATTCCGCGGTTGTTATCATCTTTCGCATCCCGGTTATTGATCCACATATTGAATAAAAAGAGACCCCGTGCCACTCGATCATCTAAAGCTCCTATGGCACTAAAAGCGGTAGATCCTCCTCTCGCTACATAGCGGCTATCAGGTTTAAATTCCACTAGACTCTCTCTAAAAGTCACATAGTACCTGCCAATCAGATTGCTCTTTTTAAATTTCTTTTTTGGATGAGCAGGAAGATGCCTTAAGATTTCATCTTGGTTTTCTTCAGTAATTTGACCCTTTTCATAAATATAATGCTTCAAATTAAAATTATAAGCCGAGTGAAGCATACAGTAAACGAGATCATCAGGAGTAACGGGAACGCATTTCCTTTTAAGTTGAACTCGGGTGTCATTATTATTCACATTCTCTGTCATCATCTCTTGTTCATTTTCGGGGGCCTCATTCAAGATAAGAGTAACAAAATCTCCTCCAGCTCCATTCACATAAACCAGATCATTGTATTTTCCACCCATCTCCATCCAAAGGCGGTTGGCCACAATTTCAGTCTGAGTCTCGTCCCCCCATTTTAGTTTCCATTTCATATTATAAGCATCTACGGTATTGATCTTGGGAGAGGTGGCAGTGGTTTTGACCTTCTTAAAAAATAAAACCTTTCGCATTTTTGGTAAGGAATAGCGAAAATTAGGATCATTGCGAAAGGTACTACGATCTTGTTTGAGGGCTAGAGTCATAGCATTTTCCATCCAGTCCTCAATACTCTCCCAGCGATTCTTTTTCCCATTCATAAACTTTTTGGTGTGCCAAATGGGATGATGCTCTCCTATATCCAAATCAGCCACTTCCCAATGATTGAGCTTGGTTAAATCTTCTGGAGATAGGAATTCTCTGGGGTTCTCGGGGTTGGTAAGAAACTTGGACTCTTTTCTTGCCTGGGCTAGAGAGAGTTTTTTCATCCGTTCTTTTTCATTTCTAAAAGGAATCTTGAGCTGTAAGAACTTAAAAGCAAAATTTCTGAGCATGGCCAACTGTTTATTGATTTTCTGGATGGCGGCAATGCGGTTGATATCTTCATCTTCACTCAGCAAGGTGTATAGAATCCTTTGAGCCATGATATAACCGTATACCTTCTCTTTGTGAGTGGCTTCTTCATTAAGAGAAATTTGAGCCATATCCCTGGCCACCTCCAAAAATGCGAGGGATTGTCGTCCCGTACTGCCCTTGATTTCCCCATCGGCCATTCCCTTTTCAACCTCTTCCTTATGTTGATGAACAAAGGCCACCAAGTTTCTAACTCCCTCAATAGAATATTCCTTAGTGATTCCGTGCTTGTTAAAATACGCTTGAAAGCCCGGGAAAGCTCTTCCATTTTTAAGCGTACTATCTATTTGTTGAGACATTCTATCCTTACATCCAAAAAGGATTCCCCCCAATAACACCAACACTAGGCAGACTTTACTCATAAAAATTCCCCCATTTCTTTTCAAAATGAACAAGTTTTGCGTTGTTACTCTTGAATTGTGTACGATTTATTACTATTATAGCGTAATTTTTCACGGAGCCCTAGTGGCATTGATAATAAAAATAATTCTTTTCTGCCAAAGCTCTTACTGTCCCTGTCAAAGATCGCTTTGGTCATCAAGGAGTGATGATGCACAATATTGCCGTACTTAATAAGATATCCCCTTTAGGATTTGAACAACTTGAAAAAGCCGGATTTCCTATCGTTGATAACCCTAATGAAGCCAAAGCGCTCATTGTAAGAAGTAAAAATCTACATAATGAACCTCTCCCCTCTGAACTTCTGGCTATCGGTCGTGCGGGTGCGGGCGTAAATAATATTCCCATAAGTGAATGCTCAAAAAAGGGCATTGTGGTCTTCAACACTCCGGGAGCCAACGCTAACGCAGTAAAAGAGCTTATTATTGCTTCATTACTGCTTTCTTCTCGAAGAATTGTGGATGGTATCAATTATGCTAACAGCCTCCCAACGGATGATCAGCTAAATAAAACCATTGAAGGTAACAAAAGTCGATTTAAAGGTCCTGAAATCCTCGGAAAGACCCTTGGCATTGTAGGCCTTGGTGCCATTGGCCGTCTCGTGGCTCAAAGTGCTATAAATTTAGGAATGAAAGTAGTTGGCTACGACCCTTTTTTATCGGTAGAAGGAGCCTGGCAAATACCATCATCGGTCACCAATGCCAGTTCACTTTCTGAAGTTATTCAAAACTCTGACTATTTAACCCTGCATGTTCCTTGTACAGATAAAACCCGAGGGCTTATTAATAA
This sequence comes from uncultured bacterium, assembly GCA_964343805.1. Lineage (GTDB taxonomy): Bacteria > Bdellovibrionota_B > Oligoflexia > CAYFLR01 > CAYFLR01 > CAYFLR01. Next base: position 40,061 of record CAYFLR010000041.1, on the reverse strand, counting down.
TGAACTTTTACAGGAAGCGCGCCCTGGGTTGCGTATATTGAATTTCTCTCGGGGTGAGTTGGTTGACAATGAGGCACTCCTCGCCCATTTAGAAAAAGGGAACATCTCCAATTATGTGACAGACTTCGCAGCACCCAATTTAATGAACAAACCAAATATTATTTGTATGCCTCACCTCGGAGCCTCCACTCCAGAGGCTGAAGATAACTGTGCAATGATGGTGGCCGATCAAGTTAAGGATTTCCTTTTAAGGGGCAATATAACCAATTCGGTGAACCTTCCTAAGGTTTCTCTTGCTCCCACAACACCTTTTCGCTTAACCTTCATCAATCAAAACGTGCCAAAGGTTATTTCCAATACATCCACCTTGCTAGCGGAACATGGTAATAATATTGTAAATATGATTAATAAAAGTAGAGATGGCTTAGCTTATACGATCATTGATTTAGAGAAGAAAGTGGGAAATGAAACCAGAGCAGCCCTAGAAAAGATGGAGGAGATTATTAGGCT
>CAYFLR010000041.1:36941-39541 GCA_964343805.1 uncultured bacterium | reverse complement strand
CTGGATTGAGATGGATTTAAAATAGGATTAAAAGTCCGAGTCCAAAGTTTTCACCTTCAGCCATGACACTGTCCACAACAGCTCTTTTACCGATAGTGCCGGTTAAGCTAGACTGAATGTATTCATAACCTAAGAGAACGCTGGTTGATTTAGTTAGGGTTCTTTGCAAGGCAATCCCTACAAGGCCACCAAATCCATAGAGTCTCTGAGCTTTTCTATCTGATTTAAAAGAGAGGGTATTTACTAATCCAGCTCCATTAAGAACCACATTGACGAGTGGATTCTGAAGATAGAAATCAAACTTGGCTCCCAAACTCACATTATTAAAATGCATAAATTGATCATCTTTAGCGGTTTCGTTACCTAATTTGGCAAAAGCAGCTAAACTGATAAAGTTAAATATGGAGGTTCCCACCTCAGTGGTCATGGTGTAGCCCACTGATTGCTTATAAGCATCGAGGCCATCAACTTTTACATTGACCATTTTATATTTCGAGAATGTGGCAGACATGTTTTGAATGTAATAAAGATTAGAAGATCTAAATATCTTTCGTTTGACCTGCTCATATTTCGAGGCGGCATATTCACCAGATACTCCTGTATTAATAGGAGATCCAATACTGTCTGCATACAGTAAAGAAGAGAAACTTCCCATGAATGCCATTAGTAAAATCAAGCTATAGGCTTTTAGTTTATTATGTTTCATAATTGGCTCCTTAAGATGCCTTATGGTATTAAATAGTACAAGGGTCCTTCCCTCGCTGCCATTAATATCCAATTTCCGTACCAATCCTATCCCCACCTCCTCATGGAAGGGTGGATTATCCACTTAAACAACTAAATTCACATAACTTTTACACAAATGGAGAGTTCAAAAAACTGTGTAAAAGTTCAATTTGATCCGAATCATTGCCTCTATTTTTGACAGAATAATTGTCTAGTTTTTATACAGCTGTTCATTGGGAATACAAAAAAAGCCTCCCCCCAAAGTTGGGAAGAGGCTTTGAATCAACACAGTGGATGTGCGTTTTGGTAGTCCAATTATCCTAATTCCATATGAGGATAACGGTAATTTAATGGAGGATCGAAGGTTTCTTTAATTGTACGGACACTAGTCCAACGCAATAAGTTTTGCTTAGAACCCGCTTTGTCATTAGTTCCACTTCCTCTAGAACCACCAAAAGGCTGTTGACCCACAACAGCTCCTGTAGGCTTATCATTAACATAGAAGTTTCCTGCTGCGTTTTCTAAAGCTTTGGTCATTTTTGCAATATTCTTACGATCTTTAGCAAAAATACCACCTGTTAGAGCGTAAATACCAGTGCTGTCTACTAACTCCAAGGTTTCATCTAACTTGTCATCTTCATAGACATAACAGGTTAATACAGGGCCAAAGAGCTCTTCTTCCATAGTACGGAACTTAGGATTGGTAGTCAAAATCACCGTAGGCTCAATAAAATAGCCCACAGAACTATCACAGTTACCACCAATTAAGACTTCAGCATCATCGGCATTTTGAGCATACTCAATGTAGCCTTTAATCTTATTGAAGGACTTTTCATCAATCACAGCCCCCATAAAGGTAGTAAAGTCACGAACATCACCCATTTTGATTTCACGGATATTGGTAGATAAGTGCTGCCAAAATTTAGACCAAATAGATTTAGGCACATAAAGACGACTTAAAGCAGAGCATTTTTGCCCTTGATACTCAAAAGCACCCCTAAGGGTCGCAGCCATCAAGGCTGAAATATCACAATCTGGATGAGCAATAAGGAAATCCTTGCCACCTGTTTCACCAACTACACGTGGGTAAGATTTATAGCTCTTAATATTGTTACCAATGGTCTTCCACATTCCCTGAAATACTTCAGTAGAACCGGTAAAGTGAACGCCTGCTAAATCAGGATGCTTAAGCGCGGAATCACCTATTTCAAAACCACTTCCTGGGACAAAGTTAATAACACCATCAGGTAAACCGGCTTCTTTTAATAGTCTCATTAAAAAGTAACCTGAGTAAACTGAAGTACTGGCGGGTTTCCAAACCACAGTATTTCCCATCAAAGCTGGAGCAGTGGGTAAATTTCCAGCAATGGAAGTAAAATTGAAAGGAGTAACCGCAAAGATAAACCCCTCTAATGGTCGGTACTCAACTCTATTCCAGCATCCAGGACCACTGGAAGGTTGCTCTTCATAGATTTCTTTCATGTACTGCGCGTTGAAATTCCAAAAGTCGATTAATTCACAAGCAGAGTCAATTTCGGCTTGTAAGACATTCTTAGACTGACCTAACATGGTGGCAGCATTGACAGTGGATCTCCAGCTCTCTTTCAAGAGTTCTGCTGCTTTGAGAAAAACACTGGCTCGCTCTTTCCAATGAAGCTCACTCCACTCTTTCTTAGCCTTCATAGCAGATTCAATGGCCATTTGAAGATGTTCAGCATCTGCCTTATGGTAATGACCTAACTCTAATGAATGATCATGAGGAGCTGTAATCCTAACGGTATCATGGGAAAGAATTTCATTACCACCAATAATGATTGGGATATTAACTTTCTCACGCTCAGCTAAATGATCTAAAGCATGCTTTAACATACTTC
>CAYFLR010000041.1:22980-36931 GCA_964343805.1 uncultured bacterium | reverse complement strand
TTTGGGGAACTGGGGGACTATAAACGCCATTTGACATACTTAACCTCTCCTTAAAAAGAATTGAATTTATCAGCGCCACACGAATAGCCCTGAAAGCAGAGATATTTAATAACTTATAAGGGGCCTCTGTCAACAAATCTTATTACCCAGAATCCCCGGAATCTAAAGTTACCCCCACCTCAAAGGTGAGTAAGCCTGGTCAAATTTCCTGAAAGTGGTTACAAAACTATCCCACTTTGAATGAGACAGCAAAAGAGAAACAGCAAAAATAATAATTAATATCAACATCTTAAACTTATGAAAGCAATAGGCATAAAGTTTGCATTTTTACCAATAGACAGGAAACCGATTCATAAAGGGAGTTTACTATGAAAAAGCTATTTACCATGATTATTTTAACAACCCTCTGGGCTTCATCTCTTTGGGCTCATGAAGTCAAAAGCTGTGGAAGCGATAAGTCTGATATTTTATCAGCTATCCATAGCATTAAAAACAACTGGCGCAATTATGAAAACTTTGTAACAGACTACAACAACTGGAACAACCTGAGCTCCTGTTTAGAAAATCGATTTAAAAAGAATGGAAAGGTCAAGTGCAAGAATCTAAGCGGTAATAAGGCCGGTCTCGCCTACCCTGGTTTTTTACAAATCAAACTCGACACCGGGTGGCTAAGTGGTCTTACCAATAATCAAAAAAATCGTAGAGCCTGCATCGCAGCCTTAGTGGCTCATGAATTTGCTCACACCTGTTTCGCTACAGAAAAAAGAAGTGACAAAATTGATAAGGCAACCTTCATGTGGTGGAAAGACCGATACAATGCCACCAATTCATGGAACTCTTGTGGCATTTATTTATGATCCACATCAAAATAATGAGGCTTGATACTCTGTCTCTAAGACCGGAGGTTCAATAGTATAAGGAGTGGGTTTACCATGACAGGCCAACTTTTGATGAACATACATATATTCAAACAGGTTTTTTTCCTGCATCACATCATTGAGGCAGTAATCAACCAGCATGCCCATTTTTCCCTCTTCATACCAAATGGGTGCTAGAGCTCCACTGGCTGTTTTTCTGGGAAGATCTAGAACTTCTAAATGACTATCTAAGCTAAAACCTTTCCCTCTCTTCTCTCCGGCTCCCTTACGACTAACAACTAGCATGTCATAATTACTCAGCTGTTTATCTGGCTTTAATGGAAGTCCACTAGCTCTTAACAGCTCGTTGTCAAACCCAAGATGGTTAAATGCCACAATCAAAGTACCAGGCTCATTAAGTCTTTCAACCAATTCATCCATATTATCATCCATAAACACTCGGTACTTGCTGCATCGATAGTCATAGGCACAACCCACGCTAATGCCCATCTCATCCTTACTGTCCCAACCGTAGGTGCATTTTTCCACCGGTTTTTTGATCTCTAAGTCATAAACTACAATATTTTTTCCCTCTAAATCTTGTGCTGTACGCCCCATAGATTCCCCCTGTCACACTTATCTAAATTAGGGATCCTCGCCCGAACCCCTGCTATTGGATCAGTCCTTTATCAACAAAAAAAGCAATAGTCAACTGCGCAAACTGATAAACCGACGACATCAAAACAACGCAAACACTTAATATTTATCACACTTTATATTCCACTTGCAATTTTATCAATTTTTGATATATAGATCGCAAACCAAAAGGATTAGAGTCTATCCTTTTATCTTGAGTGTTTCCAAATAATTAATTAAAACGGTTTTGTTATGTTTAAAGCAATTGTTATAGCAGCATTACTGGCAGGAAGTAATTTACTAGCCACCAATGGAAGCACCTCTGCTTTACCTAATTTAGAAAAAGAAGGTCTGGCAGGAACAGCAGATTATACTCGTAAAAAAGTTGAACCTAACGACATGAAAAGATTCTGGTCTTTTGTGAACCACATTAGAAAAGTGAATCGCAGATTGCCATCGGTCACTGCCTTACAGATTGTTTTCTACAACTTCAAATTTGCTAAAAAATACAATATTGATGTTCATTTATTATTTGCAATCCAAGAAAAAGAGAGTACTTTTAGACCCAGAGCTCGAAGCCGCGCGGGAGCAATGGGACTAGGTCAAATCATGTATTCATTTGGAAAGCAAATCGCCTTAAATTACAGCATTTCACTCACTCATCGAAATGATCTCTATCTATTGCGCAAAAATATTGAAATATCTGCCGCCATTCTCCATCACCTCTCTAAGAAATACCGTAATTTTAAATCGTCTGATTATCGCTACAAAGTTATCTTAGCAGATTACAATGGCGGCCACCGGCAAGCTCGACGTTTCACACTTAATCGAAGGTTGTACCCAGAAACAAGACAGTATATTGCAAGAACATTCTCACTCTATCATCAGTTTCTTAAATTGAATTAAACATGCTTTATCCATTAGCCCGGTCATTTATATTTAAACTCCAACCTGAATCTGCCCATAAAAAAATTTTAACACTCGGCAAACAGGTTCAAAAATCTCCACTAATAACTAAAACCCTCACCGGCACCTATCAATATGAAAACTCACGCCTAAGAACTCACTTTCTAGGACATGAGTATCCACACCCCATTGGTCTAGCTGCTGGATTTGATAAAAATGGAGAAATCATTCCCTTCCTCTCTTGTTTAGGATTTTCTTTTATTGAAATCGGCTCCGTAACTGCAGAGCCCTGGGCTGGTAATCCAGCACCTCGTATTTGGCGATTTGTAAAAGACCAGGCCATTATGAATCGCATGGGGCTGAACAATCACGGAGTTGACGAGGTTTTAAAGAACTTGCCTGAATGCTCTATTCCACTAGGAATAAATATTGCCAAAACCCCTGACTTTAAAAAAGGAACAAAAGCGTTAGATGACTTTAAATACACTTTTGAAAAAGTGGGTAAAGTGGCAGACTATATCACTATCAATATTAGTTGCCCCAATACTGAAGAAGGAAAGACTTTCGAAGAACCCAGTGTGCTAGCAGAACTACTTAGTTCACTCCCTATTTCCAAGGCACCCCCAGTTCTAGTCAAACTCTCTCCCGATGCATACGACCTAAAAGAAACCACTTTACTAAAAGAAGTGATCCAAATTTGCGCTCAAGCAAAGATCTCTGGATTGGTCATTTCTAATACCACCGCCAATAAAAACCACCTACCAACAGCAACTAAAAAAGCAATTGCTTTAGGACGAGGAGGAATCAGTGGGAGGCCTTTAAATCATATTTCAACAGAGCTTATTAAAGTGGTTGCTAGGATCACAGAGGGCTCTCTTCCTATTATTGGAGTGGGAGGAGTATTTAATGCCGAAGATGCTTATAGTAAAATAAGGGCTGGGGCCCACCTGGTACAAATCTATTCCAGCCTTATCTATCATGGCCCAGGCACTGTCAAGGATATCAAACAAGGACTCATTCAACTCCTTGATCGAGACAAATTCGAACAAATTTCAGAAGTTATCGGTAAAGATTTATAAATAGCTTCCGACTTCTATAGTAAGAATCGTTTTGTAAAACGCACCTGGCTGAATGAGGAATCCATGACGAAATCAGTTCCTAAAGATTTTGTATCTAAAGATGTTACCAAGGGTTTTCACTTCTATCTCTTTGATAAAAACTCCTATCAGTATTTAGAAAAGCTTCCCACCGAAGGTAAAGCGCAGAAATTTTTTAGACAAGAAGCTCCCATCAAAGTTCTGATCGAGCCAGGAAAGTCAATTTATGGAACCATCAACTACGATCCTCAGTTAAAGAACTTTACTCTCCATGGTGAATTTCAAGGTCTTCAAGAAAAAATTTCCAAGGTAAATCCCTTTGAGTTACACTTTTGCCTGGATACCGAAACTGTGATCTCCCGCGCTCGCGTCATTTCCTGTACTGACAGTCAAATCCAAATCGAACCCACAGGACTCCGATTCGGTAAAAGAATTTCCCTTAATCAAATTGCAACTGTTTATACTCTTCCAACGGATGTCTGTACTGAAATTAAGGATCAAGGACTTAAAGTCATTCGCTGGGAATCTAAGTTAAAGGCTTCCCAAACTCCGGAGAAAAACCTCTGCCAGGAATATTTTCAAACCGATAAAATTGAAGACCCTATTTTAAAGGTTCTAGGTCATGGCAAAAGGTTGCATTGCCGTTTGCAGGATCTTTCCCCCGGAGGAATAGGACTCATGATCAATAAAACCTTTATAGAATCCGTCACAGAGTCCTACAGTTTTTATATAACCATGGAGTTGATGATAAAGAACTATAGAAGATCCTTTTCACTTTTCGGAATTGTGAGAAATGTTCAACATGTCTCAGATAATCTCTGTATTTTGCATTGCTCTTTTTTAGAAAGGCTTTCTAAGAAGTTGTTTGCCTAATCAAGCTTCTTAAAACTGCACTCCCAACTCTCTCTCTAATACAGATCCAAACTCGTTTTTTATCCATTTACGATAATCAGTCAGCGAGCCGCTCCCAGGGACAAAAATATCCTCATTATGGTCAAATATTTGATTTAAATAGAGGGTATTTGCTTCTAAGGGTTGATCCCCGGGAAATTCAACCAGTAGTTTATGGGTTTGGTTTTTGAGTATATATAGATAGGGAGCATTGACTCCATAGATCCCTGTAATAAAGCCAAGTGAGGGAAGTTCCTCTGGTTGTAATAGGCTCTTGCCATAAAGCAAAGTGGCCACCTCCGGTGATAAAAGCTTAAGGTAATCTAATAAGGAGGGCATAACTTCAAAATGAGACACAAAGCCATCGCTCGCTACAAACTCTTTTCCTGGTAGTTTAAAAATGATAGGAACTTCAAGCGCTTCATCTCGATGGGATCCGGCATGCCCAAAGAGGCTTTGTTCAAAAAATTCCTCACCATGATCTCCTGTTACGATCACAACTGCTTCCTGATCTAAATTAGCCTGCTTTAACTTTTTAAAAAACTCCCCCATTAGATGGTCTACGTAAGAAACAGAATTATAATAACGGTTTTTAAGCAAATGCCTTTGATGTTTTAAATTAAAAGAGTTCACCCGATCTCTGGCGAGATAGGGTTTATAAAGAGCAGGTTTGATACTTTCTTGCCAATCATAGGGAAAATGAGGGCTATTTAAAAAGGTGACAAAAACTTTTGATTTATTAGCTTTCAAAGAGCTCATTTCAGCATTGAGTTTATTCATAATAAAGAGGTCTCGCTTTGAATCCAACTGTTCAAAATCTGCTTTGGTAATTTTATGGAAAAGAGCGGCCTCTTCCCCAAAAATCAATCCATCTGCCTCATAGTAACTCAGATCAGCTGCTGTCAGTAAATGCAATTCATAACCGTGGAGTTTTAACCAATTTAAAGGAAAGCTGCTCACTTTGCGCTTTTGTTTTCTAAAAGAATGATAAGGAAGGGGAAGTTGAGAATGCATAATAGCAAACCAACCGTAGTGAGTGGCATTGGCTGCAGCAACGGAATTTTTAAAGAGGTGTCCCTCTTGCCCCATTTTGTGGAGATGGGGAGTGTACTTGGGAGTTAAAACATCTCTACGAAAGGTCTCAATGACAAACAAAAATATAGGAGGTGGTGGGTTGAGCAGGGTTGCCAATTTCTTCTTTTGCTGGATCAAATTCTCCAATTGATTGAATCTATTTTCAACCTCCTTAATAGAAAGCTGAGCCTGAAATTGAACTAGACTTTTTTTGGGGTAGAACAGTAAGACATAACTTGGAAAAGTTTTTTGCTCCACTCGCCTCAATCCTTGTTCAGATACAATTCCTAAAAAGCAAAGCAGCAACATTCCTAATAACAGACGATAAGAAAGAGCAACGGACTTAATTTTTATAAAGGAGAAAAGCTTTCTTAAATGCCCCCAATAAAAACCCATAGCAAATAAAAAAACGATAGTGAGACCTAAAATAATGAAGCTCAGAGCACTCACACCTGAATCTCGGACAATATCAGCAAAGGTGGAAAAACCATGCCTTCTGAGCACCTTCAAGTAATACGAGAAATGGATATTTTGATAAGAGTAAAGTAAGTAGGCAATATAATACCAAAAACAAATCAAAAAGAGGACTCCATGAGCCATATTTTTGAGCGTATTTTTTTTAAAAAGATAAATGGGACTGTACAGCAAAAGAAGTAAAGAAAGGTAAAACCCTCCATGTAAGAGGCTCGAAATAAAAATCATCCCCCCGGTTACTGCATCCGCTGCGGGAATAGACTTAAAAAATAGAAAATGGACGAAAGCTAATAGAAATGTAGCTGTTCCCCACAGTCCGAGAGGAACAGCTATTTTAATGTTTAAAAGTGATTTAAATTTAGACAGATAACTCACGAAATCAACATCAAGAGTTTTAATCAAGTTCGTGGATAATAAGCCCACTTCTGAGCTTAGGCTCAAACCATGTGGACTTGGGAGGCATCACCAAATCAGCATCAGCCACCCTCATTAAATCATGGATGCTAGTGGGATACATGGAAAAAGCCACTTTCCAATCTTCCTCTTTGCAGAGTCGAACCAACTCCTCAGTACCTCGAATTCCCCCTATAAAATCTATTCGGTTATCCGTACGAGGGTCGCTTATCCCTAAAAGTTCATTAAGAACATATTGTTGGAGTAAATAAACATCTAAGCTCTTAATGGGATCCTCTTCATTGATCGACTCAGCTTTGCCGGTTAATAAATACCATTTGCCATCAAGGTACATGCCTATTTGATGTTTCTGTTCTGGAGATAAAAGCTCTGCATCTTTTGGCTGAACTTCAAAATGTATGTTTAATTTTTCTAGAAAATCGGTACTGGATAGACCATTTAAATCTTTAACCACCCGATTATAATCCATTATATGTAACTCTTGATCAGGAAAGAGAACAGCTAAGAAAAAGTTATAGTTTTCTTTACCGGTGCTATTACCCGCTTTATTTCTCCGTATTTCTCCTACCTTAGCGGCAGCAGCACTCCGATGATGACCATCCGCCACATAAAGACTCGGAATCTGACCAAATTCATTGACTAAACTGGTAATAACAGTTTCGTCATCCACCACCCAAAAGGTATGTCTTACCTTATCACTGGTGGTAAAGTTATAGGTTGGAGAGTGATCCTTGGTCCAAGAAGCCACTGTTTTATTTACATTTTCCTGATTTCGATAGGTTAAAAAAACCGGTCCGGTATTCGCTCCACAATAGTCCACATGATTGATGCGATCTTGTTCTTTATCATGTCGCGTGTGTTCATGTTTTTTAATCACGTTTTTGTTATAGTCTTCTACACTCACTGCTGCAACAATTCCAGTCTGCACTCTACCATCCATCTCCTGCTGATAAAGGTATATATTATCCTTATCATCCTGAACCATAACCCCATCGGATATTAGAGACTTAAGATTATCCCTTGCCCTTTCGTAAACAGGAACTGAATGAGTATCAACACTCTCATCCATCTCTGCTTCAGAGCGAACAACTCTTAAGAAAGAGAGAGGATTTGCCTTAATTTCTGCCCTTGCTTCATCGGCTCGAATCACATCATACGGTTTTGATGCCACAATCTCTGCTTTTTCCAACGTGGGTCTAATTCCTCTAAAAGCCTTTATAATAGCCATACTCCCCCCTAATCTACCAATAAAAATTTAACAATTTTTCCAACTCTACACACAAAACCTATTCCGAATCCACATTTTCGTCAACCATTTTCGGTTGCACATGACTCATAAAAGAGTAAAAAGACTCTTTCATAGAATCAGGAAAAGACTGAATATTTCCAATAAGTTCGGCCTGACTTTGGTTTAACTTAACCTCCACCATATTGGTTTTAGCTAGGTTTTTGTAGTTGATGATCGCACCAGTAAAAAAGGCCTCTAAATCGATCCCTAGATGCTTACAAATGTGGTAAAAGTTCTCTATACTCAACTTGGCCTCAGCCCCTTTTTCCAAGCGACTCACCTTCATTTCAGAGCTCGAAATAAGAGCGGCTATATCACGATTTGATAAACGCAAAGACTCTTTTAACAAACTAATTATCTTTGATGACGAAAGCATACTGAACCTCACAAAATCATTAGACTTCTAACATTTTTGTTTACAAACAACAAAAATGTTTGGTATAATTAAAACATAGAGTAGAGGAAAGGTCAAGAAAAACTAGAATTGAAAAATATTTTATATTTATATCATATAGTTAAAAAAATAGGGAGTCAAATATGAATAATTCAATTAAGTTACAAGACAACAAAAAAGTTAACACAATTTCATTTTTGAACAAACTTGATGTAGACACCTTAGAAACTCTCACCCAACTCACCCAACTCGCTAATAAACTTGCAGAAAGACAGCAAACCCAGCTTAAAAAAGAGAATAAGATGCTACTTGCCACCTCCAAAAAGCTGAAAACAATCGCTCTTACCGATGGATTAACCAAGATATTTAATAAGAGAGCCTTTCTTATTCATTTAGCTAAATGTTTTAAAAAGAGCAAACAGCTGAAAACCCCCATGTCTGTCATCATGATCGATATTGATTTCTTCAAACAATACAATGATACTCATGGCCATCTTCGCGGAGACCATGCTTTAATTCAACTGGCAAAGGTATTAAAAGCCAGCACAGCACATATAAGTAAAAAAATGGTTGCTCGATACGGCGGAGAAGAGTTCTGTATTCTACTCCCAGGAAAAGACAGCGCTAGTGCAGCTAAATTAGCGGAATACATAAGAGAAAAAGTAGAACAATCCATTTTTTACGGACAAGAAGCTCTTCCTAACGGAAATGTTACAATTAGTCTCGGTGTTTCTGAGTTAAAAGATCATGATCCTCTTGCTGACTCCGCGGTACGAAGAGCCGATCAAGCGCTTTATGAGAGTAAAAAACAGGGACGTAACCGAGTGTCCATTAAATAAGGGGGGTTAATCAATCACCGCTTCTCGCTTTCTTTTGATCTGATCTTGGGTCAGAATATCAGTTAAGCGACAATCAAGGAAGGATGATAAATTAGCAGGGTTTTGATGATAATCAAGGAGCGACCTAACATAAGAGAAGGATTTCTTAAGTTGCCTCATGGAGAGAGGCTTAAGGTCATCAGTGTAAAGCAACTCTGAGCTGGCTGGAGCCACAACTTCCCCCAAGCTAATAATAGAAGAATGAGCAAATGTTAAGGGAAGATTGTAAGCATTTGATAAAGAAAAATTCTTATCCATAGATCTAACTGTACCCAAATCCCAACCATACAACCAGTACCACAACAGAGGATTCTTAAGCCATTCTTGTCCACTCATTTGTTTATAAACCTCATTATCCAGCACTCCAGCAAATAGGGAATCCCCCTCTTCTTGACATAGAGAGTGTTGATAACGGTACTGATAGTTCATTGGAATATATTTTAGGAAAAGCTGGAGATAATCAATCACTTCGTTGGTGGTCACCAATTCCTGATGATCAAAATAGGAGACGGTTAAATCTGGAAATTGAAAGTACCCCTTTTTATCGTCCAGCGCATATCCTTTTAAAGCCTCTACAAATCCCTGCCAAAGATAGATGGTTCCAAAACCATTCATTGGGGACTGGAGTTGTTCAGAGTTATTATTACTGTTAGAATTATCAAACCAACTCTCCAGTTGCCTTACCACCAGAGCACTTTCATTGGTATTGTTATTATCCTGGTTAAAATGAGATCGAAAGGAAGGTTCTTTGAGTCCCAATAATAGATAGTTTTTCCCTGATAAGAAAGGAGTGCTCTCATCTAAAAAATAGTGACTGTAAGGAAAGCCTAGCAACCCGATAAACTCTTGCCCCTTGGTTAAAAAAGGCTGAAAATACTTTTCTTTGAGCCAAGACCACTTCAAGGTTTTAGCATCGGATTCTAAAATTCCAGCGAAATCTAAATAAATGGATCCGTCAAGTTTACCATCAGCAGTGTGAGAAATTACTCCATTGGCTAACAGTCCCCAGATCACAGATTTATAGCTACTGTTCTTAGAATCTTCACTATCTTGAAAAAGCTTAACAGCCTCATCGAGCTCACTCTGATTACTAAAATGATAAAACTCATGGAAGCGTTTCTCCAACTTGTGTTTTTTAAAGTAAGTCTGAGGGTAAGCAGAAAAAATAACTGTATGATAAACTTTCTTCATTTGAGTAGAAACAAAACTATCTAGTAAATCAGGGAGTATGAACTCTTGATCCATGGGACCAGTATCAAAGAGGAACAAAACCAGAAGGTGATCCCCCTTATCCGCAAAAGGAATCAGGAAAACTTTATCGCCCTTTTGAATATTTTCGCTCACAGAATCTACAGCAGTATCAGGTAATTCCTCCTTTTTTTTCTCTACTGAACAACTAAGTATTAAAAGGAAGCCGAGTATCAATAAGCATAAAACTTTAAGCCTCTTCATTGATTCTCCTATATAGGGTCATTGGTTTAAAACAAATGTAGAAAAAAACAAGACTGAATTCAAACATTTGTTTAAGAATAATACATTTATCCTCTAAGAATCTTTGACGCAAAACTCATAATTCCTTATAATTTATATACTCAATTAAACAGATATCCTCAGAACTTTTTGAAGGAATTACCACTATTATATCATAGGGTTATTTCCTTAGGTAAGTAAGGAATGAGCAATAATTTAAAGGCTCTCGCATGTGATGGTGACCCCAATCGCGGAGCCTACTTTGAGATCAACTTTAGTGACTTTGTTTTTTCAGAGATTCACACCTTTCAAGCTGCGGAAGAAGCATATCGAGAAGCAAAAAATGCCGCCGATAGTTCGCCATTTCAGATTTTTATAATTAACTGGCAACTGAAAGGAACAAATGGCTATGTTCTCATCCAAAAACTAAGACAAATCCCTACTTATAGATTCACTCCCATTGTTATTTACGCTAATGAGTTCAGCGAAAAAGATCAAATCTTAGCAGAGGAATTCAATGTGGATAACAAGTTAGTAGGTCCGCTCAAAGCGAACTTACTTAAAGAAAGAATCAGCGAAGTATTGGAAGGCAGCCACCAAGACAGCCCTGATCGTGTTAAACTCTTAGAAAAAGCCTTAGTGGCTCAGAAATACGATCAAGTATTTAGCCTGACAGCAGAGTTAGTAACAGCAGGAAAGTATCCCGATGCAGCTCTTAAATTAAAAGGCGATGCCTATACCTTACAAAAAGAACACAAGAAGGCCTTAGAAGCTTATAAAGAGGCCTTTGCTACTAATAAAAAAAATAATCTGGTGCTCGATGCTTTGGGGCTTTTCTCACTACGGGTAAGACAGTACAAAACTGCCATCAAATATTTTACCGTGGCCCACAAACGGGTAGGTAAAAATATCGTCCGGATAAACTATTTGGGAAAGTGCTATATGCACAATTCTGAGTATGAAAAATCTAAAGAAATGTACAAGCTCCTTCAGCATTTAGATCAAGAAAGTGATGATGCCGCTGAAGGGCTTGGTAAAATAGCTTTTCATCTGGACCAATTTGAGCTAGCTGAGAAGTACTTTGCTGAAACCACTACCCCAGCTCGGCTCTGCTCTTATTTTAATCAAATGGGAAATAAGCTAGTAGCGGAAGAAAAAATCAAAGAAGGTATAGAGATCTATAAAAAAGCCTTGGATATTGTTCCTGCTAATGATAAAACATATATGTTATTATACAATACAGGTTTAGCATATCGGAAAGGTGATAATTTGGCCAAGGCGCTTGAATTATTTTGCTTAGCTTTGCAAAGTAGTCCGGAGGATGAGAAAGTACGGAAAACAGTTCAATCAGTGTATAATACATGTCAGAATTCAGACATTGCGGTGAACGAAGAATTAGTTCAGGCAGTGTTAACAGTACCCAACTCATCAAAAAAGGCAGGTTAAAACATGAAACTATTTATTTTACTTGTTATAGCAGCTCTTTATTCCCTTCCCGCATCCGGGATCATCATCACTAAAAATCTTATTCGAGCTAATAAATCCATTATGAATAATCACCCTGAATACTGTGCCCATCATCGCAGCGAGCTACCTCCTGCCACAGCACAGGCTCGTACTCATTGGGTAGACTTTGGTAAATTAAAAATCAATACCAAGAAAAGGACCATATCCTTAACCCCTTCGGTTGCTGAAACATACTGCACCTATGGCCGCACCGTTACAGCTGTATTAAGTGACTATCGAGAAATCTTAGCAGGGAAAACAGTTCCACGTGTTTTCCAAATCGCCCTCTATTATGTAAATGGAGCCTATAAACGGAAACTGAAGCTGATTCGAGGCAAAAGCCATTTTAGTTATTATATCGACGAAAGTCTGGTTATGAACCCGAAGAAGAAAAAGTTCAAAAAGCTAGTCTATGACATCAGTAGTATCATGGCAGATCTTCGAGAAGGAAGCCAAGCTCACATTGCCATCGACTACAGTATTGCCTCGCCGCAAATGCCTCTCACCAAATTTAAAGGATTTGATCTGGATGATGAGAAGATGATTCCCGATTATAAAAAGAAGATAGAGACGGTGGAAGGTATCATTCCAGTAGCTGCTGTCTCTGACCGAGCCATCTATCACTACTTCTCTTATGACCCCGATAAAAAGTTCTTTAACTTGGCTAAAAAGTATCTCAAACGTAAAATGAAACGAAAGCTGCAAATTGATTTAAAGCCTGGTCCACGCTATGCCTTTACTATACAAAAATATCCCAAAGGATTTAGAATTGTTAATGATCATTGGCTCAACAAAGACATTATTTTAGCGCCTCATATCGCCACCGAGAAAGACAACGCCAAGGCCAGAAGACGCCGTTAAAAATGACTTCCCTTCTTACATTATACAGTGAAGATCAGTTAAAAAAGCACCTGCAGAGTCATAAACCCACTTTGTATGTTTCTTCTCAAACATCCACCGTCATGCCCTATGAGTATGAAGAGCAATTGTTAGCCCCTCCTTTTGACAATTGTGTAATAGCCTCTTTAACCGAACTTCCAAAAAAGATGGAGCTCCACGGAGAAGACTTGATCATAGAAGGGCCAGTCACATGGCAAGAAGCAAGATCCTACTGTCGATCTCATGGTAGAGATATTCAAACCGCACCCACAGAAGAGTTAGCCTGCTTATTAGCAGGACTTGCCACCTCTGCCACGGGAGAAAGATGCTTTGCCTATGGAAATATCAGAGGGCAGGTCAAAGAGATAACTTACCTCGATTTTAATGGAGAATCTAAACAGTTATTCAGTGGTCGTCCCATCCGACTCTCTGAAGGTGATCAACCAAAACTCCTAGATTATCAACAGTCTTATAAGTCTTATGCGAATTTTAAAAATGCCCCCTTTCCTGCTCTTTTTAACGAAAGTGATCTGATGATCGGTACCGAAGGTCAGCTGGGAGTTATTACCAAAGCAACTTTCACCACTATTCCTCTACAGGAAATTCAGTACTTTTTTATTTTACTACCCCGTTGGGAATATGATCTAGAAGGGCATCTCGAGATATTTGAAAAAGTTCAGTCTTTGAGAAGTCCATTACTGGTATGCGAATTAGCCGATGCAAATGCTTTCAAGTATCTGCCCAATGAACTAAAAATTAATCAAAATCAGGATGTGATTTTTCTCGAGGTGATAGCTTCAGAGTTAGAAAACCTCTATGATAACTTTTTTTCAAAGTTAGAAAAAGTTGAACAAGATCAGATTTTCGAAATAAGTGAGAGTCAGTATCATAAGGTCAGAGGAGACATTCCCAGATCTATTTTTGAACAAAATAGCAAAATGGGTGTAAACAAAATGGGAACCGATATTCAAGTCCACCCCCAAAGTTTTAAAGATCTTCTAAACTACTACCGTAAGGCCACAGAACTTAAGGTGGATTACAATTTATTTGGTCATTTTGGAGATGCTCATTGTCACTTTAACTTTATGCCAGAGCCGGGCCCCAAGCAAGAAACCTGTCTCAACTTTTTAAAAGAGCTTTATGGAAAAGTAAAAGAGGTTCCACAAAAGGAGACAACGCCTTTTTAC
>CAYFLR010000041.1:9507-22970 GCA_964343805.1 uncultured bacterium | reverse complement strand
AACATGGAGTCGGGCTACTGAAGCAACCCTATATAACTCCTTTTTATACTACAGTTCACAAAGAAATGTTTAAAATTTTAAAAAAGATCCACGATCCTTATAACCAGTTTTTCCCCCAGGGGTTTATGCATCTAACCAGTTAAATAAAATGCTGTAGGCCTCTTCTCGTACTTTAGGAGCGGATAAGAAGAGATCATGTAATCCCCCCTCAACCTCTTTTAAAGTGACATTATTTAAAGTAGTTTTAGCAAAATCCCTCATATGTTCTACATTTAAAACACAGTCAGAATTAGTGTAACTTTCGTTCCAGGTGGATCCTCCGCCAGATCTTTTGGAAGACATGAGTAAAATAGGATGAGTTATATTGAGCCCATCTTTGACCCTCTGATGTCCCTTAGATACCGCCTCCATCCAACCGGCATAGAGAATATGTTTTTTTTCTAGAGGTCGCCAGGTGGGATTAAAATTCCACTCCCCCTTATAACTGGAGTGCAAACTCTCTAAATAGAGCTTAACTTCCTCCTCAGGAAAGGGAATGATAAAACGAGGAATTCTTTTTCCCCAAAACCGAGCAAAGGGCAAGAGTAGCAATCGTTGCCACCAATTAGCTTTAAACTCGATGAAGGGAGAGTTGAGAATAAGCCCCTTAAATTTATACTTAGAAGGAGCAAAGTGGCTATAAAGTAAAGTGATCAATCCCCCCGTACTATGTCCCATTAAATAGAGATCCACTTCAGGGTTTTCGTTCATGATCTTAAACACAGCCAGATTGATCTCTTCAAAATAAGTTTCAACTTCATCCACTAAATAAAGAGGGTCGCCTTCCACAATAGAGCGACCGTATCTTCGTAAATCCAGAGCATAGAAGCTGATATCTTTATCTACGATTTTATTAGCCAACTCCTCTTGAAAAAAGTAATCAGCATAACCATGCACATACAATATGGCTTTCTTTGGAGAAACAGCTTTTTTCCAAACCAAGGTGGCCTGAGGATTACTATGGTAATTATCCGCTTGCAGATTTAATTTTTCACACTCAAATCCAGGTAGAAAGTCATTCAATGATCGCCCCCTTGCAGAACTCAGTCTTTAAAATTGGCAAAATTATTTACATTGTCAAAAACTTGATCTGGCAAGTTTTCTAAAAACATGCAGTGAAAAATATAATCATTATCCGTAGCTCGAATGTTTCGTACGGATAAAAAGGCATTGAATACAGCCTCCCCAAATAACGAGGGAAGAGCCCATGATACATAGAGCAGTTTGAGGTTAGGTTGCTTATTCCAATGGCTTTTGGGAATATGAAGACAGCATCCTCCTCGACTAAAATCCCTCATTTTAGACTTCATAGCTGAGAAATGTTTGGTAATATGAGGAATCGGATCTTCTCCATTTCCTTGTTTTGGTTTAATCAGTTCGGCAAACAAAATAGACTCAACCTTATTCACAGGGCCATCCCAAATTTGCCGGTTGACGCTCAGACGCTCTTCAACCAGCAGTAAAAGCAGTTTAGGAGGAATAGCATAAACCGACACATATTCATTTAGGGAGTATCTTTTATTAAAACGGGGATCGATTGGAGATATCAAAAGATTGCCTGAAGGCATTGTTGCCAGATAACTGCTTTGAGCGATATAGCGAGTCTCATCCAGCATAAATTGAAGCAGTAAAATCTGATCCTCCTCTATAGGTTCTAAGCCCTTTTTCATAGGACTCAGCAAAAATTTATCTTTTTCCCGAGGGATGATCGTCGCCTTGAAAGTGAGTTGCTGCTTTATAGATGTCACAGAGAGAGGCTTTTTAAAGAGAAAAAACTCAGAGAATTTTTGTTCGTTGGGGAGTCTCGAAAGTAAAACTTGGATATTAAATGGGCTGACTAAAGTGGCGACCTTCTGTTGAACTATTTCCCATTTGTAATGATCATCAGCCATTATTTGCCTTTACCGCTTCAGAGCTTCCTCCATAGTATGAACCATTTCTTCAGCGGATACCAAGGAGACCACTCGTAAATCTTCCAGTTCTTTGCCTTTTTTCATAAATAATATAGAAGGCATCCCCATTATTTTATACTTTTCAGCCCCTTTCATCAATTCTGGATTCTCATTTTTTGTCATATCGATTTTAATCATTACAAAAGACTGAGAGAGTGCGATGACTTTTTTATCGGTAAAAACCAACAGATCGAGCTCCTTACAGGGAATACACCAATCGGCATGCAGATCCACTAAAATGGGTTTTTCTTGTTTCAAAGCCTCTTCCAGTTGAGTAAAATCCCCTTTAATCCAATTGGGTTTATCCAGTTCTTGAAAAGAATTCCACACTCCCCAGCTGGTAAAAACTAAGATGAGAAGAGCAAGTCCACCGGCGAAGATTCTCCATTTAAGGGCCGCTTTTCTTACCGTCTGGTTTATGAACCCTAAATAGAGAGCACTCACTAAGCCCAATAGAGCAGAACTTATTTGAACCACTAATTTGGGTAAAAGAGGGGCTAGGAAATAAAGAGCCATGCCAATTAAAATAAAGCCAAATAACTTTTTGATCCATAAGAGCCACATACCCGATTTCGGAAGGTCTGAAACCAAAGAGGAAAAATAGGCTAAAAACAGATAGGGAAAACCAAAGCCGAGAGAGAAAATAAAAAAGAGCCAAAACCCTTGCACCACATCTTTTTGGCTACTCACATAGGTAAGAAGCCCTAAAACGAATGGACCAAGGCATGGAGCTGCAACTAAACCAATGGTGAGTCCCATTAAAAAACTCTGTAAACTTTTTATTTTGGAATTGACCTTTTGACTGATCCAGCTAGAAGAAATACTGAGTTCAAAAAGGCCAAATTGACTGAGAGCTAGAGCGACCATAAAAAGAGTTATTCCGATAATCACAATGGGATTCTGTAGAGCGGTGCCCAGCATTTCCCCGGTTAGAGCTGCCACCATTCCTAAAATAGAGTAGGTGGTGGCAATTCCCAGAACGTAAAGAGAGCTATGCAAAAAACGACCAAGTTTTCCTGTTTGCTGATACCCCCCAAATATACCGATCGTCACTGGAATGAGGGGATAAACACAGGGAGTCAAGTTTAAAGCAAGTCCTCCCAGAAAGACAAGCAAGTAGGCTATTATCCCACTTTGTTGTTCGAAAATACTGGCCACATCTGAAGAAAAAAGACTTTCCATCATGGGATTCCTCTTCCATTTTGAATAGATTCATTGGTAGGGCAAAAGGGAATGAGATTTGTTACCTTTGCTGCTTCTTCATAAAGCTCTGGATATTTTTTTTAAACTTGAGAAACTTTTCATTCTCGGGCTCGAGCTTTAATGCCAGGTTAATCTGTTCTAATGCGTTTTTAAAATCGGCAGTAGCTTCATAATTTACAGCATTCTTGTAATGTTCGCCTGCTTTAGAACAACCTATTGGTGTCCAAGCAAAAAGAAGTAAAAGTACCCAAAAAACGATCTCTTTTTTTAAACTCATAGTTTCTCCTATTTCTTATCCGCTTTCTGGTGAGCCGCTAAAATCATCTCAACCACCTGGTTTACCGGCTTAGTACGAAGTTCATGTTGGTGAACTCGATTGGGAAGGACTTCAGGTAAAACAAAGTTTTGTTCTTGAAATTGGACAGTTCGATTCGCCTCACGCTCATCTATGGTCCCTACAGGGGTGAAATGAGGAGCAGTAACCAGAACTTTGGGGTGTTCTGCAATGAGCTTTTGAATAGCCAATACAGCTTCTCCAAAGCGATCCAGTTCAGACTTAGTATAAGACTCGGTAGGTTCCACCATCAAACCATCAGGATCAGGGAAGGAAACCGTGGGGGCATGAAAGCCAAAGTCGAGAAAGACTTTACCAATTCTCCCCGCCACCTTGGCATGAGGAACTCCAGCCTCTCCAAACTTTTTAAAATCTTCTTTGGAAACAGTAATGATAAATTCATGCATACGAGGAAGATCATCTGCCCCTTTAGGGAGACTTTGAAAGTTATCTTTAATCTTATGGTAGAGATAACGAGCAGCAAGCACTGCCACCGCCGACATTTGCTCAACCCCTTCACTTCCTAAACGGCGTAAATAGGTATAACAGCGGACGTTGTTGGCAAAGTTGCCATAGTAGCGATGAAACATGCCAATGGATTGTTCGGGTTTGGTAAATTCATATTTATCGCCACTCTTAATCACTTGATGTCCGGGTAAAAAGGAAAGTAATGGTTCAGATACAGCAACCATACCAGCACCCGGACCACCGCCCCCATGAGGGATGGACCAGGTTTTATGTAGATTATTATGAACGGCATCCACTCCCATTTTTGCCAGATCGACCCATCCAGATATGGCATTCATATTTGCACCATCTAGATAGACTAAACCGCCCACACTATGAATTTTATCGGCTATTTCTCTAAAGTTGACTTCAAACAAACCTGAGGTATTGGGGTTAGTAACCATAACTCCACAAATACGTTTGCCATACTCCTTCACCAGACTCTCAACTTGAGCCACATCCATCAATCCTTGCTCATCAGCTTCAATCAAAATAATCCCGGTTTTCCCGAGACCTTTGACTTTTTTGGTTTCAAAGCCAGCCACCGTTGCAGTAGCGGGATTGGTTCCATGAGCTGAACGAGGAATTAAAATAATGTCTCTATCCAATTCTCCCTTACTTCTATGATAGGCTTGAAAAAGTTTAATACCCACTAACTCACCTTGAGCTCCAGCCACTGGTTGAGTCGTCACCCCTGCTAAGCCAGTTATCTTCTTAAAAGCTTCCTGTAAAAAGTAGAGAATCTCAAGGCTTCCTTGGCAATCTTGCACGGGGGCATAGGGATGAATATCTGTAAAACCTTGCAAGCATGCAGCAAACTCATTGATATAGGGATTGTACTTCATAGTACAAGAACCTAATGGATAGATTGAGTAATCAGGACTGATATTTTGATGCTCTAGCCCTTCATAATATTTTTTCAATGCACCCAAATCAGTGTTAGGAAGTCCCACCTCCTCTTCACGAATAAAAGCGTCAGGGATTTCTGGGACAGATTCAATATTTTGTGATTTCACCTCACCATAAATTGAGGCAAAAAAGTCTACCATTTGTCCAATCTGCCGACAGTTAAGTCGATCGGAAAAAGAGAGTAATAAAAGGTTGTCATTGTTTCCAGCCACTCGATGAGAAACGTCGACCCCAATGTGTAACCGTTTTGCACAGGCCTTTTCAATAATCTCTTGACTACTTTTATCTCCTAACTTCAACGCAAACTCATTGAAAAAAGGAGTTTCTGGAAATGCCAGCTCAAGACCATCAATAGCACAAAGACGAATTGCGGCATTATGAGCATTTAAGGTTGCACAACGAGCCGCCTCTGACATCCCCGTTTCACCTCTTTGCATCATAGCAGCTCCCGCTAGGGTAGCCATAAAAGCTTGATTACTACAGATGTTGGAAGTGGCTTTTTCTCGCCGGATGTGCTGCTCCCGAGTAGAAAGAATGAGTGCATAAGAGACATTCCCAGCATCATCAACTGCTTTCCCCACAAACCGACCGGGGGCTGATCGAACATCATTTTTTCGCTCATCATTGAAGCGCATGCCAAATAAACCGAGTGCGGGACCACCGAAGTTGGGGGCGGCACACAAGTGTTGACCTTCACCCACAATCATATCTACACCCTTCTCTCCAAATTGAGAGGGAGGTTTTAAACCACCTTCTCCTAACATCATAGGGTCAAAAATGGCGACACTTTTCACACCATGCTCAGCGATCAAGTCGGTAATTTCATCCACCGGCTCTAGATTCCCTAAGCAGTTTGACTGAGGAAAGGCCACCACAGCTAGGTCTTCTTTAAATTGTTCGAGCTTTTGCTTCAAAGACGAAAGTTCAACCACTCCACTTTGAGGGTTCATTTCCACATATTCTAATATCAGATTGGTCTCTTTAGCGAGGGTTTCCACTACTTCTAAATCTGCAGGATGAATTGATGAGAAGAGTAAACAGCGGTTTTTCCCTTTCTTTGAAAGCCTGACTCCCACATTAAGGGATTCAAAAAGGGCGGTGGATCGATCGTACATGGAAGCATTGATAGCTTCAAAACCGGTCAGCTTGGATAGGCAATTTTGGAAGATCCAATGACTGGCTAGGGTTCCTTGACTTCGTTCTGCTTGATACGGGGTATAGGCAGTCAATAAACCACGAAGTCCTAAAACAAAGGGGACAATATCCATATCTTTATAATGAGGTAGACCATCCCCAATAAAGCTAACCTCAGGGAGTTTATTCTTGCTCGCCACCTCAATCATATGTTTAACAAGATCATCATAATCCATTGAGGACGGAATATCTATTTTCCCATCAAATGAGATATCTTCTGGGATGTGTGTGTAAAGTTCTGACAAATCTTTTATATTGATTTCATCAAGCATTTCCCTAATATCCTGGCTACTGGCAGGGATATAATGTTCACAAAGTTCTCGGGGAAGATCCTTAGGATTATAATTAAGGGACTCTGTTGACTGGCAATGTTTATTCATACCCATCTCCTTCTACTATAGACACGTGGTGGTATGAACATATTATTTGAAAGAGTATTTGTCCATAATAAATGATCTAACATATATCAGGTTATCTACTTTCAATGAAATTATGTGCCAACATATGGTAGATATTTTCGGTTACTTTAAGAAGTTCTCCTAAATCCTCCGCAGCTGCCCGACTTCCCTCTTCATAGCATAGCAGCATATTACTCTCACTATGTAGTGTCAGATTTAAATGCTGGTATTGTTCCATAAATGTCATGACGTTAGATTGAAAAGCCTGACGGATTGCATTTTCATTAGATCCTCTTAATTCAAAAGCCATGGAAAAAGCACCATGCTCTTCGAAATCAATGTCATTTTTTTGAAAACCTGTTATTTCAAGATAATGGTCGGTAGGACATTCGGGAGTTAATATAAACCCTGGCAATTCATGTGATCCAGACTTAAAAAGAACCAAAGTTTGCCGATATCTTGTTTCCCCATCACTATTACTAAAAAGAGATTTATCAACGAGAGTATATTCAAATCCAAAGATATGAACTTGGACACCTTTACGTTCACTCCACATATGATTACGAAACTTATGATCGAACCCTCTGTCCAAGAAGGGAAATGACTGCATAAATTTAGGCATTACTTTAGGGTCACTTTCAAGTTCAAACCCCAAATCATTAGCTATCTTCTGTAAACTCGATGTTCTAGATCTTTCCCACAGGAATCGTATGAATCTAGGAGTAAATCCAATTACAAGAACAAGAAAGGGGATAAATGAAGATTGGGAGACGACTCCTCCAAAAAGAGCAACAAAAATGGCCAAAAATTCATATTTCTTCAATTCAACCTCCTTTTCGCACTAGCTGGGATACTTTTATTCCTTGTTAATGTATAATTCTACTTATTAAGTATAACTGATAAGTATTATAGGGTTTAACACAATGTTTAATCTATATTTTTATTTTCTATTTAGCTTTTTCATGATATTCGCCCCAGCCCTTTCTTTAATCCAAGGGTCTCCATCAGTACAGATTAAAAAGCTAGAACAGGCAGCCGAAGGCGGGTCTTTAGATGCCATGTATCAACTGGGTATCAAATATAAAGATGGGATCGGTGTCAAAAAAATTTTAATAAGGCCAGAGATTGGCTTGAAGAGGCAGGGGATGAAGGACATGTGAAAGCTCTAAGAACCCTAGGGTTTATATATTTGGAAGGAAAAGAAGTCCCTATTGACTACAAGATGTCCCAAGTTTACTTTGGTGATCTGGAAGAGAAAAAAGATCCAGTGGCCCTCTACCAGCTGGGTTTAATGGAATTTATTGGATACCCCTACTCCATAGATATTTCTGATGGAATAACATATATGAAGTTATCTGCTAGCAAAGGGTATGCATTAGCTAAGAATTGGAAGAGGTTTCTTACAAATTTTCAACATCCTTCGGCGCTTTTTGAACTGGCAAAGCTCTATCAAGAAGGGAGCCTTCTTCCTAAAAACACAAAAAAGGCCATCGACCTATATAAAAAATCGGTAAAATATGGTGGTCTAAGAGCAATTGGAGAACTTGCTAAAATTTATGAAAAGGGCATTGGTCTACCCAAGAATCCCCAAAAGGCTCTCCTATGGCACCGGTTAGCAGCCAAAGAAGGGTACATGCCCTCCATGTATTATGTGGCTCGTCAATATTTAAAAAGAAAAACTGATCCACAAAATACTAAGAAGGCCATTGGTTTATTAGATAAAATCTGCACAAATGTAGGAAAACATAAAGCCGCAAACTTCTTGATAGCTACTATTTATCATGAAGGAAAGCTTATAAAAAAAGATATCCCTAAAGCCTTAGAATGCTACAGTGTTGCGGCTGGAAATGGACACTCCAAAGCCTTAGCACTCCTCAAAAGATGGGCAAATAAAGGATACAAATATGCCGAACTTGAGTTAGGGAATTATTATCACTATTATGCCGGTCCATCGACAAATTATGCTGAAGCTCATAAATGGTATAAAAAAGCAGCCAAACAGGGTCTTGCTTCCGCTCATCATCGTATAGGCGTTCTTTATAATCGAGGAAGAGGTGTAAAAGAAAGCAAAACGAAGGCCTTCCAATGGTTTAAAAAGGGTGCCAATTTGGGTTTTCACCGTAGTCAATATGAAATGGGACAGAAATATCTTTTGGGGGATGGAGTTAAAGAAGATAAAAAAGAGGCCGCTGAATGGTATGAAAAAGCCGCAAAGCAAGGTCTCAAAGTAGCCCAACTTGATTTAGGTTTAATGTATCTAGATGGAACTGGGGTAAAGAAAAATCCCAAGCTTGCTGCAAAGTGGATTTTAGCCTCCACAAAAGATGATTACAGTTGGGCCAATTATCAAGTTTTTACTCTGTACGAAAATGGCATCGGGGTAAATAAAAACCTCAAAAAGGCTATGCATTGGTATAAAAAGTCTTTAAGGGATCCTCAAGGACCAGCCGTAAGACAATTTCCATCCATGGAAAAGCGGTGGCATAAAACTTTTAAGAAGCACAGCAAAAATGTTAAATTCTACTTCGACATTAGTGAATATAATGAAGTCGGTATGTACCTACTGGGTTTATCCTACCAGAAGGGGTGGGGACTGCCTAAGGATCTTAAAAAAGCAGCCATTTGGTACCGAAAAGCCTCATTAAAAGGATTTAAAAAAGCAATGTTAAATTTAGCACTCATCTATGAAAAAGGATTAGGGGTCCCCAAGAGCGGCATTGAAGCAATCAAATGGTATACTAAGTTAGCCAAGTTGGGAAATAAAAATGCAAAATCTCATTTAAAACGGCTAAAGCCCTTATCCAAAAGATCAATATAATAACTCTTGCTTTTTTGAAGCATTTCAGTGATCAATTTCTTTTTCTCCAGTGAAAGAGTCGGCCATAGATTATTCTTTTGCAGTGGATCTTTGGTAAGATTAAAATAGTTCCACCCTGTCTTGGGATGTTTAAATACACGAATATCTGAAAAAAAAGCAGCTTTTACTTTATGTTGATACTGATTTATAAAATTGGAGTTGGTGGCAAATAAGACTCTTTTTTCCGGAATGGGAGTAAAAAGGGAAAACTTGGTTCTTCTTTCAAATTCCTCCGTACTATATCCAAAAACCGAGAGAAGAGTGGGCAATATATCCATATGAGAAATCAGTCTCCCTTGGTTTTGCTGCAAGTTTTGGATCCATAAAGGATGATCACTCTTCCAGTTTGCTGGTACTTTGATAAGAAGGGGTATATTTACAACTTCCTCATAAAAATTCAGCGCTCTAGGCATTTTTCTATAGGAATAATCACCACTGCCATGATCACTGGTTATGATAAACAAGGTATTTTCGAGTCTATTTTTCTGTTTTAAGCTTTGATAAATTTGCTCCATCCCTTTGTCTAAGATGTAAAGCGCATTTTTAAACCGAGATCCCTGCTGGGGAACTTCATTCAGCATCAAGCTTCTAGATTGATAAGGGGTATGCATCCCATTGGAATTGAATATGGCTAGCACTTTGGACGACCCTTTATTTTTAATAGCCTCATTAAAATAATGAATGGCTTTTAAATCGTCCATACCGGCATCATTCACAAGTGGGTAGTTTAAATGATCTTGAGTCAAATAAACATCAGGCTTATCCATGCCCAAAAAAAGGTCAAAGTTATTTGCACTATACTGTTGGGAACTCACTAAAATAGTCTGGTAGCCTAGCTGTTTAGCAAAACTCCAGATAAAAGGAGCTCTATGTAGATCCTCCTTAGAAGATTGGATTGAACTACCCGTCCATAAATAGGGCAGACTTAACTCTGTAAAGGTGCTGGTGGTATATGCTTTTTCAAATTTAAAAAAATGATCTGACTCACTCTTCATCCAATTTGATAAAAAAGGCATGCATTTGCACTCATAGCCAAAAATATCTAATGGTCTTTTGGACCAGGATTCATGGATGATAATAACTATGTTAGGTAAATTAGAAGTAGGGGTCTCCGGCGGTTTAACAGGGGCTCTAATAGATTGATGAAGCCCAGTCAGCTTTTGATCAGAAGTGAGATAGTTAATTCCAGCTAGTAGTAAAGAAGCCTCTAAAGGGAGATGTTCCTTTTCAGCCTTTAAAAATTTAAGTAGGGGTAGGATGGCAATAAGAATGATACAAAGCCCCACCAGGGCTCTCTTTTTTGAAACTGAATCCACTTTATGATGCTTAGGCAACCAAAGAGCGAACCAAAGCAGAAGTAATAGTAGAGTATATCCACCATACTCTTTAAAAATATAGAGCGAAAGATAGTCCCACCAACCCACTCTGCTGCTTAATAACCAAGCAATCCAATGAGCGGTGAAATACTCTTGAAATTGAGAATAAAAAACCACATTAGATAGAAGAAAGAAGACGATGATGGGTGCAGTAATTAGAATAATTAATACTCTTATTAAGGAGCTACAATGCACCAAAAGGAGGGAATAAGCCCCCCATAAACACACACTAAATAGAATAGAAATGGAGTAAGAAAGGAGGTTTAAAGGAGAAATTAAGGAGTACTTTTTGATCAAGATAACATCTGTTATTAGCAATAAAATAGAAACAGCTAGCCATCTTAGCGATAACAGTCGGGCCATAGGTTTTTATTTTCTTTCAAAAAGGTTTCATCGGCAGACCATTGGAGTGGAGATTGATCCGATTTTGGAACATAGAAACATATATTTTGCCCATCTAAAGGTGTGATATTGAATCTGATGCCTTCCCCAGAGTAATAACCGGAACCTAAACGTTGATAAGATAGATGCCCTTGGCTAATGTTAATCGCTTTAGAAAATTTATCCACCTTGTTATCTAACCTCAAATCAGTTGAGGGCACAGTCTGATAGAGGCTGTATATTTCCATCGCTTTATAAAAGTCCTCTAAAGTAGGGGCTTGTGATTCGTTCGATTTAATAAACTGCTGAAATGCGGATGGATATTGAGCAGCTAAAAAACCGAGTTGTTTTTGAATAAAACTACGATTATTTTCCATCACTTTGAAAAAGAGTTTAATGTTGGAAGAATTCCAACCACACAGAGCCGATTTATAATAGTCTTGTGTGGGAAAAAGATCATAAAAAAGAGCTTTCCATAAGCCATAGTTAAACTTTAAATTATTTAGGGCTATTTGTACCGATTTTTGCTCTTCCATAGGGGCTTCTTTCTCTAACAAAACCCCCAATTGGATTGATTCTTCGATTTCCTTAGGAATGCGAGATCTTGAATTACAACTAGAAGGGCCATTTATAAACCCTTTCATCTGTTTCTTAATTTTTTCATTGAGTCCCGTGAAGATCGGAAGCATGGACTTGGACTGTTGTAAAATTTGGCTGATAATATGATCTCTAAATCCCTCTAACCGATTGGGTGAATTGCCATCACCAAGAACAGTTCCACTGGAACCAACAGTCATCTCTTTGGTATAGTCACCATAGTAAATCCGATCTCCGGTTTGCACCTGATTGACCCAAATAGGCTTACCATTTTGGGCTTTTGTCTTTACAGCCCATTTCCAACGTTTTAAGCCCCCTCCCTTAACCAAGTGATATCGATCGCTTAAAAGAGAAATCATATTCTCTCTTTTATTATAAGAATAACCCGTCAAAAAGGGAGGGGTTTTGAGGTCTATTCTGCCGAGGGTTAAACTGTGCCCTCCTTGGCCATAGTTAGCTTGAATAAAAATATCACCACCCCGGACTTGTGAGGGGTAGATATCGTAAACATCTCCATGATTGCCAGAAGCGCTGGAAAAAGAGACCACGCCAAAGTTATTATTTATGTCCCAAATAAAGGCAGCGAAGCGAGATGCTGAATCCTTAAACCGGCGATAGGACACTTTTACCTGGCTCTTGTCATCTTGTTGATAGTTGGATGAGGAGCGAAATCCAAAGTGTCCAACCATCCACCAATCCTTTCGGTTTTTGTAAGGACTGACGGTCACCATGAAGGGGAGACTGTTTTCCATAGCAAACTGCGCTCTGAAAAAGAGCACATTGTCTGCACAATCTAAAACCACCTCACGGTTATATAAGCTTGAAATGTGAGCCTCAATTGGTTTGACATACTTTTGGTAGAGAAGCGTCTTTCCTAATGAGTTTAATTCAAGATGCTCACTGAGCCATTTTTGGTATTTTAGTTCATAAGCAGCATTCCATTCATTTGTAGGAGTCCATACCACTTGATCAGCTGGAATATTGACTGACACTCCTTTTATCTCATTAGGTGGAGAACTCTTTTTACAACCAAAAAGTCCCAACATGAGCAGTAGAAGTACAAAGCAACCTACATTTCTATTCATAGAGCCATCCCTTGTTTGCAGATTTTTAACCTATAAATGAATTATAACATAAAGAGAGTTAGCCGGGATCTTCAGCTTTTATGAAATCCACTTAAAGCGTGAAGCCTTCAAATCGCTTCTTTTCCATTTAGCACTCCTTATGTCATGTCTTATGCCATGTCTTATGCCATGCAGAGTCTTCAATTGCAAATGGTCCGAAAATTGGGGGTAAGGTCATACAGTTCTTATATATCAGTACAGTTTATGGTTTCATCAAAAGACCAACTGTCTGCATAGATACCAAAAGTCTTACCTCTGAGATGGCAGGCCACATATAATTCACTTATATTAGGTGGTGGGCCTAGGCCGAATACATATAATTTAATATTTTGATCTATCAATGCTTGCACCAACTGAGGGTGCGATTTAAGCATATTGTGGCGAGATACAGTGCTCTTTACTCCTAATTTCTTTAGTTTTGGTATTTCAGAAATTTTAAGTCGCATCAGTAAGCCCCCGTTTGGGAGAACTTCTCTTATACCAGCTGCCAATCCTTCTTGCACTGCTTTCCAATTGAAAAGTTCCATCATCAAGCGGTACTTATCAATAAACTTATTAGAAAAGTCAAGAGGCTGATTCACTTGATCAGTCA
>CAYFLR010000041.1:2291-9497 GCA_964343805.1 uncultured bacterium | reverse complement strand
CTAAAATTGCATCTGGATGGTTTAAAAACCAACTATTGATCTCATTAATTCGCATTGGTGAATACTTTTGGTAGATCTTCTGCTGCATAAAGACTTCACTTGAGGGTGGGAGTGGACCCTCGTATCCAGTTATTTTAGACCAGTGCTTCCAATCATGGGCCGCTACATAAACATTGTCGGAAGTTTTAATAATGTCTAGCTCGAATAATCGAAAACCTTTTTTATAAGAGGAGTTAAGTGCTTCAATAGAATTGGTGTAGGCATTCCCGTCAATTTTGCCCCCAGCATGAGCAATAAACCGATCAGAATCTGTTGCGTAATCTTTTATTTTTTTACCGTACAGTTGTTTAGGTTTGTTTTTTACTGGTCTTTGGTAATTTAATGAAACAATTTTATCAATTTCACTTTTGCTAAAGTGGGCCCTGTTTCCCAGCTTTGCTATTCCGAAAGAGTCTTTATTGCCAAAATAGACCCGACTAATAACACCATCATTGACATTGACTACTATATGCAACCTTTTGCCTTTGACATCTTCTTTATGACGGTAAAAATCAATTCTAGGTGTAAGCTTGCGAATGTCAGCAGGAGCCATATCCCAAGAAAAGATAAAGTCATAACTTATGGAGCCTTTCTTTGAAACTGAGACTTTACGGTGATTAGTTCCTCTTTTAACAACCAATTGCCCCAAAGAAATATCCACCTCTATACCCTGGTCAAATTTAAGTTTTTCTTGGGCAGAGATATTTAATGCCGTTAGGGTAGAAATATTACTGTTAATAAATGAGTCAACGTTATTGCGGGGTAATAAGTCTAACAAAAAGGTGGCATTGGTTTTTATATCCGAACCATCAATTATCATTCTCGGGATATCAAGTTGATAAAGTTTTTCATCTTGCTTAAATTTGAATGCACTTTCGGGCTCATTAGAAATCATGTACAGTCTGCGATCATATTGATTTAGTTTGTCAATTAACGGCCCTTTTCCCATCATTTTATGGTCTGGAAAAATATAAATAGAGGTTCTATCCAGCAAACCAGCTTTGCGAACATGGTCAATGAGATCTCCAACCAAAAAATCCACAGCTGCGATGGAAAATTCAAGACTCTGTCCAGGTATGGTTACCTTTTCCTTCATACGTTTATCAAAAAAACCTTGAGGAAAGTGTGAGTTGATGGTGGATAAGAAAACGGCAAAGGGCTCATTTCCATCTTTAAGATACTCATCGATTCTTAATTTGGCTTCGGTGAATAGATCTTTGTCGTGTAAACCATGGCCTACCTTCGGATACTTACCCAAAACATTATCTTCAGAAATAACCGGAATATGGATACTTGATAGAAAGTCATTAGTGCCACCAACGGCAGGTTTTCCCATAATAAAGATTCGACTGTAGCCTGCTGTTTTGAGAACATGCCCTAAACTGGTGATTTTTGTTTTTAAAGTCCCTTGCAAATGATCATGTCCATGAAACCCTTTAAAGAAAAAAGGGAGGCCTGTTTGCATAACGTAAAGCGAGGCAACTGTGAATGTCCCGCCCAAAGTTTTCATATTGTCAAAAAAAGTCCATTCTTTGGCAAGTTTTCTAAGATTAGGGGTCAATTCCGCAAAGGAGTCATTTAAAAGTGTGCGTTCTATTGATTCCAACGATATGACAATTATATTTTTTTTACCCTTAGCAACTAATTGTTCAGGAGGGATATAACGTTTAAGGGATATACCCAAATCCTTAAGAGCGTTGTCAAATGACCGTGGCTTAGAACTCATGATTTGAAAGAATTTTACTTTTTCAGATAGGATGCCGCTGGGGATAAAGAAAAGTCCAAGGGAGAGCAAGAGTAATGTGGGTTTAAAAAAACGCTGTCTACAAGCCTTTTTAATATACTTAGCGCCAAAAATAAAAGCTGGAATAGCTCCAATGGACCATACAAGGAAAAGGACCAGTTCGGTAATAAATTGAATTCCGTGGCTTTTTAATGCCGTTAAGTTCATATGAAGAAAAAAACGATAGTCAGTGAAGTTTCCGGTAGCAATAACGGAGGCAATCTCAACCCCAGAATATACGGCCAATATTATGACAATGAGGTATCGGACTCTCTTTTGCTCAAAGTAAGAGATAATAATAAGGTTGACTAATATTAAACCTACAATTTGAATTAGAATGAATATACTGATGACTTGCCTCCAACAAATAAAAAATCCCGTTTATACCCTAAATAAATCCACATTGAGGCAATGAAGTTCCTCCTCTTTGGATTTATTGATGATCTTTTTTGAACTTTCAATGGATTTGGTGAGTATGGTTTTGATTTTTAAAACATCTGTCTTTGAAATGCTAACAACCGAAGAGTAATGAAGATCTTCATTATCCCTTTGCATGGGTAAAGACTGAATCGCTTTAATCCTCCAATTGGTATGATGATTCGCTAGATGGGGAGAGTTGGTGCCTATATGAATCTTTGTTGTTCCAATGCGATAGAAGCCTTTATCTTTAATAATCATCTTGGTTTTTTGTAGAAAAGCCAGAATTTCACTCACTCTACTTAGAGGGATATTTAGATAATGAGAGATAAGCTTCAAATCTTGAAAGTGAGGGATGGACAGCAAAGCATGGACGGCCGCATATTCCCATGAACTAAAATAGATGGCTGTGTTCTCCGCGTTTAATGTCTCTTCAATCCTAAACCTCTCTTTAAGATTAAATTGATGGTTGATGGATCTATCGATTTGCTCTTTTAAAGTCGCTTTGAGGGATTTTGTCCCTGCCCGCGCAAACTGTATTAACAATAAAAAGAACTGGGATTCCTCCTTGGAATGACCAATGAAATTATTTATCCTATCACCTTGTTCCATACTGAAATGAGAGTGTTTGTTTAACACCCCGGTGATATAGGCGGTCTGACAGTTACATACCTTGGCTAATTGGGAACGGACCCCTCGCCCCCCTTTGGGCCTGGTTTTGATATAATCTTTGAGGAATTTTTTATAGTTTTTATATTCATAAACCGAGATATTCATTCTTTTATTATAGTAAGTTATGATCCAAATATTAAGTAAAACTTAAATTATATAGGTATAATTAATTAATTTAATCTATATTATCCCTCTGCAATGACGTTATAGTGAGTATGTTGGCTATCTCAAAAAAAGGAGTACTTATGATGCACATTAGTTATTTTAAGTTCCTATGTTTCCCAATTTTTGTATTTTTTATAAGCCACACCCTCCTTACTGCACGTGGAGTTGATATCAGTGGCGGTGGTAAAATATTATCCCATCAGTATAACCCTTGGTTTATTGGAAATAAGCCCATCACTTACTGCATTCAAAAGAGTGTTGATTTCTCCCAAGATCTAGAAGGTGCCACCTATGATGTGGCCCGCGCCTTCGATGATTGGCATAAAACCATCACTGCTTTAGATAATTTTGAAACCAGTGAGCCACTCTTGGATGGAAAACAAAAAGTCATTGCTAGCCAATTTGTTTTAAAAGAGAGCTGCAGTGATGATGTGGATTTGACCATTTTATTAGGGGTTATTAATGAAGAAATCATTTCTGTCTTAGAAGATAATTTAATGCAATATATCGGTTTCACCAACCGCACTCATTTTGACCAAGAAAGTGGCTGGTCTAAAGGATACATTTGGATCACACCTGACCTGGGTCCCTTTGGCTACCAAGGTTTAGCCAAGCATTTTTGGGATAAAGGAGGCCTTTTTGAAGTGATGCTGCACGAGATTGGTCATGTACTGGGTTTTCACCATCAATTTAACCACATTATGAATAAAAACTTTCCATCTAATATTGTTCAAAGGTTGATATCCATTGGGGAGGGTGAGATACCTCATACGGATTTAAATTATTACTCTTCCAAATCTTTAATATTAGATGAATTCATGTCCTACACTGAAAGGTATTGTGACCACTCCTCCCAAATTAAAACCAATTCGAATTTGAAACCATTTTTCATGGACCTCTTAGGGGAGAAGTTTGCCAGTTTTGGTGAAGCCGTTATGAACGGAATCGAAATATGTATCAATAATGTTTCTCCCTCCTCATTTATGGGAATTTACATCACGGTCTCCATCATTAAACTCGGTCACCCTCTATTGAATGAAGAACCGGAAGTTCTGGGGGAAGGGGTTATTAAGTTAGAAGATAAAGATATTACCCGAAGGAAAATTGTCCAAAAAAGTGTCAGCGGGAGATATAAAAAATCAGATGGAGACTTCTTTGATCATGATTTTATTTCCTATCATGAGACTGTTGCTTTTGGAACTTTTTCCATGGGTGGGAAAGTATTCCCGGTAAGAGTTCAAGGAAGAGATTCAGTTCAAATCACCTTTATCTATGAGAATCAATTTGCGGAAATGACCATTTTTCCCTCTTTGGGAAAAGTCCTCACTTTGGCACTTTAATCAGAAAGATGGGACCAAAAAGTTGAACATTCAATGTTAAGTCGAGCAAAAGGGGCATCTTTTAATTTAATATAGAAAAGCTTTTTAGAATATTTGAAAGGTTCGCCCCAAGCTAAGCAAGGATTGTAAACACTATCTTCCTCTTCTCTTTCGATGCATGGTGTGTGGGATTTAAGTTCTTGCTTATAAAGGGTGATGGCTCCAGTTTGCCCTTTTAAAATGGCATCATTATCCCATTGGTTTGTTGCAAATGCCGCTTCAAATTCATGCTTTGAAAGATTTCCATAGTAACTGCACCGCCAATTATCTACCGTAAAGCTAGAATTAAAAACACTGATCCTCTCCCCAGGTAGATTATTATAACTAAAAATGTTGGTGAGATTTTGAAAACCCTTAGTATTAACTGCATAGGCAGAAGTGCTCATGGTCAACAGACCGAGTATAAAAATAAACTTGCTCATGGATTTCCTCCAAATTTTCTTAATATTTAATAAGACTTAGGCATTACTGAATGATTTGATCTACGATTCAAACCAATATTGAACGTTTATAGTTCATCTTACTATTAAATTCAATCATTTTTTACGTTTTATATATTTTTATTTTAAATTAACCAAAGCAGTTAAATTTTGAAACCAATTGAGAATTCCTTTTTTTACCGATCATAAATCTGACTCCTTCTTTACAAATTACTCATCATCTCCAAGCACTTTTAAGTCAGACCTCACATGGCTTTTAACAACTTTGGCACTTCTTTTGCAAAACCCTTTAAAACGAATCGTTTTTAAATTGATAATAAAAGGAGTCCAACAATGAAATCCCTATTTATATTTACCTTATTTATGATGGCTATTCCTTTAGAGGCTTACTCGCGAGGGGCCTGCGTCCACCGAGCCAAACCCTATTATAATGTATGGACCTGCACCGATAATGTGGTCCATAAAAAAGCCTGTCTAAATATGTCACCGCAAAATGATAGTGTTTTTTATCCGGGTAAGCGTTGTTCTGACTTGCAAAGACTCAATCGATCCAGTGCTTCAATAGCTGCTCCTGGCTTGTTTGCAGCCATTAAGCAAGCATTTGCAACGGGCTATGCCACCCTCAATGTGAAATTTAGCGCAACTGATGTTTTCGATGAAAAAACTGATTTAGCCGGAACCAAAGTAAAACTGGTGGGAGGAGCTTTCTTAGTCCTTACTAAAAAAGGAGGAATCCTTGAAGTGAGCTCAGAAGAAGCCTACTTAGAAATAGAAAACGTCACCCCTGGATACAAACTTCTTCCCTTTCAAAAAGAGATTTTACACTCTGCAACCTTGGGAGCGGAGGTTGTGAACTTTACCGTTAAAGGACGTATCCAGCCCTACATTAATAAATATATGATTTGGCTCCAGCAGTACAAAGAATTCGAAACCATGGGACAATCTGGTTTCATTACAAGTAAAAGTTTTATTTACCTCCGTAATGGACAGGAAAGATTTAGCTTAACCACATCGGGAGTGACTTTTCATCCCGCTATGGAACAACACGCCGTACAACCCTTCCCCATTGAAATAGAACCTTCTGAGCCGGTAGAAATACAGCCAGTGAGACCTATTTCCGGATTTCCTATCACAATTAACTAGCCTGACATCCTTTAGGAATGTCTACAGATCATCGCCTCATAAATCAGTTTGGTTTATGGGGCGGTCTCAAACCGAATTTGTCTTTGAACCTGGCACGATAGATTATCGTCGGCACTTGGAAAACTCTGATCATGCAAAAAGCCCGCTGAAGGTGGCAGACAAAATCACAACAATCCACGGCGGTACTTTCCAAAACATCAATAACCCAAAGGCGCCAATGGCAATGATAAAATCGGTCGAAGTTAAAACACCACTGGTCCAAACAGGATGATAAAGAGCAGCCACCAATAAGCCTACAACAGCTGCATTAACCCCTCCTAGAATATTTTGGGCCACCGGCTTTTTTCTGACTTCATTCCAAAAGGGTAACATTCCTGCCACCAAGAGAAAGGATGGTAAAAAAATCGCTAGAACTGCAATAAGCCCTCCGGCTATTCCTGCAGGGCCAAAATTCATAGCCGCTCCTAAGTAAGCTGCGAAAGTAAACAGCGGACCAGGAACAGCTTGAGCTAAACCATAACCGGCTAAAAATAACTCCTCACTCATCCAATTTGTATTGACTACTTCAGTCTGTAGTAATGGCAGAACCACATGCCCCCCACCAAATACCATCGAACCAGAACGAAAGAAACTTTCAAATATCCTCAGTTCTTCCATTGGAACTGCAATAACCATGAGAGGCAAGATAAATAGCAAGACTAAAAATGAGATAAATAAAAAGAGCCCTATTTTTCTGGAATAACCGAAAGAGTATGTTATATCCTGGCTGCTTTTTTCTGAAGATAAAGCCAGTAGGCCAAAAAGTCCCCCCGCGATGATAGCAAAAATCTGCCCTCCAGCGGTGGGCCAGGAAACCACCAGCATAGCAGATAGTATTGCTACGGTGGCTCTATTACGATCAGGACAGAGGCTTTTAGCCATACCCCAAACTGCTTGAAAAACTACGGCCACCGCCACTATTTTAAGACCATGTAAGAAATCTCCATAATTTGAAATATCCAGTGTGGTGACCCCATATGCAAAAACGAGCATAAGAAGAACAGATGGAATCGTGAATCCTAACCAAGCGGCAAAAGCCCCCCATAATCCAGAACGTAAAATCCCCAGAGCCATTCCCACTTGACTGCTGGCGGGACCAGGAAGAAATTGGCACATGGCCACTAGATCG
>CAYFLR010000041.1:0-2281 GCA_964343805.1 uncultured bacterium | reverse complement strand
AAGCCATTTCCTCTTAGCAACAAACTCTTCGCGGAAATAACCCAGATGGGCTATGGGCCCGCCAAAGGAGGTGAGCCCTAATTTTGTATAAATCCAAAGAACCTCCCAAAAAGAGCTTCTTGGATTATTGGTAGTAAATTGACTATTCATTTTAAATCACCTTTTAATCTCTAACGTTATTTCAATTCATTTTTTAATTCTTTCAGTTGTGTTTTCACCACATCCAATACCTCAAAGCCCAAAGGAGTTAGGGAGTATCTCTTCGGAGCTTTGGGACCTGCGGCTGTATCCTTTTCACATGATAACCAACCATGACTTTCTAGCCGAGTAAGAAGCGGGTAAAGAGTTCCTGGACTGACCTCATATCCATGATGACGCAATTCTTGTAACATCCAATTTCCAACCACAGGCTCCTTAGCCGCATGATAAAGAATATGAACCTTCCAAAAGCCTAACAGTATTTCTCTCATGATTTTTTTTTGATCTTCCAATTTCATTAGCCTACCCCAAATCCATGATTTACGACAACCGATTACGAATATCGTAATCGGTTGTCGTAAAATTGTCAATAAGGTATTAATTGGATTGTCTCTTGTGCTTTAGATGGTTGGATTTTTTTATTCGACTCTACTTCTTAAAACACGATCATACTTTAGCACCATCTCCTCCCAAGCAAACTGCCCCACATGTTCCATCATGTCTTTAGCAATATCTTGGCGCTCTTTTGGATGCTTGAGCGCCCAAATAATCTTATTCACCAGCCCCTCAAAATCCTTGTATAGAATTTGAGACCGGTGCTTCTCCATAAGCAGCTCTGGATAGGACAAACGATTCGGCAAAATAGGATAACAACCATAGGCCATTCCCTCTACCACGGAAATACCAAAATTCTCTTGAATACTGGTACTAATGATGAGAGATCCACGCTTCAGCCAATGGATGTATTCTTCACGTGACTCTAAAAAGCCATACTGCAAAATTTCATCTTTCCATTTTTCCTGAGCTTGCAAAAAGGGTTTCGGCTTCACTTGAAAGTTTTCACCTAAGAGTACAATTTTAAATGGAAGATCTGGTTCTCGCTCTCGAACGGTTTCTAGGGCTTTAAAGAAAACTTCAGGACACTTATCAAATTCCCAACGATGGTTCCAAACAATCAGTGGAATTTCATCTTCGGATGGCTTTCTGGCTTCTTTGGATTTAGGAAAATCACAGCCTGGATAGATCACTGAGCTTTTATTCTTTATAGTTTCTACCGCCCAAGTTGGCTGAAACTCCGGCATCATCTTAATAAATTTAGGCAGTCTCTCAAAGAAAGCATTGAAGTGAAACTGAGAGTTAAAAAGCAGCTGATCCGCCACTAAGCCGGTCGTCACATCGGTAAAACCAAATTGATAATCCATTTTCTCACCAGGCGGCAAAGGATAAGAGAGCTGACTTTCATGAAAATAGACGATGGATTTAGGGCATCGCTCTTGCCAGAGCGCTTTTAAGTCAGACAAACTCATGAGATCAGAAATAAATAGAAGGTCATAATCTTCAGGGTTGGGAACTTTCTTATAAAAATAGAGCGCGGCACCTCGCATTCTCCATTTCCAAAAGCGAGCAGGTAAAGTGTATAAGGTAAACTCAGCCCCCGAATATTTAATCAGATTTTCAGTAAAATTTTGGTGAGAACCACCAAAAAAAGGTTCCAGTATTAAACACTTCATGCAGAAGCTTCACTCCAAGGCTGACATATTTGATAAAGCTGAATACATTTTTCTAAAAGATCTTCATAGTGAGAAATCTCGATTTGAGTATCACGATCGGAAAGAGCCTTGGAGGGGGCTGGGTGGACCTCAGTAAAAAGCCCGGAAGCGCCACTCACTATCGCAGATTTTGCTAAACAATCCACAAACTTTCGATCACCACTGCTGCTACCACCAGCTCCGCCTGGCATTTGCACACTATGAGTCGCAGCCACAATGACTCGTGAACCCAAGTTCCGCATAATTTCAATGCCACGCATATCCACCACTTGGTTGCCATAACCAAACATGGTTCCTCTTTCACAAAGAAAAGGAGTGATAT
The DNA here is from genome assembly GCA_964343805.1 of uncultured bacterium. Classification (GTDB taxonomy): domain Bacteria; phylum Bdellovibrionota_B; class Oligoflexia; order CAYFLR01; family CAYFLR01; genus CAYFLR01. Next base: position 211 of record CAYFLR010000041.1, on the reverse strand, counting down.
CACTATGGGCTTTAATCTTGTCCAAGGCAAATTGCATTTGTGCGGGAGCGCAAAATTGCCCCTTTTTTAAATTAATCGGCTTGCCAGTTTTGGCGGCAGCCACTAATAAGTCAGTTTGACGACAGAGAAAAGCGGGGATCTGGATTAAATCAACTACTTCACCCACCTGCTCCACTTGCCAGACCTCATGGACATCGGTACAAATTGGGAC
>CAYFLR010000040.1:22005-54662 GCA_964343805.1 uncultured bacterium | reverse complement strand
CCTTTTTTTTAAGTTTGAAAAAAAAAGTTCCTGCCCTAGGTGAAAACTTTTTTTTCAAACTTAAAAAAAAGGAGCATGTAATGAAAAATTTTCGCACCTATCAATTAGCAGTCGCTTTCTACCATCAAACCAGAAATTTAAAACTGAGGGGACATTTAGCAAATCAACTGGACAGGGCTGCCTCTTCAATATGTCTCAATTTAGCAGAGGGAAAGGGGCGAAATTCAACCAAAGATCAATTGAGATTCTTCCATATGGCTTTCGGGTCATTGAGAGAAACTCAAAGCATCCTTGACTTGTTGCTATTAAATGATTCTGAATTAGCAAAGAAGTTAGATCATGTGGCTGCTTGTTTGTATTTATTGATTAAGAATACAAAGTAATTTTTGTTACCCCATTACTGACTTCGGACTTCTGACTTCTGACTTTCTGACCTCTGACTTTCAGACCTCTGACTTTCAGACCTCTGACTTCAGACTTCTGACTTCAGACCTACAGACTTACAGATTTAAAAATGCCGATAAACTCCACCAAAGATGGAATACCCTGAATAGACATTTCCATCGCTAGGACTGTAGAGAAAAGAGTAGGTGGCTTTCATATTAATCCCAACCATCTCGAAAGGTATTTCTAAACCAGTCAAAGCCCCTACAGAGAGAGTGTCACTGGCCGCCGAGTATTTTTTTCCTTTTTGAATTTCAGCCACCCTATTCACTAATCGAGTGGTTCCCGCTTCCACTCCCCCATATAAAGAGAATTTGGAAATCATAGTGAGATGATGAAGGCTATCAAAATGTTTAACCGGTGTTCCCAAATGGAACGGGTAGTATTTATAGCCCAAGGACAATTTAGCAAAATCCACCAAAGCGTCATCTAACTCAAAGTTAGAGAGATACTCGACAAAAGCCACTTGATTAATGCCTAAGTAGTGATCAAACTCCAGAACAAAGGTGGTTATGAAATCTTTACTGTATTGCAGTTTTTTGACTCCTTGAGCTTTCCCCTTGGGATAACCTAAATCTCCGGCATGAGCAAACATAGTGGAGTAGGCACCAAAGATATGAATGGAATAGTCGGGAGTCTCGTTACGTGCCCATAAAGTAGCTGAGAATATGAATTGAATCAGGAATGCTATTTTAAAAATGGATGCTCTCACAGAGATCTCCCTTATTTAGAATGCCGATTTTTTATTGGTTTTTTCAATAAGCTCCACCATCTTTTGCGCTTCAACATTGCCGGGTTCAAGCTCAATCACCTTAATCCAGTTTTCATAACTCTTTTGATAATCTTTCTTCAGGAAGTAAATTGTTCCGTACATTTCATAGGCACTGGCAATGTTGGGGTTGGTTTTCACAATATCATCGGTGACCTTGATGGCTTCATCAAATTGCTTTTTCTTGATCAAACGCTGACTTTCAAATAGTTTGGCGATCAACCCATTGGTCTGACGATAATCGCTAATACTAGGGTACAAGAAAGCATCAATACTTAAGGTGGTATTATACAAATTGGGAATAATATACTCTCGTTGTTGATAACCTCTTTTGGTGAGCTTGACCACAATAGGCCCTGAATTTACCATTTCACTCAAACGATCCATATCAATTTCTAAAGGAGTTTTTCCAATCTCTCGATCTTCATTACTTCGAGAGTCTCGCATGGACACCTCGCATTCAGGTGGAGTTGATCTAATAATTACCACTGAAGAGCAGGAGGTTAAAACCATGCAGTAAAGAAAAGAGAACCATCCTAAATAAAATCTAAGCATGAATAGATCCTTTATTAACTTATTATCCGGGGTATGAGTTTATCTCCCTATCTATTTTACCGGTTTCAGCCTTAAATATCCAAATAATTTTATTTGCTTTTTTTAGGGTAACCTTCGATAATATTGGTATATGGCTAAAAATTTACTTCCCTCCCAAGACGAAGAGTCTGAAAATTGGTTGACCACCTATGCGGATGTTGTGACCTTGTTGCTCTCATTTTTCATCCTATTGGTGTCCATGGCGCTCTATGCTCGGAAAGATAGTCTCAAACCCTTTGCTCCCCGATTTAAAGACTCTATAAAGAAGACCAGCTCACTCGGTATTGGCCAAAAAAAGGGAGGAATGATTAATAAGATTTTGCACCCATTCTCAACTGATGCCGAAGGGAATTTTGTTTCCACCACCAACTCCAAGCGAGTTCAAAAACAGGTGGCTTATTTACAAATGAAAGCCCAAGAAAAGATAACCCGGTACAGTAATATTGGATCCGATGCAAAACCCACCGATCTGGATGAAATTAAAGCCATGCTCTATGCCATCACCCTGCCTAAAGGAGTGGAAGATCTGGTGGAGATCAAATACAAAGATAAAGAAATTCTTATTAAGTTGAAGGAAAAAATATTCTTCGACTTAGGGAAGGCTTATATTAAACCTCGTTTTAGAAAAACGCTTAAAAAGATCTGCTCCATACTCAGAAAGACATCACCCAAATCAATTATTGTAGAGGGTCACACCGACTCTCATCCCATAAAAACCTCTCGCTTCCCCTCCAACTGGGAATTAGGAGGAGCCAGAGCCGCAGCTGTCATTGACACCTGTAAATTAAGTGGAATTCCTTTGAAGTTTTTTAAAGCTCAATCCTATGCTGATACCGTTCCCGATGAAGAGCTCAAAAAACCCACCCGAAGAATCGTTGTGCGAGTCAAACATGGGTAGAAAAAAAATAATCCAAAAACCAGATGAAGAGCAAGGATGGCTACTCACCTACACGGACTGCATGACCCTTTTACTGTGCTTTTTCATTTTAATGTATGCCCTCGCCAAAGAATCGGGTAGCAAAACCAAAGTCCCAGGGCGAGCGAGCATGAACAAGTTTGGTGAAAAAGCCTTTACAGGAACCATGGACAAACTCACCCAAGATGTTTTTGTAGATAAGGAAAATAGTAAAAAAGTCATCGTTCCCAAAGATGCTGCGGGGCGAAAGAAACAGCAGCAAGATCCTGTACAAGAACCTGATGAGCAGTCCGATGAAAAAACCACTAAATTAACCTTAGAGCATGTCCAAGATCGGATTATCCATGAAGCCTTAGAGCAGGTCGTGACGGTAAAACCGAAAAACAACCTCTCATTTAAACTGCTACTCCCAGGGCGAATTCTTTTTAAACCAGGTCGAGCCGATTTAAAACAAGAGCACCTTTCTATTTTAAACAAGATCAGAACTATTCTTTCAGAAATCACGTTTAATAAATTAGTAGTGGAAGGTCATACTGACACTAGACCATTACTAGCTGGCTCCCTCTATCGATCCAATTGGGAGCTTTCCACTGCCAGGGCTTCGCGGGTGGTTTCTTTTCTTTCCGAGTATATCGAAGATAATAAGTTTATGGCTGAGGGAAAGGCGTTCACCGAACTCATGAATACCAAAGACCCCTTTGCCTCTGAAAATAGGCGAATAGAATTACATATTTACGTTGATCGACCTGATGACAGGTGATAAAATAAACAGTACACTAGACATAGGATTATAATATATGGACAAGGCAACCTTAACCGGTGTTGTAACTTTCTTAACAGTGTTTATCGGGGCAATAATTCTTTCCACCGATATGCCTCTGATCTTTTTAGATATTTCCTCCATAATGATTGTACTGGGTGGCACCTTTGGTTCCATTGCTATTACCTATTCAGGAAAGCAATTGCGACTCATATTTAAACTCGGCTTTCAAGTATTCAGACCAGCTAAAGATAACCTCTTTGAACTCATTAAAGAGATTGTCTATATTTCTGAGCAATACTCAAAAGATCCTAACTTCTTAAAAAGGCATAAAAAAGAGGTTGTTCACCCCATCTTAAAATCTGGCATTTCTTTACACATAGAAGGTTTGGGGGTTAAGGAAATCCTTGTCTTCTTGGAAGAGAGAATCGATGCGGAGATCACTCGAAACATAGAGGAAGCCTCCTACTTTAAAGTGATTGCTAAATTTCCACCCGCTTTCGGAATGATAGGAACGCTGATCGGTTTGGTAATTATGTTAAGCACCATGGGGGAAGATACTGCCATCGAAACTCTCGGTCCGGCCATGTCTATCGCGTTAATCACCACATTCTATGGATCTGTGGTAGCTAATATGATTGTGATTCCGATTTATGAATGCCTCTCTTTAAGGGCTATTCACATGGCCACGGAACAAAACACGGCATTAAAAGGATTAGAGTTTATAATTAACAGTGATAACCCCTTCTTTATTCAGGAGAAACTCCACTCTTATCTTCCCGAAAAAGAGCGAGAAAACTTCCTTACGGTCTCGGCGAGTCGGGAATAAGCTGGGAACAGATATCCATCTCTCGGATAACCAAATCGAGCAACCTTTTCAGTGCATCAATTTGATCTTGCGGCACGGGGCCAAAAACATCCTGATCTTCTAAAAATACAATCTCTTGTTCTATTTGCTGTTTTTTAACCGCCAAGTCATGTAAGCGGTGTTCTACTTGAAGAAGGTGATCTAGTTTTGAGGCTTCTTGCTCTCTTTTAAGCTCTTCTTTTAATTTGGAAATATCTTTTTCTAGATAGAAAGATTCCACTATCTTATTAAAGATAACATCCTCATCTTCATCTATTTTTTGCTGGAGAGCCGCTTTTTCAGCAGGGGTCATTTCATCACCCTCTTGCTCTAATTTCGCTTTATTGTCATTGATGCGATGGTGCAGCACATCAATTTCTTGATCCAGTAATTCAGCTTTCTTAACCATAGGATTGATGGTCTCTTCAAGCTGTGGAATGCGAATATTGGGGAGTTGACAAATAAGGTTTTCTGAAGTCACTTCACTTAATGATGTCTTATTGGCAGAGGAAACTCCGCAACCCATTAAAAATATTAAAATGCCTATTGCTAAAATAAATCTTATACCCATTTTTTCTCCCCATTTAATTTTTAAAAGCTGAATGCGGCTACTTTTTTTTTAATTCCTTATAGACAATGAGAGCATTAATAGTTAAATATGGGCGGAGCATCAAGGAAAAAAGCATAAGAGGACAATTTTAGGGGATTTTCTTATCACCACCCTAGGAGGGGGCCTTAGATTAAAAAATAAGATTGACAACTTGAGGCTGTTTATTTAAATAAGCCTGTAAGTTGGAACAAGCTGGAGGAAGTATATGTCGCATCGAGGCGACCTAGCCAATGAAAGAAAAAAGCAAATCATTAGATCTACACTGCAGTGTATTTCTGATTTGGGCTATAATAATTTATCCATGCAGGATGTAGCTAAAACCGCAGGTCTCTCCAAAGGGATTATTCACTACTATTTTAAAAATAAACAAGACCTTATGAAATCGGTTTTAGGAACCGTTTCCACTGAGATCGAATCAAGACTTGCTCAAATTGATGAGACCCTCCCCCCTCTTCAACAAGTAAAACAAATGGTCAAAGTTTACCTAGGGGTAGTGCAAGAGAATAGAGAAAAATACTGTGTTAATATTGATTTTTGGGCTCAAATAAAACAGCAACCCGAATTCAAGACTATCATATCAAATCATTATCAAACATTCAGAGAGAAAACCGCTGAAGTACTGCAAAGAGGATTCCAAACCGGTGTCTTCAGACCCTTAAATGCCACGTCTGCCGCTTCTATTGTAATTGGATTGATTGACGGTGTTTCTTTGCAATGGTTATTTGATGAAGAGACCGTGAACCTAGAAGAAATCTCCAAGCTCTGCGAAGAGGCAGTGATCCAATTTCTCATTGCGAAATAGCCCTCCACCAGTTTGATACCAGGATAAAAAAAGTCAAAAAATGACTGACAATTCTACTTGAACCTAGTAGAATGATATCGGAAAATGCCTTTTTTCGTTGCTAGGAACACATCATGAGGAGATTACCGTGTTGATAAAAACTGCAGGAGTTAAGATCATATCCTTGGCCATTCTTTTAACTTTCGCTTGGAACTGTGAGAAAAAGAGCACCCCGACTTCAGCTCCATGCCAATCAGGAGCATCTGCCCCTGCTTCTCAAAATAAAGTTGTGGCTACAGTGGGTGGAATAAATATTTCAGAACATGAGCTGGTGGAATCACTCAAAGCCAATCTCTATGAAATGGATAAGAAGATTTACTCCATGAAGAAGAAACAGCTCGATAAGCTCATCACAGAAAAAATTCTTGAGCAAAAAGCCAAAAAAGAAAACATGACCGTAGATGAATATAAGAAACAGAAGGTCGGGGTTCAACTCAGAGTGGATGGAAAAGAAATTGAATCCTTCTATCAAAAGAATAAAAACCGAATTCATGGAACCAAAGAAGAAACTCACACCCGGATCCGAAATTATCTCACTCAGAAAAAAGAAAGAAATTATTACAAACGCCTCCTTTCTGATGCCAGAAAAAACAAGCAATTCCAGATAACACTAGAAAAGCCAGATTCCCCCACCTTTACTGTCAGTGCAGATAACGATCCTTTTATGGGTGACGCCAACGGGAAAATCACTATCATTGAATTCTCTGATTTTGAATGTCCCTTCTGTGCACGGGTTAAACCCACTATTCACAAGTTAATAAAAGAGTACAAAGGCCAAGTTAAAATTGTCTTTAGAGATTTTCCACTCAGCTTTCACTCCAAAGCCAAGCTTGCTGCCATCAGTGCTGAATGCGCAAACGATCAGGGGAAATTCTGGGAGTATCATGATAAACTTTTTGACAATCAAAGAGCACTCGATCGTGAAAACCTAGAAAAATATGCTGGAGAACTTAAGTTAAATGTCAGTGAGTTTAAAAAGTGCCTTGATGATCCTGCCAAAGCCTCTGAGGTTGACAAAGACATTGCAGATGCCAAGAAGTTAGGAGTTAAATCCACTCCCACCTTTTTCATAAACGGCAAAATGTACTCAGGAGTGCTAACTTTCAATGAATTTAAAAAGCGAATAGATAAAACACTCTCATCGCTTTAATGATTCTCCATCTCCGGATGACTCATGGAAATAGACAAGCTTCGTCCTCATGTAGCTATAGTATATAGTAAAAGAACTCCCTTTCTACCCAATGGGCAAGTGGGAAAAGTATTTTTTCCAATGGATTTAATGTCCTGCCTACTCTCAAATCTAGATGATAGTTCCGACTTTTCAGTGGATGATATAAGCTCTTTTCTTGTCTGTTCCACTACCAGATGCCTATTATCAGATGTTTTCATCTCGGATATTATGGAAACTTACTATATGAGTTCCCAATCTAATATCTACTATCTTATCAAAGGATACAGCTCGGGTTTTGAAGCTATCAGACAATCTTGCATATCTCCCTTTCACATTAAAAAATCTGAAAACCATAATCTGGTAGCAGCAATAGAAATGCTTGAATGTCATCACAAAGAAGAGGACCGTGAAGAATTTACCTTAGAAAACTACTCCGATCTTCCCTGGTCACCGCTAAAAAGACGAAGAGCTGATGAAGCACCTCCTTTCTATCGTTATCTGGATGAAAAAGCCTGGAAGGAGCAAATTACTCCTGAATTACAGCGAGAAAAAGCTCTGCAGTTAATAGAAAACTATTTACGGGCGGAAGCTAATAATTTTTTCCACTCCCAATTGGTCTACCCTTCCAACCGAGAGTTGTTTGATAAACTTGGGGCAAAACGATTAAAAAAACTCACTCAAATTACAACTGAAACATTATCTAGCTTTCCCCCTCTTTTTGGTAAATTTAGCCAAACATCAGCACCGTCTTTCCCTCCCCCCGTGACCGGAGCTGCCTTAATCAACTTAAAACCCATTGTAAACGGTCTCGTCAGAGGAACTTCTGCTTATTTCAAAATCAGTGCTATCTATAGAAGTGGCTATCGGCCTGATGAAATGGGCATGGCAAGTGCCACTCTAACCAAGCAGATCTTGCAGGATTTTTCCCTCTCTATTAATCAAATAGATCATATTCAATTAGCTGAAATTAATACAGCCCACTTTCTTCTGATGCTAAAGGCTCTAGAATCCCAAGTTGACAAGAAAATCGGTAAGAAAATTAATGTAAATGGTGGAGCAGTAGGAATAGGATCTTCTCCGGCGCTGTTTTGTCATTTAATGATTAATACCTCAATAGAAGCTCTCAAAAAACATAAACAAGGGCGGGCACTTCTTTTAGCTGAGACACCTGAATTTCAATGTTATGCCCTTTTAATTGAAAAGGTTTCAGCCTAAGTACTATGATCAATTTAACCAGTAATATTGATTTTCAAAAACAAGGCGATATGGGAATTCTAACGATTCTCAATCAATCGCAGTTAAAGCAAAATTTGCGACTGAATTTTTTTGTAGCACTTCATCGAATCTTAGAGAAAATTCAAACTGAACCCATCAATGTTTTACTCATTACCTCAGAAGATCCAAACTCCTTTTCAAAGGGAATGAGCTATGATTATCTCAACTCATTTTGCAAGAAACGTGATGTTCACAGTCGTTTAAACACCATCTACAATGCACTTTCCTATCTCCAAAAACTTACCATACCAACCATTTCCTGTATCAAAGGAAGTTGTGAGGGGACTGCTTTTGAATTGGCTTTAAACTCAACATATAGATTCTCCAATGATTCAATCAATACCACCTTTAGTCTCCCCGAACTCAATCATGGGCTTTTTCCCCTAATAGGATCTGCACAATGGTTTTTTCAAAGATTTGAGAATAAATACCTGCATATAATGTCTCAATTTTGTGAACCCTTACCCGCTTCAGCAGCCAGAAAATTAGGGATCATCGATGAGGTGATCCCTGATTATTTATTCGATCAAACCATCCAGCAATTGGCCTTTGAAATTATTAGAACAGGTTCCTATGAAGGCAGGCAGGGGTATAGAGATTTTGTACCCACTTTGATTCCTCGCCCTCATCGCCCCCCCTTACCAATCCAAGAATATAAACCTGCGGTGGAGCATCTAAAAAAGAAAGAATACAGTGAGTTTAAACAGGCCCACATTGATGTGACAGTTGAATTAATACAGCGTCAGAGTAAATGGCGGGGGCTTAAATACAGTTCCCAGGTTGATCAATTAAAAAGAAAATCAGAAGATCAATTCATCTCTTATCCCAATCTTCAGCTCAAAATTGGCTTTATGGGGGATGTAACTCCCTATACTGAATTTCTGGTTTCTTTATTGAGCTTAGGTTGTGCTATTCGAGTTTTCTCCCCTAAAGCGCCCACTCGCAAAGAGATCAGCAACCACCATCTCTTGCAATTTAAACGGGGAAAATCCACAAGTGTCAAATATCGCTACAGTGCAATTGATGACCTGGAACTTTTTGCGAAAATGGACTTTTCAATTGTCACTTCTATAAATGAGGAATCCTTTCAGTTTTTATTGGAAAATCCTCCACAACGCCCTCTTATATTTTTTGACTCCCCAGAGCTCAACTTTGATTATGTGACCAAGTTGAAAGAACAGGTAGACAATCTATTCATTTTGAACTTAACTCCCCCTCTTTTAGGATTTAGAGTTGCCCATCTGACAGAAATCAGTGGAATGCAAAATTCTTATGAACTTGAATTATTAAATCAGCTACTTCTCAGTTTAAAGTGCGTTCCAATAATTAGACAATCGTCTCTACCTCGCATAGAGGATACCTTACAATTATCTCTTCAAAACGGAGCATTTTACCTATTGGATCATGGATACTCCCCTTTGGAGATTGAGAAGAGTTGTCTTAGTTTTGGCTTTAAAGAGGGACCGTTCCAAGGCATTAACAATGAGAAAAAACGTACTTTAAGCCTCTTGGACCTTCATCACATAAAAACATCTCATCCCCTTTTGCATGAATTCCTCTACGGCAATATCACTCTTAACAACACTCCGCCTTGGTTAAGTCGCCTACTAATGCCTTTCACCGAACGAGCCAAGTCCTTACAAAATACAGCTCTCAATCAAAACAACTTTTTAACAAGTTTACCTTATGAAAAGTACTGTGGAAGGCAACTAGAGCAAAATATACGAAAAAGTAGTTACTCACCCTTACAAGTTATAATTTCCTTTATTGTCAAAGAGGCCTATTTATTTTTGAACAGACAGCAAAGTGGCGAGATCAAAGACCTTAAAAACTTACTTGACATTCTTTCAGTAAATCATTTAGGTTTCCCTGCAAGTCAAGTAGGAATAATCAGCTATTATGAAAAACAACAATCCTTTTCATACCAGGAAGTATTACAATAGATGAAGGATGAAAAGACTCAAAAAATCATTGGTCGAACAGAGGAAGTTTCCCTAATCAAGGCCTGTATTGCCGCCAAACAGAATTTACTTATTGAAGGCTCCGTTGGCACTGGAAAAACATTCCTTGCCAACACAATTGCCAGGCAAATCAGTCGAGAACTGATTCGTATTGATGGGGATGCCAGTTATACCGAAAATAAACTAGTGGGGTGGTTTAACCCTCCAGAAGTTATAAAAAGTGGATACAAAGTGGAAAACTTCACTAAAGGTCCTCTCGTGCAGGCCATGGAAAATGGATCCATCTTATTTATCAATGAATTAAACCGAATGCCAGAAGGCATCCAAAATACCCTACTTCCGGTGCTAGATGAACGATTTATTGAGATTCCACGTTTTGGAAAAATTAAAGCCCATCCCCATTTTCAAGTCATGGCCACCTCCAACCCCAAGGACTTTGTGGCCACTTCTCAACTGAGTGAAGCTCTCCTTGATCGTTTTGAACTCCTTAGAATTGATTATCAAAGTTTCGATGAGGAAATGCAAATTGTAAAATCTCATTGTCTTTCTACTTCCCCAAAAGAAGGTCACTTGCACCAAGAGATAATTAATAAGGCAGTTCAACTGGTTCATACCACCCGAAAGAACGGTTTTATCAAAAGAGGAGCCTCTGTAAGAGCTGCCATTAGTATGAGCAAGATGGTTCTCTATCTCTTAAAAGAAACATCAAAAGAAGCAGATCTTTATCACTCTTTGAAAAAAGCAGCTCATCTCTGTCTGCCCACACGTATTGAATTAGAGCCTGATGCACCCCAAATGGATGAAGTCATAACTTCTTTATTGCAGTCAATCCCGCAAAAAAAAAAGTAAAGAGAAGCTCATCTCCCCCTCAGATTAAACTGCAAAATGAATCCCATCTGGCTCTCAATCGAAACAATGTGCCCCCCTCTTCCCTTCTTCCCCTTGATGATCCTAATTCAAGTCTCACCCCTCATATTGAGTTGGCATCCTCGACAAAAAAAGACTCTATAGAAATTTTAAAGGAAGCCTATAGCATTATGGGACATATTCCCCCCCGGTATTATGATTGTACTGAATCCTGGCAAGATCACCCTATGGGAGATGAGTTAGATCTAGAATCCATGATGAATCAGGCTCTCACACCTGAGTGGAAAGCTCCAGATCCAATGTTTTCAGATATTCATCTCAGAGTGCGAAAAACAAAAGAGAGCTATCGAATAATTTGTATAGACACCAGCTTATCTATGACAGCCCAGAAAAGAGATATTCTTGCTTTAAGCAGTGCCATTTTACTTATTGCTACAGGAGCGAAGAATACCGGAATTATTACCTTTAACTCATCTGCTTCCATTTTGCATGAGTTTTCCCCTCATATTCATCCCTTAACTATAATCGATCAGATTTTAAATATGACACCTAAAGGCTACACTAATATCGGAGAAGCTATAAAAAAAGCCAAGGAGATCCAGAATGGAAAAGTACTACCTCATTCAGAAGTGATCCTAATAACAGATGGTAAATACACGGAGGGGATTAATCCATTGAAATTTTTATCGGGAAATGAGAATCTCCACATCCTGGAAGTGGGTGAAGGTAATAAAAACCACCCCATCTGTCTCCAGATGGCTAAAAAAGGGGGAGGCAAACACTATTTGGCAGCCAAACCTGAGCAAACCCCCACCCTATTATATCGTTTGATTAAAGGAGTCTACTAAATGAAAGCGACTGTTGTTGGTGCTGGCTTAGCTGGAGTGGAAGCAAGTTGGCAATTAGCTGAAGCGGGTATTGAAGTTGATCTCTATGAAATGAGACCACATAAAATGACCCCAGCTCATACTACATCCGATTTCGGTGAACTGGTTTGCAGCAATTCTTTTAAATCTCAAAGTCAGAAAAAAGTCATCGGCATTTTGAAAGAGGAGATTCGTCTTTGCGGATCCAGGGTCATGTGGGCTTCTGATCAATGCGCAGTTCCTGCAGGTCAAGCCTTGGCAGTTGATAGAGATCAATTTGGAAAACTCTTAACCAAAGAATTAGAAAATCACCCAAAAATCAATATTATTCGAGAAGAAATAACAGAAATTCCTTCTCCTTCCAATCCCACTATACTCTGTACAGGTCCTCTCACATCTGATTCTCTTGCTAGCTATCTGCAAAACCTACTCGGTGAAGACTATCTCTATTTTTATGATGCCATAGCCCCGATAGTTGATGCAGAAACCATTAACACGGAGGTGGTTTTTAGTGGCTCTCGGTATAATAAAGGGACTGATGACTATCTCAATTGCCCCTTAAATAAAGAGGAATTCACTCGTTTTCTCCATGCTCTTAACGAAGCTCAGAAAGTGAAACCTCGCCCCTTTGAAAAAGAGATCTATTTTGATAGATGCATGCCCATCGAGGTGATTGCATCTAAAGGGGAACAAACTTTAACCTATGGCCCTTTTAAACCGGTGGGATTTACGGATCCTCGCACAGGAGAGATGCCCTACGCCATCTTGCAACTTCGTCAGGAAAATCGAAGTAAAACGGCCTACAATTTGGTGGGATGTCAAACCAAATTAAAGCATAAGGAGCAACAACGCGTCTTCCGCTTAATACCGGGTCTAGAAAACGCCACCTTTCTCAAATATGGAGATATGCATCGGAACACCTATATTAATAGCCCTAAATACCTTACAAAAGAGCTTTATCTTAAAAAAGATCCCCATATCTACTTTGCAGGGCAAATTACAGGAGTAGAAGGATACATTGAATCTGCTTCTATAGGACTTTTAGCAGGTCGAAATCTGGCTCGAACTCTAATTGGTAAAGAACCCTTACTTCCCAGTAATAAAACCGTTCTTGGTTCACTTATAAGAAGTATATCCGACTCCCAAAGAGAGAAGGATTACCGCCCCATTAGCGCCACATGGGGGATCATCGAAGGTGTTAAGAAAAGGCAGAGAGAGCACTTCTTTCATACTGCTGTTACAGAAGTGAGAAGCTATAACAGCCAATATCTAGAATCATGACTCTTGTTCAACTACCGCTCACCTGGGATAGTCACTTCCTACCAATTAGTTGTTAATTTACAAACAGTTATAAGTTTTTTCTAAATCCTTCTAGTATTTGCCCGATGCAAAAAATGGAGGTGGACATGGATCGTCTGGAAGAAAAATTACTCCAAGCTAATAAGCTGATTTTTGTGCAAAACTATGAGGGTGCCAGTCAGCTACTTGAGAGCTGTATTGAAATAGACCATAACTCAATAATTTCTCACATAAGGCTGATCGAATTGGCCCAAAAGACGGGAAATATTGAAGAAATAAAGAGTCGCCTATACCTTCCGTCACAGGAACAAACCGATCGACAATTGGTCAATTGGTTTTGCCTTACATTTATTGATCAACATATTTATGGAATGGGTCACCCCAATGCGGGTGGGCAATATCAGCAAATGATCGATCAATATCCGGAGTTCACAGCGGCTTATTATGGGCTTGGTCTGTTTATGGAAGGGAGTGGTGATCAAGAAAGTGCAATAGAATGCCATGAAAAGGCAATTTCTATTGATGCCGGTTGGTCATTTTCCTATTTTGCCTTAAGCCAACTCTATTATCATCAAGGTAATAGTAAGATGGGAGATCTCTATTTCTTCTCTTTTGAGAAACTAGCTCCCTACAACGTATATGGCAACTTCAATACCCATAAGAAATTATGCTTAGAGTTTCGACAAGAGAGAAGGTTTAATGATGCTTTAAAAGCCATTCAAACACTGATTGATTGGTGGTATGAGTATAAAAACTATTGCCCTACTGAAATCGAAATCAACTGCACCTTTGATATGGTGAATATCTATCGCCAAATGGGTAACGAAGATTTTGCGGAGGAGCTCTATGCAAAGGCATTGACCCTAACTACCAGCATGCTCAATAAAGAGCCACTTGAAATTCGAGTCATTATTTATATGGCCCGTACTTTAAGTGAAAACAATCTACCCGATCAGGCATTAGAGTTTTACATCAAAATGCTTCATCATGCAGAGGTCACTCCTGAGATAGTAATAAAGACCGGGAATATGTTTATCAATCTCGGTCAAATCCAAGAGGCCAACACCTTTTTCTTAGAGGCCTATAAGGTGTTCCCCAATCATAGAGATCTGCGAGTGCTCTATCTAACCAGTAAGTTAAGAGCGCAAGGCGTTGATGTTGGAGCTTATCTTCAGCTCAAAGAACAAACTCGCGCCTCAATTTCCGATGGTAACTTTGAACATATTTTTCAACTCATAACCGAGTTGCATGCTAAATTTGAAGAAGATCCGGAAATACAATGCTACATGGGAGAGCTTTACAATCGAATGGGCAATTACCAAAAAGCCTCCTACCACTTTGAAAAGATGTATCAATTGGATCCTCTCTTTTCGGACTCAGTTTATAGATGGGCACGATTTAACATTGAACATCAAAACCTAGATGTTGCCAAAGAGGTGATTATTCAAGGCATTCAAATGGCTCAAAAACTCAAAAATGAGCATCCTGAGTACTTTGAATTAAAATCAACTATTTCTAAACTGGAAGGCAATAATAGAGAGGCTGAAGAGCTGATAACTAAGGCACTTGAGTTAGACACTTGGAACCCCGATTATCTTATCAAAGCCATCGGGATTCTATCTGAAAAGCACGAGATGCCCCACGAACAGTTCAAAGACTTTCAGCATTTCAATCAACTGATTCAAAAATCTCAAATCAATTGGAATCAATTTGAAGAAAGTGTCTTTACCGATTTTGAAGAGAATCGGTTTCAATTGGCCTACACAAAACTAAAATTAGAGTATCAATACACCAGGCGAAAAGATGTGCTTCATTATATGGCACTTTATAGCACGGCTTTTGATTATAACCGTGGAATCACAGATCTAATGGGATTATTAAATAATGAATTAGATTGCCCCATGGTTTTAATTGGAATTGGTGAAATCTATTTAGAGGTCTTACGTAACGAAGCTGCTGAAGTCTTTTATGAGCAGGCTCTCGCAAAAAATTGCTCCAGTTACGAACTCTCAGTCCTTTATCATGGACTAGCCAGAGTTCTTACCAGAGAAAAGAGAGATAACAAAAAAGCTCTTGAATTCTGTAAAATGAGCTATGATCTCTACCCCGAAAAAGAGAAAGCCTACCATATCATTCAAACCCTTGGCTACGCCTACAGTCAGGCGGGTAATTTAGATATGGCCAAAGAGTATATTCAAGATAGTATTAAGCTAAAACCGACCATACTGAATTATTATTACCTTTCCGAAGTCTTTGAAAAAACTAATCAGCCGGAAAAAGCTGCTGTTCTTTATGAAAAAGTACTAAATATGACTCCGGTTTCTTTAGAAGAGTATAAAATTAAAGACAGCGTGCTTCTTTTATTGAATAATAGAGTGGATAAAAACTTAGCCAGTTAGATCAGCTGCTGGCAACCTCTGTTGGAGCACACTTGGAAACAAAAACTAAATTTGAGAGTGTCTCGACCCCTCAGTATATTACATATGATGGTCGAAAGTATGCATTCTACCCACCTATCACCGTTGCCGAATTTATCAACCAACTAAAAATAAAAAAGAAAGATAAACTCAACTTTATGGCAGGGGTGTTAAATAACAAATTAGTGGAACTTCCCACCCAAATTTATGGTGACTGCACCCTCAGTTTAGTGAGTCTCGGCAGTCTAGATGGAATAAAAATTTACCAGCGCAGCTGTCTTTTTCTCTTGTTAAAAGCTTTTAAAAGTCTTTATCCCAACCTTCATCTTAAGGTTTTGCACTCTCTGCAAGAGGGCATTTATTGTAATGCCTATCCTCAGATTATTACCAAAGAAATGGTCGAGCGAACTTTCCAAGAGATGAAACGTCTAGTGAAAATGGATTTGCCCATAGACAAAAAATTACTCCCCTTACAAAACTGCCGTAACCTTCTGCTAGAGCAAGGGCATCAAAATAAATACAAGCTACTTAAATACAAGCAGTCCAGCTTCTCCAAGCTCCATTACATGGAAGATTTTGTGGGTTATTTTCTAGGCTACCTAGCCCCCAGCACTAAATACCTACGAAAATTTAACTTAAAAATGTTAAAAAATGGGATGGTATTGGTGTTACCTACCATCATTTCACCCAATAAGGTTTCCAAAAAGCTGAAGCCCATTGGTAAGTTTCATAAGATCCTCACCGAATTTCAAAACTGGTCAAAGATTTTAGGCGTGGAAACGGTGGGCCAACTCAACCAAGTGATTGAGAATGGAGAAATTGGAGACATTATGAAGATCTCGGAAGGTCTTCATGAAAAGAAAATTGCTTATATTGCCGATCGAATTGCCCGAGGGGTGACCAGAAAAGATTCCACTAAAAAGATCAAACTGGTCCTTATCAGTGGTCCCTCTTCTTCGGGAAAAACCACTTTCACCAAAAGGTTAGATATTCAACTCCGGGTGAACGGAATCCGCACGGTCATCATTGGATTAGATAATTACTATGTCAATAGAGATCAAATCCCACTTGATAAAAATGGAGAGATGGATTTTGAACAAATTCATGCGCTCAATGTAGACCTTTTTAATCAACACCTCTCTCAACTCTTTAATGGTGAAGAGGTGCAGTTGCCCAAATATGATTTCTCCAGTGGAACCAGCTCTATTACCGGTAAAAAGCTTAAATTAGAAGACGAGCAAGTGGTTATTGTGGAAGGAATACACGGTCTAAACCCTCTTATGACAGCAAAAATTCCCGATGCTAATAAGTATAAAATCTATGTCAGCGCTTTAACTCAAATTCGCTACGACTCCACTAATTTAATTCCCACAACAGACATAAGACTGTTAAGACGAATAGTTCGAGATAATAAGTATCGATCTTATTCAGCCAATCAAACCATCCAAAGATGGCCTTCTGTAAGGGTTGGAGAAGAATCCCACATTTTTCCATTTCAGGAAAATGCGGATGTTATGTTTAATTCTGCCCTGAGTTATGAAATCCCCATTTTAAAGCTCTATGCAGAACCCCTTCTTCGACAAGTACCTGAAACCTCAGAAGTATTCCTTGAAGTACACAGGCTACTTAAGTTTCTTAGCTACTTCATACCCATATCTGCTGATGATGTTCCCTATACCTCAATATTACGAGAATTTATCGGAAAGAGTAGCTTTAGCTATTGACGGGAAAAAAAACATTTAATAATCTTTACTCTTACATTTATGCAGGAGTAAGGATGTCCAAAAAAATCGACCGCAAACAACTAAAAGATCCCGATCAGTTTAACCAGTTTTTTGAACATATCTTTGAATATATGGCTGCCCGACGTAAAAGGCTTATTTGGTTTGGAACTGCCGTTGTAATTTTTGCCATCGCTTGGGTGGTGGTAGTTCAACAAGGTAATAAATCTTTTCAAGAGCGTTTCGAGCGCCTCTATGCGGCAGAAAAGCAATATGAGTTAGAGCTGAAGGAAGCTGAAGATAAAAAGAATGAGTTGGATAAGAAAGAACGGGAAAGCTTTTTAGCTAAAGCTCCTCTTAGTACTGATGCTGACAAAAAAAGCGAAGAGGAAGCCAAACTAGAAGACATGGCTAAAAAAGCCTTCGAAGAGAGTCTCAAAAAGAAGCTGGCTGATATTAAACCAAGCCATGATAAATCAATTAAACTTTTCAATGAAGTCATAGATAAATACCAAGGAAAAGATGTGTCCATTTCGGCTACCTTTTCCGTTAATAAACTGCTATTGATTGAAAAGAAATATGATCAGGTGGTCAAAAACTTACTTAAACTTCAGCGTCTATCTAACCTAAAAGGGATTACTCAAATCATGGCCTACCAAAATCTCGGCTATGCCTATGAGCATTTAAAAGATTATAAAAAGGCGTTAGAATCTTTTAAGCAATTGACCCTGCTTGGCAAAGAGAAAAATCCTCTTTACCTTCAGCACTCTCTTCACCTAGGTCGTTTGTATTCTCTTAATGGAGATAGAGAAAAAGCAAAAGAGATCTATAACAAAATTATTACGAGTGATGGAGAGTCAACAGAAGCAAAACTCGCAAAAAAGCTTCTCCTTCTATAAAACCAATTCAAAACCAAAGAATATACCATGAAAAATGATCGAATGTTCTCTCAAATGATCCAATTAATTGGGTTTTGCCTTACTCTGTTTATTGCTACCACATATTTAAAAGCTGAAATTCCCCAAGACTTTCGCTTTTACTCCTATGGAGTGCAGAAACTGAGAATCAATCAACCGAATTACCCTGCTCCAGGACAAAGAAACTACGGCAATCCTGTGGTGATAAAAGACACTATGTACTTTGGAACTTATGAAGGTGAGGTGATCTCTTATAACCTTACCCATAAAACACTCAATTGGAATTTACAGCATGGCCCAGGAATCGAAGGAACCATCAGCGTTAAAGACGACCAGTTATTTGTAGGGGATATTAAAGGACGTCTTACAGCTTATTCACTCAAAGTTCTTGACCAACTACCCCGCATTGGAACAATGACCCCAGATATGAAACTGGCAGGCAAATCTGCTATCCTCTGGACCTACCAAGTGCCCGGAGAATTAAATGCTGAACCGCTGGTTATCAACAATGCCATATACTTTACCACTGCGGATCATCAATTATATGCTTTGGGTGTTGACAGTGGTGAACTCCTCTGGCGATACAAGCATAATATATCAATCGAAATGACAGTGAAAGGCTACAGTTCACCTGTCTTTTACAAAGGAAATATCTACACAGGCTTTGCCGATGGAACATTACTTGTCTTTGATGCTAACAGCGGTAGCCTGAATTGGAAATATCAGTTAGGCAATAGTTTAACTCCGCATTACGATGTGGACAGCACTCCTAATATTGTTAATGACAACCTTTACACCGCCTCTTATGACAAAAAGCTACTTGCTTTAAGCCTTTACAACAAGGTTCCCCTTTGGACCTATGAAAAAGCAGGAAGTGTTGCTCCGGTAGAGGTTTCAAAGGATCAGCCTTTCGCTTATGTCTCCACAACAGATGGACGCATTATGGCTTTAGACAAAAAGTCTGGAAGCGTAACTTGGGAAACCAAACTAGAAAACTCCATCGGCTCCTATATCACTGTTGGAAAATTCTATTTAGCGGTAGGAACCTTTGGTGGTGGAATTTATATCCTCCACAAGGTTTCTGGCAAAATCTTATGGCAACATTACCTGGCAGTAGGAGCCACCAGCCGACCTATCATCTATAAAAAAGATATTTTCTTCTTCTCTAATTTTTCAAATTTATACATTGTGCGCCTAGAGGAAAGCCCTCCTGCCATCTCTCGCTTTGCAGCTCAATAGGGTTACCTTATACCCGACAAAGTTCTTCATTAAAGTTTTCATGTAAAGGTTCGATTCTTTAGAATGTATGGATCATTATCTGGAGGACCATTATGTATTATCGCGCCTTACTCATGGGATATCTAATTCTGGCTCTAACCCTACTATTTTCTTGTATTGTCCCAAAGGATTCTACAAACGAGGAAAGCAATGACAACAGCACCGAGACAGAAGCTACTGAGGAAGAGGAGAGTAGCACCTCAGCTACTACAGGCACAACCAGTAGTACTATCTCTTCTTCCATTTCCTCTTTGGAACCATCTGCAGTAAATACCATAGCCTCGAACCCATTAGCTCTTGCTTTTCCATCATCCCTAGCCTTAACAGCCTTTCCTAAAGCAAGCACGGTCAACCTAGTGAAGCTTGTACAAGGCGAAAACCCTCCACCTATTCCTAAAGATGACGATGAGACTCCCGCCCTCGATAACAATAACCAATCAAATCCCCCTGTGCATGATAATGATCCACCAGTGGTCAAAGATGCAGAAGATGCAGCTAGTGATCTTTTTGACAAAAAAGACGAAAACAAGACCATGAAAGAGAAGATCATAGAAACCGAACTTATTTTAAAGGGAGAAGCGAGCAGCTGTCTGGATGTAAATATATTTGGAGATGGCCCTGACACCATGAACGAAGAGAAATGCTATAACTTCGATAGCGATATGAACCTCTCTCGTTTCACAGGTGATAACTACTCTGATACAAGCTTTGATTGGGGAACTGCAGATGGAAATAACTCTGAGGGTGAAGCCTGCATGGTCGCTTTTGCCAGAATTCAAATTCAAGATGCAGTAAATACAGTTGATAAAGCACTAAGTATTGGTAGAGGTCTTCTATGCCAGGCAAAGAAAAGTGGGCTATCAGACGATCTACCTGATGAAGGATCCACTTTAGATCTTACCAGCTCATTTCAAAAAGCAGTGGGAAGTGATACAACTGTCAACCTAGCTTCCATATCTAGACTCAGTGATCTAGCAGGAAGAAAAGTCTATCGAACCGATGTAAAAATAGTAGATTCCCACGGCAGAAAACTGGAGACCCATATCCTACACTCTCCAGGAGATGATGAAGACAACTACAGCGGAACCCTCTGGTTTCAATCAGAGAATCAAGGCCAACAAGGTCCTGCCATGGATCATGACCCTAATAATTCTGGCAACAAGAATAATGTCATGAGTGTTAATTATGAGAAAAGTATAACTGACGGGGTTCCAAATATGCGATTTGAAGTAAGAAGGGCCTCTATTGTAGATAGTGTAGATCCCTTCACTTCTGAGGGTCTGGTTAATTATGTAGCAGTAAGTAAAAATGCTGGCAATAGTGATATACATGCTATTAGTTATGTGGCATTTGATGGAAACCCTGAAACTAGTGAAGGTAATTTATCCTACTGGATGAACCCCGGTGGAAACTACCAGGAATCAGCTCGTGGGTTTCTTTTTAATGTAGAGGCAGATGAAGCAACAGGAGTTTTAAAGGGATGTGGCACTTCAGGCTCAACCAATGAACTAAGTATCCGAAAAGCAGTTACCGAACCCAGCGATGATAACACCCTTCAACCAGAAATGTACTGGCATCCTAGAGGAAATCAGAATGACCATCCCAATAAAGATCCTCGTTATGAAGATAATGAAGGTAACTTGATTACTAAACAGTGCTTTAAACAAAGTAGCACCGGGGTCTATGAAGTAGATAAAGATGTAACAACTCATAGCCGAGGATATGATGTTATTGCTACTAAAAATGCAGGGGTTAAACCACCCAAAATGCCTGAAGAGATTTTAGAGGGAGAGTTTTTACCAGAGTAATCTTTAGAATCCCTTTTTTAAGGTAAACTTCACATCATAATTGGCCACTTTTTCTTTATTGAGATAGGTGGCCAATTGAGTTTGGAGGCTATCAAACCATAGCCCATAGGGTCTCATTAAGATATTATTGGACAGTTTCTCGTCAGCAGGAAGATAAGAATGACTCGTGGTTAATTTTGAAGACCATCCTCCTTGAACTCCATATTCAATGAGAGTCCCCTCAGCATCATACCTGAGAAATGAAGTGGCTTTACCAAAACGGATGTTATAGCGATAGTTCTTGAGGATGATCTCATCTAGAGTCACGTTGTAGTTAATCTCTAAAAGACCATTGGCCTCCAAAACTCTTAAGTTGTTAGAGTAAATATACTGTTCAGCAGTTGCCTCACCTTTTAAGTAATTAAACAGGAGTCCATCACTGAAGGTCATATCTAAGTTATAATTTATGAAAGGAAACTCTTTGAGATGAAGTATTTCTTTGATCTCGTCTCCAGCAATATCCAAGTCCACTAAATAGTCATCAAATCTTTCTGCTTCTTGTTTTTTGACTACCTCAATACTGGGAGTTTCCACTTTGTTACTCTGTTTGAATGGAATCTGAGGCAGAGATCCGGCACTAAAACCTTGAAATAGATTTCCCATTCCTTTTAAAGGTTGAGATAGAGCAAAATCGAGTTGAGTTTCTTTTTTGGTCTCTGATTTTCCACCAAAAAGCTCTTTGATATGCAGTTTTTCAGTGACGTTGGTTACTAATTCAGGAAGATTGAGAGATTGAGAAATCCGTTGGGTTTTTAAAAAGCGAGTCACCGGATTGTCCATCCGAGTGGTGATGATTCTTTTAAGGGTATCGGCTTGCCTTTTTACCAGCGTGGTCTTCGCCGAGGTCACGATCCCATCCCAATTCTCTACTCTGCCTTCAGTATTATTACGTGCCATAAAGTTAGCAACTGAACCACTCACTTGAGAGTTAAAGACATTTTTAGCGAGGAGAGAAACAAGTTCATTGGATCCAGAACTGGCTCTTTGTTGATACTCTTTCACCTCATCTACCGAAAAAGGCTTACGAGCTGCGAACTTATAGTTTTTTAGCTGGTACACTGTAACGGCAACCAAGCTTACAAAAGCCAAAGAATAAAGTACCTTGAAATGATTATTTTGCTTTAAAAACATATCTCGCCTCATAACTAAAGTTAACAAGTACCTAAAGTACCGCTGCCTAGTTACAGCAATAAAAATGCCAAAAGCTAAAAAGAAGAAGAAATAGATCAAAAAATGGACACCCACCCTTAATAACCACTTAATATCACAGAAGATATTAGAATTATTTAAGGGAATTGTTCTCTGATCAGAATTTTGACAATAGATTGCAAGGCAAGAAGAAACTGTCTAAATCATAGACAGTTGGCCAGGGCCTACACAGATTTTTCACTTCCAGAAAGAAGACGTTTAATATTATCTTTATGTCTGATGATAATTAATAAAGCAGCAAAAGTGGCCACTCCCCATTCCACAGGAGATTTGGCAAACACAAAGCTCGCGATCCAAAAAGTCAAAACTCCGGCAAGGCTACTCACTGAACTAATTTTCGAGATCAACAAGGTGGTTCCCCAAACTCCCGCAGCAATTAAAGAAGGATAGGGCATAAGGTAAAGAAAAACACCCAAAGCTGTTGCAACTCCTTTGCCCCCTTTAAAATTCAAATAAGGGCAAAAGATATTACCCAGAAGCACGGCAACGCCATAAAGAACCAAGATGTAGTTTTCAGTTATGACAAGAAACTGAGACAGGAGATAAATAATGAGAGGACCTTTTCCAGCATCCAAAACAAAACAGAGGACTCCGTAGGGCATTCCCAACAATCTAAGAACATTGGTGGAGCCAATATTGCCGCTTCCATAATTACGGACATCCATCCCTTTCCATTTACCTATCAGATATCCAGAGGGAAATCCCCCTGCGAGAAAACTGACTAAAAATCCAAATGTGATGGTGGTTCCAAATTCTACCATTTATCCTTCCTCATCTTCTAAAAAAGGGATTAATGTGACTTGAGTGGTTTCTTTGATAATAGCTTCTTTAAAGGTAACATCAAATAAATCTCGCCAAGCGGCTGTTTTATCTCCCTTATTATTATCTAAAACCTGCAACAACTGCCCCTGCTTCAGCATGATAAAACGATCCGCATAATTCATATCTTGTTGTAAATCATGAGAGGTCATAATAACAGTTAGCTGTTTCTTTTGGCACAACTCTTTTAACATTCGATAAGTTTCTAGGCGGTAAGCGATATCCACATGAGAGAGAGGTTCATCTAATAACATGACCTCCACGTCTTGCACCAAGGCCCGCGCCAATAAAACTCTCTGCTTTTCTCCCTGACTGAGATAGCAAAAGGGTTCATTTTCATAGGGTCGCATGTTCACCTTATCTAAAGCGGCATGCACTAAATCACGATCTTCAGCTGTTTCAAAACCATGCCATGGGAGATCTAAAAACCGCCCCAAAAGAACCAATTGATAAACCGTTAAATAATGAACAGCATAGGATTCTTGATCTACATAAGCCATAAAACGAGCACGCTTCTTCACGGGAAGGGAAGACAGCTTCTCGCCTTTACAGGTAATATATCCACTGGACCCTAAATGCAGTCCCGCCATGAGCTTAAGCAAGGTCGTCTTACCGGCACCATTTGGTCCAACGATGGAGACAAACTCGCCTTTGTTGATACTCAAAGATATGTCCATGAGGGTGGGTTTAGTGGCATAAGAGAAAGAGAGATTATTAATTGTCATAATAGGAGAGCTCATCGGATCTCCTTTCTTTTCAAGAGAAACAGAAAGTATGGTGCCCCTATCAAAGAGGTAACGACTCCAATTGGCAACTCCGTAGGAGAAAGTACGGATCGGGCTAATAAATCAGAAATGATAAGAAAAGCTCCTCCTCCCCAAAATACAGAAGAGACCAAAACACGGTGATCGCTACCCAAAACAATTCTAAAAAAGTGGGGAATAACTAACCCAACAAAACCAATAGGACCACAAACAGAAACCACTAGAGCGGTTAATAGAGTCCCATGGACGATTAATAGGATCTTGAGCCTTTCCGCATTTAGACCCGAGCTCTTCACCACTGCTTCACCTAGCAGCATCAAATTTAATATTTTGGACAGATAGAAAAAGAAACACCAAAAACTCACTAAGACCACGGAAAAAAGACTCAAAACAGACCAGTCTAAAATGGGAATATTCCCCATCAACCAAAGAAACTGAGTGGCAACTTCATTCTCTTTTAATAAGGAGGTAACTAAAAACATACAAGCAGACAAAAAGGCCCCTACAATCACTCCGGCAAGAACTAAAGTCTGAACTCTTAAGGACCGAAAGGAGTAACCTATAGCAAGGACTAACAAGAGAGTAAGAATAGCCCCCAAAAAGGAGCCCATGTATATCCACCAGGAGAAGATGATAAAAGAAGATCCTGAAAACAATCGGCCCAATAGGCTTCCAAAGGATGCTCCCGAAGAAATTCCTAGTAGGTAAGGATCGGCTAAGGGGTTTCTTAATATGGTTTGGAATATCAATCCGGCAAGAGAAAGGGAAGCTCCTACAATAAAACTCAAAACTATTCGTGGCAACCGAAAGGCAAAGAGGATATCTGTTACTTCTGATGGAGAAGATCCATCTATCACCTGAAGAAGTTGACGAAATCCCACTACTTCAGTTCCCCAAAACAGGGCTGCAATAATACAACCAGTGACTCCTACTAAACCAGTCACGTTAAGAATGATTAAATTTCTACCAGACAAAGTCCTTATCATGGCTCTCCATCTTGAGACTTAAGCAAATGAGCAATTTTTACAATTCCTTGCAATAAACGAGGTCCGGGACGATCTACAATATCTGGATTGATAAAAAAGATCTTCTTCTCGTCCACCGCTTTAATAGAAGGAAACCGGCGCCAAAATTTACTAATTTCCCCTTTCATTTGAGGGTCCATGGAATGAATAATAAAACTGGGATTCAATCGTAAAACGGTTTCAATAGCAATGCGAGGGTATTTAATATGGGTGGAGGATGCCATGACATTTTTTCCTCCGGCAATTTCTATCATTTCATTAACAAAAGTTCCTTTACCAGCTACAATCAAAGGGTTTAAAGAATAGACCCAAATGAGAGGCACTTTTTTCTGTGTATTATGGACCTTTTCTAGCTGCTGTATGGAATCCTTAAGAAGTTGCACCTGACGTTTAGTTTCTTCACTCTTCTTAAGTAACTGCCCCAATTTGTTTATAGTGTCTAATACATCGGCAATAGAGGGGATTTCGTACCCTTTAGTTTTTATGCCTAGGTTTTTTAAAGAGAGAAACGTCTCTTTGCGATTTCCCTCTTCAGTCATTAAAACCAGACCAGGCTTTAGAGATAGAATCTTCTCTAAGTTGGGATTCTGCATTCCTCCCACCTTAGGTTTGACTCCTACGCCCCCGGGAACATTCTTTGGATAGTTACAATAATCAGTAATTCCAACTAAATTACTTCCAGCACCTATGTAATAGATCATTTCGGTAATATTAGGTGCCAATGAGACAACCCTAATGGAAGAATCTCCTCCTAGAATGCTCGAACTAACCCCTGTGAGGGAAAAGATACCGAGAGCTAAAACCCAGTATTTATAAACCACTATCCATTTCATTTTGTCGACCCACTCCATTTATACACGGAATCTGAACCAGCTTACCTCTACCTTAAATGAATTTACATTGCAAGAGAGAGCAATTTTTGATAGCCACAAATAAACCTCATGTCCTCATATACGAAGGAAAAGACAACTATGAAAGACAATATTATCCTGCGAGCCAATCCCGAAGTCGATAAGAATATATACTATGCCACCCAGTTTGATGCCCCTGACCCATTCACCTATTTTCGTTTTGAAGAAAAAGAGTATCTGCTAGTGACCGATTTAGAGCTAGAACGAGCGAAACAAGAGTCCCCTATCGAAAATATCATCTCCTTCAACCAACTATCCAAACAACTTAAGGTGGATAGTCAGGATTTCTATCAAGCTTTCCCCACTTTACTCAAACACCTCATCGGCTCATTAAACTCTAAAAAGTTTACTGTTCCAGAAAACTTTCCACTCCTCGTTGCCGATCAGCTCCGTGAAGAAGGAGTGCAACTAAAAGCAAAACCCGATCCTTTCTTTCCTGAAAGGGTAATCAAGAACGAAAAAGAGCTCAAAAACATCAAAGAGGTAGAAGAGGCTGTTAATCAAGTTTACCATCAGATTGCTGATATTTTTAAAGAGACCAAAATCAAAGAAAATGAGTTAATTTACCAAGGAACTCCTCTCACTTCTGAATTTATAAAAGACTTTATCTTTATTGAGCTTTATAAGAAAAGATGCGTTCCCATTGGAACAATCGTGTCATCCGGCATTGACGCAGCCTATCCTCACTGCCAGGGGTCAGGACCATTGCTACCCCATACTTTTATTATTATTGATATCTTCCCCCGGTCACTCACTCATTTCTATTTCGGCGACATGACTCGAACCTTTGTAGTGGGAGAGCCGACAGATCAAATGAGAAAACAGTACGAAGCAGTAAGGGTCTCTCAAGAATGGGCTTGCAAGGAAATAAAAGAGGGGGTCACAGGTGATTTTATTCACAACAAGATATTAGATCAGTTCAAAGAGGTGGGCTTTGAAACCGGAGAAATTGATGGAATGACTCAAGGTTTCTTCCATGGTACCGGCCACGGACTGGGACTCGACATACATGAGTCTCCTCGAATTAGCTTTAATACACCCGCTCTTAAAGCAGGGCAAGTAGTCACCGTTGAACCTGGCCTCTATTACAAAGACACCGGGGGAGTAAGAATTGAGGATCTTGGAGTGGTGACAGCCTCAGGATTTGAACTATTTTCCTCCTTCCCCAGAGAATTACTCTCTTTTAAAGGATAATCCATGAATGTGTTTTCTTTAAATTTCCATGCTCGTTTCACCACTTTAACAACTCGCACACTGCTCTTGATTGTGGTTTCATTGTCATTTGGAGCCTGTGAAAAGAAGGTTGCGCTTAAATACAAAGAAGAGGGAATGAAAATACCTGATCTCACCTTGGCGGATTTAGAAGGAAAAGAACTCACCCTCAGTCACTTTGAAGGGAAAATTGTCTTTCTCCATTTTTGGTCCAGCTGGTGCACCAATTGCGAACCACTTATCAAACCCTACAATGATATCTATAAAAAATACCATCCTCTTGGTTTGGAAATAATTGGTGTGGCCGCCATTGATTCGAAGAAAAATGTTCGGGAATTCATAAAAAAATACAAAATAAAATACCCGGTAGTTATTAGTAATGAAGTTGTGAATGACTCCTATCTGAACCCGATTCTTCCCACTTCATTTATTCTCGGTAAAGATGGCACCCTCATCTCTATGTTCAAAGACACTAAAAAAGAAGATTTAGATAAAATCAGAGAGAAAGTAGAGCTACTCACCTCCATTTAGTAACAAAAGTTAACCCCCTATCCACAATATTTTTTAAGGATTTTCCCTAAGATACATTAATTTTTGACAATATATCAAGGTTTTATATTGATATATTTAGCACCTTATGTTAAAGAAAGGAGGATTGTGCGACACGAGAGCACGATTAAGGCTACCACTTTGGAGGATAAGATGAAAAGAATTTTGGTTGTAGATGATGACCCTTCCTTGCGCTTTACCGCAAGAAACACATTGGAGAGTGCTGGTCACGAGGTATTTGAAGCAGAGAATGGTTTAGATGCCGTTGAACAAACCAAATCCAGCAAGTTTGACATGGTTATTTTAGATGTAAATATGCCCGTTATGGACGGATTACAGGCATTAAAAGCCATCAAAGAACATGACTCCTCCATTACAGTGTTAATGCTCACCGCTTATGCTGATGTAAAAGATGCTGTGGTAGCCATGAAGAATGGAGCTTATGACTACGTACAAAAGCCCATTAATAGAGAAACTCTCAACGATATGGTTGAAAAAGCATGTGAAGCCCAAGAACTGGTAGACAAAGCAGTTTTTTCAGCTCCCGTTTTAAACTACGACACCAATCGTGAAATCGTTGGAAATTCAAACGAAATTAACAAAATTTTCAACCTTATTTATAAACTGACTAAAGTTGAAACCTCTGTTCTCATCCGAGGAGAGAGTGGAACTGGTAAAGAGTTAGTTGCAAGAGCTATTCACTTCAACAGCCATCGAAAAGACAATAAATTTGTTGCTATCAACTGCGCGGCCATTCCTGAAAACTTAATTGAAAGCGAACTTTTTGGACATGAGAAAGGTGCTTTCACCGGTGCTGATAAACGAAAAATTGGAATGTTCCAATATGCAGAAGGTGGCACTCTATTTTTAGATGAGATTGGGGATATCAGTGCTCATATGCAGGTAAAACTCCTTCGTGTCCTGCAAGAAAAACAGTTTACCCCAGTAGGAGCTCGAGCTGAAATCGAATCCAATGCTCGTATTGTAGCTGCCACCAACAAAGACTTAGAAAAAATGGTCGAAAATGGAACTTTCCGTTCTGACCTTTACTATCGACTCAATGTACTCCCCCTCTTTCTCCCTCCATTAAGAGATCGAAAAGATGATATCTTACCCATTATGGAGACTCTACTTAAAAAGTTTAACAAGCTTCATCGTCGAAATATCACCGGACTCTCTTCAGCTGCCACCAGCGTACTTTTAAATTACTCTTGGCCCGGCAATATTAGAGAGTTAGAAAACGTCATCGAGCATGCCTTTGTTATGGAATCTACTGATGTAATTACCCCCGCTTCTTTTCCTGAGACATTGCTCCAGTCTGCAAATTCCAGCACCAGCAGTTCTCCAGCTGCCACCTCTGAAAGACAAACAGAAGGCGATGGGACCATTGAAGGAAAAGAGCTGTTTGAAAAAGAATTTATTTTAAGAGCTCTCAAAGCCTACAATGGCGGCATCAATAAAACAGCTGAAAAAACCAATATGACGAAAGTCACCCTACTTCGTAAGCTGCAAAAATACGGAATTGACGCCAAACAATTCAAAAACACCAATCTTTCTTAATTGACTTCCCCCCCCTGCAATGTTAGAGAAAATTCGGATATTGGGCTGGCGAGACAGTCGCTTGGGTAATTTACCTAAAGAGGAAAGTCCGGGCTCCAAAGGGCAGGGTGCTGGTTAACGACCAGGGGAAGTAATTCTACGGAAAGTGCAACAGAAAGGATACCGCCAGTAAGACTTTGTCGTGCTGGTAAGGGTGAAATTGTGAGGTAAGAGCTCACACATAGACATGGTGACATGTTATGCGGTAAACCCCACCCGGTGCAAGCTCAAATAGGAAAACGACGCTATTTTTTAGTGAGAGAGTGGCCCGCTCAAAGTTTTCGGGTAGAGTGCTTGAGTGTATTGGTAACTTTACACCTAGATGAATGACTGTCAAAGTTTCAACTTTACAGGACCCGGCTTATTGTGCCAGCCTAATATCTGACCTAAACCCTGTATCCTCAGAACTTTTTGAAAGGCAAGTGGTCATCATTGCACTCCAAAGTTTATGCAAAAACCCTCGTATTACCCCGGTAAATCTGCGGTTTTTGCATAAACTTTGAAGCCCAAGCATAACCCCCTTCCAGATCAAAAAGTTCTGAGGATACAGGCTAAACCCTAGGGACCACTTTTCATGAATACCCTTTTGATTTTCTACTCAATTCTTTTTGTTCTCCTTATTCTGATTTTTCTATTCTTTTTTCTCAGGCGAAAAAAAAGACAACTCCCAGCTCTCCCACCGACTCCTCAAGGCTATGAGAAAGAACACACCACTAGTACCTATGAATTCTTGACTGCCACCCTCCCCACTCCTTTCAATTCCGATTCAACCAAATACCAAGACCAAAGCCCAGAATGGCACCAGGCTATGCAGCAAGAAGGGAAGAAATTACAAAAAGCAGGAGTCAAAGCCGCGTTATTCCTACATGGAACCTTTGCAGGAGATGATCCCTTTGATATTGTTCATTTAGTTAACTCATTGTTTCCCTCCTTAAATCAGGACATTGCCAATAAGTTCAAGGATTTTACCAAATCAAATCAGAATTGGCTGGTGGGCGACCAAGGCAACTTTCCGCCAGCCTACCTCGATCTTTTCAGAGAAGGAACCGGAATCAATCTTCAATGCAAAGCCATCACTTGGTCTTCGACCAATCATCATCTTGGGCGGATTCAAGGTTGCTTAGATTTAATTGAATCCTTAATTCAAATGAAGGATCAACAACAATTAGTTCATGAGGATCGAGTTTTAATCATAGGACATAGCCATGCCGGGCAAGTTTTTGCACTTTTTAACCACTTTTTGGCAGCCACCGATCATTTTAAAGAGATCATACAGACAGCCCAAATAACAAAAGAATTTAAGGCTCTAACTGACCATGAAATCTTTTTTCTTAAATCACTAAAAGTAGATGCCATCACACTAGGAACTCCTCCTCGCTACGGTTGGTCAGATCTTCATCATTGGAGAGTTCTCCATTTTATCAACCATCGTGGTAGCAAACCAGAGGCAGGCTCCTTGAATGGAATTCTTACCACCAAACATGGAGACTATGTACAGCAGTTGGGAATAAGCGGTTCTGACAGCTTATCACCCTTAGAAAATGACAGAGAAATAAACAAAAACCTTGAAGAGTACCTGGGTATCGGAAGTAATCTAAGTTATTGGCACCAACAAATACAGCACAATCGACGACTGCCCAGCTCAGGCCACACTCTCCTCATTGACTACCAGGATAATGGAAATTACCCCAACTGCTTTACGACCCTTTTTGGTCATGCTGCCTACACTCGATATAGATTTATGCTTTTTAATCTCCAGCAGATAACTCGCCTCCTCTATTCATAATTGACAAACAGAAATGAACATCCACAAGGCGACGAAAAAAATTGGAAGGGTCAGCGGCGCCAAACCAATACTATACAAGAGAACGTGTTACCAATAAGGTCTGGCTAACAGAAACGAACATCCACAAGGCGACGAAAAAATTATAACGAGGCAGTACCTACAATGTACGGCGAGGAAATAATTTTTGAAGTCAACACAGTGGATGTTCTTTTATGGAAGTCAATTAGTCTGGTTTCCAACCTAAATACCCCATAAATCTATCGAATAGAGAGATTTTCTTACCTTCAGTGGGCTTTTCTTTTAAAACATTCTGATTTTGTTCAGTTAAATTAGGCTGGGGTTGATTTTGATTCTTGTTGGAAGCAGGGAAGGCTTTTTCTTTTTTATGGTTTCTAGGAGACGAGGTAGGTTTTCTATCACCCCGTTTCTTAGCTTGTGTCTTATTAGCTCCTCTCCCTTTTCCTCGTGGTTCCCTAATAAAAAGTTGCTCCACTTCACTTTTAGACATGGTAGGAGATTCTGTCAAATCGCTCGGAGCCCAGCCACAATTGATTTTAGTATTTTTAAGGCCCGCTTTGATGGAATCCAAATCAAGAGCGCTATCTTCGCAAACTAGAGAAATGGCTCTTTTTTGCCGGGTATTGGCCTCCACCACTTTGACTCGTTTTAAGTAACTCTCCACATTGGTAGGAATCTCATAATTTATCACATGGGATATTCCTCCCATTCGAATTTCAACATCTTCCAAATCAGTTAAGACTAAGTGCATTTGTCTTAAGGATTTGAGTTTGCGAAAATCAATGGATTGCCCTTCCCCCTTACGAAACTCATTGAGATCGGTGGTAGGAAAACCAAGACTTCCCAAGGAGTTCTTTACTCGATCTGCTTGATCCATTGAATTGGCATAGATAAGACATTTAGAGGGCTTCTCCTGAATTAAAATCCCTTTTAAGAGATCGAGCTTATCACCCCCCTTACATAAGTATCCGATATGATCCACCTTTTCAGGTTGCTTGGCTTTTTCCCCTCCAGAAACAAAGGTATAACGTTTCATATGGGTTTTAAGAAATTGATTAATCTCCTTCGGGTTGGTGGCAGATAGGGCCATCATTTGGGTGCGATGACGAATTTGTTTAAGGATATAGTTCAAATCCTTTAAGCCTCTGTTTGTCGCCAGGGAATCCAATTCACCGAGCCAAATCACTTCGATGTTTTTTAGAATGATCTGTTTTTTATTTATACAATCAATAAGGCGCTTAGGTGTGGAAATTACAATAGCAGGATTATTTTTAAGTATATCTTGCTGTTTACGGTAATTTCCTTTATCTGCTAAAGCACAGTAAGATAGCATTTTATTGGGAATCAGTTTCTGCAAATGCCCTT
>CAYFLR010000040.1:807-21995 GCA_964343805.1 uncultured bacterium | reverse complement strand
AAAAGTATTCACTGAGCCAGAATTTGGAACCACTATCAAGGCTCTTATACTCGGTTTATCCCCTGGCTTATGATTGCGAATGAGTTTATCAATCAGAGGAATCGCTTGAGGTGATATATTATCTCTATTGGGTTCACCCACTCCAAAAACGTTGTACCCCTTTAACATGGCATTCATAGTTTTTGTTTGAAATTCCGAACACTTATTTAAACCGCTGGATTTAATTCGCTGCTGTAGAGGAGATACCAACTTATAATCTCTGAAACATTTCAAGACTTCCACCTTCATCTTTAAATTTGGACAAAAAGCTTTCTTAGTTTTTATCATAAAAAGTGTAAGGTAAAAAGTTTAAACCCAGATCATCCCATTTTAAATCCTCAAAGCCCTTATCCTCAGAAAAAATAAGTTGATAGAAATGATTAATATTGTCAAATAAACTTATATATGTTAACTAGAACCTCTCGCATAAGAGAATACTTATATGGTTGAAAAGAGTTCATTGCCCCAAAAGCCCCTAGAGGAGCCCAGTAAGGTCGATAGTTTTTATACTGAAAAGTGATTTTCTGAAAAAGCATGAAGAAGAATTCAAAAAAACTGAATATAGAAACTCCTGAGGAGCTCGATCTTTCCACTGGTGAAATACTCTTTGATCTTGGCAAGTCATACTATTCCAATATGAATTTTGCTAAAGCAGAGAAATACTTACTTCTCTCAGAAAAGTGCCTCCTGGTTGATGAGGAGGAAAACACATCAAATCTCCTTCACCAAGCCTATAGTATGCTCATGCGAATGTGTGCAGAACGCTGCGACTCTCAAAAGCATGAGTATTACCGAAATGTTTACGCCAATTTCTTAAAGAAGCAAAATGGCAAATCTCAATTTGCCAAATATCACTATCTCATTGGGGTACAAAATTATACCTCTAGCAACTTAAAAGCTGCCATGACTGCCTTTAGGAAGTCTTTTGACTTTGCAAAGTCTCAGAAAAATCTGCAAGATAAGGCTTATGCTCTTTATGGTATAGCCAGCTGTCAGCTAAGTTCTCAAGAGTATGAGAATTGCCAAAGAACTCTTCATCAAGCATCTCAACTTGAACACCATGAAGATCTGAACCTACAAATTTCTATAATGATTTTGAAAGGGCTCACCTTTCATAAACAGAAGAAGTATGATCAAGCCATTAAGATTTATAATGAGGCTCTAAAAGCTTCACAAACTCAGCATAACTGGTACCTTTATTTTAGCACAGTTCATAATATTGCTATTGTATATCGCCAAAAGGGCAACCGTCGAAAAGCCAAAGGGCTTTTTATCCAATTGGAAACTCTTTTACAGACAACTCAGCTTGAGAGACTAAAGAAGCTAGTCAAAAAAGAACTCGAACTCCTTGATGCCAAAAACCCTGATATCACGATTGATATCGCAGGTAGAAAAGTCCAAGAAAAGCACCGTGGTGAAATCAAATTTAATAATTGCTTTATTTTAATGGATATATTGGTTCTGCTCGCTCGCAGCCCAGGCAAGACTTTCAGTAAGGATGATTTGTCTCAGTTTATTTGGAAAGAGACATACAACCCCCTTATTCACGATAATAAGATTTACTACAACATTAACCGATTAAGAAAATTAATTGAGCCTAAGGGCAAGAACGGCACTTATATCATGACCTCCAAGGATGGATATCTGTTTAACAAGTCAGTTCGGGTCACTATTTTGGAGGATTAGCAATGTCTAGAGGAATCCTAAATATGTCACTTTTGATCTTATTTATTGCAGCACTAGGAACGTTTGCTTTACCATCACAACTACAGGCATTTCAATGTGTATCACTGTCCTACGAGGATGTAGGTGATAATGAATATGTTCCTTTTCCCCTATCATACACCAACAGAAATCTTCCATTCCCTAGTCACAACCGAAATGTACGCATAAACATTCAGTTTTACCAAGTGAATCGCCCGGCTAATCGTGAAAACCCTAGAGAAAACTACTTCAGTCACTACAAATTAACCTCCGCTGTAAACTGTTTTACTCTTTATAAGACCAGTGGTTATGTATCTCTTAATGGAAGCCAATATAAATTTTCAGAGGTTCTTTACTTTAAACAGACCAAAGAGATTCTTTTCAGAGCTCATCAGGTGGGTTATCCAGAGAATCATTTAGAAGTTATTCTCCGTCCCTCTGCCATGTCTAATTACTATTATACTGCCAAGCTGACTTTCATCTGTACATCTCCTGATTCAAGAGAGTGGTTTCACCTTCCCTCTTTTTCATGGCCATGGTTTTCATTTAAAGCAGACCACCCCTATCCAAATCAAAGCATCACCACGGTTCTTTCTAAGATAGAGTAAGAAGATAGGTCTTATCCTTATCCTAATCCTAAATTGACCAATTAAATAAAAAGCCTTAAAATTGACACTCAACCTAACAAAGGAGTGGCACATGTATGATGTTGCAATCATAGGTGGAGGAGTTATTGGCTGTTGTATTGCCCGAGAACTGTCAAAGTATCAGGTCAAAGTCATTCTATTAGAACAAAAAGCCGAAGTGGGTTTTGGAACTTCAAAATCTAACAGTGGCATTATCCACCCCGGTCACCATAGTTCTCCAGCCACTTTAAAGGGTCAGCTGGTAGTTAAAGGCAATAGCATGTTTGACAGGCTGGCTGCAGAGTTAAAGTTTGGTTTTCGCCGTATCGGAGAGATCGTTGTTGCCATCAAAGAAGAAGATCTTAAGACCCTGGAAGAGTTAAAAGAGCAAGGAGAGCAAAAAGGGGTTAAAGGTCTCACCATCTGGTCACAATCAGAGCTAAGAAAAGCAGAACCGAATCTTTCCAGAAAGTTATTAGGAGCCCTCTACGCCCCTTCAGCAGGAGTTATCAACCCGTACGAGTTTGCCTTTTCTTTAATAGAGAACGCAAAAGCCAATGGGGTCGAGTTAAAAGTAAATAGCCCTGTTAAAAATATAGTCCCAGAAAAAGAAGGGTTTTCTATTGATAATGGCCAGACAAAAATCAAAACCCGTTTCATTCTCAATGCTGCAGGAGTGTTTGCTGATCAAGTTGCTGCTCTCTTAAGTTTATCTGACTTCTCTATTCACCCTCGCAAAGGTGAGGAATATATGTTGGATAAAAGATTGATGGGGTTAGTTCAAAGACTGGTATTTCCAGTGCCTCAAAAAACCACCAAAGGAACCTTAATAATTCCCACTTTCGATGGAACCATCATGGTAGGTCCCACTGCCGTAGATACAGACAATCGTTTTGATGATACCACCACACATCAAGGGAGTGAGGAAGTTTTTAAATTTGTAAAATCGCTCTGCCCAGCCATCAGTGAAAAAGATACCATAACCGAGTTTGCGGGACTCCGGGCAGTAAGTAATACCAACGATTTTATAATCGGTCCAACCAAGGTAAAAGGTTTTATCAATGTAGCAGGAATACAATCACCCGGTCTAACAGCTTCTCCAGCTATTGCTGAATATGTTTGTGACATGCTTAAAAAAGAAGGGTTAGAACTGATAGCAAAAGAGAGTTTCAACCCAGAAGTAAGCCCTCCACCCCGCTTTGCTAATTTGAGTGTGGAAAAACAGCAAGAGCTAGTGTCCCAAAATCCGGCCTTTGGCAAAGTGGTATGCCGTTGTGAGTTGGTGACCGAAGCAGAAATCCATAATGCAATCGATCACGGAGCCCAAACTCTAGACGGAATTAAGTTCCGAAACAGAGCTGGCATGGGAAGATGCCAGGGAGGATTTTGCACCTCCCGCTGTATGGACATTCTTTCAGAACGACTCAAACTCCCCTTTGAAAAAATCACCAAAAGAGGAGGAAACTCCTGGATTGTTACAGAAATGACCAACGAACAGCATCCAGAGGGAACCAAAGAGGAGGAAGTATGATTGGCAGAGCTGAAGGTTCATACGACGTAGTGGTTATTGGTGGAGGACCAGCTGGGATGGCTGCCGCCATTGGTGCACGGAACTCAGGGGCTATGCGTATTTTGATTTTAGATCGAGAGCCTGATGTGGGAGGAATTCTACTCCAATGCATTCACTCAGGATTTGGTTTGCACTACTTTAAAGAGGAGCTCACTGGTCCTGAATATGCAGAGCGCTTTTTTACTAAAGTCCTAGAAGAGGATGTGGATATTCTTCCTCAGTCTTATGTATCAGGTATCAGCATAGACTCTGATGGCACTAAAATGGTTCGAGTCCTTAACGAGGAAATTGGTCTGAAGCTCATTCCCACCAAGTCCGTTGTTCTTGCTATGGGTTGCCGAGAACGAACCAGGGGAGCTATTAAAATACCTGGCAGCCGCCCCTCGGGAATTCTCACTGCAGGTTTAGCTCAAAAGTTTGTGAATATGAACGGCTATCTTCCCGGGAAAAAAATTGCCATTTTAGGTTCTGGAGATATTGGACTCATCATGGCTCGCAGATTGAAATTAGAAGGTTGTGATGTGGTGGGGGTATTTGAACTTATGCCCTACTCTAATGGTCTTTCACGTAATGTGGTTCAATGTCTGAACGACTTTGATATTCCCCTCCATCTTTCTACCACCGTCTCCTTTCTCCATGGAAGAGATCGGCTAGAAAAAATCACCGTAGCTCCAGTAGGCGAAAATTTTACCATCCAACATGACAAAGCGAGAGATATAGAGTGTGACACTCTTCTTCTCTCGATTGGATTGATCCCAGAAAACGAACTTTCCCAAAGTCTCGGCATTGCTCTCGATCTCATCACCGGTGGTCCTATTGTGAATAGTTCTAGAGAAACAAGTCTACCTGGGGTTTTTGCCTGTGGCAACGTACTTCATGTTCATGATTTAGTTGATTTTGTAACGAGAGAATCGATTGAAGCGGGGCAATATGCCGGTGAATGGGCCCAAGGAATAAGAAGACCGAAAGATAATATAGCAGTGATACCTGGTGATAATGTCAGATACTGTGTTCCTCACTCACTCTGTCATGATCAACCTCACACCATCTATATGCGTTGCAAAACTCCCATGAAGCCTTGCAAGATCGTAGTTGGAAATCTGATGGAGAAGAAACAGAATTTTGTAGTACCCGCTGAAATGATCATGCTTAAAATTAGACCCGAGCTCTTAGCGAACTTCCAAGGAGATAATCTTAGAATAGATATCCGTCCTATTGATGAAGAGGAGGCTTAAAATGAGTGATAAAAAAGATTTAACCTGTATTGCCTGCCCGGTAGGATGCCCCTTACAACTAGAACATCAAGGGGACAAAATAGTAGAAGTCACTGGAAATAATTGCAAAAGAGGGGATAAATACGCTCGACAAGAATTCACAGATCCTCGAAGGGCCTTAAGCACCACAGTTTATATCAGTGGCGCTCGCTATAAGCGACTTCCGGTAAAAGTGACTCACGAGATTCCAAAAGAACAGGTAATGGAAGCAGCCAAAGAAATTCACAAAAGCCGAGTCAAAGCACCTATCAAGTTAGGGGATGTGATTTTAGAAAACTTACTAGGTCACGAGGGAATTAACGTGGTGGCCACCCGCAGCATGTCAGCCATCTAAATCTGTTTCTTATATTGTGCGCGGGAAGGATTCTTACCAATATTTACTATTGATTAAAATCCCATCGGCCATATTAATATTAAGAGGCGTCACTTCCTTAACATTCATACCCTGCATAAAACCAAGAACTAAAGCTAGATTGGAAAGCTCGGTACTGGCATATTTACCACCAATTTTTTGGTCAGTATAACCCACTTTCTTTAGCAGAGTATCTTTTACTATCTGCTGATTAAAACGTTGGGGTTTTCCCGTTTGCCCTCGAATACTATAGTAATGCACTCCACCAATGCCGATCACAGAAACTCCCGGAGTTTGTAATTTCTTTACAAGAACTGGAACTACCTGCTGACTCACCTTTTTGGCATAGTTCACAGCTTTTAACATAACTTTTTTAGTCATAGGATTGGGTGAGGAATACTCCGACAAAGATCTATTTTGAATCACCCTAATGATATGTTCTTTCATACTCACCGAAGCTAATTTACCCTGATAGATTTCCATCTGGTTGGACTTTAAAAGGGAACTGATTTGCATACTACCTCCCCCGATATCCCAAACCACGGCTTGTTCGGGGGAAACTTTTTGCCCTGCAACAGCGGCCCAAAATCCCAGTTCGGCCTCTTCTTTTTGAGAAATGATATCTATACTGATCCCCAATTGCTTCTTAACTTTGCTTAAAAACGAAGAGCCATTGGAAGCTTTGCGAAAGGCTGAGGTAGCCACCCCTCTAATTTCATAAGCGCCATGATGATGAGCAACTGCTTTTAATTGTTTTAAGATTTTCATTCCTAATTGCAAAATGGTGGCACTGAATTGCCCTTTGGCACTGGCAGAAAGATCTTTTTTATAGCTCACCTTCTTATCTATTTTATGAATGATTTTGATGAGTGATTTCTTACAGGCATCCACCTCTGCCACTTTCATTTTAGTGGTACCTGAGCCCACATCAATCGCGGCACGGTATTTAATACAAGAGTTAGTCACTGGAGGTTTGGCTTGGATGTTAAAAAAGAGACAGCAAACCATGAGAGAGCTAAAAAAGAGATAGCTCCTTTTAAAAAGTAGAATTAGCATGAGAGTATCCTTTTATTCTTTTACATGAATCTGTTGGGGTAGGGAGTATTCCATGCGGCCACTTCTTTTGTTAAAGCCGGCCAGTCTTAGGTAGTATTTTCCTGGAACGAGATCCTTCAGCACGACTCTTGGCTTCGAAGTGGTATAGCGATAAGCTAAGTTTTTAAAACTCCCTTCTTTAGAAATTTGCAAAGAGTAGTAGGCAGCTCCTTTATCAGCTCCCCACTCCACCATCTTCTTCCCATTTTTGATTTTAAAGGTGGTAAGAGCATTGGGCTTTAAGATGGAAAGTGCTAAAGACTGAGGTTTCTTTATATTGATAGTAAAATTCTTAATGGGATTGCCGTCATCATCTTGAATTTGACCATACCAGGTTCCAGGAATTAGGTTTTTCCATCGATAGCTCGATCGATTGGTTAACTGCCTTCTCTTATGAACTGGGTGTAAACTGGGAGAACGACTTA
The DNA here is from genome assembly GCA_964343805.1 of uncultured bacterium. Lineage (GTDB taxonomy): Bacteria > Bdellovibrionota_B > Oligoflexia > CAYFLR01 > CAYFLR01 > CAYFLR01. Next base: position 14,910 of record CAYFLR010000040.1, on the reverse strand, counting down.
AGATCATTGAGTAATGACCTTTGGGACTCCAAGACAGAGTAATATAGGGAGATGTTTCATCATAATACTTATTGATTACGGATGGACTTAAAAAGTCAAATCCCTCAGGAGTAACAGGTTCGGGAGCTGGTTCATCACTTTGATAGCTCTCTTCTTCTTGATAAGAGTTTTCACTTACCTCATTAACCGCAACTTCAGGAACTTCCTCCGGCACTTCTTCAGCAACCTCTTCAGGGACCTCTTCTGCAACTTCTACCGGAGTTTCCTCTGGAACGGGAGCTTCATCCTCTTCGGCCTTGGCCTGTTCTTTCATCTTAGTGGAAGGATCTTCTATTTCATCCACTTCCAAATCGGCAGGATTTAAATCTTCAGGCTCTTCTTGAGCCTCAGGTTCTACTTTCGCTACCTGTACAGTTTTCCTATTCCTTTTGCGCGAGGATGTTTTATGTTTAGAACGTGTCTTGGTTATCCCCTCTGCAATCTGGTCTTGGTCTACATCCGCCACAAAAACCAAAAAAGCGCATATCCCTAGAGACCCCATTACCAAAAGAATGACTTTTAAATGCTCTTTAATCCAATCCATGGCACTCCACCTTTTTTTTATTTAATTATTTTGCAAGTTAACTATTATTATAAGGAATGGATCCTTTTTGTACAAGGAAGAGATCTGTGTTTCACAAAAAGAGCCCCAAAAAAGGGTATTTAAGAGTTACAAATATAAAATAAAACGTTATAATGGGAACTTAACATAATATCATTTAAGTTGACCGCCTATGAGTGATGAGATTAAAAAACAGTACGTAGAAAATCAACCCGTCTTATTTGGTTTAGTGGCTAAACTAGAAGAAGAATTCGGCAACATGATTCTGCACTCTTTAGATCAGTCAGTAGCCAATATAATGACCACTTCCACTGATATTATTTCAGAAGAGGATCAGTCCGCCCTGCAAACTTTTGTCCGTCTCTATCAGCCTGGCAATATGGAAATCCAAGATATGACGGATTCGGTCAATGATGAAGTAGACAGTTTGCTGCAGGATCTTAAAGTTCAGCTTAAAGAAAAAGGGGAAGACCAAGTTGATGTAAAAGAAGATGAAGATAGAAAGGTGAAACGACTTGCTTTGGCGGGCTATCAAAAGCACTTAGAAATGGTTCACTCTGCAGATGCAGCCCTGAAAGACAGCCTCTCTAATATGATTATGGACCTTCAATGTCATGACCTTATTCATCAATTGGTTGATAACCTACATAAAACCTTCTGTGTTCTTATTGAAATGTTATCAACCCATCTCGATGAAGCGAGATCAAGCAAGGGTATCGAATACACTCCTTATCTAGATAGAATGTTTAAAATTTTTACTACAAAAAGAGAGCGGAGTATTTTTTTTCGCCACTTTAAACGTCTGAGTGATAAGAAGATAGTTGAACCCAAGGGTCGAACCTTAGTGATGAATTTAAAAATTCCGTTGGATGAATTTGTTGATCAATACCTCCATCTCTATAAAAAGCTATTGCTTATAGCCAATAAACATGCCGAACAAACCGTTAAATACATTGGCGATCGCCTAAATATGGTGCTCGAAGAGGCAAAACGGCTCTCTAACTTTTCTGATGATTCCATAGAATCAATGGAAACCGCCATCACCGTACTGAAACAATCCCGGAAAATGGGGTTTATTAACTCCAAAGAGCTGATTCAAATGGCTCATGAGTTGGAGACGGTGGTGGAACGCGACCAAGTGATTTCCACAAAAATATTCCCTATTATTACATCTTTACAATTCCAAGATCGAATTTATCAGCATACCTCTAGCCTAGCTAAAATCCTTTTTAGTTTTCAACAGACACTTTTCTATCATAAAGAGGATGAAATCAGCACAATTTTTGACAATAAAACCAACAGCTTCAGTGGTTTTGGTCAACAAATTTTACAGCATTCCAATATGAAGATGGAACGCGATCTGATCCGCCAAATATTCAAAATTTAGTTTTGACTCCTCACAACTTCAGTTAAACAGTCTTCGCCACTTTATAGAGACCCGGCCATCACCTCTCGCATAACCATTTGTAAATACAATATTTTATCAAGTGGTATATTTTTGTTTTGATAATTTTTAAATTTTTTTTATTTTTTACTATATTTTTAGTTAACAATCTGTTAAACTGCGTTTGTGCTTTTTTGAAAGGGAGTCCTTTCTGAAGGCAAATTTGAACGATAAATTAAATATTGAATATTTTTCGACCAAATACAGGGGAAACAGATGAAACATTTACTCGTATTATTAACCCTTTTGATGGCGACCATGCACATCTATGCATCTAATGATAATACATCAGATGCTCCCGCCACTATAGAGCAAGATTTTGATATTGATCAAGACTTTGAGGTAGATGATCAAGACATGGATCAAGATCAAATGCAAGTGCAGTATCAAGCTCAGGAACAAATTCAAAGCAATATTGAAGAGCGAAGACAAGCACGTGAAGGTGATGAAGATCCTAATTACATTCAGGATCAAGTCCAGATTCAGCAGTAATAAAGAGTCATTATTTTTCAAGGAATAGAAAATTACGGAGCGATAATGAAAGTTCAATTTTTAAAACAATTAATAACCTTAGTTCTCTTTATGAGCTTTTCCACACTTTATGGTGGAACAAAGATTCCTTTTGATGCCAGCTTGAAAGCAAAAATCCAAGGAACCTTTTTTGATAGTGAGTCCAGACTCTCTATAGCTAAATTAGATAGCTATGAAGAGAGTATCAAGCTTCGCAGAGATCAAATCAAACAGATCATTACTAATGAAATGGCGATCAATGATAAACTCAGCGGAGAAAAGCTGGAAAAGAAAGTTAAAAAGAGTACTGATTTAAAAGTATTTAAACGCATCCTGAAAATGGTCAAAAAATTACGAGATATCACTGATACCCCAGAAGCCTATCGAATGGCTTCTTACATCTTAGAACTCGATTACTCAATGAAAATCGAAGGAGACATCTTGAAGTCTCTTTCTACCATCTCCTATGTTCGTGAATCTTTAAAATCTTGGTCGATCCCGAAAAGAAATACTCCCGATGAAGAAGCAAGCAACCTTTATAACCCTGAGACAGAAGAATTCTACACCCATGATGAATTAACAATGATGTCTGAAAAAGGTGAAGACCTTGGTCTTTTAAATCCAGACCCTCGCTCTACCTTCTGGCGCAAGCAAGAAAATATTTCCTCACTCAATCTACTCGAAAGTAATCATCAAGGACGTGACCCTCTTCATGAAGGTCTTTCCTTAGAGTTTCCTAAGAATTTTGCTCATTTTAAGAAAATTAGAAAGAGCCAATCTAAACCTAAAATTGATGTTTATATAAAGGTAAAAGACGAAGATGGAAAAACTAAGAAGAAAGGTTTTAAACTTAAAGTGGGTCTCGAAATGCACTCTGAGCCGACTGTTACTTCCCTCGTTACAGCTTTAGGTTACTCGGCTGATGCAGTGGCTTATGTTCGCGATTTTAAAATGCACCTTGGTAAAATGACACTAGCTGAGTTCACTAAAGATTGGAACTCTTATTACATCGATTACAACCTAGAAGATCATATTAAAGAAACCGGCAGCGATGAAGATGGAAATTACATCATTTGGACAGAAGGTTTATTAGAGGACAAAATTAAAAAAGACTCTGTTCGTGTTGGTCCTTGGGCTTGGGGACAAAATGGTCATAAAGGAATGAGAGAAGTTCGCGCCCTTTTACTTTTCAACATGTGGGTTGCCAACGCCGATTTAAAAGAAGCTGAAAATAATAAATTACTCTATCGTAAAATCAATGATGAGCATCGTTTCTTTAACATTCAACACGATATGGGATTTGCCATCGGTAATAAATTTAGAGAAAAGCCTGGTGCATTTCCTTGGAATCTTGTTTCCAGTGAATCTAAAAATCGTATTCACATGAACTACAGCTGTTTTCAAAAGAACAGTGGATTTGATCACGTGACTTTTAATGATGGTAAATGGATGGCTTATCAAATCGCTCAACTCACCCGTGAGCAAATTGAAGATGCCGTATCCTTAGGTGGATGGCCCCGTTCTTTAGATAAATTAGTCGCTGAAAAACTCATCAACCGTCGTAACCAATTAGTAGAAGCTTTTAGACTCTTAGGTGTAAAAACTCCTCAAGGAAAGGCGATTGAACTTCTTCCAGTGGATACCAAATTAACCACTGATGATGGCCGCGTAGTTAATGGCCGACTCATGCAATCCAATTTTGAAGGCTACACCCAAGACTTTGGTAACAGCTTCCAAGAAGGTCTTCGCCCCACTCTCAAAGGAATTGAGCATCAAGTTATTGACTTTCTACGTACAAACTTAAACAGCTTAGACACCATTGACATTCCTGCTGAAGATTTTGGTTTAGATGATGGTATTATTTCTAAAGTGATATTAAGCCTCGATCGTAGCATCACTTTCAACCCACATCCTTCTTCCACTGACGATGTATTTCTGGTACGAGATACTTTTAAAGTGGGATTCCGTCTTGGCTTTGGTTTTGTGGTATCTGGTGATGCTGCTTTTATCAAAAAATATACTATTATTTACCCTGTGAAATCTCGTTCTGAAGGTGAATACCAAGGACATTTTTTCCTCAATCTCTTTCTCCCTTATCAAATTATGACTAAAACTATGCCCAAGCGTCACGTAATGATCAGTGAGGATTATCTTGAAGGCCGCGGACGTATAAAAGTAGGTTTAGATAATGTCATTCCTATTACTCCCGTGAATCTATCTAGCTCTCTTTCCGCTTCCAAAATATACCTAAAGAGAACTCTTATTAACAAGAAGTACGAAGAGAAAGTTTCTGTTTACGAAGATAAGTCTATCTACAATGAACTGGCTTTCCGTATCTCAGCATCCCTCTGGCACCTTAAACTGCCCATCGCTAAGATTCAATCTTCCAATGGTGAAATTAACCGTTTTGTCTATGAAGTAAGAAATGACGAAGTTGCCAGCAATAAAGATCTCGCTGATGCTTTAGAATCTGCTATTCGCTACAACCAACTGGATGATCTCAACCGCTTTGTTCCTAAAAGAAAGATCCATAGTGATTTTGATCGATCTGTTCGCCGCTTTGGTTTCTTCAACTTCCTCCAAGTTAAATCCCTGCTCCGTTTTGATGATATTGATGTGACTGATAATTTAGATGATCCTGATAATCTCCTTGAGTACGAAAAATTACAACTGCAAAGTTTAAGACAACTCTCTTGGAATCTGTTTGATAACGGTGAAGCTCACGACATTGAAGTGACTTTCTCTTCAAAAGTAAAAGCAAGCGAAACCAAAGATGGCGGCAAAGAGCTTGATTCTCCTTGGATCCATCTCTCTTTCCAACATTCTGATAAGAACACTCGTAATTTTGAATTAGAAAAAGGTTACATCAACTTTGTAAATGGTTGCGCTAACAATGACAAGTTTATCAACTTTACTCCTTCTCTCCATACAGTAAATAAACTCTGGGGACACATTTTCGTATTCGTTGATGTCTTCTATTATGAAGATGCTATTTATGAACTACTTTCACTGAACCGAAACAAGTTTTGGGATGCATTAGCTGAATCTATGGGCATCACCCGCGGTGAACTTGATAATGCCCGTAAAGCTTATGTTTACAAAATGCGCAATAAGGTTCCTCGTTTTATGGCTGGTATCAATGCTCGCATGTTCAGCATTCTTCACCACGCTTATATTTTCCTTACCAATGTGAAAAAAGCGAAACGTTCTAACGATCCTATCGAGCAGATGAAATACTTAGTCAAAGGTCTCCGTCACATTGTATGGAAGTATGGAGCTTCTTATCAACCAATGATCATGTCTGCACTAAACAAAGTTGTGGGTAAGGATAAATTCTATATGAAAGCGGTTATTACCATGCCTTCTGATTCTGAGAAAAAACTTCCTGACCGTAAAGATATCATGAATGAAATGGGAGTTAAGAAGGATATGGATGATAACTTCATCATCTTTAATGCCACTGATACTTTAGATCTTTATCATAACTTTAACTAAACGAACACGAACTAGATCAACTCCTTAATCTAGTTTATAAAGAAAGGCTGGGCTCCATGGTCGCCCAGCCTTTTTTTATTTCCCATATTTTTTTCGGATTTCTTCGCTTTTTAATTTGGCTCTGAGTGCATGTAGTGCTGCTTTCGCCCCCCGATGTCCTTGTTTCGCTGCTTGAGCATAATAATGAATAGCTCTTTCACTGTTTGCTTCTATTCCAATGCCTTTATCTAAACGAAAACCAAACAGATATTGAGCGGCCATATGTCCCTTTTGGGCCGCATCGGACAGCAAATCATTGGATTTGCTCACATTGTAAAGAGGGCCTTTTGCATTATAAAGATGAGACATTTCAACCATGGCATCCACACTTCCCTGCTCCATCGCACTTTTTAACCAGTCTTCTGCCACCTTTAGATTTCTTGGCCTTTCTTTACCGTAAAAGTAAATCCTCCCTAAGGCGGTCATGGCAGTTTTTTCACCCTGGCTGGCAGCTTGCTGATAGAGTTTCAAAGCCTGATCAATATCCTTAGGAGTGCCGTACCCCATCTGATAAAGATAGCCTAATTTGGCTGTGGACCAAGCGTCTCCTTTTTCCATGGCCCTTTGAAACCAAGTATAAGCCTGTTTATAATCAGGGCGTGGCATGCCTCGTCCCAAATAATAAGTTAGGGCCAAATCTTTAATGGCTGGTAAATGGCCAGAGCCGGCTGACTTTTTTAATAGGACAAAGGCTTTAGCATACTGCCTCTCTTTCATAAGAAGTTTAGAGGCAAGATAAGCAGAGGTGGCCTTATCAGATTTGGATACTTCTTTCTTTTGCACCACATTGACCCTTTTTTTAACAGGTTTTGTGAAGGGCCAAGAAGAGAGATTAAAAGCCGTTACTAAATACACTCCCACAATAGCTGAAACTGCAAATAAGAAAGTTGTTAATTTCATAACTTCACTCACAATAATTGATTTAAGGTTCGCACCTAGTTTACTATGTCTCATTTATTTTTTCAAAAAAAAAGACCCGGCAGCCGAAGCCACCGAGCCTTTAGTCTCATAGAGAGTTAATCTCTAGAAAGTATTACTCGTGAGAGAATTTCTTTCCGTAGATTTTTAGACGTTCCATATGACCGCCAGGACCTTTGTCCCCACCTTTGTCATCATGGTCATCATGGTCATCATGGTCATCATGATCTTTGTGATCACCGCCCATGTCGCCGCCCATGTCTCCACCTTTGCCTTTAGAAGCAACTAGGTGTCCCTTATCGCCACCACCGTCATTGTCTTTATCACGACAGGTGTCAACAAAGCCACGCTCATAGTTTGCTTTGAATTCATCGCCGTCAAACTTGAGTTTGAAGAGCCTTTGTACTTCACCCCAGTAGCAGTCACCTTGGAAGTTCATGCGAGCCGCATCCATTCTGAACATGTCTTTTTGAATGTCGCCACCCTCTTGGTCAAAGTCGATTTCACCAGCAAACTCACGTTTTACTGGAGCTCTAATGAAGACAGGGTAAACTTCATTACCATCTTCATCTACTTCTGCCATCTCCCAAGAGATACCTGCATCGAAAAGACACTGTGAGTTAGTAACAATTTTCTTCATGGTGTCACGATAGGTTAAATCATTATGGAAGGCATCTCTAGCCACATGCTCTGCTAAGAAACGCTTGGCCACATCTAGACCACGACTCTTAATCTCCTCAATCATCCAATCCATCCAGTCATTTCCAGATAATTTCATGAATTTTTTGATTTCAAAAATGAGGTCTTCTTTTTTAGCAAATTTACCATTTAAAAGAGCTGTTAAAATGGTATTTAGCTTGGTGCTTCTGTATACCTCTATGAAGTTGTATCCACGCTCCATGATGTATTGACAAGCATTCTGAGCTTTCTTATCTGTCATATTATGACAATTTGGACCAGGTCCCATGGTCTTGGTAAGGTGCATATCACCAGTCATATCACCAGTCATATCACCAGTCATATCATCACAGTTACCATGCATTTCACATTCGTAGCTTCCACAATCTCCAGGAGGTCCTACAGGGTGTCCATACTCATCGAAATGAGAAGGATGTCCTGGCAAACAGTAACACTGCTGAGTACCTACTTTAGCAGGGTCAGAGCATCCTTGATGATAGAATTGGCACTCAGGTGAATGATAGAACTCAGATGTGGTAGGGTCTTCAACCTTACTTCCATCGTGAGCTTGATAACAGAAAGGAATATGTCCTTCTGCATGAGGTGGTTTATCTGAACCTTGATATGTTTCCCAACCATAGAATAATTCTGCAGCACACCTTGGATCATTTTCCCAAAGGCCTTTACCCTTACACATATGGGGGTCGAAGTGACCTTGACACATGGGGTGATCTTTTTGATACTTACAGTCAATTCCTACGTCTTCTGGATTTCCAGTTTGACATTCAGGTTTAGTATGAGAATCAGGTCCTGAACATTTACACTCTGGTTTGCCCCAGTTGTACTCCATAGAGCAATCTACAAAGTGATCCATGGGCTTTGGTCCCATATCCCCGCCCCAGAAGTACTCTTCTTTTTCTAATCTTCGGAGTTCTTCATTGAGTTTAATATAGGTACAACCCTTCATCTTATTAGCCACCATCTCATCTTTGATGGATGTTAAAAGGCTTATAAGCTTTTCGTAACCTCTCTTAGCCGCCTTACCATAATCCTCTTCTTTATTTTTTTTCTTGAGGGTAGGTGGCTCCCAACCTTTCACATCGAGATTCTTTTCAACCCAAGGAGTTACAAGGTGAGCAAATCTAGTAAGATCAAGATCCCAAACGTTGTCACAGAGTTTAACTTTAATCTCTTCTACGCGAGACATTCCGTCCATTCCCTTTCCAGAAGAAAGTGATTGGAGGATAAACTCTTTACCTGTAGTTGATTCAGTAAACTCAGGTGGTGGTGGTGGGCAATACATACCCCCTTGGTACATATCATTACCTTCACCATGGTAAGGCTCCATGGGGCCATAGTCATGATGCATATCATCGGGCTCATGAAATTCACCGCCATACTTTGGACCATCAGGGCCAGGACCGTGAGGACCGGGGCCAGGACCAGGATTAGATGCTACTAACTCTGCTTCACAGCTAAAGAGAGCTTTATCAAATTTCTCGGAAGCGAGCATAAGGTTCTCACCAAATTCCCAGTCCCAACGCTTGATAAATTCACCCCAGAGGCGAGCTAGGTTTTTCAGATCCTCTTCAGCCATTTCGCTAGCTTTAGAAGGATCGAGGGCTTCCCAAGCTTCTCTGAATTCTTTATCCATTTCGTCCATATTACTGTGCTGTTGATGACGAGATTCACCAATAGCCATAAGGAATGCGTCAGCGAGCTGAAGATCAGCTTCGGCCTTAATTCTCTCCATTGGATCTCTACCAAGTTGCTTCATACCCCATAAGATGAACTCTTCTTTCATTTCATCCATAGTTTCTTGGCTAGCTCCATTGGCTTTCTTAAGACGATAATCATGGCATCTGTGAACCGGATCATCACTTTTACCTTCAGCCGTTACTAAATGTGGGCCATCATCATCAGGTCCATCATCCATTAATGTAGGAGGAAGGTTAACTTCTCCAAAAGCCTTTTCGACAGATTTCATATCACATGCTTTACCGTCAAATTTGGCTTTATCAAAAGCTTTATAGAATTCAGTACCGATGAGTTCAACCAGCTTTCTCATATTAGCTTTGGTTGGCTCAAGGTCGTAATGCTCATAAAAGCTATTCATGTGCTCTTTTTCTTCTTCCATCTTCTCTATACTATCTGCATAGTTCTCATCTTGAGATAGAGTATGGAATTCAAGAGCTGCAGTAGGTGCCCATTTGTTTTCAACAATTTTTTCAACCAGATCACGGGCATCAAAAGCGGATCCTTCGGGTACAAACTCATTGGTTCCATCAGAAAGATGATACTTAAGTTGGCCATCGGGATAACACTTTTGAAAATCTTGGAAAGATCTCCAAGACTCTAGGCGTGGGAAAAGCTTCTTTTCAACACTACCCTTTAAGTAGTTAAAGTAGGCTTTTTGCTGCATTCCACCATGGTCACATTTATCACCAATGCCATCATACATGGACTCATAATCAGGTTTAAAATCCTCTCCATATCCACCCTCAGCGGCGGTAAGGTAATGCTTATCAAAACCTTGGAAACACATGGTCAGATCATATTCACCTGAAGAGAATTTACCATCCAGAGCTTCCAGCAGCTCGGGAGGAACTTCTCTGTCAATCGCCACGGTATCAATCTCTTCCTTGGTACCATCTGCTTTTACAGCAAATTGCTCGAAGGATTTAATTTGTACCGCACCAGTTTCAGGATCAAAAATGATCTCTAACATGGCATTAGTAGAATTTTTGTCCATGTTAAACTGGCTGGAAGTCACCGTTCCCGCAATTTCTAGACTGTTCTCATCTGTTCCAGAAAGAATAAAACAGCCGAAAGCTCCATAAAAGCCTTCTTGACAGGTCAAGCTAAATTCCTCATTTTCAACACTGTCAATACATGAGGTAGGATCATCTAAACGTGTGGTGACACATTTAAAATGAAAATTGTACTCCTCGCCTTTCACCAGCTTGGCTCCGCCACCTGAAGAAACGAGATTCATAGAGCCTGTAATCGATAACGCTTGATCTTTTACATACCCTTTCGCTTTGTCTTCGAGAGATTCCGACTCCTCATCTTCGTCATCGTCTTTTCCTCCGAAGTTGATATTACATGCAGCTAGGCCAAAACAGCCTATGAGCAGTAATATCATCCATTTTTTAGACAACAAATTGCGCATCGCTTACACCTCCTAAAAAAAGTTAATAGAAAAATATATTTTGTTTTTGTTAATAGCTCCCATATTCTACCACTTTCAAATAGCAAAATTCCAACAAAAAAGATCCATAGCACCCTAAGGTCGGACATTTTTGTCGTAACTTAAACTTAAAGCTGGCAAAATACCTAACCCAATAATATAACATTACAAAAATGGCCAAGGGGCCAAAATTTTAACCAAGTATTAAGAACCCCGATTCGCAGTTTCCTCCCCGAGAAGGGTTATTTTATATAAAATTTAATTATTCTTATATTAATGATAATTTATTTGACTTACTCTTATCTTTTCATATATATAGTTTTCTTTTTTATTAACCTCTTTTAGGAGATTATTTTATGAAACTAAGTCTAATGACACTCGCTTTTTTCTTAAGCTTACCGCTCTTTGCTGCTGATCGCACAGTTCAATGTGATGTAGAGAAAAACCAATACATTAGTAAGGATTTTGTCTTAACCATTAGCATCACCGGCAATGAAGCTCGTATTTCTACCGAATTAGACCAACCCGGAGATGAGCAACCTGTCTGTCGAGTGGAGAAATCTGCAGGAACCCTAAAGGACATTGAAGATGCTGTAAAAAGTGGAGAAATTAGTCAAGAAGAGGCTGATTATTATAAGAAATTAATTGGTTCCACCACTATTACATGTGATGGTCGATCTTCCGATGAAACCATTCAATACATCATAGATAGTGAACTAGAAATGATTGCTAACGTTCTCGGTCCTATGGGAAAAATGAGCTGTAAAGATGTGGAAAGCCCAGTCCAACCGGTTGTACCTACTGAACCCAAGGGAGAAATCATTGGTCAATTGATGATGACCTGCACCACTCTTCTAGAAGGAAATGAAACCGAATTAAAAAGAACTGTTTATATGGGAAAAAGAACTCTTTATGTCAGCGATCCTATGGGCTACTTAGCCAAAGCGGAAATGGATCAAAGAGGAAATAACGTGGTTTTAACCTACCCAGGCATGCTGGGTGGAGTGAATCAAATGATTATTGAAATGAAAGATCAAGATCCCATGGGAACTTTAGTACAAGGTGACCAAAGGGTTCAGATCGCCTGTATGTTAAATTCGGCCGCTATGTAAAAAAATAGAAAATCCCCTCCAGACCCGATGTCCAGAGGGGATTTTTTTTTATAAATTAATTATCAATTTAATTCTTATTCTTCAATTCCTAAGGCTTTAAAAATCTCATCTTTAAAAGGAATCGCGGCTGCATTGGCAGCATCAGTATTGTATTCGGTTTCACTTTTTACCATCTCATAAAAACTGTTGAAAGCAGCCAGTTTGTTCTCAACTGGGGTATTAGCCGCTGTATGTTGAGCTTTTAGATCAGCAATTTGCTTTGTGAAAGATTCCTTGCAAGCATCTCTTTTCTTCTTAATTTCAGCCAAGTCGGCAGCTGCCACTTCCTGCTGAGCGTCTAATTTAACTTTAAGCGCGTCTACTTCCTTGGTTAAAGCATCTCCTGAGTTTTTTAACTCAGCTAACTTTGCTTCATTAGAAATAATACGCTCATCAATAGTAGCAATCATTTTTTGCTTTTCAGTATGCTCGGTGCCACCACTATAAGAAGCATCTGCAGCAATTTTTCCTTCAATCTCTCTGGTAAGAGCAGCTTTAGCAGCGGTATCCTCTTCAATTTTCTCTTTTGTTTCCGCTACGATTCCTTGACCAAAACCGAACCAACCAGTGCTTTCCATATCGCTTTTTTGCTCTTGAATCTTTTCAATTTTAGCTTTAAGAGCAGCTACACCAGCGTCTTCAGTGGCTAATAAATCATCATAATCATCGAGCATTTTTTCCATTTCATCTTCTACCGACTCTAATTTGGCAGTTTGTGCATCATAAGCTTCATCCAGCTTTGTCTCAAGGGCCCCCTTAAACTCATCATAAGGTACAGTTTCAGGGCTTACACCATCAGCTGCACATTCATCTTTAGTCTTATGAGTTGTAGAACACTTATAAACTAAGATGTCATCGTTGCCACTATCCCAGTTAAAAAAGCCAGATGAATCTGTGTAAATGTAGTAAACCACATTGGTTCCATCATCATTTTTCTTCTTACTGGTGTGTCTTACAGATTTCACAGCTGCATCATCAGCACATGAAATGAAGAAACTACCTGCGAGCATTAGCCCCATAAACCAACCTACAATTCTCATCTTTAACTCCTTAAAATATGTTAAGTAAAAAAGAAAATACAATATGCCAATTATTTAGTATATTTATCCATCGTAACAATAATAAGATTGCTTAAACTTTTCTTATTATATTTGTAATTTCAAGCAATTAGACACAGCAAAAACCCAAGTTGGATAGCAAATGACTAGAATAGAGCAGTTTTTCCAGGGTATTGGTATTTTAAATAGGGAGAAACTTCTAAAGGTCAAGCCTTTTGGGGCTTTTGGAATTATAATTTTTTCTATTCTTTTAGTCTTCGGAAACTGCCTCATTGGAGACTTTCTGTTTGATGATGAGCATTTTATTCAAAAAAACATCTACTTAAGATCATTTAGCTTTTTACCCAATTTACTTACTGAGAACATTATTGCTGGAAGTAGCTTTCATAGTAACCTCTATCGACCAGTGCAATCGCTCACTCACCTACTTGATTTTCAAATCTGGAAGCTGAATCCAGTGGGACATCATCTCACCAATATCCTCATTCATATTTTGATGGCATGCTCTCTTTTCACTCTACTCAGAGGTTGGACGGGAAGACGTCCCGCTCTGTTTACCACCTTGTTTTTTTCACTGCACCCCTTACAGTCCGAAGCTGTGGCCTATATTTCAGGCCGGGGTGATCTCCTCGGTCTTTTGTTTCTCTTTCAGGCCATGATCTGGTTTAAGAAAAACCTATTCATATGCTGGATCAGCGCTCTTCTAGCGGCTTTTTCAAAAGAGAGCATGGCTCTTTTTCCCTTCTTTTTAACTCTTTTCTTACTCATGGAAGGAGGTAAAATAAATACAAAGCGCCTGCTCCCCCTCTTTTGTTTGCCAGTTCTCTACGGAATATTGCGCCTAACTGTCCTCAACTTTGTCAATACTTTGAATTTTTATAATAAGAGTAATCTGTTCACTGAAAACCTACTTTTCCGCATCTATACCTACGTCACAACTCTTCCTAAAGCCTTTTCCCTTTGGATATTTCCCTATGACCTGCATCATGAAAGGTCCTGGTCTATTTATTCCTCCCTCA
>CAYFLR010000040.1:0-797 GCA_964343805.1 uncultured bacterium | reverse complement strand
CCATCCCACAGTGGTTCTTTCCATCCTATTTTTATTAACTATAACTGTTATTTTTATTTTTAATTGGCGAAAACAGCCTGTTATTTCTCTGGCTCTTTTTTGGTTTCTATTAGCCAGTTTTCCCACCTCCAATTTACTGGTGATAATCAATGCTCTCTTCTATGATCATTGGTTTATATTGCCAGGTGTAGGGTCAATTCTTGCTCTTGCCTATTATACTTCTCAGTTTAGACTTTTGGACAATTGGAAATGGAAAGCAGCTGGATTATCTATTTTAGTGGCTCTCGGAATTTCAACAATCCATTACAACAAAGTTTGGCAATCCCCCTTCACCCTCTACTCTCACATCATAAAATATGAACCTAAATCTGCTAAATCATATAATAACCTGGCTATGGCTTATGCCGATAGAGATGACTTCCCTATAGCCATTTCCCTTTATCGCCAATCAATTCAAATAACTGATAAATACCCTGCAACTCATCATAACCTTGCCAATGCCTACTGGCATATTAAGAATTATACTGAGGCCGAACGATCTCTCATTCGTGCCCTCCAACTCAAAGCCGACTTTTTCCCATCCATTTCGCTCTTGGGACGAATCTATTTAGAATGGGGACGCTTCGCAAAAGGGAAAGCCCTACTTAAAAAGTCATTGGAACTAAATCCTCATCAAAATGATATAAAAGAGATTCTGAAGAGGTATGCTTGGACAGATCAATAATACAGTGAACCTGCGTTTACAGAAACGGGCATCCACTAGGCGACAAAAAAAATACGAGCAAGGACAGTACACC
>CAYFLR010000039.1:53839-54940 GCA_964343805.1 uncultured bacterium | reverse complement strand
TACAAAGCAACTCCACTTAGCTGCCTACTTATTTTCTAAATATTCAATTTTCAAATATCCGAAGACATTGAATAATAGACTAATGATTTTTAAAGTCAAGTTTTTTTTTCAATTTCTTCAAAATGCTCAAAACCAATCGTTTCGAGGCCCCCTTAACAAACATAAATTTAAAATAAATGAAAGCAAAAAATGCAAAACACTTAAAAAACCTTTAAAAGACCTTGATTCCATTACAAAAGGCTGAAATAATCGTCCATTGAAAATTAGTTAACAAAGGAGAGACTTATGACTAAATTACTAGGACTGGTTATTTTACTGCCTTTAATTCTATTTACCGCATGTGAGGAAAAGGGACCTAAGAAAAAAACCTTTGTTTACTGCTCTGAAGGAAGCCCTAGTGTTTTTAACCCCCAACTAGCCACCGATGGAACAACTTTTAACGCGAGTTCACGTACACTATATAACCGACTTGTTGAGTTCAAAAGAGGAGAAACCAATATCGAACCTGGTTTAGCCACCTCTTGGACATACGATGATAAAACTCTCTCCTTCACATTTAAACTTCGCAAAAATGTAAAATTTCATTCCACCGATTACTTTAAACCTTCACGTCCTTTTAATGCAGACGACGTGGTGTTTTCCTTTAATCGTCAACGTTTAAAAACCCATCCTTTCAATAAAATTGGTGGAGGAGCTTATGAGTATTTTGAATCCATGGATATGGGAAAAATAATCAAAGATGTGGTCAAAAAAGATGATCATACCGTCGTTTTTACATTGTCTGAGCCTTATGCACCATTCTTAGCCAACCTTGCTATGGATTTTGCAAGTATACTTTCCAAAGAGTACGCCGATAAAATGATGGCTGCAAAAACTCCCGAAAAAATGGATCATCTCCCTATTGGAACCGGACCATTTATCTATAAGAAATATGTAAAGGATTCTACCATCCGTTATAAAGCTAATACGGAATATTGGAAAGCTCGTTCACCCCTCGATAATCTAGTTTTTAGTATTACAGTTGACCCCAGTGTCCGTTATCAAAAACTCAAAACAGGTGAGTGTCATTTTATAACAGAGCCCTCTCCTTACGATCTTAAA
>CAYFLR010000039.1:43458-53817 GCA_964343805.1 uncultured bacterium | reverse complement strand
TATGAGGTACCGGCATCACTCAACGAGATTGCTTCTGACATACCAAGTGAATTCATTGATGTTATCACAAAACTTATGGCTAAAGATCCTAACATTAAAGTAGTGGAACGATCTGGTTTAAACATTGGATATCTTGCCATGAATGTTCATGAAAAACCCTTTGATAATGTAAAAGTTAGAAAAGCCGTCCATCATGCACTAAATAGAAAATCCTATATTGAAGCCGTTTATCAAGGCAATGCCATGGTTGCCAAGAACCCTATTCCACCAACTATCTGGTCCTATAATAAAAATACTAAAGATTTAGAATACGATCCTAAAAAAGCAAAAGCTCTCTTAAAAGAAGCGGGTTTCGAAAATGGTTTTGAAACCGAACTATGGACCTTGCCAGTCTCACGACCCTACAATCCCAACGGAAAGAAAATGGGCGAACTCATGCAATCAGATCTTGCTAAAATTGGTATAAAAGCCAAACTGGTCACCTATGACTGGCCAACTTATTTAGCTAAATCAAAATCCAGGAAACATAAAATGCTTCAATTAGGCTGGACAGGTGATAATGGTGATCCAGATAACTTTTTCAACATTCTCTTAAGCTGCTCCGCAGCTAAAGCTGGTTCCAACCGCGCTGGCTGGTGTGATAAGATGTTTGATGACCTGGTAAATAAAGCAAAACAAATTGTCAAACAAGAGGATCGAACAAAGCTTTATGAACAAGCTCAAAACCGTTTTAAAGAGCTAGTTCCTTGGGTTACCATTGCTCATTCAGTCGTATACCGAAGCATGTCTAAAAAGGTAGAAGGCTATAAGATTGACTCCTTTGGTGGTGATAATTTTTACGGTGTAGATCTTAAAAAGTAGTCATTATGATTTATTTAGCAAAAAAACTTTCAATTTTATTTTTATCTTTTATTGGAATTACAGTGATCGCTTTTGGACTGATTCGTATGGTCCCTGGTGATCCCGTGTTACTTCTCATTGGAGAAAGAGGTGTAAGTAATGAGAAGTATGAAGAGATGAAGGCCAATTTAGGTTTAAACCAGCCTATTTGGAAACAATACTATCAGTATTTATACAATGTAGCTCATGGAGATCTTGGTACATCAATCGTTTCTAAACGCCCAGTGGCAGAAGAATTTTTTAGCCGGTTTCCAGCGACCATTGAACTCGGTTTTATGGCGATTATGTTTGCAATTATTGTGGGAATTCCAGCCGGGATGATTGCTGCGGTTAGGAGGAAATCTTTCTTAGATTACTCTATAATGGGGCTCTCCTTAGTGGGCTACTCTATGCCCATATTTTGGTGGGGTCTTTTACTCATCATGTTTTTCTCAGTGCAACTTGGTCTCACCCCTGTTTCCGGACGAATTAGCCCTGAATTTGATATCCAAATGAGAACTGGGTTTTTAATGTTGGACACCTTATTGAATGGTGAAGATCAAATTCCAGCATTTCTCGATGCATTGCACCGAATCATGTTACCGGCAATTTGTATGGGAACAGTCCCCTTAGCAGCCATTGCCAGAATAACTCGATCGAGTATGCTCGAGGTATTAGGCGAAGATTATATCAGAACTGCTAAAGCAAAAGGTTTGACACCATTTGCAATCGTAGTTATTCACGGGCTTCGTAACGCTCTCATTCCTATTGTTACCATTATTGGTCTTATGGTGGGTTCAATTGTAACTGGAGCAATCCTTACGGAAACTATTTTTTCATGGCCGGGAATCGGTAAATGGCTCTTAGCTAGTATTACTTCAAGAGATTATCCTGTTGTACAAGGAGGTATTCTTTGTATAGCAACAATTATTATTGGTATTAACGCATTGGTAGATGTAATTTGTGTCCTTATCAACCCAAAACTACAAAGAACCAAATCCGTATCTTGAATTTTGGTTACAGTTTAAGCAAAACAGAGGTGCTCTGTTAGGGCTTTTACTCACAATTGTCTTTGCCATTATTGCACTTTCTGCTCAATTTTTGGCCCCCTATGATCCCAGTATGGTTTTTCCTGATAGCTTCAACATTCCACCCAGTTGGTATGAAGCCGGCAGTTCAAGGTTTCTTTTAGGAACCGATGATTTAGGTAGGGACCTTCTTTCAAGGTTACTCTATGGAGCCCGGATCTCAATGGGGGTGGGCTTTTTAGTCGTTATTTTTTCTACTTTATTTGGCACCGCCATAGGCCTCTTAGCAGGATACATGGGGGGGATGATGGACCGTTTTATCATGCGCTGCATTGATATTCTAATGTCTCTTCCTAGTATACTCCTTGCTATCGTAATTGTTGCCATTTTAGGACCCGGTCTTTTTAATGCAATCATCGCTGTGAGTATTGTCTCTATTCCGGGGGTAGTCCGACTGGTGAGAGCTACGGCCATGAGTGAAAAAGTAAAAGACTATGTTACTGCTTCACGAACTTATGGAGCTGGTCATATTAGATTAGCAATCATACATGTATTTCCCAATTGCCTAGCTCCTCTTATTGTGCAAATGACTCTTGGATTCAGTGATGGAATTCTAAATACAGCAGCTTTAGGGTTTTTAGGTCTAGGAGCTCAAGCTCCCACCGCAGAATGGGGCACTATGCTTTCAGACGCCAGAGCTTTTATTGAACTTTCACCCTGGTTAGTTACTTTACCAGGTTTATGTATTCTTTTAGTTGTGCTGGGATTCAATATTCTTGGAGATGGTCTTCGAGATGCCTTGGACCCAAGATTGAGAAAATAAGCGCCATGATGATAAAACCCATATTGAGCATACGTAATCTTACAGTGAGCTTTGCCACAGCCAGAGGAGCATTTGAAGCAGTTAGGAATCTCAGTTTTTCTATAAACCCTGGAGAGATCTTAGGTATTGTAGGGGAGTCAGGATCTGGCAAAAGTGTTACCAGCTTGGCTGTGATGGGCTTATTGCCTCCCTATGCTGAAACCTCCGCCACTCAATTTGAATTTCAATCCACCAATTTATTTGCTCTCACTCCAAAAAAATTAAGGAAAATTAGAGGAAATAAAATTGCTATGATCTTTCAAGATCCCATGACCAGTCTCAACCCCTGTTATACTGTAGGGTACCAACTTACCGAAGTATTGAGAATTCATGGAATCGGTAATAACATCCCTAATACTAAAAAAAATCGGATGGAATATGCTACCGATCTATTAAACCAAGTAGGAATTCCTTCTCCTTCTAAAAGGATTAAAGATTACCCGCATCAGCTCTCTGGGGGTATGTCTCAAAGAGTCATGATCGCTATGGCCATTGCTTGCAAGCCTGATCTGTTGATTGCAGATGAACCAACTACTGCACTGGATGTTACTATTCAATCTCAAATTCTAAATTTGATTCAAGATATGAGACAACAGTTAAATATGACGGTCATTCTTATATCTCATGATATTGGTTTGATAGCAGAGCATACATCCTCAACTATGGTTATGTATGCTGGTCAGGCAGTAGAGACAGGTCCAACCATGTCAGTTATTAAAAGTCCAATACATCCTTATACCCAAGGACTTCTTAATTCTTTACCTGGTATGAATAAAAAGATTGGCCATAAAGAGCATATTCCTTCAATTCCTGGAATTGTGCCTGACTTGGTCAACCGACCTCAAGGGTGTAGTTTTCATCCACGATGTGAATTTACCCAAGATAAATGTCAAGAAGATGAACCCGAATTTATGCAAATAGAAAATAGAGAAGGACTATGTCACTTTCCACTGAAAATGTAACCAATCAGGAAAATCCCCTTCTAGAGGTAAGTAATTTAAAACGTTACTTCTCTGTAAAAGCTGGGTTTTCTAAAACCTTAACTCTTAAAGCAGTTGATGGAATATCTTTTTCACTGCCGGCGAATAAAACCTTAGCTGTAGTAGGTGAATCGGGGTGTGGTAAGAGTACATTAGCAAAAATGCTCATGCAAATCGTAAAACCTACCTCTGGTGATATTCAGTTACTCAATAACAATGTGAATGATATTGCTCCCACTGAACTTATTAAATACATACAGATGGTTTTCCAAGACCCCTATAGTTCCTTAAATCCCAGAAAAGAGGCAGTGGATATCATTGCTGAACCTTTGATTATAAATACCAATAAAAGTAAAACAGAATGTGCTAACGAAGCAGTGGCTATGATGGAAAAGGTCGGGCTACGTCCTGAATTTGCCAATCGCTTTCCTCATATGTTTAGTGGAGGACAACGACAAAGAATTGGTATAGCCAGAGCCCTCATGTTACAACCACAGGTTTTAGTCCTTGATGAGCCTGTCTCTGCTCTCGATGTATCAGTTCAAGCTCAAGTTATTAACCTACTCATCGATATTCAAAAACAATTCGAGCTCAGCTTCATCCTGATCTCCCACGATCTTTCGGTGGTTCAACACCTATCGGACGAAATATTGGTAATCTATCTCGGCAGAGTCGTTGAATCGGGTCATATCCATGATGTTATGGATAATCCTAAACACCCTTACACTAAAGCTCTCATTGCTTCTACCCCAGAACTAAAACCTAAAAAAGAAGACACCGTTACCATTGTGGAAGGCGAGCCTCCCTCCCCTCTAAATCCACCCAAAGGCTGTTATTTTAACCCCCGCTGCCCTTATAAAAAGCCTGAATGCACAGAGTCCTATCCTGAACTGAAGGACTTTGAAGATAGAAAAATCGCCTGTCACCTTTACTAATTTCTTAATAATGAATCCTTCTGAATTAAAAAATTGGATCAAGGCTAAGGCCCATGAAATGGGTTTTATTGATTGCAGGTTTGCCAAAGCAGATCCAACCCATCAAAATGAATTTCTAGAAAATTGGATCAAAAAGGGGTTCCATGGCTCTATGAGCTGGATGGAAAATAATATTGATAAAAGGTTGGATCCGACTCTTTTAGTACCTGGGGCAAAAACCATCGTCATTTTAGCAGACAGTTATTATAACTCTTCTCCTGCAAATCATCCCATTGCTATGTATGCCCAAGGGTATGACTATCATAAAGTATTGAAAGACCGTTTATATATACTATTTAATGAAATAAAAAAAATCACTTCTGCTAAAGGAAGAGTTTTTACCGATTCCGCCCCTGTATTAGAGCATTATTGGGCAGAACAAGCTGGATTAGGATGGACCGGAAAAAACACTCTCACCCTCAATAAGAAAGCAGGCTCTTATTTTTTCTTAGGTGAATTAATCTTAGATTTAGAATTTCCACCTGACTCTCCAGCAACTCGCCACTGTGGTACATGTACTAAATGCATCGAAGCCTGTCCTACTGAAGCTTTGATTGAACCCTTTCAACTCAATGCAACAAAATGCATCTCTTATCTTACTATCGAGCATAAAGAAGAGTTTAACGAATGGGAAGAAAAGGCTTTGAAACAAACTCTATTTGGCTGCGATATTTGTCAGGATGTTTGCCCTTGGAATAGAAAGATTGAACATAAGAAAGCTGAAGCATATGGTTCTTTATCATATGAAATTAATAAAAAAGCCAACTTAGAAGAGATTCTTACTTGGGATGAAAAAAAATTTATAGAAGTTTTTAAAGATACCCCTCTTAAGAGAGCTTCTTTAAAAGGACTTAAGCGGAATATAGAAGCCTATTTAAAGAATCACTCCGGCATGTAAAAAACCCGACCCTTAGCTTTTGAACAAACCACTCCATTTTCATCCATAATATCAGCAGTAGCAGCAATCAGTTGACTTCTTCGTCTTTTGATATAGCTCACGGCTTTCACTGAATTGCCATATATGGGTTTAATATATTGAACATAAAGATCCACCGTGGCTTTTCTACCATGAGGAAGTAAGAGAGCTCCAGAAATTCCAATAGTTAAGTCGCAGAGAGCAGCAATCACTCCCCCATTCACGGCATCAGTCCCCGTTCCATTTCGATGATAATACTCCACTTTTGGAATGGCAAAGATGGGCTGATCGGGATTAGACAAGTCAATGCTCATTCCAAAGTAGTTAAACATTCCACTATTATTGAGTTTATCTTCTAATGTTATCCAACCTTCTTTTGAGTCAGGCCGATCAATTAAGATAAATTCACTCTTAGATGATTGATTCAATTTTGCCTCATTTTGTTAGCGTTCTTTTAGGCGACGATACAGGTCGTAATGCTCTTTTGCCTTTTGGGGTTGTTTCAAAAAATAGAGATATAAAACGGATAGATTGTAATGAATTTTTGGTTTATCGCCAAATTCTTCTAGGATCTGTAGAAAGGTTGCTTCAGCCTCTTTATATTTCTTCTGTTTTTGATAGGTAATCGCTAAATTATTATAGGGCTCAAGTTGGGATGAATCTAATTTACCCGCCTGGGCAAAGTGCTTTTCTGCCTGTTTATATTTTGTTTCATTAAAATGAATCAAGCCCAACTGATTTAGAGATATGGCTTGATGAACAGATTTTCTGCTCAGTTTATTAAAAACAGCTTTAGCCTTACTAGAGTCTCCCTGTCTTAAATAAATGATCCCTTCTAAAAATGCCAGATCAGGATGATTTCGTTTAAATGACTTACCTCGCTTAATAACTTTTTTAGCTAAAATAAAAGATCCTTTCTCGATATAAAAATGTGCCAACAAAGAGTAGGCTGGAACATAAGAGGGATTTTTTTCAATAAGAGATTCTATATGCCTTAAAGCAGATTCCATCCTATCTTCTTTAAATAGGATGAAAGAATTAATTAGATCTCTTTTATAGATCATCTCTTGATTGGCTTCTTTATTTTTCCCCATTTTATCAGGGGTATTTTTCGGGTCGAAATGCTCTGCTAAAGTTGCTTTTGCTCTGTTGTATAATCCTTGATAGATATAGGAGAGGGCTAAATTAATCGCAGCTTTATTATTTAAATGAGAGTCCTTTTTTCTAGCATTAAGAAGTTGATAATAAGACTTTTCAGCTAAGAAAAAATCATCAGCTAGTTGCGCATAGAGTCCCATCTGGAACAGAGAAGCCCCTTTTAAAGGACGATCTTTCTTGTTAGCAATTTGCTTTTTTAAATAGGATTTTCGGTATTTTAAAGGTGAAGCACCTGGGTCACTATTACTGTCAAGATCCTTATCATCTTCATCAGAAGAAGTCATCGAGGGCAGACTAGGCAAGGAAGGAAGAGAAGGCATTGATGGCATTTCAGTCGAGGAGCAAGAAACCATCAAGAAAGTCAATATAAAAAAATAGATCCAAAGCTTATTTAACATATAATAGGTCTTTCATATTAAAAATCTGACTATTCATGACTTGGCTTATGTCCAGGTTTTTAGGATTTAGATTGTCACCCTTCAAACCGTCAATAAAAAGAACATTATGCATTAACTGATCTGTACTCCCTTGCATACCAAGAGATGTAAAGAAAAATTTTCTAACCTTACTTTTATAATGAGGTATTTTTGTTTCAGGGATAACACCTTTAACATTTAATAAATTAGAAAGCGAGTTACCCATTTCGTCATTCATTTCTGCTAATCTTTCTACAGTTTTTTTAGAAACTGCAGTTACTTTATATTTTTTAGCCTTATTAAAAAGAAACTCTGCTTGTTCCATCAGCTCTTCTTTTTTCTTTAGTTCTTGAGTAAAGGTATGAGGTTTGGGTTTAATTTTAAATGAGCTAAAGGCATCTTGTTTTTTAACACCTTGCATATAGTAACTTTGAGCTAACAATCTTTTTAATTTTGAAGAGGGGGATGGATAATTTTGCAGAACATTGGTCTCTTTGACCATTCCCTTATATTCCATTAAGGCCTGTGGTTTTTTACCAAGTTGTTGATAGCAGTCTAATTTCCCAAGTCTAATTTGTAGGGCATCGATAGGATCTGGTTTAAATCGTAATGCTTTAACATACATAACAATAGCTTTAAAATAGTAGCTCTGGCTATGGTATATTTGAGCTGCCTTCATTAAAAACCTAAGCTTCTCCTTACTTCCTTTTACACTGTATGCTAATCTTTCAGCCACACTCGCGGCCGCAATGGGCTCCCCTAATTGCTCCCTCAACTCCAATACTTTATACAGTATATTTTTTATTTTAGGGTTTTTAGGATAGTTTTTAGTCATGCTCTCAAGAGTTTGAGCAGATTTCTTAAAAAGACATAATTTGTCATAAGAAATAGCTAGCATTCTCTCCATTTTGTACACCGGTTTAAAATGGCGTAAATAGAGAGGGGCGGATTTTATTACTTGAGAGTAATTTTTGTTTTTGAAACCTATTTCAGATGCTAATTCAAGAGCCTCTGATGCTTTGGAATGGGATGGAAACTGCTTTCCAAACTCTAAAAGCATACTAAACATTCTGTTTATATCCTTTTCTTTGGGCTTTGTCTTGCTTCTTAGCTTTCCTACTATTTTAAAAAGTGCAGAACTATGTATTTTTAATAGCTCCTTAGTCATACCTATTTGATCCACTAGAGGATTCTGCAAAAAGAGTCCCGACCAACTATAAATTTCTTCAACTGCTCCCACTTGGACATAAGAAGCAAGTAACTGACGAATACTTTTCTTTATATATTCAGGCTCTACATCTTCAGAAATATTATTTTTTAAGTACTGAGCCCCTTTATCTAATAATCCATAAGACTGACATATAAATGCTGTTTTTAATCGGTAAGAGGGGAGTTTTTTAGAAGTAGGAAATTTTTTCTGGACATAATCTATAGCTGAAACAAGCTCACGACCATATAAGGAAAGAACTCCCTTTTTACTTTTCGCTTTATCTTTTTTGATATTTAGCTTTTCAGCTAAGGCAAGAGCAGATTCTAGATAAAGCTCTGCAGCATTTATCTTTACCCCTTTTTGCTTAGCAGTCCACTCCTTTAATAGTTTAAATGCTTTAACTGTTTTTCTTGCCTGCTTAAGACTGTTGAAATAGGAATAATTAAAATTATGAAAATCTTTGCTTTCCTTTGGATAGTATTCTTTTTGCGGAAAAAATTTAAATAGTCCGGAAAAAATATCAGCTGATTTAATAAAAGACTTCACATTATTAGTTCGCTGCCCATGAAGATAATAATAATTAGCTACTTCTTTTCCATATTTAAAAGCCTTTGTATGTACTTGTTTGATCTCTGGGTCAGCTTTATTTCTTTTACTCCAAGTACTTTGAGGATGAAATGCCAAACTATATTTTTGCAACTCCTGCCAATAGAGTTTCATCTTTTTATATTTCTTTAGTTTTTTAATATACTCACTGCTATAAATTGGCATTTGAGGATCAAAAGGATAACTCGTTAAGAGTTTTTTATAAGCAGCTATGCATTCTCCTTGACCAAATTTACATTCAATTTTTACTAAATTGTGAAATACACGACCTTGAATCATTTTCGTTTCTGGATTTCTCCTGAAAAGGCGATTCACTCGTTTCTTTCCATCTAAAACTAATAAAATGGCCATTAATTGATAAGAACGCTCTTCTAAATTGAAAGTTGCTGGTTCTTTAGTTTTTAATATCTCCGAGAAAAAGAGTGGCCTTAATTTTTCGTAGGAAGCTTTATATAATTTTTTCCTAGCAAGAATTAATGAATTTCTCAAAAGGGCTTGATAATATATGGGGTTTTCTATTTGCTTACCTATGATTGTAGCTAAGAGCTTCGAAGACCGATTTAAATTCCCTCTTGAACAATTGATATCAGCTAAAACAATTCTGACCCAATCAGCATATGGTCCATTTTTATAAGTTTGTAAAAAATTCAATAAATTTTGATCCGCTGAATCTATTTTATCTTCTTCCAAAAGCATTAGAGAATAAAGAAGCCAAACTTTCTGTCTTTCAGGGTGCTCTTTTATTTCATTGAGAAAGTCTTTATAACCCTGAATCGCATCATCAAACTGATCAGGAAGCATATGATAGAGCATAGCAACCCGAACTCTGTGAATTTGCTTTTCATCATTATTCAGTTTTTCCGTTCGTAGCTTCTCGATGAATAAATCTAAAGTTCTGTAAATCTTTTTCAAAGAGGTTTGTTGATGGAAAAGAGGGGACTCATTAATGGAAAAATCCCCTTTTAATTTTTTCGATTTTATAGATTTAAGACATCTAAGATAAGATTTACCTTCTATTATTGATAAATAGGAAGATATGAACTGATTATATATCCCATCGTTTAAAGAAAATTCCCCTTCTTCATCCGAATTTGCTAATGCTCTGGGGTTTATTACAGAAAGGTCAAAAAGTAGTAGAGCCAACAAAGTAAAATAGAGTCTCAACAGTTCCCACCTTTTTTTAATTTGCCGTTGCCATCTTAAACCTTAGATAATTTTTTTTCGGCAATAATAAAATATATCCTGCCGGAATATACCGGTTCACTTTATATGTTCGATTCAGTATATCAGGATTTAACTTTTTGAAAACGTCTTGTTCCACTCCAGCTAA
>CAYFLR010000039.1:41181-43448 GCA_964343805.1 uncultured bacterium | reverse complement strand
TATTTTGTTAACTCTCATTTTTTGATCTAGAGCAGCCAATTTAAAGCGAGAAGGATCATCCTGGGACACATGCCCAAAATAGTAATTTCGGTGATCGTAGACATGTCTTACGGCTGCGAAAGAGGCAAAAAAGTTCTTAGAGGCAAAACCAAATGTATTGGATTTATATTTTTCTAAAATAATCGAGATATCTCTTGTCCCTAACTGTTTGATAGCTCTCTTCATTCCATTTAACCCATGATTGTAAGCTGTAATGGCAATAGGCCAGGAACCAGTTTCTTCAAAGTTATATCGTAGTAGTTTAGCCGCAGCAAAAGTGGCTTTTATTGGAGATCTTCTTTCATCGAGCCATTTATTGACCGTCAGATAACGCCTTCCTGTGGCTGGCATAAACTGCCATATACCAGAAGCTCCCACAAAACTAAGAGCATTTAAATTAAACATTGATTCAACAAAAGGAAGCCTGGTCAAACCTATTGGGACACGATACTTTTGAAAAATCAGCTCCATTTTATCCATGTATCTGCCAGATGTTTTAATGGCATCGATAAAAACTTCTCTCATTCCTTGTTGGACTCTAATCCGAACACCTTTTGCACAATATAGTTTCAACTTTTCTTTTCCAATATAATACCCATAGAGTCGAATTACCTTTTTTTGCTCCCAATCGGTTATTCTTTCCTTTCGACAGAATTTTCCAACTGCCGTACTTGTTAGATTACGATAATAACTTAATGCTTCCTTAACCCGACTCTTCATATAGGATCGACGCGAGCTATTGCTCTTTTTCACCTGATTCAAAAGGGTATAATTCATGACTCGCAGAACCACATTGGGATTATCTCGATCATGAATCACATATTGGTTTCTGCTGTATTTTGAATAAATATTCACCCAAAATTGGGTCCGCTCTTGCAATAGATCTCTTTTAATAGCTCCCATTAAGGGATTACTTAAAAATATTAAAATGAGCATCCAAAGTTTCATCATAATTAAACCGATTCCATTACAAAAACCTTAATTCAGAAGCCAACTGATCAAGAAAATCCTGGGCTTGCCAAACTGGTTTATTTATATCATTTGCTAAAATTGAAAATGCATAAATGTGACCTTTATGACTTTTCATAAAACCTGAAAGACTGTGAACACTATCCAATAATCCTGTTTTTACTCTAAACATTCTTTTAGCAGTATTATTTCTGAACCTTCTTTTAGTAGTCCCATCAACACCGCTGATAGAAAGAGATGATATGAGCTCTTCTCTGTATTTATCTTGATACCAAATGGAAAGCAGAACTTGGGTCATAGCAGATGAAGTTATCTTATTATGGGTTGTTAAACCCGAACCACTTACTATTCTATAGCTACTTTTGGGAATTTTTAGATAATTCATATAGCTATTTAATATCTGTGTTCCACCAAAGTACTCCCCTTTGCGTTGGTTTTGAACGGCATCTAAATACTTAACCAATTGCCCTGCAATGAAGTTACTGCTGTATTTATTCATGTATCTCACTAAAATATCTAAGCTTTCGGATTTATGCTGTAAAATTAAATGAGCTCCTTCAGGAACTTTTTGAATACCCACTTCTCTTTTATTGATGCTTATTTTTTCTAAATTTAACATTTCTAAGAAAACCGCTCCGGAAAATAGCGCTGTATCAGTGAGATTGGCATATTTATAACTTGGTGAGCTATTAACAGGTATTCTGCCCACTATTTCAAACTCATTTTTATATCTGTCTTTTCGGAGCACACTGATGTTAGCTGCCCTCTTAGAAAAGCGAGTGGTTCGAGTGTAGTTTTTTACTTTTAAGCCAGGAATTTGAAAATCAGATTGAATGATAGCTCTATCACCTATTCTTTTTCCTGGGCGAATCATAAATTTTATTGTGTTGAAGTTAACTGATAAAGCAGAAGTTTCAGCATTATAAGGATCTGAACTAAACTTAACATTGTTATAAACATTTCTATTTATTCTATCAAAGTAGTAATTATCAATGTATACAGGACCTTCAATTCTATGAATTCCACTATTTTTCAACCGTTTAATCATAACCCAGACTTTTTCTTCAACCAATGCAGGATCTCCATATCCTTTAATAAATAAAGGCCCTTTAAGATAACCTCCCATTGGAGGTTTTATAGAATAAATCTCAGTTACAAATTGATGAGAAGGACCTAAAAAATGCAGGGCAGCTGCACCTGTCACTATTTTTATATTCGAGGCAGGATTAAGAAGTTTCTTTCCTTGATGTTCAAAGATA
>CAYFLR010000039.1:39632-41171 GCA_964343805.1 uncultured bacterium | reverse complement strand
AACCATTTGAAGTGTCTCGCACCGTAACAGAGACTTTATTACTATCTAACTTTTTCAAGATACTTTTTACCTTGCTATTTGCAGCATAAGTAAATGAAAAATTTAAAGAAAGACAAAATAAAATAAATAAATTGGTCAAAAGTAGACTCATTTAGCTAATACTTTTAATAAAATAATAAGAAAATGGATGCTTTATGTAGGGAATTTTAACAAGAATTGAGAAATATATCAAACTAGCCCGGGGTGAACAGGCTATTTACCTATACAAAACTGAGAAAAGATTCTGTTAAGTATATCGTTACTGGTTACTTCACCTGTTATTTCCTGCAAATGGTTAAGAGATTGCCTCAATTCAAAGGCTATTAATTCTGCAAATTCATTATCTTGAACCAATCTAATACTATTTTCGAGGTTTTCAATAGATCGAGTTATCTGATCATAATGTCTTTGATTGGCCACAATAATTTCGGATTTATCCTGGGAATGATTAATTAGAAGACTATGAATCGAGTCTTTGAGCTCTTCTATTCCCCATTTTTCCTTTGCTGATATACCAATGATATTTTTCTCTTTGAGATTGTTATTATACTGCTCTAACTCATGGCTATTTCTTAAAGATTGATCCCACTTGTTCTGAACCACAAGGACAGGACAATTACTATCTAAATGAAATCCTTCAGGTAAAGCATGCTTGAAGTCCTTTTGATTTGGTTCCACGACAGCTACAATTAAGTCGGCTTTTTTACTTAAATCGAGGGAACGGTGAATTCCCTCTTTTTCAATTTGATCTTCGGTTTGTCTTAAACCCGCAGTATCAGTAAGAATAATGGCTAAATCTTTAATAATTATGTCATTTTGGATAGAATCACGAGTGGTCCCAGGAATATTTGAGGTGATGACTCGCTCTTCTTGGCTCAAAACATTTAGTAACGTAGATTTACCAACATTAGTCTCTCCTAAAATCACGACTTGGGCACCGTTTTTGGTGATTCTGCCCTCATGATAACTCAATCTTAACTTTTCCAGAGAGTCTTTTGCCTCTGCTATTTTATTAAGCATCAGCTGCTTAGAATCCTCTGGAATATCTTCTTCAGGAAAGTCAATATATGCCTCACTTAAAACCATATAATGTTCAATAATATCACTAACCTTTTTTATTTTTAGAGAAAGGAGACGTTCTATATTTTGTCTAGCTAGCTTAGAAGCAGACAGAGAGTTCGCATTTATTATCTCAGCTACCGCTTCAGCCTGTATTAAGTCCATTTTACCATTAATAAAGGCCCGTTGCGTAAATTCTCCAGGTTCAGCTAGGCGACAACCAATTCCTACAAAAAGCTCCACTATATTATTCAAAATGAGCGGATTCCCATGAGCAGAAATCTCAATCACATCTTCTCCGGTGTATGAGTGAGGACCTTTGAAATAGGTCACTAAAACATCATCCACGATATCATTTGATGTCGGATTTTTTATAAGACCATAGGTGACATAACGAGGCTCAAGACTGATAGAGCCTTTGCTTGGAAAAAATACTTTTTT
>CAYFLR010000039.1:38963-39622 GCA_964343805.1 uncultured bacterium | reverse complement strand
TCCGGACCACTTAAACGAACAACCCCTATTCCTCCTGAACCAGCAGGAGTCGCAGGGGCAACAATGGTATCCTTTGAATTCATTAGTTAGGCTTGATCTCGATTAGGGAGAATCATTAATTTACGATGAACTCCATTTCCCACACTCTTAGTAAAAATATCTGTCTCTTTACTTAGAGCCATATGAATCACTCTACGCTCATAAGCAGATCGATTATCAATAACAATAGGCTGACCTTTTTCTCTGACTCTGGATCCCATATCATTAGCTAATTTGATAAGGCTCTGCTTACGATTAGCACGAACTGAATTACAATCCACTAATAGAGTTAATTTGCCTTTTCCTCTATTTGTCTTAGACTTTGATTTATGCAATAGATGCTCAAGAGCATCAACCAATTTTCTCTTTTTACCCATGAGTTGTTGGAACTCATCACTCACAATATTAAACATATAGTGAGATTCATCTTTGAAAATATTTACCTCAAAAGGCTCTACTAACAACCCATTTAAAATTCTTTCAATCAGCTTTTTTTCTAGAGGGTAATCTTCATCTACCATGGTCTCTGTAGTTTTATCTTCTGTAGCAACTTCTGGCTGCGCTACAGTTTTTTCAGTTACTTCAGCATAGGGCTTAATTAAGTCTTTTTCTTTGGATTC
>CAYFLR010000039.1:31366-38953 GCA_964343805.1 uncultured bacterium | reverse complement strand
TGGATTCAGCAACATTAGCTACTGGTTGATCCATTTCTTCCTTTACTTCAGAGACATGCTCATCCATTCTTTGCTCAGGAATAGTTACTTTTAATTTGACCTCTCCCCCGCTCATACCAAATAACTTGAGAAATCCTCGTTTTGTATTATCTTCAATAACTTCATACTGTAAAGAATCAACATCAACATTCAATTTTTGTGCAGCTTCTTCTAAGGCAACCGAAACGTCTTTTCCTTGTACGACCATGCTTTTCATATTGTCTCCTTTGCTTGCATTGCTAATCGACCTTTGCATATTTATTAATTGCCAATTGTTGTACAATTGAGAGTATCATGTTTGTTAAAATGTATAATACCGCACCTGATGGTAAGTACAACATCATAAATGTAAAGAAAATGTTCATAACAAAGAACATAGTTTTTTGATTTGGATCGGTAGTGGCAGTGGGCATCAACTTCTGTTGAAGCAACATGGAAGCACCGGTCAATATAGGAAAAATAAACAGTGGATCCTTTGCAGCTAAATCAGTTACCCAACCAAAAAATGGAGCCTGACGAAGTTCTATAGAGTTATACAAGACTCGATAGAGAGAAAAGAAAATAGGAATTTGAGGAATCATGGGAAGACATCCACCCAAAGGATTCATATTATTTTGCTTCATGAATCTCATGGTTTCTTGAGAGAGTCTTTGCTTATCATCCTTATACTTTTCCTGCAGTTTCTTCATTTCAGGTTGCAGAGTCTGCATTCTTTTCATGGAAATGGACGCTTTCCATGTTAATGGCAGAAGGAAAATCTTGATAATTGTAGTGAGTATAATAATGGCAACTCCATAATTACCAACCACTCCATAGATCCATTTGAGCATTTTTAAAATAAAAACACAGATAGCATAAAGCCACCCATAATCTATCGACTTTTCTAATTGACCTCCCACCTTTTCAAGGACATCAAAATCTTTGGGTCCCATATAGAGGCTATATTTTTGATTCAAGGTTTGGTTTGGTTGAAAGTTATTTAAATATTCAACCAAAGAAATTTGATACAAACCATCAGTGGAGTAAGATATATCCACATTTTGCTTCTTGGATTGAGGCATGATAACTCTTAGAAAATACTGACTATCAATACCTAACCAATCAATGCTCAGACCCTGTTGAGGCCATAATCCCTCTTTCAAAGTTTCTTCATCAATTTCTTTTAATAAAAGTCGATCAAACCCTTCTTTTGCATGTACTACGGCACTTTTCCCAAGAGTTAATCCAGCCTGGAGAAAACTCGACTTATCCTCGGATTCTTTATATTGATCATAGAGAGATATACGTGTCATGGTACTGATTGGATTGACTGATAAATTAGTCAAATTAACAGATAGCTCCACAACATAGGCACTCTTAAACTTATACGTTTTCTCAACAACCACACTTCCTATGGTGGCAACGAAAGTTATAGAATCAGAAGTTTTATCTTTTAATTCATAAAGAGTTCCAAATGATTGCTCAGCAAATATTTGATAAAAATAGGAATGAGCCGGCAATGATCCACCTGGTTCGAGATCCACCAACTTCTGTAACTTAACATCCTCTTTGGAACCGCTAAATATTGATTTAAAACTCTCTAAAAGACCTAGTTCTTTTTTATTATCACGGTATTTTTTAAGTGTAACTTGTTTTAAAGAACCCTCTTTTTGAGTAAATACTAAGGTTAGATCGGGTGTATGTAAGGTCAATTCCTGTTCAGATACTAGCTTTACATTGTTTTGTTGTATAATAGGACTCGGCTTTTTTTCAGGAATAGATGGAATTGATTGAGATGATGGGGCTGATGATGATAGTCCACCAGTTGAGTTATTGGCCTTAATCTCCTTAGATCCAGCAGTGACCTTTTCAGCGGGAGTATTTTGTCCATAACGTTCTTTATATCCTGGATATTTATTTTCAAGATAAGTATCCCAAGCGATCCAAACAACAAAAGCTATAACAATTGCATAAATTGTATTCTTATCCATTTATAAGTCCTTAGTATTGCAAATTACCGGGTCATAACCACCAGGATGGAAAGGATGACATTTAATCAAACGCTTAAAAGTATAATAAAAACCAATAATTGGGCCGTGAATTCGAATAGATTGTATGGAATAATCGGAGCAGGTCGGATAAAACCTACAGTTAGGACCGAGTATTGGGGATATCAATATCTGGTAAAGACGAATGGGTATTACCAGAATATTTGATAATAAGGCTTTAAAAGAGTTACTCTTCAAAATATTTAACAATCTCTTGAAACCGGGATTGATTGTTAAAATAAGAATGATCGATGGGTCTTTTGTACTTTTTTATTATAAAGATAAAATCGTAACCTTGGGGAAATTTATATTGGTTTAATCTGAAAAACTCTCTGGTATAACGTTTATAACGATTTCTTACACAGGCCTTACCAACATTTTTGGATACACTGACACCCATCCGATTGAAATCTTTGTCATTCTTTTTAAAATAGCAATTAAAGTTCTCATATCGAAGAACTTTATCACGCTTAAACAATGTTTTCCGGAATTCGTTTGAATTAATAATACGCCGACTTTTTGGCAATATAAACATTTAATATAACAGCTTATTTCTTATAAATATCAACTGTTAATCTAGCTCTACCTTTTGATCTTCTAGCGGCAAGTACATTTCTTCCGCCTTTAGTTGCCATACGTGTTCTAAAACCGTGAGTTCTGGCTCTGGATTTATTTGATGGCTGAAATGTTCGTTTACTCACTTTACCCTCCTACAATTTGAACGGCGAACATAGCACAAGTAATTTTGCTTTTCAACTCTGTTCTTCATCGGTCGCAGATTCAACCGCTGGTGTTTCATCTTTGGTTTCTTCAGAAACGGTCTCTTCTTCCTCTGAATCCCCTTCTAATTCATCATCTTGTACTTTAACAAATACCTTGGTGATCCTTACAACAGAATCCCCATCAGACAGTTTGATTAGCCTGACCCCTTGGGTATTTCGCCCTATAACACTTATATCAGAAGCACTCATTCTGATTATTTTTCCAGAATCGGTTAACAATAGAAAATCATCGTCATCATTAACCTTAATCATACCTACACATTCACCATTACGATCAGAGGTCTTAATAGTGAAGATTCCTTGTCCTCCACGCTCTTGAACTCTATATTCAGAGAGAGAGGTTCGTTTTCCATATCCATTTTTAGTGACAACTAACAGTGTATCTGAATCATTTTCTTCGAGAATTTCCATTCCAACCACTTTGTCTTGCTCATTAGCAAAGCGCATGGAAATAACACCCCGAGAAGTACGACCTGTTTCTCTTAATTTGTTTCCTAATATCCTAATGGATTTACCCATAGAAGAGCAGTAAATAATTTCAGAGTTTTCTCCTACTAACTTAGCATCAATGACCTCATCTCCTTCATTTAGGGTCAAACCAATAATACCGTTCACTCTTATATTGGAGAAAGCCATAAGCTTGGTTTTTTTGATAAAACCATTTTTAGTTAATACAGAAATAAATAGACCCTCTTCAAAATTACTCACAGGAACAATAGAGGCAACCCGCTCATTCACACTCGAATCTAATTGAATGAGATTAATAATGGCTTTTCCTTTGCCATATCGATCTGCGGGAGGAATCTTATAAACCTTCAAGGAATAGACTTTTCCTAATGAAGAGAAACAGAGAATCTGTGCATGGGTGTGAGTAGTGAATATTTCTTTAACTTCATCTTCATCAGATATAGTTAAACCCTGTTTTCCCCGTCCACCGCGTCGTTGACTGTTATATACTGATGTTGGAAAACGTTTAATATAACCTTTATTGGTCATAACCACTACGACCTTCTCGTCTTCTATCAGGTCTTCCATTTCGAAGTCTTCTTCGCCTTCAAGAATCTCGGTTTTTCTTTCATCACCATATTGTTCTTGCAGCTCTTTTAACTCTGTGGAAACAATTTTATAAATTTCTTGAACATCGGCTAGGATAGCTCTTAACTTCTTAATAAGAGCTAATAACTCTTCATATTCTCTAAGAATTTTCTCTTGCTCAAGTCCAGTCAAACGGTGCAATCTCATATCTAGAATGGCAGCCGCCTGCTTTTCAGAAAATTCAAATCTATCAATAAGAGATTTCTTGGCTGTTTGAGAATCTTTAGACCCTTTAATAATTTCAATCACTTCATCCAAATTATCGAGAGCCTTTTTAAGACCTTCCATAATATGAGCGCGTTCTTCAGCTTTATTGAGCTCAAAAACGGTCCTGCGAGTTACCACTTCTCTTCGGTGACGAACAAACTCTCTCACAATCTCTTTTAAGTTTAACAGCCGGGGAACATTATCCACCAAGGCAATCATATTCATACCAAAAGACTGAGTAAGAGCCGTTTGCTTGTACAAATTATTTAATATTATTTGAGCAGGTACATCCTTTTTGACTTCTATTACAATCCGGATACCCTTTTTATTGGACTCATCACGTAGGTCAGTGATGCCTTCAATCTGTTTGTTTTTAACGAGATGAGCAATTTTTTCAATCAGTTTAGCTTTATTAACTTGATAGGGAATCTCATGAACAACAATGCGTTCACGTCCTTTGACTTCTTCAATTTCTGTTTTGGCCTTAATTCGAATGATGCCTTTTCCTGTTCGATAGGCATCATAAAAACCCTTTCGTCCACAAATACTCGCACCTGTAGGAAAGTCAGGTCCTGAAACGTATTTAATAAGATCATCTAAAGGTATACTTTGATCCTCAATGAAAGCCAAAATAGCATTGATAACCTCAGTTAAATTATGTGGAGGAATATTAGTAGCCATCCCTACTGCAATTCCAGAGGCTCCATTAACTAGCAATGTGGGTAGCTTAGCAGGTAATACTAAAGGCTCTTTCTCATTGTTGTCATAATTAGGACCAAAATTAACTGTATCTTTCTCAATATCTTTAAGAAATTCTTCAGCCAATTTTTTCATCCGAACTTCGGTGTACCTCATTGCTGCGGGGGAATCACCGTCAATAGAACCAAAATTTCCCTGTCCATCGACCAGACAGTAGCGCATGGAAAAATCTTGAGCTAAACGAACCAGTGCCTCATAAACAGCTGAATCACCATGAGGATGGTATTTACCAAGAACTTCTCCAATAACCCTGGCAGATTTTTTATAGGGCTTATTATGATAGTTAGACATTTCGTGCATGGCATAAAGTATCCGTCTATGAACAGGCTTTAAACCATCTCGAACATCTGGCAATGCCCTGGATACAATTACACTCATGGAATAATCTAAAAAGGAAGACTGCATTTCATCGACAATATTTACAGCTTGAACATCCTTTTGAAGTTCAGACAGATTCATAAAACACCCTTCTTAAACTATGTGTCTAAATTACGAACTTGCAATGCATTGGTTTGAATAAATTCCCTGCGTGGCTCCACCTGATCTCCCATCAAAATAGTGAAGATACGATCCGCTTCTACCATATCTTCAATTTCTACTTTCAAGAGAGTTCGTTTCTCTGGATCCATGGTAGTTTCCCAAAGTTGCTCAGGATTCATCTCTCCTAAACCTTTGTATCTTTGAATATAAGTGCCTTTCTTGGCATTATTAATAATCACATCTTTGAGATCTGTGACTTCCGACAGTGTTTGCTCTTCATTCTCTTTAATAGAGTATTTAAAATCTCCTTCACCAAATTGGTTGAGATCTTCACTGAGCTGATTGAGCTTTATAAACTCTGCAGAAGAGACAAAATTATGGTCAATTTTTACTTCTGTTCTTTTATTTTGAACTATAAAAGTAAACTGACAATAGTGCAGACCATGTTCATCATCAGGAATGATTTCAAAAGTAACACTATCATTCTCACTTAAACCAGCTTTTAAGAATTCTTGAGCGCCAAAACATGCTTGATGAACTAATTCTGGGTCCTTAAAATGTTCAGGTTTAATTCGAATAGTTCGAATAAAATAGTGCAGAAGATCCTTGTTTCGTCTTTGAGAAAGGTTACTTAATAACGAAAGATAACTATCAACCTTATTAACTAAATTGAGTAGCTCACCCTCATCAAATACTTTCTCATCGCATTTTAAAACAACATCTTTGCAACCTGATTTTAAAAGAAAAGAGGTCAGTGCCTTATCATTCTTAAGGTACATCTCCTGCTTACCTTTTTTATATTTGTATAATGGAGGCTGAGCAATATAGAGATAACCTTTTTCAATCACTTGAATCATTTGCCTATAAAAGAATGTCAGAAGCAAAGTGAGAATATGAGCCCCATCCACATCTGCATCAGTCATCACAATAATCTTATGGTATCTTATTTTGGATATATCAAAATCTTCGCTTCCAATGCCAGTCCCCATGGCTTTGATCAGGATTTTGATCTCTTCAGAAGAGAGCATTCGATCATATCGTGCTTTCGCCAGATTTAAGATTTTTACTTTTAAAGGTAGTATCGCTTGATTTCTTCTTTCTCTTCCCTGTTTAGCAGATCCACCCGCAGAATCTCCCTCCACAATATAGAGTTCACATAAAGAGGGATCATTTTCCTGACAATCCGCCATTTTTCCTGGTAATCCAGCTAAATCTAAAGCTCCCTTTCTCCGAGTCAGTTCTCTGGCTTTACGAGCCGCAATCCGAGCCATGGATGCATCGATCATTTTAGTAACGATTTTTTTCGCAACATTTGGATTTTCATGAAGAAAGGTGGAAATAGCCTCTCCTAACAAGTTTTCCACAATTCCTTTCACATTGGAATTACCAAGTTTGGTTTTAGTTTGTCCCTCAAATTGAGGATTCCCAATCTTCACATGAACAACCGCTGATAGCCCTTCTTTGATATCATCGCCAGAAAGGTTCTCTTTCATATCTTTTTTAAGATATTCATTAGCATAAGAGTTAAAAGAGCGAGTTAAAGCACTTCTCATTCCTGTTAGATGGGTTCCCCCTTCAACAGTGTTAATACAATTTGCAAAGGAAAAAATGATATCGCTGTAAGAATCATTCCATTGCAGAGCCAATTCCACACTCACATCCTCTTTTTCTCCACATACATATATGGGGTTTGGAAGAAAGACAGTTTTATTCCGGTTGAGATGTTCAATAAATGAGAGAATACCTCCCTCATAATGAAATTCTGCACTCTTACTAGAACGTTCATCTATCACTGAAATGCGCACACCTTTGTTAAGAAAAGCAAGTTCTCTAAATCTTGAACAAAGGGTGTCATAATTAAACTCAGTCACTTCAAACAATGTTGAATCTGGTTTAAAAGTAGTGATAGTTCCGGTTTGATCTGTCACTCCAATTTTTTCTAAAGAAGTGATTTTCTCCCCTTTTTTAAATTCTATTTTATAAACAGCAGAATCTCTTTTTACTTCAACTGTACAAACTTCAGAAAGAGCATTTACCACAGAAGCACCTACTCCATGTAGGCCTCCAGAAACTTTATAATTAGAATCATCAAATTTTCCACCTGCATGTAGAGTCGTCATAATAACCTCTACAGCAGGAACCCCTTGAGTGGGATGAATATCAATAGGAATGCCACGACCATCATCCGTTACTGTAAC
>CAYFLR010000039.1:15569-31342 GCA_964343805.1 uncultured bacterium | reverse complement strand
TATATGGATGACTACGTTTATATTTTTACAAAACCCCATTAAAGCTTCATCAATGCTATTGTCCACCACTTCATAAACTAAATGGTGTAAACCATAAGAAGCAGTGTCACCAATATACATTCCCGGCCGAAGTCTGACAGCTTCCAGACCTTCTAAAACTTTAATGTTTTCCGCATCATAATTATTTACAGTTAATTCTTCACTCATAGAGTTTATTTACTCCCCATATCCATCACCCAACAACACGAACAGGCATAATAACGAAAAAACAAGATGGATTATCTTGAACGGGTTCTAAAATCAAAGGACTTCTGTCATTAATAAATTTAATAGTTACCATATCTTCAGAAACAACTGCAAGAGCATCCAATAAATACTTAGCATTGCAACCAAGAACCATTTCAGGAATCTCTTTATCCAAAAGTAAAAGTTCTGAAGCTTCTCCTAAATCTGGGTTTGATGATTTTAATGTCAGTTCATTGCCTGAAAAATAAAATCTCATATTACGGTTTACATCGGAGGTGGTGGAAATTCTTCTAATAGAAGATTGTAATTCTACTTTAGAAATGTTGATAAAATGTTCAGGGGAATCTGGAATCACCACTTTATAATTAGGAAACTTACCACTAATTAGCTTAGCAATAAGTATAGAGTTATCTATTTTAAAATAAGCATTGGTTTCGTCAGTTGCAAATTCAAAGACTTCAGAAGAGGAAGAGGAAAGTTTTTTAAATTCTGATATGGCCTTTTTTGAAAGAATGATTCCTTCTTTCATAACCTGATCCCCATTTTTGGGAAGCATCTGTTCCGCTAGTGACATTCTATGTCCATCAGTAGAAACCATTCTGATACATTCCTTGTCATCAGCGACTTCAAAATAACATCC
Source organism: uncultured bacterium (assembly GCA_964343805.1). Classification (GTDB taxonomy): domain Bacteria; phylum Bdellovibrionota_B; class Oligoflexia; order CAYFLR01; family CAYFLR01; genus CAYFLR01. The sequence goes on along the minus strand of CAYFLR010000039.1, from coordinate 30,456 downwards.
GGTACACCAAGGCCGAGTTTCATCATTGGATACGGAAAAAATAGTTTTATTAATCATATCTAGGAAAGAAACTTTATCCACATGTATAAAGTCTATAGTACCCACATCTGGGATTTCCGGAAAGGAAAGTCGATCTAGTCCAGCAAAGATACTTTTTATTTTCTTTCCACAAGACAACTTTAAACGATGGTTTTCCAAAGTTTCTAAATTAACTTCTTCATCAGGGAGTTCTTTTACATATTCATATAAACTTCTCCCAGAAATACAAATATCTCCAGGGTTATGAGTTGTGCATTCAAATGTTCCTTGATAAATCACGTCATTATCAAATGCTGTTACATGAAGATAGTTATCATCAAATGCTTCCAATGAAACAACAGGAAGCCCACTTCCATAAACAATATTCTGAGTGTTTTGTAATGCCTTTGATAGGTTACTTTTTTGAATGGTTATTTTCATTTTTATATCCTTATTATCTCTTTTACTATCATATTAAATATAAATTTAATAGTTTATTTAAGTAGTGATAGTAGGGGGTGTTGAATTGTTGAAAAAACTGTAAGGTGTTAAAAATAAATAAGAAAAATAAAAAGTCCTTGTTGAAAAGCTGTTTATAAAATGAGACTACTTTGTGGATAAAAATGGATTGGGAAAAAGAATTCCACAATGTTGTATGATTTATTAACGGTTTTTCCACTAGAATTCCACCTGTTTTCCACAACCCCAAATAGGGTGTTGATAACTTGTTAAGACTCAGTAATTTGCCTTTTTATTATATTAATAGTATGTAAAAACTCCGATTCCTTAGAGAGCTGTTTTTTTATTTTTTTAACAGAACAAAGATACATGGCGATTTGTCTGGGTAGCGCTATATTTTTGGCTTTGGTGTCAGATTTTAATTCAGAAATCTTTATAGAATAAAAAGTTGCTACGGTTCTTTGGATTAAGTCAACTGTAATTCGAGGCTGTTGTGCTTCGGGTATCAAGTTCTTTAAAACTTCAATGACAGTCTCAATTGAAATAGGATTCCCGGTAAGGCTTTTGTAAGCAATAAGACGATTAAGAGCTCCTTCTAGTTCCCTTACATTTGCCTTTATATTGACCGCAATATATTCAATCACTTCATGGCTGAGCTGGAGATTATTCTGCTCTGTCTTTTGGGATAAAATCGCCATTCGATGCTCTAAATCAGGTGGTTGAATATCCGCAATCAATCCGCCCTTGAACCGGCTTCTAAGTCGATCGTCAATTTTAGGAATAGATTCTGGAATTTGATCAGAGGTAATAATAATTTGCTTATTGTTTTGCTGCAGAGCGTTAAAGGTATGAAAAAACTCTTCTTGAGTGGTTTCTTTTCCTTTGATGAGCTGAATATCATCAATTAATAACGCATCACAATGTCGGTAATTACTGTGGAATTCATTCATTTTTTGGTGGCGTAAGCAGGAAATCAGCTCATTTACAAATCTTTCTGCAGATTTAAAAATGATATTTTTAAAGTGATGCTGATCTCTCAGTTGTATACCTATGGCATGAAGTAAATGAGTTTTTCCCAACCCCGATTTGCCGTAGATAAATAGTGGATTGTACGTGCTAGCCGGTTTTTCTGCTACCGCACGGGCTGCCATAGTGGCAAAGTTATTGCTAGGTCCTGCCACAAAGTTGGAGAATGTATATTTTCTATTAAAAGGGATGTTAAAAAAAGATGTCTTGGAAGATATCTTTTTACTATCCGGTAAAATGCTTTTTTGTTCGGTTTTGAAGGGAAGTTCTTTCTCTTTACTCGGTGCAGGAGTTTCCATCTCCCCAAATAAAGTTTGAACTTTACTATTTTCAGAAAAATCTGCAAAAAACTTTTTTGGATCTGCCTTCAGATCTGCTCCCAGAGAATTAGGAGTAGGTGGAATGGGTGGAGGAGGTGCTTCCATTGGTTTAGGAATACTTGAAGCTGAAGGTACCATAGATGGAGCTGATTCATCAGGAGTGAGAATAACTACCTTGGTAATCTCTTGATTTGATTGAATGCTAACTTCATCACTAATTAAGTCAAAGTATTTTTCAACCAGCCAATCCTTAAAAAACTGATTAGACACTCTGAGATAAATACTGCCCTGCTCAATGCGGTGCACTTGGATTGGTTTAAACCAAGATTTGTAGGTCTGCTCTTCAATTCTGACTTGAATGGCAGCCAATACTTTTTCCCACAATTGATCCATGCTATTAATATCAGTGAATAAAGTTGATCGCAAAATCGCTGAAGTAAGCTAACAGAATAAAAATAGCATTTCAAGGTGAAATTTATACCAATAAGTGATACCCAGAGTTACAGTTTTTTGGTGTATTCTAGCTTCTGTTGTGACTTATGAAAAAGTATTTAAGATTATACGGATTGCTATCAACTTTGGGTATGCAATTTGTTCTTTCTTTTCTATTATTTGACTATCTAGTTGGACTTTTAGAAAAAAATATTCAATTTTTTAAGAATCATCAGCTATATGGGCAATTGTTAGTATTGACCCTTGCTGCTGGTTTTATAGGGGTTAGTTTTATACCTATCTTTAAAGAGGTAAAGAGGTTGAGGAATTATGAAAATAGCTGAGATCATTCCCAATTATTTTGTTAATTGCTGGAAATGGATGGGAATTTTAATTTTATTAGGAAGCGTTTTTATTGCTCTTGCAGAATTATTTACTCCATCATATATGGTAGGCGTTATTTATGGTTTACTCATTCTTCCTTTTTTGCAGAATTTAGCCAAAGCCATTTTCCTCAAAGATCAGGTTGGACAAAATACCTATTTCAGCATCGCAATTTTTGGCATGGGAAAATTTGCTCTGTTATTGGGAGGTCTCTATTTTTTAATGAAAACCAATGCAGATCATTTTTTATTATTTTTGGTTGGACCAATAATGGTGATGGTTGCAATGCTTATTGGGTGGTTTAAATTCAAAAAAATAATTTCTGAAGCATAAAAGATCTTGAGAACGGTTTTAAAATAGCATAGAATGGGCCGTGTTTTTGATAAGTAGTTGAAATTAATGTATTTACTTCATTTTTAAAATAGACGACTAAAAAATGCGTGAGAAATTAAAATTATTTATATTAAGTGGGTTATTTTTCGGTTCTCAACCTTTGTATGCTGCCGAGGGTGCATACACGTGGTTGACTTTTTTCACCCACAACTCCAAATATCATCATGTAGTGGCATCTCTTTTGATTTTATGTGTGATCTTGTTATTGGGAGTTTATGTTCAACTGAATAAAGCAAAAATAAAAGGGGATCTTGGTGGAAAGCTAGACCTTCTTAACTTTATGGAAGTGTTTACTGAATTTGTATACAAAATGATTGAGGGTATTATTCCTAAAGGTGGAAAAATTTATCTTCCTTTAATCGGGACCATTATTCTTTATATTTTAATCAGTAATTTGTCTTCTTTTATTCCAGGTTTTATCTCTCCTTCCACCTCTATTTCAAATAATTTAGCCATGGGTCTTACTACCTTTATATTTTATAATTACTGTGGTTTTAAAGAGCATGGAGTGGGTTATTTAAAGCAGTTTGCAGGTCCTGTTTTACTGTTAGCACCTTTTATGTTTGTCTTAGAGTTAATTAGCCATGCTTTAAGACCAATTAGTTTATCTTTACGTCTCTTTGGTAATATCAATGGAGACCATACTGTACTAAGTATTTTTTCTGGTTTAACTCCTTTGTTTGTACCAGTCATTTTCTTGGGTTTAGGTTTATTAGTTTGTATTATTCAAACTTATATTTTTTCGGTTTTAAGTACCGTGTATATATCTCTTGCAACATCACACGACCATTAGAAATGGGGAATTAGGAGGTTCTTTAATGAAGAAATTATCTAGCTATTTACTGGTTTTAATAGGGGGTTTATTCCTAAGCGGATCGATCTTTGCTTCGGGTGACACCTCAAATGCATCGAATTTCTTAGTACCTTTAGGTGCTGCTTTAGCTATTGGTATTGCAGCTCTTGGAGGAACTTTAGGTCAGGGAATGACGATCACCAAAGCCATGGATGGCGTTTCCCGCAATCCTGGTGCAGCTGATAAAATGTTCCTAATGTTTATCTTAGGTCTTGCTTTTATTGAAGCACAGACTATTTTTGCATTCGTAATTTCCTTCTTAATTTTAGGAAAAATGTAGTTAGTATTTACTAACATTGTATAGAATTTAATCCACCTTAAGAGCGGTTTAAAACCTCTTTTAAGGTGGTTTTTCTGTTTATAATGCTTGTCTTTTACTTTTATTCTGAGTGTTTAGCTGGTACTTTCTAATCATGTTGAATAAGGTAGATCGACCGATACCGAGCTCCTTTGCGGCTCTCGCTTTATTGCCATTGCACTTGTTTAAATACCTGATTAAGATTCTTTTCTTATAATAATCAAAAGGTCTTATATTATTGAAATCCTCTGTTATTTCTAAGAGTGATCGGTGATCGGTTTCTATGGAAAGGGGATTTTTGTTTTGTAGAACATATTGAGTAACAATATTTCTTAATTCTCTGATATTTCCTGTATATTGATGATTATAGAGGAATTTTAATATTTCCAAAGTCAACTCCGGTGGGTTACAGATTTGATGTTGAAAAATGGCTTCTTGGTAAAAATGCTGTGCCAATGGAATTATATCTTCTCTTCTTTCTCTTAAAGAAGGTAAGTAAATTGTTATATAAGATAGCCTATAATACAGGTCTTTTCTAAAAGATCCACTTACAGATTCTTTTTTCAAATCTCTATTAGTGGCTGATATTATTTTTGCATTGAGTTGGATATTTTTGTGGGAACCTACTCGACAGAAATGCTTATTTTCAACCAAACGTAGAAGGGCTGTTTGCTGATTTAAAGGCATATCTCCAATCTCATCTAAAAACAAGGTTCCTTTATCTGCAAATTCAAAAGCTCCCTTTTTCTTTTCTGAAGCCCCTGTAAAAGCCCCTTTCTCATGACCAAATAACTCGCTTTCTAAAAGAGAGTCGGGAACAGCACCACAGTTGATGATCTTATAAATGGAACTTTCTTCATTTCTTAGTTTATGAATAGTTTCAGCAATAAGTTCTTTCCCTGTTCCAGTTTCACCTGTAATAAGAACAGGGTGATTTGATTTTGCGGCAATGGATAATTCATTCCTGAAAGCTTTAGAATTGCAAAAGCTGCCAACAAACAGAGGTGTGTGATTTTTCTTTAACATTATTTCTCCTATATATACTAAAAATAAATATAAATAATTTAAGAATTATATAAATTACTTAAATTACGTAAAAATTAAAAATCGACATATACAATAATAATACCAAATAATTATTATTAATAATTTTAAGAGATTAAAAAATGGGAGCTCGATAGAGGGATTAACAAGGGACAATTACGTCTCAATTTTTGTAATAAATCCGGATATTGGTGAGAGTTAAAAGATAGCTTTATTTTAAAAAGTAGAAATTGATTCAATTTATTAATGTGCTGAAACTTACCTGATTATAGATAGATAACCGCTTAGTTCAAGCAATTCGCTCTAAGGAACGATCACATTATATATAAGTAATGTATGTGAGCTTTAGGCTCATGATTATAATTTAAGAGGTTAAGATGAAACAAATTCGCTTATCTATACTTACGATTCTATCTATTTTGGCTATTTTTGCCTGTGAAAAGATGGAGGAAAAGAAATCCAATACTGCCACTCAAGGTGCAGAGATGGATAAACTTGCTATTACTGGATCTCTATCTTTGAATAGTTTTGAAGGAGATACGGGGGCTAAGGGAAAAGCCAATCTTGTGGATCAGCCAGTGGAGATTCAGGATGATAATGGAGAAACGGTAGCTACTGGTAAGACAAATTTAAATGGACAATTTCATATTAACTTAGGAGGCGCCTCTCTAGTTAATGCAGAAGGTAATGATGTTAATATGTTGAAGCGTCCCCGTATGTTTAAAGTTAAAGGTGTTGTCGTAGATGATGGAGAGGGTAACGTACTAGGAGCAAGAAATACTGTTATTATAGATCCTTCGAGATTAACACGAGAAGATGGTAACTCAACTTTTGATTCAGGCGCTCATCAGGTTCAAAAAATTGGTGCAATAGTAGGAAAAATTGAGTTAGAGGCTGGAGCGAGTCCATTAGGAATTGACGTTTATATCCCGGGAACTTCACTGAATGCTAAGACTGATGAAAATGGGGCTTTTTATTTAACCTTTGTTCCCCCAGGGAATTACTCCGTGCAAATCGAAAAAGATGGCTATGGATCGATTTCTTTAGCCGATATCCAAGTGCGCAAGAAGCAAACCACTAAGATTGATGGAACTGTGACTCTCAAGGTGAGCAGTGGTCCTAAAATAGAAAGTTTTGTTCTAAAAGAAGAATCAGAAAGTTCTAGATCAACTGAAACAGCTGCTGAATTGACAGAAGAGCAAAGCTTTGCAACTAAAACCGATCAAGTCACCTTCTTGCTGAAGAGCAGTGGTGCTATTATGTATAAAGTAAGTCAGCGCAGTGACTTCTTAGGTGCAGAATCAAAGGCTATTGACCCTTTTGCTGATCCATTAGAGATTCCTTATACAATCAGTGGAGAAGACGGGGCTAAAACCATCTATTTAAAAATATCAGATCATGATGGTTTAGAGGCCGAAACTTCAATTACAGTTCATTTAGATGCTTTACCACCAAAAGCACCTTTATTTTCAGTAACTTCGTCTGTTCAGAGACTTTCAAATGCTACCGGAACCAGAGAAGTGACTATTATTCCTGAAAACTGCAATGATATTAGTAAGATTTTTATTACGGAATCAGACAAAGCTTTGGCTGATATTAAACCGAGTGATTTTACTTCAGTTTGCGAGGATCAAAGGGGAATTGATGGGGGTAATACCCCAGCTACTTTTACTCTATCGGAGAATGATGGATCAAAAACTCTCTACTTGTGGGCCTTAGATCAAATTCAGATCAGTAAAGAACCTGCCAAATTAGAGGTTATTCTTGATACGGTAGCCCCTTCTCTAAATCTTACTCCAGCCTGTGGTGCAGATAACAAACCTATAGAGGTTAAGCCTTCTTCAGAAGAAAGTAATGTGGCTTTCTTTTATACCATTGATGGATCCGATCCTACGGTTAATTCATCTGAACTGCTAGGTAAAGGTTTAGTCCTTATTGCAGACACCTCTTTGAAAATAATTGCGGTGGATGCGGCAGGGAACTCTTCTGCTATAGAGACCTGTAACTATTATGTAGATCCTGATTCTCCCTTTTTGGGAAGTATAACTATTGAGGGAGGGGCTGGATTGACTACCAATCCTACTGTGGACATAACTTTGTCAGCTGTAGAGGCTGATTATTATTTGTTGTCTGAAACAATAAATACCACCAGTGAGGATTGGAAAGTATTTGACAGCAATAATATAACCTATACCTTTTCTTCTGAAACAGGGCTTAAAACTCTATATGTTCGTTTTAAAGATAAAGCCAATAATATTATTGGTATCAATGATGAATTTTCTGATTCCATCTATTTGGATACCTCTGCCTTAGATACTTCTGAGGTCAAACTGCTTTATCCTGAATCTCCCAGTGGTTCTTTTGATAAAATACTTCAGTGGCAACATTCAAAAGCTACTGCAGGTATTTTTTATGAGGTCGAGGTTCATACCAGTAGTAACTATACAGATACCACTCCAAAACGTTCAGGAACTTCAACTACTACCATGTGGCAAGTGCCTGAATCTTTTGAACCTACTGATGCAGATACTAATTTTTATTGGAGAATGAGGATTGCAGATGAAGCAGGCAATAAGTCTGCTTGGATTAATAGTAGTGAAAGTTTTGTGATCAGACTTTTTGCTACCAGCTTCTTGCCCACCAAGAGTTATAGCAGTGAACGATCCAAAGAGCAGTATTTTGGCTTTAACCTTCAGCTTTTAAATGCAGGCTCGGGGAGTAAATACCTGGTAACAACTATGAAAACAACTACCTCCTCTTGTTCTGATTGTGGGGTGGTGGATATTTATAATATGGACACCAAAACCATTGAGCATACCTTCAATGAGAATGCGGATTGGCGTCATGGGTATGGCTATACCATCACCCAATGTGATCTTAATAATACCGGAAATGATGAGATTATTATTTCAGCACCTTATGCACCTTATGTGGCAGGAAGTGTTACCTATCATAATGCTGGAAAAATCTATGTTTATAATGGGGATACCTATGCGAAAATTGCTGAATACAGTATAGATCCTTCTTCTGCCGATGTAAATTACTACTGTTATCAAGAGTCAGGGAACACCTGTACCGAAAAAGGCTATCCTATGTGGTTAGATCTTTACACCAAATCCTCACCTTGGCCATCTAAAGATAAACAAATGACTGGTATTTCAACCTCTTGTTTACGAGTTAATGCTGCTGCAGATAAATTATTTGTGGGATCTCCTGGATGGATGAATGGATCAAATGCCACAGTAGGAAAAGTGGATGTTTTAGCTCTTTCAGGATCTACTTTATCTTCCGAGAGGGTCATTGAAGGTCCTGCAAATCCTTATAGTTGGGGGATAAATGGATTTGGTATGAGTGTTTTAGCTCTAGATAAAATTGAAATAAATAGTACTGATGTACAGGCGGTCTTAATCGCAGCTCCTAACGAACAAGCAAATAGTGAGGATAACGCCGGAAAAGTTCATGTCTATGTTTTAGATTTGACAGCTAATCCACTTACAGCCACTGAGTCGGGAACGGGGATTGAAGATCCTACCCCAAGTAATTATGAAAACTTTGGTAAGCAACTCTTTCATTTAGGAACCAAGCTGCATGGTAATGACACCTACGATGATTTTGCTATCCGATCGCAATATTCAGTCCGAGTTTATCAAGGTGACTCTGGAGCAGCTACTACCCCCACACGGCTCTATTCTTTTAAAGGTAAAAACTACCCTTGGTCTTTTGGGGCTTATGTGGCAGAGGTAGGTGATCTTAATGGGGATGGAGATCTTGAATTAGCCGTGGCTGAACCTGAAAAGCAAGTAGCGGGAGTTTGGGGGTCAGGGGCAATATATGTATATGATCAATCTAATTTGGATGATACGGATTCAGAAAACGCTTCCATCCTTTTTACCTTAACCGGCAGTGGGGCAGTGAGTCAGAAGAACTTAGGTCTTAACATTGTAAAGGGGAAGGATCTTGATAGTGATAACGTCCATGACAATTTAATAGCTGCCGCTCCAGGTGCTAATGGACAAGATGGTCGAATTAGAATCTTTTCCATGGTTTCTATGGCTCCCACCTTACCAACAGCTATCTATGGCGATAAACCGGGTATTAAGTTTGGAAGCAGTATCTTTCCTGCGGCCGATTTTGATGCCGATGGTTCCACTGACTTTGTGGTGGGTGCACCGGAAGCTAACTATGTCTATCCTTCAGTGGGGAAAATAGACATTATATCAGGGGCTGATGGAAGTATTTTAAAAACTATTTATGGTCATAATAATGACGATGAGCGATTTGGTTTAGATGTATTTTTTGCCGGGAGTAAAGTTTTTGTAACAAGTTTTAAGGGAATGCAAGCTACTAGCCCTTCAATTTTTGAGCTCTCTAAGGATAAAATACTTTATGTTCTAGATATTAACGAATACACCAATGATTGGAAACGGAAATATCCGCGAATTGATGGATTTCAAGGAGGTCAAAGAATTCAGTTTGCTAAAACCACTGCTGAAGTCAATGCCATTGAATCTATGCTTATTTATTCTAAAGGTACCATGTATGTTGATACCACTAATTATTATGGAGCGGTCGCTGTTGCTAGTACAGATTTTCCAAATGATGGGGGAAGTATTTCCGGCTGTCATAATAACTCAGGAACTTATAGCAGTGCCGACTGTCGCTGTCTATTAGTGGGAACCACAGATGGAGATGAATTTGGATACAGTGCTACTTTTGTGACAGATATGAATAATGATCAAAAAGCTGATATAGCGGTGGGTGCACCGGCAGCAGATAATGGAGCCGGTAAAGGAACAGGTAAGGTATACATTTTTTCAGGAGCCAGTTGTACCAATCGAGCTACTTTGACACCTGCCAATGCTTTTATTACAATTGATCCTACCATAGATAATACCAATGAAGGAGCCGATCGTTTTGGTTCGAGTCTCCTGGATTTGGGGATTTTGACAGGAGATACTAGTTCCACCCTTTTAATTACCAACAATTCCCATGCGGATACCTCTTCCACTCGAGTGGGAGACCTTTTTGCGGTGAAAGCTAATGCTACTTGGAATGCCCCAGAATTAAAGGCTCATATCACCGAGGCGGGAACTTTGTTTGGTATGAATCTGCTTAATTTAGGAGACATCACTGGAGATACCAATGCCTATCCAGAATTTGCCGTCAGTGCTGGAAAAGGAAAGGGACTAAAAGATTTACATTCAGGACAGGTGATTATATTTAAAGGAGAAGACTTCTTTGATGGAACGCCCGAAGGCTCAGCTCTAATCAAGTTTTACAGTCCCACTGATGCTTTCTCTAATTTTGGTGCAGGTATTTTTCATAGTGATGTCACCGGAGATGGTTTAACTGACTTTATTATCACAGCTCCATTAAATGATACCGCTACCGCCACTGATATTGGAACGGTCTATATATATCCTGTAACTGAGTCGCAGTAAATTTACTTTCATTGTGAATTATCAATCTTTAAAATTAGGTCTGATATAAGAGCAATCCATTGTGCTATAATCTAATGAGTTTAAAACAATTTTGGTTATAACAATAATTGCACAGGGCTGTGTATGATCTTTGGGACTAAATTATCTTTGCTATGGATCTTCTTTGTTTTTTCCCAGCTCATAGCTGATGAGATTGTGATTTTAACCAAATCCGATGACGTGGTCGATTCAATTGTAAAAACCCCTAAAATTATTGGAAGTGCAGTTACTACAGAAAAAATAGCTGATCAAGCAATTACTGCAGCTAAAATCGCATCCGGCACATTTACAGCAGGTCATTTAGGACAAAGCGAGGCTACAGCAGGACAGTTCTTAAAATGGGATGGCCAGGCATGGGCTCCTGTCACAATAGACTTTAAAACTAATATACAAGCTATACCTATTAATTCACTAGGAGAACAAAGAAATCTATTAGTAATAGATAACTTAGACTCATCAATTGCTATAAAGCGAACTACTTTAACTAATACCAGCGGAAATAAATTAACTATAAGTGCGGGCGGAGCAACCAGTGAATCAACGGATCAGAATGGAGGGAAGCTTATTTTAGCTTCGGGAATATCTACAGGGACAGGCAGTTCTATTATTGAGTTGCAAACAACGGCTCCTCAGAGTTCAAGTAATTCTACCGATAATACAGCAACAACTAAGATGATTATAGATGGTAATGGAAAAGTAGGAATAGGAACCACTACTCCCACTGAACTTCTGGATGTAAATGGGAATATAAAAATATCAGGAGTAATAAATGGAGTTAAAGTTTCCAATGATTCACCCATAGATGTGGATGGTGATGGTATTTTTAATCCAGATGATAGTTTGATCATCTTTCGTTATTTGGAAGGTACTACCGGTGATTCTTTGTATACTGGGCTAAATCTTAAAGGACCCAGAAATGATGCAACTACTTTAACTGCTTTTCTTGATTCTAAAAAATCTTTATATGATGTGGATGGAAATGGAGCTTATGAAGGAACTAATGATGGAGAAATAATAAGAAGGTGGTCATTAGGAATAAGAGATGAATCCTTAATATCTGGTGTTGTAGATTCTGAAGGGACAAGAACGACTTTAGATGAGATTATAACCTATATGCGAGAGGATTTAGGCGGTTCAACCCTAAGTATTATACCTAGTTATGTCACTTTTGGACCCCCTGATACCTCAACAGGAATTGGAAATGTAGGAATCGGCATAGATAGTCCGGCGGCGAGACTTCATGTAAAAGGTGGTCTTTGTGTAACTAGTGCAGATGGATGTGCTGGATCAAGTGCGGGTACTATTTATGCTACAAACACAACGGTTCAAAATGGGGCGGACTATGCTGAGTATTTTTTAGCGGAGGAAGATTTGGAACCAGGAGATATTGTGGGACTGGATTTGAAAACTGGTCTGGCTAGAGGATATCAACAAGGAGATTTTCTCTTAGGTGTTATTTCCACCGATCCTGGAATTGTAGGAAACTCTCTTATTAAAAACGATGATTCCGTTCTCGTCGCTTTGGTTGGACAGGTTCCCATCAATAGGGAACAGGTTGTGATTGATGAAGGGATTGTAAAAACACTTGATAACAAAGTTATTGGATATTTACTTGCATCCAACAGAGTTTATATTAATATGAATTCATCAAATGAAATAAATGAATTGATGATTGAAAATAATAAGCTTAAAGCTCAGTTTCAAAATATAAAACAGTTTGTTTGTTCTCAACTTGGTGATGCTCCTTTTTGTTTCAATTCAAAATAAGAGGATTAAATGAGTAATCTGACAGGTGCTGAAAGAAAGAGATTGAGAGGGAAAGCTCACAATTTAAAGCCGATGGTTTTAATAGGACATGAAAAGTTATCTGAAGGGATACTGAACAATATTAAACAAGCCTTAATAGATCACGAACTCATTAAAATAAAAATTAATATAAAGCAAGATAAGAAAGACAAACAGCAAATGATTGAAGATATAGAAATGGAAACTCAATCAGAGTGTGTAGGAACCATTGGACATGTAATCATTCTGTATAAAAAGATAGATTAATACCTAGCAGCAGCTAATTTAATCGCATTCAATAAACTCTTATGAGAAGCCACTTTTTTCAAAGCAATGTCATAAGCCGGTCCATGATCGGTGGAACACCTTATAAAATCTAAACCTAAAGTGACATTCACCCCATCATCAAAGTGCAATAATTTAAAAGGCACAGTTCCTTGATCATGATACATGGTGCAGATGATATCCGCTTTATTACTATCCGATTCAGTGTGAAGGTGCTGAAAGAAATAGCTATCCGCTGGATAGGGGCCTTTAATTTCTATCTTATTTGCTTGAAGCTGATTAAGGGCAGGGATTAACTCTCTTTGTTCAAAGTCCCCTATAAGACCATTTTCACCACTGTGGGGATTGAGCCCACAAACAGCGAGTTTTGGATTTTCTAGACCAAAAAGTTTAGAAAGGGCTTGATGGACAATACTCATTTTGGTTTCAATCATCTCTTTGGTGAGGTAGGCATCCACATCTTTTAACGGGAGATGGGTGGACATGAGAGCCACTTTAATCTTTTCTCCCATAAAGCTCATTACTACATGTTTTTTGTCAAAGTTACGCGCATAAAATTCAGTCTGACCGCGAAAGGGATAGTGAGGTGAAGACTCCTCATGCCTAGCTAAGTAATTATTGATGCGATCTTTATTTACAGGACAATTAACAATAGCATCAATTTTTTTTTCCTTAAGCAGATCTATGGAAGCAGATAAGTACGAGAATTGTAGTTGTCCACTTTTTAAAAGAGTTTCGATGGTGGGATTTTCAGCTAAAAGATTGTTTATAAAAGATTCTGAATCATAAGTATCTAGGTAGGGTTGGTACCAAGTACAGTATGATTCTTCTATTTCTTTTAGCTGATTAAACTTAGATTCTGATAATTCAAGTTTTTTTAAAATCTCATTGTATGCAGCTTCTTCGCCAATTAAGACAAGTTCATGGTTTTTAAAAAATTCTGATTGATGCAAATCTAAAAGGGCTCTTTGGAGGATGTCTCCATTGATTCCCCCTAGATCGCCCAGGGAAATTCCTATTTTCATTTTTTTACTATGGTGGAGGTTTTTTTCTTGTTTTGAATCCATATTTTAAACTGCTTTTCGATCTCTTGTTGAGTGAGTTGATTCCCCACTTTGAGTCGCATCTCTTTAATTTTAGGGTCTTGAGCACTTTTAATTTTCACTAACTTTAAGAGATGAAAACCATGAGCTGTTTTAACAGGTGGAGAAATCTGCCCTCTTTTTAAAAGGTTCAGAAATATCTCGCTTGGCTACAAAACCCAAATCTCCCCCTTTATTACCAGACATGGTGTCTTCGGAGTGTTTTTTCGCCATCTCCTCAAAGTTGGCTCCCTCTTGGATTTGCTGATAGATTTCACCTATTTTATCTGCCATGGGGCTCTCTTTTTTGAGGAAAATATGCTTGATATGAAATTGAATAAAATCCAACATATCTTTTCCACCTTGGCGCACAAGCTCGAAGTCAATATCATCATCACTGACTTTGACTTTAGGTCGGATGACCATTTTCATAAATTGATGCATTTGCAGCCTTTTCTCAAACTCTTCTCGGTATTGGGGGAAAGTCTTATTATCACGGGCTAGAAACTCTTTCAGTTGGTCGAGGGTGATTCTATTTTGTTGGAGGATATTTTCAATTTGTTGATCGATCTCTTCCTCTTCCACCATGATGTCTAACTTTTCTGATTCTTGCATCACCAGCGTTTCTTCTATGAGAGTTTCCAGGGTTTTTTGCTTGAGTTTTATTAGTTCAAATTCTGAAAGAGAAGCAAATTGAGGATGGGTTTGTTTCATTCTAGAATTAACCTGGCTCATTAAGACAATATCATGATTTACAATGGCATCAATGCGGTTAATGATTTCTTCTTTAGCAAGCAGAGCAGGGGAGTTAAACAGAAGGGTAAGGAGCAGGATTTGAAATAGATTCTTCATAAAATTTTCCAATTAAAGGTTTAATAGGTTCTAAGCATTACAAAGTATTTTTTTCCTTTTTCCACTTTCATGGATGGAAACTTTTTTGTTTCAGCTGGCTGACTGTAACGGGATGAAAGTAGAACTTCTGGAGAGTAGGTTCCCGGAGGAACAAGTATTCGGGCAATTTTTATATT
>CAYFLR010000039.1:0-15559 GCA_964343805.1 uncultured bacterium | reverse complement strand
CAGGGAGGGTCACCCAGCTTCTGGTATCTGCTGTTTCTGTGGCCGCACCAAAAATATTAACTGCTATTCCAAGTAATGGATTCACTTTGTGTGCCCTTTTGGTAAGAAGATACTTTCCAGCCAAACGGGTTCCCATTTTTAGAAGAAGCATTTTACGTCTCTCTTCGAGCACATTGATGGCGATCTCTTCATAATCTTGAACTAAGCTTGAAGGAGCTGTCTTTTTGAGTTTAGGAATGCTGAGAGTGGAGTTATGCACAAAGTATCGCTGTTTGCGATAAATGGGAAAGGTAAAGCGGATAATCTGATCATCAAAGGGGAAGATAAAGTTTTCAGGATATTTGTAAGGTGATTTACCCACCTTATGTATGAGAATGATTTCTGCCTTTTGTAAATGCTCTCGATGTTTTTCAAAGGCTTTTATTCCCTTAAACTTTTTCTTATAAAAATCAAGATCTGACTGGCGATCTAAATGGTTGGCTAAACGAAAGAGATCTGAATAAAGATATGAGGGAATCCCTGCAAAACCTTTATAACTTTTTTGATATTGGTCATAAATTTTTACACAGTGCTTATAATCAATATAGGCATTCTCATAATCTCCCTGACTTTCATAGATGAGAGCGGAAAGGTAACGAGAAAAAACATCTCCCTGGAAAGAGTTTTTTGATTCATACTCTTTGGTCACCAAATTCAGCAGATGATCCACTTTTTTAACTTCCACCAAGGCGGCTTCATACTTTTTTTGCTGTAGGAAGTTGAGGATTAAATAGTCATGGACAAGCACCTGTTCATGCACTTCCCCTTTATAGTCTTGGGTGTCCTCAGATAGGATAAAAGATCCGAGGGTTTTAGAAACACTGGTGGCATAAAGAGCATCTATAATCTTGCGCGCCTTAAGAAAAGTTTCTGCACTTTCTTTGTACTTTCCTTGATTATGCTGAATAATCCCTTTATCAAAATGGTAAAGCAAAATGGTGTTGCTAGATTCTTTCACTTTGCTCTTTTCAAGTTTTTTAAGGGCCTCTGCATAGGATTGGCGATAAAAAGCATTGTGGGTATCAGAGATGTTTTCGATATAGGTTGCGCATGAAGGCAACAATATTCCTAAAAGTATGATTTTTAGAAGAACATTTAATTTAATCATCATGATGAACTTATTTTGAATTATTAATGAACTACCAGGTTAGGCTATTTCTTTTAAACTTCTTTTTGATATTTGTTTGGAAAGCCCATTCATACTCACTGGTTTCTAAATTGGTCATTTGCAGGTTGGTTTGATAGGTCACCGTCTTGTAATCACCTTCTTCTGCAACGATAGAAGTGAGTTCTCCTCCCAAAATAAAGTCAGCACCCAGTTGATTTCCTGGTCCTTTTGCTTGATCTGCTCTCACTGCACCTGATTTTTGGTATTTATACTCTTTTAAAATGGCTGCTCTTTGCTCATTAGCCAAGAATCTTACCTGGAGTGAATTGATTAACTCTGTTCGAATCGCATTTACAATGGCTTTAGTATCTATATGTTCACTGGTTTTGTTGGATACATGAGCTACAATGACGATAGGTTTTTTACCCTTACTTTTTGCTTTATACATGCTGAGCCAAGGAGCTTTTAGACATTTGGCTACCGCTCTTTTAGCTACTAATCTGGCATCTGTCTCATTCCACTGTTCTCCCAAAATTTCACTGTCAGCAGGATCAGCATAGGAACCTTGAGTGTGAGTGGTACATTGATTTAAGGAAAAAAGGATTAGAAATAAAGCACTAAGTAGTTGTAATATCTTCATTGCAAGCCTCCTCTATAAAACTCACCGCCTATTCCCAAGTAACTGGGATGGCAATTTTATTAATAAGTGAGTATAATTACATAAGGACGTAAATAAGTCTAATGGTATCTGGGAGGAAAAATGGGGAAATTGATCAAAACTCTTTTGGGTGTCCTACTCTTTTTATATAGCACCACTGGGTTGGCTCGTCATATCTTCTTAAATGGAGTGGATATTGGAAACTTACGAAATGAGACTCTTAAAAATGTTACAGTTAAAATTGCTCCGAATGGCGATATTTTCATAGTGGCAGATCAATATCAGGCTATAGAAGATAACCAATACGTACCTGTTAACAATTCAATCCCAATGAATAAAAGCGTAATAATTACAAAGGGCATGGAAAAGGCTTGCCCTCAGCTGTAAAATCACCTATGTTACCCTCCAATCAAAAGGGAAAGCCATTTCAACAAAATGGCAAACTATCTGAAAAAGATAAAAAATATCTGTTAGAGAAAAAATCGGAATAACATTATGTCTTTCTCAAAATTAGTTCTGGCCTCAGCTTCACCTCGCAGAAGTGAGCTGCTTAAGAACGTGGGCCTCAGTTTTCAAGTTAGACCAGCCGAAATAGATGAAACAGTTTTAGAAGGGGAGACCCCCCAGATTTTTTTAGAAAGAATTGTAAAATCAAAGGTCTTTGCTCTTCCTCATAATGAAGGAGAGGTGGTAATTGCCGCAGACACCATTGTAGTTTATCAAGATCGTATTTTTGGGAAGCCCGTAAGCGAACAAGATGCTTTTGAGACCCTATCTATTCTTGCTGGTAAAACTCATCAAGTTTATACTGGGTATTACATACATAATAGTGTAACTAGTGAGTATAAAAGCAGAATTTGTTCTACAAATGTCACTTTCTTTGATCTTAATAACCAAGAAATCAACAATTATATAAAATCCCGAGAACCATTTGGTAAAGCGGGAAGTTATGCTATCCAGGGAATTGGTTCCTTCGCAATTGAGAAAATTGAAGGCTGCTATAACAATGTCGTTGGCTTACCCGTTTCAAAAGTTATAAGGGATTTGGCCAGTATTTCAGATATAAAGATCTTTAATGACTAAAACCTGGATTCTCAGGAGTTTTTAATTGTCTTTTCCTTTTCTTTCCACCCATTCAGATGGATGTAGTCTCGACCTTATTATTACTCCTCGCAGCTCAAAGAATAAGCTGATTGGCCTGTACGATTCCCGTCTCAAAGTTAGCATTAAGGCTCCTCCTGTAGATGGAAAAGCAAATGAGGAACTGATTAAGTTTTTAGCTCGGTTTTTTAATCTTTCCAAAAAGGCTATTTTGATAGTAAATGGTCATTCAGGAAGAAAAAAAAGAATAAATTTGATAGGCTTATCTATTATCGAATGTGAAGATAAGTTAAGGACGGCAGGTATCACAAATGAGTGAATTTCATTTAGATAAATACGAGGAGATTCGATCAAAAGTCAGTGAAACTTTATTATCCATAAATCGAAAGGAAGGAGATGCCCTAATTTTAGGGGTTACAAAACGAAAATCACCTGAAGCAATATTAGATGGATATAAAGCAGGATTAAAGCATTTCGGTGAGAGCTATGTTCAGGAATTTATAGATAAGTATAATACTCTTGCCTCTGCAGAAGACTTTAAGCCTATTTGGCACTTTATAGGTCATTTGCAGAAAAATAAGGTTAAATATATCATCGACAAAGTAGAATATATTCATTCAGTTGAAAAATTCTCACTAGCTAAAGAGATTAATAAACAGGCTAAGAAAATAGATAAGATCCAAAAAATACTAGTTCAGGTTAAATTAGGTGAAGAATCTACCAAATCCGGTATTATGGAAGAAGAGATTGGGGCTCTATTAAAAGAAATAGAGTCTTTAGAGTATGTAAAGCTGGTTGGTTTTATGGGACTTCCTCCTTATTTTGCAAATCCTGAAGAGGTGAGGCCCTATTTTAAAAAATTAGCTTCATTAGCTAAGGGTTATTTTTTGGAAAAACCCCATCTTCTATCCATGGGCATGAGTCATGATTATATTGTTGCCTTAGAAGAAGGAGCTCATATAATAAGAATTGGAACAGCACTTTTTGGTCATAGAGACTAGCAAGTAGGATTTGAGGAGTAATTAAATGGATTTATTGATTCAAGGTATTGCAAATGTTCTGAGTATAGTTTTAACCATTTACCAAGTATTAATTTTTGCAAGTGTGGTTATTAGTTGGATCCAAGCAGATCCCTACAATCCCATTGTCCAGTTTATAAGGTCTGCCACCGAGCCAGTTTATGAAAAGGTGAAACAACTTATCAGGCAAATGTTTGGTCGTCCTTTTGATCAACTCGGTGGAATCGATTTAACTCCATTTATTATTCTGCTATTGATCTATTTTATCGAGACGGCTTTTGTTGGAAATCTTTTTAGACTCGCTGGATTTTTAAGGTAAACCATCTATGGATCGAGCTTTCAATTCTGTATTAGCTAGAGCTGGGATTTTAGTTTTTGTCTTTTTGTTGTTTCTTGGGGCTTATAAAATTAGAAAACAGCATGTTGCTCCATCATCTATAACCACCACTTTATTAAATTATTTTCATTATATACCCCCAAAGGCGGTTCATCTGTTTTCCTTTGGCTTTGACAATATTGTTTCGGATATTGTTTGGATCGCTACTCTCCAGACCACTGCTTTTGAAGGAGACCCGACTCCTAGAGATTTTCAAGAAATGTACGGCTTGGCAGACATTACTACAGAGTTAGATCCCAAAATTGAGTTAGCTTATCGTTATATAGGTACGACTTTACTATTTAATGATCAGGTGGAATTTGGAAAAAAACTCCTATTAAAAGCGATCAAAAACAATGTTCGCACTTGGAAGCTTTTAATGGTGCTGGGTTGGTACTACAACGAGTATGAGTCTGATGCTAAAACCTCTATGAAGTATTATTATGAAGCTTCCAAATTTGATGATAGCCCAAAATATTTCAAGTCTTTAGTGGCTAAGTTAGCCGTAAATAATATGGATTCAAAAAATCAACAAGATCAGACAATGACCCAGCTTATAGTGTTAGAAATGCTTAAGTTAGCTAAGGATGAAAAAATTAGAGAAAAGATAAAAAAGCACTATCAAAAGTATTTAGAGAAGACAAAATGAGTAATGATACCTCGGTTATCACCATTGACAATGTGGTAAAAAATGTTCAGCCTAATTTTTGGAATAAACCTCTTTCCATCTTGAAAGACATCTCTTTTAAGGTGAAGGAAAATGAGCTTTTTGGTTTCATCGGATCCAATGGAGCTGGTAAAACCACTCTCATTAAGTGCATGTTAGGCCTAGTGAATTATCAAGGAACCATTCGTTTTTTTGATAATAAAGACATATATGGGGTTCGTGATAATTTGGGTTTTATGTCTGAACAGCCCTATTTTTATGAGTATTTAACTCCCTTCGAGCAACTTGAATTTTATAGTCACTTTTATAAATTCCATCAGGATTTTGACGTCAAACATCGAATAAAAGAGGTTTTAGATATTACCGGGCTCTCTGGAATAATTAGTGGAAAAAAGAAGATAGGGCAGTTTTCCAAAGGGATGCGACAGCGTTTATTAATGGCTCAGGCAATTTTACCGAATCCCTCCTTACTGATATTTGATGAGCCTATGTCTGGTTTAGATCCGGTGGGTCGTAAGGACTTTAGAGATATAATTATGCAATTAAAAGGAAAGGGTTGTACCATCTTTTTTTCAACCCATATTTTATCCGATTTAGAAAACTGTGATCGAGTGGGTATTATAAAAGCGGGAAAACTTATCACCTGTAAGGATGTTAAAGAGATTAAAGAGGATTCCGGTTCGGAGTCTCATGCCTCATTTGAAGACACTATTGTTAATAAATACATGGCTTTTGAGTAGAAGGGTTAACATGAAACTTATTTTTGTGATAGCGAGCAATACCTTTAAAGAGATGGTTAGAGATAAGGTGGTTTACTTAATCTTAGTCCTCTTTTTCATGTCTGTGGCCTCCTCCTATCTTTTTTCAAAATTAGTTATTAACGTAGTTTATAAAGTTATAATTGATTTTCTATTGGCCACCTTTGCCTTTTATGGAGCTGCTTTAGCTATTTTTCTAGGGGTATCGCTGGTCTATAAGGAAATTGATAAAAAGACAGTCTATTTACTCTTCTCTAAGCCAATTTCTAGAGTTCAATTCTTATTGGGAAAGTACTTTGGATTGTCTTTTATTTTAATGCTTTTTTCGTTGATATTAGGCAGTTTTATCTACTATATGGCGGGCCGAGTGGATAGCAGTATTCAAGTTGGGATACTGCAGTCACTTTATTTAGGAGTGGTGGAGTTCTTTGTACTCATGTCGATTACCCTTTTACTTTCTGCTGTGACTAATCCATTGCTCGGATTGTTTAGTGGAATTACGCTTTATTTTATGGGGCACCTTTTCTCTAATATCCAAGGGTTTCTTCACAAGTTAAAGAATCCTCTTTTAGAGGATATTATCAATATTATGATTCATATTTTTGATTTAAATACCTTTAATATCAGGAACGAGGTGGTGTACGCTAAGACTCTGACTTTTGCGGATATGGCTTGGAGAACAACTTATGGTGGCATCTTGATCACGATATTTCTTTTTGCAACCTTTGCTCTTTTTGCCAAAAGAGAGTTTTAACCTGAATTCTAAAACTTAAAGGAAATGGGATAATAGAAAACCATTTCTTTTGATAATTCCTTCTCTTCCGAGATTAAATAAACTGATGTAAAAATGAAAAAGTCCCACCAGAAATGATGAAAAATACTCTCACTAATAGACCATCCATTTCTCTTGGTAACCCACCCTTCATAGATACCCATAACGAATTGAAACCAAGGAATTTCTATATCGCCAAGATGAGCTGCGGCAAATAAAGAGGCAGACAGAGTTATACTGACAAAGGAATTATCAAAGTAATGTTGGAATAGAGGCATTAAATAACCACGAAAGAGGGCTTCTTCTCCTGTGGCTGCATTGAATGAAAAGGCAGTAGAGAAAAAAAGGTCAGAAGTAGTAAAGGGGCGAAAGTTATCTGGAGCCATTTGTCTTAATAAATAGAATGTGCTGGTAAAAGTAGCACCAAGGAAAAAGGGAACGATGGTGGTCCATCTGCTTAGAAAAGAGTAATTGAAGGGAGCAATTAAAAGGGATTGGGGGGTGTCAGGCGATTTCAGAAATTTAAATTCACCAGCTCCTTTCCAGCTTTCCACGGCGGTTTGAAAACTATGATAACTGCTAAAACAGCCTGCTGTAAATCTCAGCTGATTACTAATGGCATAGGTTCTTATACCTTCGTCATTTGAAAACAGAGGGGATTCATCTTCTTTGAGCTTGTTACTTATAACCGCTTCTTGGGTTTGGGAGTAATAATAAGCACCTGCCCCGATGGAAGAGTAGAGGGCGGCCGCCATAAATTCTCCCTCCAGCCATTGGTCCAATCCTGGTAGAAAGAGAGATGCTATGGGAAAAATAACTAAGCTTTTTTTAGCAGATTCTTCTGCTTTTACGGGTTGAAAAGAGATAAATAGAATTAATAAGAACCCATGAAACCTACTGAGTAGCGACATCTTTTTTGTTCATTCGATGGTAATAGTAGCCCCATCTGATACAAAGAAAAAGAATTACAGTCACTAAATATGAATACTTTAAATGGATTGCTGGAGAGTAAACGATCAATCCGTAAAAGAGGAGAGTACAAGTAATAAAGCCAAGAACACCTTCAATTTCTGAGTTTTTTGAGAAAGAGAGTGAGTGTTTCCAAGAGAATCTCAATTGGTGTTCATTAGGAATTCCCCGAGATGAAATTTGAGGGAAAAAGAGAGGGACTGAGTATTTATAACCTTCGAAGTCTTTCCCAAACTCTTTAAGTAAAAAGTCCTCTTCTCTTTCCATGGTCTTGGTATAGATAGTGGCATAAGCCCATAAGAACACACTAAAAAGGTAAACATTATTAGATACGATAGAGAGACCGCATCCTATAAGAAAGCTACCAAAATAAAGAGGATTCCGGGTGTGCGCATAGGGACCGGCCGTGGTCAAAATGGATCTTTTATGAATATATCCAGCTGCCCAAACACGAATAGATTCACCCAAAGCAGCTACAATGATTCCGATTAGGAATGAGGTGTAGGTGGGAGCGGACATAAGAAAAAATAGAGTGATAAATAGGAAACCAATTCCCATTCTTTTTGAAAACTTGAAATAGCGGATAAAATTGTTTGCCGAATCTGCGGACCACTTCATTGTTATTCTCCAGGTACAAAATCTGGCGCAATACTACAGATTCAATTACGATTTGACAACATAAACCTTACTGAGTTTGTCGTAAAAAGTCTGGCCATCTTTGCTGAGAAAGGAAAAAAGAGCTGTTGGTAGGAATATAACGAAGCAGATGGAGTGAGTAATGATCTTACTGATGGTTAAACTTTCTCCATTTGCTTGGACGGGCTTCATATTAAAGAATATCTTACCGGGAGTAGCTCCCAGAGTGGTTGAGAAAAAGACAATATAGAGAAGAGAAAGAAGCATCCCAAATATGATAGCCAGAATGGTTAAATTATTTTCCATGAGAATTCTAAAGTTAGGGACAATATGTTCTGCTGCGAAGTAGGGGACCAATAAATCAAAAGGGGTGAAATTCAAATCAAAATTATATCGGAGATAAAGGATTGAAACCACCATGGAGACTGAAAAGAACCCTAGAACAATGGTGGCATCAAGAACAAAGGCTATTAAACGGTAAATAGGATTAGCGCCGGTATGATTTGCAGGAGCTGATACCAGATTTTGTCGGAGGTTTTCTTCTGTCTTTTTTATAAAGTCCTTTTTGGGAGTAACTTTCTTACGTTCAGTCTTTGCAGATAGCTTTTTTATCAGTGGTTTAGGCTTATTTTTCGTTGCCGGAGTTCTGATAGTAGGAATAGTTTTAGGGACATGACTATCTAAAATAGTTCGAGTTCTTTTATCCTTAGCTTTATTTAAAATGGCTCTATTTTTTTGAGAATCCAAAAAAATGGGACGATAACCAGGGTCCCAGTTTTCTTCTCCATCATCGATTAATCTCTCTCCGTGTTTGTCTAACTCTGCTTTAGCAATGGCTTTTTGGTTTTTATTGAATCCTAGACCTTTAGATATGGGAGAAAAAGAGAGGGTGGAGATATACTTATCAAAAGAATCCATGTTATTAGCCATAATAAACACTCCAGTTAGTTTGATTATCCTATGTAATTTAACTAAAATTGAAGAAAAATGCAAATTTTACAGGAGAAAATGGTAACGTAGAATTGCCATTACGGCAATGGCTGCGGTTTCGGTTCTTAGGATAGTTTTGCCATAAGAGACATCTGAAAAACCCTTATTTTTCATTAATGTCACTTCCTTATCACAAAATCCACCTTCTGGCCCAATTATATAATTTATTTCTTTCGTTGAAGGATCTTTAACTAAGTCTTCTGCATAGTTTTTTATATTCATATGACCTGTTGGAGAAAGAAAGAAGTACTTTTCAGAGGAGGGCTTTACTTTTTCCATAATTTCATTGAAAGATTGAACCTCATTTATAATAGGAAAGAGAGGGTTTTCAGATTGTTTACATGCTTCCACAATTACTTTTTCATATCTTTCTTTCAGGTTTGACTCTCTCTTCTTTGGATTAGCAACAGTTCTTTCAGTAATAATTGGTGTGATGGATGTGATACCCAGCTCAGTGGTTTTTTGAATTATTTGTTCTAGGAGACCCTTTTTGGGATTACTTTGCCAGAGATTTATTTTGATAGATGATGATCTTTCTTCTATGAGTTCAATATCATGAATTGTCCCGGCCTTATCTTTTGATGTGAGTTTTCCTTGAAAAATAGACCCCTTACCATTGATGAAGGTAATTAAATCTCCATTTTTCAGGCGTTTTACTCTACTAATATGATGAAACTGTTCTTTTGTAAGGGTGAATTGTTTTTGATCTTTAGTAATAGGTGCGTAGTAGTGCATATTCTTTTATTCAAGTAAGAATTTTAAAGATCCTATTTGCAACGATTTATCAGTCAGAAAGTAGGGAAAACTCCCTGATAGCTTTTTGGAGCAAATAGAGCTGTCAATTCCTGAGTGAGACTTAAATTCAGGCTTCACGATTTGAAAAGCGATTTCCTCTTTCGCACTGTCAATTTGAGCTCGACCTGATAGTGTTACAAACTGTTCTTTGTTTTGAGTTCCGGTGCAAGTTTGAAAAAACTCTGTAAAACCAAGGGGGTTATATCTTAATTCTAAAATTATTTCATCGTCTTTTAGTTTCCAATGATTATAAATACTTGGTTTATCAACTGCGCTTACAGGAACGATTTCTTTTTTTGGAGCACTGACAGTGGAGCCTGGAGTTGTACTAATACTAGGTTCTGCTTTATCAGGGACATTTGGAAGTTGGGGGGTATGGATAGTTTGTGTTTCTTTAAGTTGAGTTGAAGGAGTTTCTACTGTTGGCTCATTCTGCGGTGTTTCCACCTCTCGATTCGTGCTAACTTCATCTTTACAGGAAATGAGTGCAAATAGGGTCAAGGTGACTATAATTGATTTTATAAAAATTATTTTATTCACGAGAGTATTTCCCCCCTAATAGAATGAATGAACTTACCTTGAGCGATAATCCTCAAATCTTAAAATTATCTTATGTTTTTGGAAATCTAGATCACATTGATAATCATAATTACCCTGACACATGAAAAGCATATTCACTTTCTGGTTATTTCTTGTATTGGTGCGATAGACAGTTCCTAATAGGTGCTTTTGGCGATGCTTCATGCTGTCTGGTAAATAGGTATAGCTGATTGGAATATTATTAATTTGCAGTCTTAGCTGCAGGTACATTTCAAAATCATCTCGCTTGGGAACACTGTAGATATTCACAACTGATTGACTTGGAAAACTAGTAGTTCCCCCTATAATGGAGAAGGGTCTGGCATTCCCGTATTCTAGTTCTCTTAAAACAGCCCATACATCTCCACTAGCAAAGGCATTTCTCTTGTAAAAATAGGTGATAGCACTCTTGGAATCGAGCAAGAAGTAGTAAAAATCGTCATTTACAGGCATGATACCGCAGATTACCCCATTGGCATTTCCTGGAAGTTCGGTTACCTGTCCTGTTGTCGAATCTTGGACCATTGTGCTAGCTGAACAGCCTGCTTTGATGAATGGAGGGAAACAATCACTCCAACAAGAATCTGGATCCTTACAGCAGCCCGGACCATCACAATCAGATTTAGGAATCTCTTCAATTTTTACAAAATCTCCAATGGCGGTAGCATTACAAGATAGAAAGTCAGTAATTCTTATTTTAGTCTGAGTGAGATGACTTAGCTGTGCAAAGTTAAGATCAGTGAGATGCTGGCAAAGGTGTAAGTTGGTTAAAAACTTGGGATTCAGCTGTGCGAATACTTCCTGACTCAAATTATTGGTGGTGTTATAGATATTGGCTGAATTGACACGAGGTTCATGTAATAAACCAATTTTAGCTCCTTCAAAATAGACAAAGCTAAAACTGCTGCCTTTGATTTGGTCAAAATGCCAGGCTCCCGTATCAAACTTCAACGTCCGTTCCATTGATTTATGCTTTAGGTAGCTAAGATGGTGGACCAGATAGAATTTCTCATAATAACCTGTATTTTCCTTTCTTCGCTCCTTCTGGATAGAGAAATAATAATTTCCGATCCCCTTTTGTAAATTGGGCGATTTAGGATCTAGGTAATCATAGTGGCCATCTTGAAGGTAAATTTCACCTTCAATTCGACTTCCTACAATGGTGTCTCCATCTTCTCCGATAATACTTTTGATTTTGATTTCATCCCCTCTTTTGCATGAATTTGCCATCCAGCTGGTAAGGAGCATGATAAAGAGTAAATATTTCATTTATTTCTCTCCCTATAAAGATCCGTGTCATTTTCCTATCGGCTGAGAGTTTTGGAACCTTTAAGGAAAAATCAATTTTGGCAGTGATAATTCCATATTGCATTGAAAAAAATTATGGTTATTATGTGATGTTGGAAATAAATCTCGGATTTGAGGGGGAACAGACATGTTTGAAGAATATAAACCAGGTGATGCAGCGATTGCTGGAACTGAAAAGCATTGTAAAGGCTGGATTCAAGAAGCTGCTATGCGCCTTTTAATGAATAATTTAAATCAGGAAGTGGCAGAAAAACCAGAAGAATTGGTGGTATATGGAGGTCTCGGAAAGGCGGCTCGAAATAAGGACTGTCTTTATAAGATATTAGAATTACTTCATAGTTTAGATAATGACGAAACTCTTTTGGTTCAATCAGGAAAGCCTGTAGGTATTTTTAAGACTCATGAAAACGCTCCCCGTGTGCTCATTTCAAATTCCGTTTTGGTCCCCAACTGGGCCAATTGGGAACACTTTAGGGAATTAGATCAAAAAGGTCTTATGATGTTCGGTCAAATGACAGCTGGAAGCTGGATCTATATTGGGTCTCAAGGGATATTACAGGGAACCTATGAGACTTTTGTGGCCGCTGGACAAAAGCATTATGGAGGTGGACTCGAAGGAAAGTTTATTCTTTCTGCAGGTTTAGGAGGAATGGGGGGAGCTCAACCCTTAGCTGCTACTATGGCAGGAGCCGTCTTTTTAGGTGTTGAAGTGGACCCAGATAGGATAAAAAAGCGTTTAGATACGGGATATTGCGATTTAATGCTGACGGATTTGGATGAAGCACTAGCAAAAGTTGCTGAAGCCAAAGAGAAAAAAGAGGCCCTCTCCATTGGTCTTCTCGGTAATGCGGCTGAGATATATCCTCAAATATTTGAAAAAGGCGTTCTTCCAGATGTAGTGACAGATCAAACTTCTGCTCATGATCCTTTGATAGGTTATGTTCCTAAAGGTCATTCTTTGGAGCAGGCTGCTGTGTTAAGGAAAGAAGATCCTGAAAAATATGTGGCTTTAGCTCGGGCTTCTATGGTGGATCATGTGGAAGCTATGATTTCTTTTAAGAAAGCAGGCTGTCATGTATTTGATTATGGTAATAATATTCGAGCCGAAGCGGAAAAAGGGGGCTTAAAGGACGCTTTCGCTTTTAAAGGCTTTGTTCCAGAATATATAAGACCTCTTTTTTGTGAAGGAAAAGGTCCTTTTAGATGGGTGGCCCTGTCTGGTGATCCTCAAGATATTTATACAATTGATGATGCTTTAATGGAGCTATTTAGTGAGGACAAGCCCCTTATTAATTGGCTCAAAATGGCTAAAGAGAAAATTCACTTCCAAGGATTGCCCTCTCGAATCTGTTGGCTAGGCTATGGAGATCGTGAGAAAGCGGGACTTCTTTTTAATGATCTGGTTAAGTCTGGAAAAGTTAAGGCTCCCATTGTTATAGGTAGAGACCATTTAGACTGTGGTTCTGTTGCTTCTCCTAATAGAGAGACAGAAGGGATGATTGATGGATCTGATGCTGTGGGAGATTGGCCTTTACTCAACTTTGCTATCAATGCTGTTGGTGGGGCTTCTTGGGTGAGTTTTCATCATGGTGGAGGAGTAGGAATGGGATATTCTCTCCATGCTGGTATGGTTATTGTTGCTGATGGAACGGAAGAGGCTGCTGTTAGATTAAAGAGAGTTTTAACTACGGATCCAGGAATGGGAATCATCCGTCATACGGACGCTGGATATGATCTGGCCAAAGAAAATGCCATCAAACATAATGTTAAAGTCCCCTTCGTTACAGTTTAGGAATTAATGAGGTTTCCATGATTCTGCTTGATAATTTAAGCGAAATACTGACCCTTGAAAAAGCAAGAGAAAAGGGAGGGAGACAGGTTACAGAAGAAGATCTGTCTATAATAAAGAAGGGATACATTGTCTGTGATGAGAAAATTATCCATGTGGGAGAGGTGGAAGATTCTTTCTATCAGGATTTTTTGCAGAGATCAGATGTTGAACGTCACGATTGTTTTGGGTTAGTGGCTTTTCCAGGGTTTATTGATTGTCATACTCATCCGGTTTTTGGTGGTAATCGAGCGGATGAATTTGCTCAGAAGATCGCCGGCAAAACCTACTTAGAAATCTCAAATGAGGGAGGAGGAATTCAGCACTCTGTGAGTCATACTCGCTCTGCCTCACTTGAAGAATTGACTCATAGAGCGAATGAGACCTTTAAACATCAGTTTTCACTAGGTATAACCACTTCTGAAGCAAAAAGTGGATATGGTTTATCCGTTGAAGCAGAGCTTAAGTCTCTGCAAGCCATTCAACAGGCCTCCCAACTTCACCCCATTGAGATCGTCCCTACTTTCTTAGGGGCTCATGCCATTCCTAAGGAGTTTAAAGAGAAGCGTCAGCAATATATTGATATTGTTTGTGAGGAGATGTTGCCGGCTGTAAAAGAGCAGAACCTTGCGGGAATAGCAGATAAATTTGTAGAAGACGGATTTTATACTGCTGAAGAAGGGAAAGCCATTTTGCAAAGAGCTAAAGACTTAGGTATGGATACCAAGGTTCATGCGGATGAGTTTACTGCCTGTGGAGGCGTTGAATTAGCCATTGAAATGGGAAGTTTGTCAGCAGATCATTTGGAATGCACATCCCTTGAGGGGATGAAAAAGTTGGCAAATAGCAAAGTGGTGGCTGTGATGTTACCCGGTACTTCTTATTATAGCCAATTACCTTATACCAAAGCTCGTGATTTTATTGAAAACAACTGTATCGTGGCGGTGGCCACTGATTTTAATCCTGGCTCTTGTGTTTGTGATAATCTTTTTTTCGTCATGAATATGGCGGCCATTCATATGAGAATGAAACCTCATGAAGTTATAGTGGGAACCACTTATAATGCGGCAAAAGCTGTGGGTCTGGCTGAGAAGCTAGGAACTCTGGAAAAAGGAATGCAGGCTGATATTGCACTATTTGAAATTCCATCTTATTCCTATTTGTTATACCATGCTGGCAGAAGTTTTATTAAAAAAGTCATAAAAAAGGGTATTCCTTATCAAATTACTACCAACTACAGTTCCCCATCTTGAAAAAATACTGCAATTTGGCCGTCATTTTCCGGTTACATTTGTTCTGTTGATTTCGAATTTGCTGGTCTTTTTGATCTGCATTTTTTCAGGTGGATCCATGAGCCCTGTTGTGGATTTTGGTGCTTTGGATCCCTTTTGGATATGGCAAGGTCAGTACTATCGCATGATCACTGCCTTTTTTATTCATTATCACATCTTACATATTCTATTTAACGGATACGGCCTATTTGTATTGGGTCGGATTTTAGAGCCCATCTTAGGTACAAAGCGTTATATAACCATTTTCTTCCTATCGGGAATCAGTGGATCTATTGGTTCATTAGTCATCGCCAAAGGGGTTTCGGTGGGTGTCAGTGGAGCGCTCTTTGGATTGATTGGTCTAGGAATAGTAATTGAGTATCGTCTGAGAGGGTTGCGCAAGAGTTCCTTTTTACCTATTGCTATACTAAATATAGCTTTAGGTTTCTCTCTTCCATTCATAGATAATGCCGCACATATTGGTGGTCTAATTGGGGGAATCTTATCTTCTTTATTTATAATTCATTACATCCGGCCCTTTATTCCTATTAAGTATTTTTATGGTTTGTTAGTCGGGAGTGTGATTGGTTATTCTATTGCTCTTTGGGTTGGCCTTTCACCAGAAATGCACGCTCCTAATCTTCGTAGAATAGCATTTGAAATAGAGAATGCTGATGACCCAGAG
>CAYFLR010000038.1:50640-56187 GCA_964343805.1 uncultured bacterium | reverse complement strand
AGGCAATAAAAGCCATCGAGAAAGAAACGCCATTAGATATGATATTAACTGATTTAAAAATGCCAGAAAAGACCGGCATTGATGTTATCCTCGCAGCTAAAAAATATTACCCTAACACCCCTATTGCTGTTATGTCGGCTTTTACCAAAAAAGATAAGATGGCCAAAAGAGCCTTAAAAGAGGGAGTGGATATTTTACTGCAAAAACCCCTCACCGATGCAGATATAATGGTTCGCCAGCTGTATGATATTCTTTATAGAGCTAAATCTTAACGGACCTTAGTTGGCGTTGTGGGTAAAGCCGGTTAATAATTTCTTTATGCTCTGGATAGAGTTTTACTAATTTTCCGTGCTCAGCCATCTCAAAGTCGTCAAAATCAAAACCAGGCGAAACCGTGCATCCCACAAAGGAGTATCGACTCTCTTCCAGTGGATGCCCACCAAACCAAGAGCCTTTGGGTACCACATGCTGAAGTTTCTGCCCTTTTACAAAATCAGATCCTAAGATAATAGTTTCACATTGCCCTTTCGGATCTATCTGATAGAGAGCCATGGGATCTCCCAAATAAAAATGCCACATCTCATCAGACTGAATGCGATGCCAGGTGGAGATTTTACCTTTAGGAAGTAAGAAGTAAATTCCGGTAGCAAAACTTCTTTGAACTACTTTTTGAGGTTCCTCACGATCTACAGCGGCTTCCTCTAAAGAGCGGTAAGTCTCTTTATAGAAGCCCCCTTCTGGGTGGGGTAGAAGGTCAAAGTGCTCAATAATTTTTTTCACTTCTTCCATTGGCGAATTATAATCCATCGAGAATGCGATCTAAAATACGACCCACGCGAGGTCGGTTTCCATTTTGCATCGCTCGGGTGGCTCTTCGTAAAAGGCGAAGCACCTCTTCATCAGTTAAAAAGTCGCCTTCGTTTCCTTCTTCATAGACTGGGTGATCTTGATAAGGCAGGTTAAGCAAACACTGTTTCTGCTGATCTACAAAATTATATTTATAACAGACATTCACTGCAGTGGGATCGAAATAACGATTGGCCAGCTCTTCTAGGCAATCCACCTGCTGACGGACAAAGTTATATTTGGTACAAACTTTATAAGTGGCGGGGTCGATTCCTTTATCTGCTAAACGCTGAAAACACTCGACCCGATCCTTATTGAAATTATGTTTATTACAAACCAAAGCCACTTCATTTTGGATTTTCACATCCGGTAGTTTTTTAAGGCACTCCACTTGATCTCCCACATGCATATATTTCTCGCAGAGGGTAATCACATGGGGATCAAATTTAAAATCCATCAGCTCAATAATGCATTGCTCTTGCTGGGAGGTAAAACTATATTTCTCACAAATTCTTTTGGCGCCTGGATCAATGGCCCAAAGATTGAAGCTGAGTAATAGAAAAGTCCCTAGGGTTAAAACCTTTATCATTTCTTCCTCCCATATATCTTATTGGTGTCAATACCTATACAAAGTAAATTATAGAATATTACAAATATGTTATTATGAATTAACACATATTGATTAATTTACAAGCAAAAAACACTATCTTATGACTATTCAGAAATGGGATAATGGGGGAAAAAGTGCTGGGTAAATCCGTCAAAAACCTTTTTAGCCCACTGATGGGCCAGATCAAGGCTATAATGAACCCCATCGTTGAGGTCTGGAGGATAACTGGTCACCTCTAGAGAGTTGAAAAACTGACAGTTCCCGCTGCCGGCATCTTGAATCAACTGACTAGTTTGTTCTAATAAAGACTGCTCGATAGCATAGGCGTCGGGAGGGCCTACCCAAAAGCAGGAACTTTGATTTAAAAGGATTAAATTAATGGTGGCAAGAGAATATTTGTGAATAGAATAAGGTGGATATCCCACATAATTAGTGCCATGAGCAATGATCGTGATATGAGGCTTCTCCTCTTTCAATATCGTAGCCAAATGGGGAACAAAAGATGCTGGCAAGGGTGCATCAATATCGGTTCCTCTTCTCTCTCGATCACAAATATCCAGTTTCCTGCCCTTCAACCAATGAATTGGGTTAGAGCCACAAATAGCCAGGGTAACGATCTCAGTGTGGGGAAGTTTTAAAAGCAGAGAGTGAAGCTTCTCTCCAAAATAACCCACCGTATGAGAATCACCAATCACCAGGATTTTTTTACTCATGTCGTTGGCCATAAAAGAAGAATAAGGAAGTAAGAATATTGTTATAAAAATAAAGAATATAGATTTCATGAGAGGGAATCTAACATAGATTGAGCTCCATTAGAATCTCCATTTTAATAAATGGCATTTATGTGACATTATCTCCCTCTCCTCTTCAATCACTCGATCAATTTCCCTATCCAGTTCTGCATCGAAAACATGTCTTATAAAGTTCTCCTCCTGGTAGGAGGAAAAGGGATGTTCCCATCGCCCTGGTGACCAAGTATGCTCAAATGTCTGTAAATCCCCAAAAACCCAGCGTCTTAGCTTCCTATTCCAGAGAATTTGTTCAGGACGAAAATCTGCAATAAAGGTGAATCCCCAGAGAGAACGTGCAAATTCCATGAGGGCCGATCGATACATTTCTATTTCAGCCGGAGAGAGTTTTTGATGGCCTGAGCCTTTTGGATATAGGTCAATAAAGTCTTGTAAACTAAATGAGGACACGCGCTCTACTTCAGCGTATTCCCCATAAGTATAGGAGTGCAGTTCAACCATTGGAAGATCCACCTGCCTATATTTTTGGTGTCCTTTGATAAAATAATCAATAAAATCAGAATAAGGAATAGGCTCTTGCCCTCGAATTTCAAATTCTCCCGCCTCCAAAGGGACCCTTAAGGCCCTGCCATTTCCAATATCTAAAATAGCGGTGGTGTTCCCCCTCCCTAAGAAGCCTTCAAACCGAAAGCTCTCGCCATTACTAAAAACAAGAACATCGCCTTTTTTTAATTGCTTCTCTCGGATGAGTTCATCGTATTGATAGTGAGGATACCCTCCTACGAAAAGCTCAAAGGTCTCCGCTACCAGTGAAAACGGTAAGAGTAATAGAAATATAAATAAGATTTTAAAATGCATACTCAAATTGACTGGCTATCAGCTGTTTAAATGGAGTAGACAGACCTTTGATTTGATCTATAAAAATAATGATTTGTGATGAAAGCTCCGATGGCACCTCCGCCTGATTGGCAATAATCGCCACCTCTTTTAAGGATCGGGGAGTGGTGTCACCCAATTTTAATACGCCATACTGAAGTTTTTCACCCTTTTGCCACTGAATATGGTGATCTTTAAACTGAATATTAAAAGAGAGCAGTTCATCTCCCTCTTCCACCAGTTTCAGATTGAAATCATCTTTATGCCTAAACCAGCGCATTTTCCCCTTTTCAACCGGTTTAAGTAGATCAGAATTGACCTCCTGCATGCTCGCACCCAATACCTCCACCACGAAATGGTTGTCAAACAGGTCTTTGATTACGCTATTGTCTGGTGTAAATTTGCATGCACAAAGCTCATCGGTTTTGCGAATCACTTCAAAGCCAGTACTATACTCCTTATCCCCTATCACAAATTTTCCCTTTAAAAGGCTCCCCACTTCGGGCCAGGAAAAGTTTCCATCCTCAGCAAAAGCCACTCCTGAGACCGAGATATCGATAACCTTTAATGGAGCTTCAGAAGAGGGATCCATTTCCACATGTATATTATGCATCGGCTGTGTACTGACTCTCGCGGCTCGTTTAACCTTTTTAACCTTTTTTTCGTCACTTTTGCTTTTAAAGAGGCTCGAAAATAGTCCCATAACCTATCCTTAATTGGTGAAAATAATTACCTTTAATTATATTACATAATCGGAAATTATCCTAAGTGGTTTTGCAGAGTCCTTAGCAAAATAGCTTTTAAGAAGGTGATAGAAATTATTTAATTCTTATTATCCAGACAACTGTCATATTGATAGGGCGAGTTTCAGCATCCCCCCCACCAGAGACGCTAAAACTGTGAGAATGATTTCCCGCATTATCCATACAGGGACCACGTGTTTCACCAGTTCCTGCCCAGTCCATACCCACACCATCAGGAGAGTTGTATCCTTTACAATTATGATTGTGCTCACCGTTGACACTGGTTCCTCCAGAGAAGGCATTGTTAGGCAAGGCGGTGAGATCATCTTGAAGAGATCCACTAGTGGAAGCCCCCCTTAAAAAACGACCACTGGAGTTAAGGTTAGGCACTGCCACATTATTGTATGGGCTTTCAGAGTCACTTATAACTTGGCCATTGCACTCTGCCCATCCCCAGGGCAAGCCCGGTGTATTGGAAAGATTTTTATGCCAAGCCTGAATTGTTCCAATGGGAACAGCACCCACCTCTCTCCATCTTGAGCCATTATAGGCAATTTTTACCCCGGCATTACTGTCAAAAACTTCAAGACCAGCAGGAGGTGATGAAATAGATAAGCGCTGAGAGCTGGTCATCCGAGGGATCAACAAACCCTTGTCCGTGGAACTAATATCAAGCTTAGCTTTAGCATTTGGAGAGGCTGTTCCAACTCCTATATTGCCCCCTTCTTCAATAAAGATTCCATAGTTGTTACTGAAATCTTTAAAAGAAATCCCTGCATTACTACCTGCCTTTAAGCCAGCTAGTGATAAAGTATCACCGCTGCCAATCCCTAAATTATTTCTTGCAGCTGTGAAGTCAGTTAGATCTGATAAATTGCTACTTTTGGAGAGTCGACTATCTATTTGAAGCTGAATATTTGATGTGGCACCATCCAGGTAACCAAACTCGTCATTGTCAACATTACCGCCCGCTAACTTGGAGCTACTAATGGCCGCTCCAGTATTTATATCTTCATTGACAATGGAATCATTGACTATTTTGATAGAATTGACAGCATTATCAGCAATTTTAGTATTAGTAACAGAACCAGTATCTAATTTTACAGTAGTTATTGCTTCATCATTAATATTTCCAGTATCTATACCGGTTAAGCCAGCCCCAGATCCGGTAAAGGTCGTGGCTTTAATATCCCCTACTACCTCTAAATCAGCAGATGGACTATTAGTTCCTACTCCAATATCCCCATCATTGGATACAATAAGTCTATTAATGCCTCTGGTTTGGATTGCAACAATCCCATCATTGCTATTATCATTATCAGCGGCGATGGTGGTAGATCCATCATTAACGACTCCCCCTGCTGAACCTAAACCCGTTAAATTGGAACCATCACCGTAAAAACTTGTAGCATAGATATCACCCGATGTGTTTATGCTACTAACTTCTAGATTGCCTATAATATTCGCTCCTGAAGCTTTTATAGTCCCTTGAACCTCAAGTTGTTCTGTTGGGTTCTTTATTCCCAAACCTATTTTACCTTCTATATAATTGACCCCAGGCCGATAAATGAATGCAAGATTCTCAACTGTAGGTGAGCATTGGCCTTTTATGATTAGTAAATTTTGATGGTTATTAATAGTCAGGATAGGAAATTCATTAAGTAATTCATCAACAAAAATATCACCCTCTTTTATCAAACTCAAATCTGAATCTTCTAGAATG
>CAYFLR010000038.1:42289-50630 GCA_964343805.1 uncultured bacterium | reverse complement strand
CTCCTTCCCCTTGGAGAGAGATTGACGCCCCTTTTTGACCTATAGTTAGGTCTTGATTATCTATCTTAAGGTAAGGTATGACACCTTGATGATCATGATCAACCGAAGAAAACCCAGAGATCTCAGAATCAAATTCTGTTTGGTCTACTTTGGTATTAAGAATTGAAACTAAATCGAGCAACTCAGATCGCAGACTGTCTTTTGTAGAACCCTCTGAATCGTCTCCCTCTTTGGAGTTATTATCAAGTGAGTTCTCTAAATGATTAGGCATATCCAAATCATCATATTGATTTGCGTCCAACTTAGAATCCTTTATATCATCAATGGAAACGGAATCTAAGGAACCTTGAGAGACTAAAGCAGTGTAGATTGACTCGGAAGACAGAGCTGTACAGGGAAGTAAAAATAGACGCTCATGGAAGCTGTTAAAAAAATAAGGTTCAGATGGAATAGAAGTGATTGGTTTTTTTAAACTATATAGATTCAAACAGGCTTGACCTTGAAGCCGACTATCAGTGTATTCAATATTTAGTTCAATAGGAATCATCATTAAAAGACCAAATTCATCCACCGTATCCTTGAGTTCCAGGGTAAATTTCCCAGGAGCTATAAAAGTACCTGGTATAAATTCTTGAGTTCTTAAATTAATCGCCACCCCCTCTGCAGATTGGTAGATATTCTCTATATATTTTTCTTGAATAGTTACCTCTGAGTTCTGAAAATGGGGATATCTATTTTTGAGCTCTTCGCCTATGAACCTAATGACCAGGTTTACCAGATCGCTCTCTTCCAATTTACCCTGGTTGTCATTAATGGCAAATTCGAGTTCAATAGCTTCTCCTTCAAGGACCTCTCCTTGAATTTGAACCGTCAAATGTTCACTGCTGCCAACCGCTTTGACATGATTAACCGCACGTTCTTTTTTGCCCAGTTGAGTCGAATCTAAGCATGCAAGTTGATAAGCTATTAATATTATTAAGGAGAAAGATTTAATCAGTCCCAAAATAAAAACCTATTAATAAAAATTAAGCCTCTTTATATACTAATCGGTATTTCTTTAGATAAATAAAACCCTTTTTGGGTATAAAGACCGTCATTCAGGGTTAACAGCAAATCAGACAAGTCTAACCTCTTATAATTCAACTAAAAAATAGAAATCCTCAAGTAAATGAGCACCAATACCGAAAAGCTAGGTAAGAAGTTTTCTAAGACAGATAGAAGGTGTTACATGAATTTTTTGAAGTTAAATAAAAAGAAGGTGATCTTTTCTCTCTCATTTGTAGGGCTGTTTGTTTTGATTTTAAGCTATCAAAACTGTGGAGATGATGAGAAAGGCATCTTTAATCAAAATAAAGGTAAATCAGAGATAAAAGACACAGACATCATGCAAAAAGGCAAGAGATCCCAAAAGAACTTTCCTCATGTAAAAAAGTAAGACCTGGCTATCTAAAAGTTTTTCCCAAAAAGTTCACCCACCTATGCAAAAAAGAGCTTTTCTCAATCCGCTCTGTGAGTCTTCTGGTGTGTTCAGTGTCGTTTTCTAAGGCTGCCAGCAACCAATCTACATTTTTTTCTTTAGATGTATCATCCCATTCTTCCTTAAAGGCTTGAATGGCCTCAAGTTCTTTATTATCTAACCATATACCATGATCATTAGGGCAAGAATCGATTATTATTCCCGAGGAATACTCATAATTAACTACCAACATGGGAGTAGCACATTTAGGACATTTGGCAGTCACTCTTTCATCATTCACTCCTACTCCAGAGCGAGCACCTTTCATAGTTTTGCTGATCAGTTTGGGGGAGAATTTCTCCTCTTTAGTCTCCACAATAGTTGTTAATTCGGAAGCATCCAACCAAACGCCGTTACAGGCCCCACATCTATCAATGGTAACTCCTTCATATATTTGGGGACTTAATTGTTGATGCTCACATCTAGGGCATTTCATTCTCTCCTCCTGCTCAATTATTAAAGAAATTACTAAACCCGCAACTATCCAATTTTACTTAGGATCAAGCCATATATCAAGAGTTATGAAATCTGTCCGAAACGAAAAATATCACCATTAATATATGATCAAAGAGGTATCCATGCGTTTTTTAAGTATACTATGGCTCGTGTCTTTTGTGTTAATAGCCTGCGACCCTGAGGGGCAAAAAAATTCCACCACCAAGGATATTGTTCAAAAAAGACTTTTTGCCTATGAAGGTTATTTTGAAATTCCCTTAAAAGATCAAGAAGCCGCCACCATCACCAACAACCTTTATCAAAAGGCTTTCAATATTAAAGTGAATTACCTCATCTATATTTATAATAAAACCGAAAGAGGTTTTCTCTTTGAGTATGGAACCGATATCCCCCTTGGCAAGATCGAAGATCAGGACAAAGAGTCCTTTATGGATCAAATTACCTTAGTCAGAATAAAACGGCATACCTTTGAAGAGAGCGGGGCCTCTTTTGATTATTTTAATGCAGCCTCAGAACCCATTTTAGATTTTAAAGCTCTTCCTAAATCTTCCACTCCCTTTACGGAATACAGCACCCTATTTTATATAGTGGATCCAAAAAGCGGTGAGCCCATCATGTTTATTTTTGCGGGTCAGTGGTTTCATGTGATCAACGATGGTCATAACGAGCTGGTGACCAAAATCAAAGAGCTCTTTAGCTTAGAAGATGAAAATGAAATTGCCAAAGAGAAATTTGTATTTAAAAAGACCGAACATAAACCCTACAAAGCTTTCACCTATTACCCAGAAAAAGTCACCGTAGACACCCTTCCTGTTTTGGTAACAGAATATGCGGAAAATGTGGGAAAAAGTTTAGAACTTCCCGAAGTGCAAGAAACAGGGAAAGTAGGTTGGGCTTATAGTCGTGATTTTAGATCCGCTGAAGTTCAAGAAGCCGCTGACTCAGGTGACCTTGCCCATATGTGTACCACCGTTAAAGAGCAATATGTGGACACCGTTTTCTATGGTTCGGAAGTTCCTCAATGGGGAAATTGTGGTGAAGGAAAATGGGTATTCGTCTGTCTAGCCTACCATGCCGGACTCACCAATGAAAATATAAAAAGCTGTGTCTCCCAAAACGATCACACCTTTGCCATGGTTAAAATAGAAGGCAAAGAGGGGTGGTGTCTGATGGATCGCTGGGCTCTCACGGAACCAGCCTATTTCACCTGTGGAGCAGAACTTAATGAAACAACCGCTAATATTGAAGTAGGCGGAGTTCCCTCCACCAACAGTTACTATCAAAAAGTCATGTGTAAAGATTTAAATCAACCCACCTTCTACTATGTGAGTCCAGAAGAGTATGCAGAAAAATACCCTGAAGCAACCGAATAGGCTAATAATTGACATCTCTTAAAACAGGATAATTATTTCCGTCATCAATGAACCAGACTGAATTAAAGTTCCACTGATTGGAATAGGTGGATTGAGCTTCTAATTGGGCAGTAGTTTTAGGAGTCACATCATCTACCTCGGCACTGTTACCAAAGGAGTTAAGACCCGGAGCCAAATCTTGATCCCAATAGTTCTCGTTAAAATTGGAACCGGTGATCTCACCAATAAATCCAGCTCCAGGAGCCTCTATGGAACATGCAGAAAAACTACTTTGGACCTGTCCTCCATTGGTATCAAATAATGCTTTACCAATGAGTCCTCCAAAAGGTTGGTTGAGTCCCCTGATAGTGGCAACACTAGATAGATTTTCATAATTGGAACTTTCCGCATATCCTGTTATCCCGCCCACAGTATCATCACCTTGCACCATACCCTCTACCGCCGTTCGCTGCACTGCGGCTTGAAAGGTAGATCCCGCAAAACCACCCACTTCATCATTCCCTTTGATGATTCCGGTCACATAATTTCCTAAAGAGATATTGCCATTATTGGACCCCTTATAAAAACCTATGACTCCCCCAGTCTGGTTTCTTCCCTCGATGTAAACATTTTCTAAATAAAGGTTATTAACACTTCCTTCATCCACCCTGCGAAACAGCCCTACCATGTTTTGCGCTGGATATTCTAGGGAGAGATTGGCTATGGTATACCCTCCCCCTTCAAAGGTGGCATTTTTAAAAGCCTGCCCTTCATCAATTGTTCCAATCATCGGCATGGCAAAACCTTCCATATTAATATCACTTTTCAGCTCAAAATATTTATCACAGGCCAGATAGACTCCTCCATTATCATCGGTGCAATTTTCGGCTAAATTCTTTAACTGTTCTTTTGTACAAATAACGTAAGGATTGCCCGCAAATCCCATGCCAATGGAGTTATAGGTATTGGCGTTAGGATTATCAGCACAGTCAGTAGAAAGTGAAATAAAGCGAAGATTAAAGCGCCCTGGGTTATCATCTGTAGCTCCACTCACAAAATTTCCATCTTTATCTTGGACGGAAAAGAAAAATCGATCGGAAGTGGCGGAACCACCATGCTCATAGGTAATTCGATCTTGACTTAGATCATCCTGAGTGAAGGTGTCATTTTCTCCAAGCGTCGTTCCCGACTTTTTTAATACTCCTCTAATTGTGTTATAAACGATTTTATAAGTGAGAGTTGATTCAGCCTCACCCTCATCTTCTACCAAGATATTTCTAGTTCTTACCAAACCTGATTCACCGGAAGAGATGATGGCTCCTAAGTTATAAATAAGCTCTGGTGCACCGCTTGCGGAATCATCTACCACCACTTCTCCTTCCCCTTCTTCACTGGGGTTCTCGGTATTTTCATTCTCCGCTGGATAAGTTATTTCTATGGTGAAGGTGGTGGTTTCAATGGTTCCACCCGAACCATCGCTCAAAGTAAATATGAATTGATCCACCTCTTTGGCAGAGCTACTTTCTGCTCCCCCATGCACATACCTTACCACTCCAGCCACTATATCGCTTTGGGTAAAAGTGCTTTCCACTTTTAAAATTTCCCCGCTCTTACTTAAAGTACCTTTTGTAGGAATTTCGACTACTTTGTAAAGCAACATTGAATTGGGGCTATCGTTATCCACTACTTTGAGCCACTCAGAAGTGATGGTAATGGCAGATCCTTTAGTAAGGGAGGGGGTCTCATTCACACTCAACTTGGGTGCTTGGTTTTCACCACTGGTGGTCTCGATTTCTGCCACCGCATTTACCTTGGGAGCAGAGAATTTCCCCATCACACTATCCACCTCTGCTGGATCAACGACGCTGATTACCTGCTCTTCAATATCTTTGGTCTGGCTAATTTCAGATGAAAAAGCATCCACTACATTGGCCATATTGGTCACTAAAAGTTGATCTAAAAACTGAGGATCTTCACTCGTTTCTGACTCTTTTTTTTCAATGGAGACACCAATCTCTTTGACCTGTTCAAAAAGATCCTTTTGCAGGTCTTTGTTGGAAGTAATTTCATTGCGAACATAGAGATCCACCACTTGGAGATAGCCGTTTAAATCGGTATTGACCGCTTCCCCCACTTTTTCCACAAAACTTTGTTCAATCGCCTCGGTTTGATCCACCATTTTCTGATAAATAGGTAAGGTGGCTTCACTGATATAATATGTCTCCTCTTTTTCAATAAATTTGGCAGCAATGGTTGAGGCGGTATTAATATGCACTTCAGAACTATCATCCACTCCTAAGGTCATCACCGCCATCTCAGGAAAGAGATAACCTTGTCCTTCAATTTTAATCAAAAAAAGTGGCTTGGTTATTTTCTCGGCTATTTCAATTTCCAAATCAAGAGAACCCGCAGAGAGCTCTTCATGGGTCAGTAAGATACTCCCTTGCCCACGTTTAATCGGAGAGGCTGATTTTAAACTTACATAGAGTGGAAGGGTTTCTTCTTCTCCCTTGCTGTTTTGTCCAAATTCAGTAACTAGCTCAACCTTGAGTAAATAACCTCTTTCTATTTCTTCCTCATCGCTGAAAGAGATAAGCTTGGGAGACGCTTTGGGAGACGCTTTAGGTGATGCTTTGGGGCTTGCTTTTGGAGAGTTCTTTGGTTTATTGGAAGTTATTTTTCCTTTCACTTCAATGAGTGGATCCACAATGAGTTTTACATCCCGCTTTTTACTCTTGCTGGTCCTTGGGGTTTTTATATCTGTGGCCACCTCATCAGATTCTTCTTCCTCTTCTTCTTTTTTTTCACAGGCATTCAAGAATATAAACAAAATGCAAAAGAGAGAGTAGAGTCGCCAATTCAATTTCAGTTTCATAAATGCCTCATTCAATCTATCGAATAATTATCTGATCGAGAATTTGAGTGAGATCGTCTTGGATCCCTTTGAGCTCCACATTGTAATGTTTGAGTTTCACTCCAGTATGAATTTTTTGAGCAACCAATTCCACCATTACATGGGTGAAAGAGTCATGCAGCCTTGTCACTGTCTTGGTCATTTCCTTAACATAGGCTTCGGGGCTTAATGATTCAGAAATCCCCCCCATAACCCGCACCATTTGATCAAACTGGATACCAAATTTCTGTTCCGCCGGAGTGAGTTTTCCCTTGGCTGCTTCCAGCATTAGAAAATAAATGAGATCCACCGCTCTCACAGTTTTTTTCATATGATGGAATTCATATCCAGACACGGTTTGAGACGGAGTGAGCTTTGTTTCTTGTATTAAAGATCGCATATGACTTATTCGATCTTGTAGATACTCACGAACTTCAATGGCAGTGAGAGGCGTGAAGCTGGAAAGTTCAGTTTCCGGAGAGTACTCTTTCATATAAGATCTTAATTTCTTAGCCGCTTTGGCCGCTTTGTCATGTCGGTCATTTTTGAGAAAGTCTTTGATCTCCCCTACTTTCTTAATCATAAACTGAAAACCTGGGGGAATTTCATGAGCTGCAGTGAATATTTCAAAGATATGTCTTACAGCCGTTCCTTTCTCTTTCAACAGAACCATTTGTTGACGTTCCGCTTTCCCTGCCTTCCCTTTTTTGATGACTTTCAATGTTTGATCAAACTGCTTTTCATTAAAAGTTTTGTGCCATTCACTAAAAACTCGATTTACGGCAGTCTGGACAAAGGATTCTTGTATTTCAAGTACCATTAATGGCGGAAGCCCTCTCCTGATTGTACTGACCTCACGATTAAAATCACTCATAGCTTGACCACAGCGATTTTGAGCACTCAATTGAGTGGATAGCAAACACCACCCAAAAAGCAATATTGTAATTTTATTCCAAATGAGACTTACTTTCATGGCAGAGTTCTTTTCGACAAAATTTACTAAATCCTTACAAAAAACCACTTTGGTATCCTATATTTATAATAGGTATTGTTCATAACCAATCTACAACCTTTTATAAAAACTTTTTTTTTGAATAATTATAACATATTATTTTATTATTAATATAATTAACCATAATTTACTTGATAATCTTCTATTATATTGATAGTTTGCTCTATCGCTTCGGGGGAAGCAATTTATCAACCATGTAGGAGGAACATTAATGAACAAATTAAGTATTCTCGGTCGTATGACCCTATTAATCGCCATTTCTGCTTTTTTAAGTGCCAATCTATTTGCTTATGGAAGTAACCCTTCCAGAGTGGATGAAAACATTTGGGCTATCGGACACAAAAGCCCCGATACTGATTCCATCGTTGCCGCTATCGCCGCTGCTAAATACTATGGTTACAAAGCGGGTCGTACTGGCGCTATGAATCCAGAAAGTGCGTATATTTTAAATCGTTACGGCGTTGAAGCTCCTGAGCTAGTTACTGATATTACTGGAAAAAAATTCTTACTTGTTGATTTCACCGTAAAGACACAAGCTCCCGCTTGTTTAAGCACTGACAATATTGTTGGAATTATTGATCATC
This sequence comes from uncultured bacterium, assembly GCA_964343805.1. Classification (GTDB taxonomy): domain Bacteria; phylum Bdellovibrionota_B; class Oligoflexia; order CAYFLR01; family CAYFLR01; genus CAYFLR01. Next base: position 42,817 of record CAYFLR010000038.1, on the reverse strand, counting down.
ATCCTATTCAAGAAGGATCTTTCCTTTTTAACCGTCCAATGAACATTACCACCAAGGCTTGGGGAAGCGTTGTTTCTATCATCGCAGCTCAGTACCTTACTTCTGGTACAACTATTGGATACAGCCTTGCTGGAATCATGTTAGGAGCCATCCTTTCTGATACTTCTGGTTTAAATGAATCCAAAGCCACTTTTCATGATGTTCAAATCGCCAAAAAATTGGCTGGAATGCTTGATATGACTGAAGAAGATGTAAATAACTACTTTGCAGAAATGATTGCTGCCAAGTCTGACCTCAGCTCTATTCCAATGCTTGACGTTGTTCAATTAGACTACAAACAATTTGTAATTAACGGCTACTTAGTTGGTATTGGTGTTGCTGAGACTATCAATCCTCAAAGCCTTTATGAGCGTAGAGAAGAAACTATTGCAGCTCTTAGAAAAGTGAAAGCTGATCAAGGTCTTGATCACATCATTTTCTCTGTAACTGACGTACGTGATGGTAATGAAAGTGTAAACCTTATGACCA
>CAYFLR010000038.1:39984-42279 GCA_964343805.1 uncultured bacterium | reverse complement strand
AGTAGAAGAAGGACTCACCGTTGAAACTTTTGGTGCTTACAACAATAACGTAATCACTGTTATGGGACAAACTTCTCGTAAGCGTTTTATTAAGCCTAAATTTACTGAAATGCTTAATTCTCTTCCAACAGGAAACTACCAAGCTCCTGTTTGTGCTGAGTAATCGACTAGGATTGCGGGTTTCCCGCAGTTACCAGTTTTAAAAATCGAAAAAGCCCTCTTCGGAGGGCTTTTTTTTTGTTCCCATCCTAAAAATAAATATCCATTATAGTTGCAATAAGTATTTTTTATGTTATAGAATAGTTTAAGTTGTCATGAGGAAATAAACATCTTTTTAATTAGGAGTTTATAATGAAATTTCAACAAATATTTATCGCCTTATCTATAGCAATAGCCCTTCTATTCTCCTTTACAGCTCTTAACGCTTATCCTGCGGCTGGCAAAACAAATGTCAATACGTATGTAATTGGACATAAGAGCCCTGATACCGACTCTATTGTGGGTGCTATAGCTGCAGCTCGCTATTATGGATATATTCCAGCACGTATTGGAGCACTCAACCCTGAATCTAAATATATTTTGGATAGATATGGATTTGCTGCGCCAGAGCTTATTAAAGATATCCGTGGCAAAAAGTTTATGTTAGTTGATTTTAACGCTCAATCTCAAGGTCCGAATTGTTTAAAGAGTCAGGATATTATCGCTATTATTGATCATCACGCAATGACAGAGAGCAGTTATAAATTTAACCGTCCTTTAGATATAAATACCAAACCCTGGGGAAGCGTCGCCACCATTATTGCTAGCCAATTTTTCAGCGCCAACCGCACCATCGACCATAACCTAGCAGGTCTCATGCTCGGTGCCATTCTCTCAGACACGTCTAATTTAGATAGAAGTAAAGCCACCAAACATGACCATCTTATAGTAGAAAAGTTGGCGGCCATTATAAAAATGAGCCCCGCTGAACAAGATCAGTTTTTTAAAGAAATGATCAAGGCTAAATCCAATCTCAACTCTCTTAGCATGCTCGATATTGTTCAATTAGACTACAAACAGTTCGTGATTAATGGATATTTCGTAGGAATCGGGGTAGCTGAAACCATCACCCCTCACACTCTGATCCAGAAGAGAAAAGAGTTAGTTAAAGCCTTAGAGCAAGTTAAAGGGGAACAAGCTCTCGACTTTATTTTATTTTCTGTCACCGATGTACGGGATGGCCATGAAGCTATTAATCTCATAACCATTCCTGGCTCACCAGAAGAAAAACTGGCAGAGGATCAGTTTGGAGCTTATATCAATAATGTGATCCGAGTTCCTGGTCAGACTTCTCGTAAAAGATATATCCAGCCTCAATTCACAAAAAGGCTTAATAAATTGCCCACCGGTAATTATCAACCCGAAAAATGCCAGTAAGAGTACTCTGTCACCTTTGCATAAGGAAAAAAGTAGAGGTGACCTTCTCTCCCCATTTAAGCCAAGGCTTGTTATCCGGATTAAATCCGCTATAATTAATACATGATCATTCAAAGTGCATTTCCGTTCCTAAAATTAGGACTCGTCATCCTTCTCTTCAATCTCGCTCAAACTGACCCTGTTTTTGGTCAATCTAGTTGTAAAACCCTCCAAGAAGAAGTCACAGAAAAAAGAACAAGAGATAGATTCCTAGATAAAATCTGCTTCAAACTGTCCACCCAGAATAATCTCCCTCATGCGGGTCCAATGCGAAGATGGGTGCATAATAATTTCACTTCGCTTCGAGTGAACGCTTTACGAGGAATTTTTATGGGAGTTTGTGCTGCCCACATCAAAGGAGTTAACTCCCACCCCATGATGGAATTAGATGAGTACTTAACCGATCAGCGAGATATCTTTGACGATCACTATCCCCTCACTCTCCATCAAAGTAACTTTACTCTAGGAGTCTTTGCCATGGGTATGATGCATTCCTGCCTAGCTTCCGCTCTACCTGGACAAAAAGCTAAAGTTCTTGCTCTCACCATGGGATCCAATGCGGCCGCCCAAGTTTTTTATGAACTGGACATGGGACATGGTGACTACATCAACAACCTTCCCGATGATCATTTTTTGAAGAGGAACGTCCATCGACCAGAAGATATTGGAGTGGATCTTCCCGACCTTACTTCAGGGGCCTTAGGCATTGCCAGCTACTATGCCGTTATCAAAGGGATCGAATATCTATTTGGAATTAGCTTTCATGCCATTTGCGCCAAATCTCTTTAGTTGGTATCAGTTTATCACCGACCCCCTTCCTATTTCGGTTTATTTTTGAAA
>CAYFLR010000038.1:27628-39974 GCA_964343805.1 uncultured bacterium | reverse complement strand
AAAAATCGATTCGTGCATTCGTGGCGTTAATTATTTATTTTTGAAACTTTTTGAACTTGGTAAAAATCCAAATCCAGTCTAACTACCTAATTTTAATAGTCATATTCAAGTGGCATAGCTATTGCAGTTCTCCAAAGTGTGAGAAGAACAAAGGCCAGAGGGGATAAACTGTTTCCAATGGGAACGAAACAAGGAGCTTAAAATGAAAAAAACACTGATAAACTTAACACTCATGGCAATGACCACTTTAACCGCTGGTAGTGCAATGGCCTACCAACAAAACCAAAAACTCTACGGACAAAATCAGCAAAACCAAGGCCAACAAAGTCAATATCAGGGTCAGCACCAGGGGCAGCAAGGTCAGTATCAAGGACAGCATCAGGGGCAGCAAGGTCAGTATCAAGGACAGCATCAGGGGCAGCAGCAAGGTAGCCAATCCTATCAAATGCAGCAAGGAGTCAAAAAACTAGTCTTACAATATGATGGCCAGCATTTACGAGGGCAAAATACTCTCTTTTTAAAGAGAAAAATAAAACAACAATATCCAATGATGAAACTTTTTAAAAAGCAGCTATTGAAAGTTAAGTTAGTGGCTAAGACTAAATTGGGACGTGGAACAGCCACCCTCAAAGTGGGTCAAGGTTTTTCCAACTCTCAAATAGTCGATGGGACACCTCGTCTTTTCTTCCGTAATGGTCCAAGAACCTACGATAGAGTGTTTTTTCAAAATCCAAACGCCTTTGATCAAAGCAAAGGAGTATGGCAAATAAAACTCCGTGGAAACTTTAAGATTGGTAAAGTGGTTGTGTTCTTAAAGCCCATTGGTTTAGATACAGTTGAATTAGGATCAGTTACATCATTTCAAAGACAGATCACTCGAACAGTTCTTCCTGTTCATCAAAGTGGTGTAAAAAAGTTGATCTTAACAGGTCTTCGCAAAAGAACTGAAATCCTTATGGTGAAAGTTAAGTTTGGAAATGGAAATGTAAGAGAAATTTATAAGCTCGAAGGACTTCTTTTTCCTGGAGACCAAATAAGCAAAGAGTTCTTTGCCCCTAACGGAAGAACTATCAAGAAGATTATCATTAAATCTCAGGCTGCCACCCGCAGACCTGGAATGGCTTCTAGTTTTAAAGTGAGCCTAAAAGTAAAATAGATCAAAAATAACCTGATCATTAAAGCCGGCCTTCTCGAATAAAGGTCGGCTTTTTTGGTTTAAGGTTTTCTTCCAAATCTTGAAAAAGCTGAAATAAACGGTCAGCAAAAGTGAGATAAAAAGCCCCCAAAGCCACAGCCGCTATCATCCAGCTCTTCTTGCCTTTAAGATAATGAGCCCCTCTTTCTAACATGTGATTATTCATATTCACTAATTCAAAAGGCCATTTCTGAGTTTCCACCTTTAAAATACGAGCCAGCTCTCTAAACTCTACTTTCTGACTTGACGTTTCTACCAAATAATTGATCAGTTCTTTATTCTGAGTGCGAAGGGCCACCATCAGCTTTTGTGAAAACTCGACCATTTTGAGTAATTGAGAGGATTCCAAGGTACTATTGAATATACGAATTTCAAGAGTGCCATGCTTAGTCAAAAGATGAACAGCCCTGTCATTTCGGTTCGGCAGCCACTTTTGGATCTCAATGATGTCCTTCAAAGCAAGGATTTCAGAGACATGCTCAAAAGCCTGAGTGATCTTCCCTTCATTGAGAGGCTCAATAAACCCCCTAAAAAGTCTTTCTGGAGTCACGCCAAATTCTTTTTTCATGGCCGGATCTATTAAAGAAAAAATCGATGAAAGAAGCAGTAACTCAGCAGCATAAGGGCTATCAAACCCTAAATGGATGTGAACCCCTGCTGATTTGGGCTCTGCTTTAAAACCAATATCCTTCAGATGCTCCATCGCTTTTATAAAAAACTGCACATCCTCTTTAGAGTGCAAAATGGGGGAAGTAATTTCCACGGCTTTTTCCCCCTCTTTATTCTTAATGGTGGGATCATTCTTTACTTCAAAATGATAGGCTCTTCCTTCATGGATATAACTCAGTTTATAGCCATACTGTTTCACCATAGTCACTTCACCGAAGGATTGCTCCAGAAAACGTTTCAACTCATTGGCAACCCCTTTTCGCCCGAGATACTTTGGCACCACTCCCTCTATTTCGATCCCAGTGGTAAGAGGTTCAGAGCTAAAATCGAAGGGTTTTAAAAACTGAGACACCTTCTGCAAATGAAGATTCAAACATTGATCTGCCAGAATGGGCTTACAAAAAAAGAGCAAGAAAGTTATTTTGATTAAAATCCTCATAATCTCTCTTCGTCTTTAAATTTATATTTTGTAGGTTTATTTTGCGAGAGTCACGCAATAGGCCTTTTTCTCACCCATATTCTTTAAGGAGACAGATTCTCCAGTGGAAAAGTCGAATAGAACCGGGGCTGAATGTTCCTTTAGATAATTAAAGACCTCTTCTGATACGATCGTCTGTCCGGCCTTGGCTTCACCTTGCAGCCCAGCAGCTAAATTCATATATTTGCCTAAGGCGGTAAAATCCCTCGCTGTGGGTGGACCAAAAAGTCCCACCAGTGTTGGTCCCATGGCTATTCCAATGGAGGCCGCTAAGGGCTCTTGGATTTGCTCTAAAAACTCAGCAGATACTTTATTCACCTCTTCATGGATTTCCATGGCTGCTTGAATGGATCTTGAGACATATTCATCCACCAGTTCCTTTCTTTCTAGCAGAGGCACACCAAAAATGGCTATTCCACAATCACCCACCGATTTATCATAAATCCCCCCATGCTTAAAAACAATGGATTGAAACTTCACCAGAAAGAGGTTGGTGATTTCAGCGATGACATCGGCATTACACTCTTCCATAAAGCGGCTAAAGCCAACCATATCGGCATAGAGCATCGCCACCGTCATTCTTTTGGGTTTAAAAAGTTCCACGGCCACTTGCGGCTGCTCCACCACATGTCTGGCCAAACGAGGGTCTATAAAGCGGCATAATTCACTCTTTAGTAGATGATAATTCACAATTCGTGAGTCCACTCGATTGGATAGGATAGTAATCAATTGACGATCATAAAAAGCGTCAAAACCGTAGGGTGAATCAATTGCGGTCAGTGCCCCAAAAGTTACTGGTTTTCCCATAAAACGATTGACCAGTGGAAAGGTCTTAAAAGATTGCCAGCCTTTAACCAGTTGGTTGAGATGAGCAGCATCTACTCCTTTGGCTAGCATATCTTGCCCCAAGACGGGGTCCACCGTTCTGATCGGGCTTTCATCTTCTAAGTTCATTAAGCAAAATTCTAGGGTTTGATCTTCCACTAGATAGGATTCATTAATATCTCGGTATAAAAGCATTATTTGCTTTACCTCAGAATAACGCAAATAAACCCTTAAAGCCGCTTCAATCGAACGATTTAGGGACACGTTATCACAGGCCTCATCAAGGTCGAGACTGAATGAGTAAAGCATTAATCCAATACTATGAGAGTAAATTTCAGCAGCTAACCTTTTTACTGTGAGTAATAATAACTCTTTCACTAAGGGTAAGGGGTGTTTTAAATCCTGGTAGACTATACCAAAAGTGCCAAAGACATGATTATTATAGAGTGATAAAGGTGCTATGACAAAGTGACACTCATCAACCTTCTCCTCTATCACCTCTTTTTTATCATAGTGAGAGCGAGTGAGATCCATCACGGTGGTTTCTAACTCTTCTTTTTTAGCAAAGCGATCATCCCACAAGGTTCTTAATTTGGTAAAGTCCTTACGATAATGCCTTTCTGGGGTATAAGCAACAAAGACCTCTTCCACCTGTAATGCCTTTTTTAAAAAGCGATTCACGCTCTCTAACCGACCGTTCAGAGACTTCTCCATATTTCGGCCCAACACATCGTCCAGTTTATTTAAAAGCTCTTGAATGTTGTCAGTGAGAACGATTTTTTTCATAAAATACCTGTTTTATTTTGGAGCAAAATGAGCATTAAAATGCCTGAGGAAAGGAGGTTCTTTGGTGATTTTATACCCAGGTAATTTTTTAAACTGAGGTGCAACATGAGAGAGCACTTCAATGATATAGTCGATATGACTTTGAGTATAAACCCTGCGAGGCATGGCAAAGCGAACCAGCTCTTTCGGTGCAGGAATCTCTTCCCCTGTATCTTTATCTTTTTTCCCCAGCATCACACTTCCTACCTCCACCCCACGAATTCCAAGATGTTCATACATGGCAATTGATAAGGATTGACCGGGGAAATCTAACGGCTTTAAGTGGGGCAAAGAGGCACCGGCATCTACATAGACGGCATGCCCTCCCACGGGAGTGACAACTTTTAAACCGGCATCCTCAATCCCTCTGGCAAAATACTCTACTGAACGGGTTCGATAGGTCAAATAATTTTCATCTAAAATTTCTCTTAAACCTACCGCGAGTGCATCTAGATCTCTACCTGCTAAGCCTCCGTAGGTAGGAAAGCCTTCCGTTAATACCATTAAAGACCGGATCTCTTTAGCCATTTTTGTATCGCGAAGAGCTATAAATCCCCCAATGTTACCAAAACCATCTTTCTTCGCACTCATCATGACTCCATCAGCATATGAAAACTGCTGCAGGGCAATTTGTTCAATGGTTTTATTCTCAAATCCAGTTTCTCTTTGCTTAATAAAAAAGGCGTTTTCTGCAAAACGGGCAATATCAAGAAAAAATAGAATACCAGCATCTTTGACGATCTTAGCGGTTTGAGCGATGTTCTCCATAGAGACGGGCTGTCCCCCGACTGAATTATTGGTAATGGTAAGAATCACCATAGGTATTTTTGATCGGTGTTCTTTAATAAAGGCTGAAAGTTTTTCCAAATCCATATTGCCTTTAAAGGAGTAGTTTTCATCCTCGGCTATAAAGGGCATATCAAGAGCTTCAGCTCCTGACATTTCAATATTGGCCCGAGTCGTATCAAAATGAGTGTTACCAATAACAATATCACCCTCTTTTACTAAGGTTTTCATGGTAAGAAACTCAGCGGCTCTCCCTTGATGAGTTGGAATGATGTGCTCCATACCAGTGGTTTCTTGCACAACCTGTTCGAAGCGTTTAAAACTATCTGATCCGGCATAGGATTCATCACCACGCATAATGGCGGCCCACTGTTCGGAAGACATGGCACCTGTCCCACTATCGGTTAAAAAATCAAAAGTCACGGCACTCGAGGGAAGGAAAAAGAGATTGTAGCAATTCTCTTTAATAAGTTTCATCCTCTCCTCGATTGAGAGGATAGGAATGGGTTCAACACTCTTGATTTTAAAAGGTTCAAATACGGTTCTGGTTTGTATCTCTTTTGTCATATCCCGCCCCTTATTTCCAATCCGGTATAAATGAGTTAAACTATGGAGGTTCATCCAAAAATAGATAAAATAAGAGGGAGATGCAACCTGTTTTTCCAAATTAAGATGACAGCCATGGCCGGTTCTGATTAAATGGGGATTCAAGGTTGAGCCATCAAGGAGAAAGAAATGGACTATAAAATCCTTTTAGTACTATTATTCAGTCTTATTACGGTCTTCATGGGCTGTAAAAAGAGAGATGTCCCCCTTTCAAAATCAAAAACCTATGAAAGTTCTCCCCCTGACTTTAAAACCATCAAAGCCTTTAATGAATGGTGGAATAAATACACCATCAGCAGTAAGAAGAGTCCCTATTCCATAACCATGCAAGACCTTATAAAATCGGCAAAATCATTAAAAACCAGCTGCATTGATATCTTAGGTTACCTGGAAGATGAAATGCTCAAAATGGAAACAGAGCACGCACTTTTGGATGACGAATCCGATCCCAAAGAGTTAAAAGAGGGCATTCGCGACTATATATTCCATGACACCATGGAGCTTTTTGATATTCTTATGGCGCTACTCAGTCATGACTATAAACCCGCAACGGAAAATAAACTGGCCAAGGGAATTAAAGCTTGTTCACCGGAAAAACTAGACTCTTGGTTCAAAGGTTTCTTTCTTGATAAAAGAGTGCAGCGACCTCTTAAAGAAGCATGGAAACTCCGTTCCGAGTGGAATGCTTATCAGGATCATCTCTTATTCATGTACTACAATACCAACGCTGGGCATGAGGCATTTAAAAACCTCTTGCAAAATCGACTCGCTCTTATCCATGACTTAATTCGTTATTTTGATCATTTCCTTGAGTCCAAAAATAAGGAAAAAAGCTCTTTCTGCGTCTTTTTCTGCCAAGGGCAAAGCTTGGCTCCTCATCATTATACCCCCTTTCACATTCTTCCCCTCTTAAAAACACCTTGACGAATATTCTAAATTCTTAGATGAATCATCGTTAACGCCAATTCAAAAATCGCTTTATATTGGGGGCCACTTTATGACTTTTACCTAAGGAGTATGCGATGAAATGGTTTTTAATTCTAGTTTTTATTTCTCTATCCTCACCCTTAACAGCTTCCTCAATTTGTGGCTATTTAGCAGATAGTCACACATTAATTGAAGAATCCAGTGGAGATCATCTCAAGCTTGAAATTGATAAGGGAGAACCACCTAAATATGACAGTAAATATTATGCCATTTGGGATAAGATAAAAAAAGTGGAGCAGCAGGCAGTTTGTATTCATCAATTTACTATACTATCAGATAACAATGAAATTTTAATAACAGCCGAGTCCCAGTTCAACATCCAGCCTGTTCTCAACCTGAAAGCCAATCACTGTGAAGTCTTTATTGATAAACTGGTCTCCTATGAGCAGTATTCACGTTTTAAATCTCATTATATGTCTTTTTATTTAAAGAATCTGGATAACGGTTGGATTAATGGCAGTCCCATTGTGGGAGTGGGCGTTCACTATCAAAAAGGGGATTTTAAAGAAACAAGGAACTATTATGCCAAACATAGGCAAATAAACACACCCGATTATCACAATCTGCAGTTCTCAGTATCCTCCTACAATTGGTATGACTCTCCATGCAATACCCGAGTTGCTTTCTATGTAGAAACTTTGAGCCGAGTGAGATATTGGACCAGTGATTATGGAGAAGAAGTGAATCTTTGCTATCCATTGTACCAAGCCTCCTATGATCCAAATTTTTATTATAACCATCCTCTAGATCAAGTTTCTAAAACCGCCGAAAGTAATAATGATTTAATCAAAAACCTCAATCCTCAAAAGTGTTGGTAAATTTTTATGAGAAGCTGGGCACTGGGGTTTTTCCTTTTTTTGATTTTAATTAACCAAGCAAAGGCGGAATTTTTGACCGCCATTGAAGATGAGATCATCTTACAAATTGTGACCGACCGATTTAAAGATGGAAACCCAAACAATAATGTTCCCAAGGGTTTAAGATACCGAGGAGAGGCGGCACCGGCTCACTACGCCAAAATACTTCTCGATGAACAAAGGAAGGATCCTGGAAAATATTTTGGTGGAGATTTACAAGGCATCTTAGAAGAAGTGGCAAACATAAAAAAAATAGGATTCACTGCTCTTTGGATATCTCCTCCCCTTTTGCAAGCTCTGGTTATGAACAATGGGCACACCTCCTATCATGGCTATTGGCCCAAAGATTGGTTTTCTATGGATCCCCATATTACCAATCAGGGTGAACATGATTGGGAACTCTTTAAACTTCTGGTAAAAAAACTTCATCAGCAGGGAATCAAAATAATCGTAGATTTTAACTTTAACCATACCAGCCCGGTCCCTCTAAAGGATTCAAAACCTCATCACTTTAAATTTCATGAATGGGGATTATTAGAACAAGAGGGCCAGTTGCAAGCCCTCTTCGTCCCTCCCTTTATAAGCGAAGTGTCTGACCATCAGATGGTTAAAACCAATTGGTTTCATGCGGCATTTCAAAAAAGCCCCCCTTCGTCTTACTGTGAAACCTTGGGAATTCCCTTTGAAACTTGTGGAGATGTAGTCCAGCCCATTTACAACCTCCCTGATTTAAATGATAGATATCCTGAACTGATCAACTATTTTAAAGCGGCCTTAAATAAATGGTTAGAGATGGACATTGATGGTCTTCGGATAGATACCTACCGCAACATCTCTCCCGCCTTTATCAAAGAGATCAGCAGTTTTGCGGCAGAAAAATTCCTCACCATAAAAAAACAGCGAGTGCTAGAAGGCAAAAAAGGGGCTCTCGCCTCGTCTCTCATTTTGATCGGAGAGTATTACGGTGCTGGAGAGTTTGATCCCGGCAGTATCAAACTTTTGAATTCAATTAAAGTCAAAGACCAGCATATTCCCTTCTTTGATTTTTCTTTGGCGGAATCATTGAGAGATGTCTATAGCGATCGAGGAGGAAAACATTTTAATGTGGAAAAACTAAAAAAAGCCAGTCTAGCCAAAGATATGAAAAATAAAAACAACCTATGGTTGGGAAAGGATGTGGTTACTTTTATTGACAATCATGATCAAGAACTCATGGGGCATCATCACATGCTCCCTTATGAAAAATTTGCAGGATGCCATCCTCAATTAGATGGAGCCGGAAAAAAAATAAACAGGGAAGCTGCAATATATCAAGCTCATCTTAATCTACTTACGCTAAGAGGAATCCCCACCCTCTATTACGCGACCCTTCAAAACCTCCCCCTCCCCTGCTACCCTTTCCAAAGAGAAGGTTTTTGTTCGCGTCCGATGGCCCAAACCTCCTTAGGTTTTGAATTGTCTGACCCAAAGCTCACCAGGCTCATTCAAAGAATTAGCTCTTTGCGACAAAAGATCAAAGATGGTCATAGAAATCCAGAGTATAACCCAGTCTTTCGAGAAGGAGATTTAAGATTTATGGATGTCCCTTCGAAGAATTTTCCCACCAGGGGATGTAGTTCTTTAGCTAAGACAGAGTTTGATCGCCAAGATCTTGTGGTAGCTTATGAAAGATGTACCCAAGATCTAAAGCACTGTCTCTTAGTAGTCTCTTCCATCAATTTTCTATACGGAAACCAAGAGGATGTGTTCAATTTAAAAGGACTGCGCTTTAAAGCGGGAACCTATTTGGATCTCCTTACCTCTAAACCTTATACTATAAAGGATACTCTAAAGGTAAAAATTAAAAACTATGAATCTATTGTGCTTATTTACTAGTTCAAGGTAACTCAATATACTTTTCTAAAAAACCACGCACCTTGGGGTGATGGACATCGACATAAACACTGTTGCGATTGGGGTAATTGGTTTGATTATTGCCGGTTACTAAGACTCCATAAATGGTATTTGTTTCACTTAATAGTGGACCCCCAGAATCTCCTGAGGCGGTAATAGAGCCATGGTTTTCAAAGAGATAAATTAAATTACGAATAAGGTTTTCTCCGTCATTGGTGTATTCAAATGGATGACCCGGTAGATATTTGTTACTTCCTTTAAACTTCTTATTACCCCCTAAAGGCAGCTCTGGATGAATCTGTCCAAAGCCCACTATCGTAACTTTTTTTCCTGTTTCTATTGGCTTTTGGCTTAAAGAAATTTGAGAGGATAAATGCTGGTTAAATCGGAGCAGGGCAACATCTCTTAAATGAAGTTTATCTTCTTTGTCATAATCGGGGTGACGATGGATGGCTTCAATTTTGACGGAAGGAAAGGCCGGAAGCCAAATGCGAGGGCGGTCTTGATTATCTTTCATCAAATCAGTGGTGCAATGGGCCGCTGTAAGTACAAAAAGAGTCCATTTACTATGCTTTTTCTCACGAATAATAGTGCCGGTGCAGGTTCTAGGAGTTAAATCTAAAGAATCTTGCTTTTGAAAAAAACTGATCCTCACAACCTCTGGAAGGGTGGTTAGAGGTATCTCCTGTCCATAGAGAACTTTAACATCACTCTTTTCAGGTATTCTATAAAGACAGCTAGAAAAACAAAAAGAGGTAATAATAAATAGTAAAACTAAGATAAAAAAACGGCCATAGCCCATAGTTAACTCTTATTTTTAGGAGGCCTTATCCATAAATCCAAAATACTCTTCAGGCCAGTCATTAAATTCCATATGCTCTTTACAAATTTCACAGGTAAAAATATGATCCAGATTTTCCATAAATTTTTCATCCTGCGCGGCAGAAAAGGACACTAAATAGGAGACCTCTTTTTGACAAGGATGGCAGATAAAAGGCAGCAAAAAGGACTCAACTTCTACCCCTTCTATCATTTTTACAATCAAATTCATTTGCTCAACAAAAGCAGGAGAACACTCTTGATAGATAATCTTCTTGCCTTGCAGTTTAGCTAACATGAGAATCCAATTTTTGATACCATAGGAGCCGATTCTATTAACTCCCTTGAGATTGATAGTAATCTCAGGGTCCTCACAACGGGTGAGTTTTGATAGATCAGACTTTTCATCTATGGAACCTTTAACAATAAAGACTCCTTCTAGTTGTTCAATTGAAAATTTTGACATAACTTATCCCCTTCATCCAGCCGGTTCCCTCCTATCGGTTGCTTTTATATAAATATTAGAAAAAAACTTACTTTTGCTTCAATAGGTTGTTCAGCATGGATATCACTTCCTGCTCATCTATGAAGGGTTTAGGTAGATAGCCCGCAGCGCCTTCGTTTAAAATTCGATCCACTTGACTTTGCTGATCGGTAAACCCAGACATGACCACCACGGGAGTTTCAGGCTGACACTCTTTTGCTTTGTAAAAAATATCAAATCCAGAAGCCCAGGGCATTTTAAGATCGGTGAGGACCATATCGTAGGTGTCCTCTGATAGTTTATGCAAAGCCTTACGCGGGTCGATGTACTTAGTGACAATAAAATGTGCACTTAATAAAGCTTCTATGTATTTCGCCACTTCTAGATCGTCTTCCACCAACAACAAGGAGGGTTTGTAGGTACCCTGTTTAGCATCATTGCGAGCATTCGCTCGATCATCCCGACTATCTGTTGATGGGGGGACTTCGTTAGAGACAGGAAAATAGAATTCAAAGCAAGATCCCTCTCCAGGAGAACTTGTTACAGTGATACTTCCCCCATGATCTTTAATGATGTTGTGGGTAATGGACATTCCGAGGCCCGTCCCCTTTCCTGCTTCTTTAGTGGTATAAAAAGGATCAAAAATGTTGGCCAATACCTTTTTACTCATACCAGAGGCATTATCCTGATAGCGAAGCGTCCAGTTACCATCCCTCTCTGCCACAGTGAGGCTTATTTGTTTTCCCCGATCATCCTTCACCAAGGCAAAGGCATCCCGACTGTTCACCAACAGGTTTTGGAAAACACTTTCAATTTGGGTTTTATCCCCTAAGATGTAGCAATGGGGAAAAGGGGCTTCTAATTGAAAGGAAACCTGATTCACCGCCAATTGAGATTTTAAAAAACTGGTTGCATCATGGATTGTTTCTAAAAGGCAGATTGGGGAAAGGACTGTTTTATGGCTTTTTCGAGAAAAGGTGCGCAGATGATCAATAATACTCCGCATACGGTGGGCATTTTTATTCATATCCTCAGCCAAAAGCAGTACTTTTTCTGGCACTTTTTGATCTTTCATAAGCATACTGGACATGCCGAGTACCACAGTTAGAGGGTTATTTAGCTCATGGGCCACCCCCGCGGCAAGAGTCCCCACCGAAGCCATTTTAGCAGACTGGATCAATTGCCCTTGCATCTCCTCTTTCTCCACTTCAATTCGCGCCCGTACCAAAATAGTTGCTAGCGTGGAGGCCACCGATTCTAAAAATTGCTCCTCAGTTGCATTGTGCTCATGACCCGAAGGTAGGTAAACATTTAGCACCCCCAATATCTCATTGGCATTCATAAGGGGAAGACAGTAATGACCGTGAGACTTCATCCCAGAAAAACTGATGGTATGATCACTTTCTACACACTTTGAATAGACTTTAGTTTTTGTTTGAGCAGCTTTTCCACAAAGACATTCACCAAAAGGGACCATTCCACATTTCTCATGCAAGGATGCATCCAGGTGACGGTAAGTTCTTAACTTTAGAACTTTAGGGTCCTTTTCTACTAAGAAAATACAACCCTTTTTTTGGAAATTACATCCTGGAGCGGAAAGAATGATATCTAAAATCTCTTCTAGTAGTTGGGTAGAATTGGCCCCTGAATTAGCTAACAGAAGCATTTTGTTAAGCACCTCTAATAACTCTAGACTTCTTTTCATCTCCTCTTGATAACTGCGAATATCTGTCATATCCCTTATTGTACAGATTATACGATCAGAAGTTGAGCCTTGCTGTCTAATTTTCAATGCGGACAAATGAGTGATGAGTTCTTGCCCATCCTGATTTTTTAGTACGAGTTTGTCCAGTTGATAGTCATCAGTCAATTGGAGATTTTTTAACAAGGTAGAGAGAGACAGTTCGGTTTCTGGAATCAGC
>CAYFLR010000038.1:11284-27618 GCA_964343805.1 uncultured bacterium | reverse complement strand
AATAAAGGATTTATTTAGGATGTCTTTCTCTGAGTAGCCTAAAAGCTTTTCTCCCGCACGGTTGATGGACTGAATATGGCCATCCTCATCTAAAACCAGAATGATATCCGAAATGGATTGAAAAATTGACTCAAAATAATCCTTAGACAAGGCAGTGGAATAGAGCCTTTGGGACATTTCATTGAATGACTTCTGCAGTTCCCTCATTTCCCCCTGACCTCTCAATCTAATTTGATGGCCAAATTTACCCTCCCCCACCAGCTCTGCCGCTTCTTGTAAAATCATGATGGATCTGCGCAAACGATAAGAAAAATAAATAATTCCCAAGAAAGTCAGAAAAACAAGGATGAGAATCGTCATGTACACCCTCTGCTTTCTTTTTCTTACCTTCTCAAATATTTCACTAGTGTGGTGCTCAACCAATAGACTCCAACCAAGCCCTTTTAACTCTTTAAATAAATGAGGTTTTGCTTGACCATAAAAGCTATCCTGCTTTTGATGATAAAATCCCGGAGCAACAAAAGTCCCCTGACGGCCGGACATCATCTCAGGAATCAGTTGGTTAAAACTATGTTCTTCGGAGGAATAAATCACCCGTTTCCCCTTATCTACTAAATGAAAAGACATGTTTTCATGATGATTGTGTCCCCCTCCTTTAAGTCGATCCAATAACAGATCAATGATTGGTTGAAAAGCTACACGGACTTTGATAATTCCTAACAACGAACCTTCACTACTTCTTATTATCTGACTTAAATTCATTCCTAATAGGTGGTTATTGGGATCTTGTGTCACCCCTTCAAAGTAATTTGATTTTTTCTCTGCTTGTTGCCACCAATTCTCTTGAGGATTGACAGGTGCTGTATCATTGGAGGTGGAAAGAAGGTTTTCTCCCGAAGGTAAGTAGAGTGTAGTTTTATAAAAACAACGAGAAGAGCACTGACTATTATGCACATTAAAATAATAGTCTAGATCTTTTTGGATCTCTGATTTGATAAGGGGAGATTGTGGATCAGGTGCCTGTAATAATTTATGCAGTGAGGGGTTCTGGCTATAGGCTTGCCACACTGTAAGCTGGGTATTAACAAAGATTTCAACTCTATCTAATGACTCTTCAGCGAAGAACACCACATTTTGTTTAACTTCCGACTCAAATTCTTCCTGAAACCAGTTAAAAAGATAGAGAAATGGGAGGGTAATAAAAATAACAATCCCTCCAAAAAGGAGAGACATCTTAGAAAAAATACCCATTCTTCGCTTACCCCAATATAGAAGACAACTTCCGTTTTAGATCATCATCTTCAAAAGGTTTAGCGAGAAAGTCTAACTTTTCTTTATGTTTATTTAGTAGATATTGCAATGATTCCTCTTCCACCATGCCACTTAAAAGGAGCACCTTTTGCTTTTCATTCACTTTCTGAATTTCACTTAACACTTCCAGTCCATTTTTCTGTGGCATGACTAAATCCAAAATGACTAAAGACCAAATTTCAGGACTATCTTTGTAGACTTCTAGACCTTTCTCTCCTCCATCAGCATATGAAGGACGATATCCCATGTCTTTGAGTATTATTTCCATCAGACGGTAGACGGCTTGATCATCTTCAACAACTAAAACCCACTTTTGCTCCATTCAATCCCCCCAAAAAAAATTCTAATCTATATTAACATAGTACTGGGAAAAGTTTAAGTTTCCTTCTTATTGACCGAAAAGAGGCCAGAGAGGAGAGTCCTATTTATGGCGAAGTTTAAAAACATTTGGTTGCTTAGTTTAATACTTGTCTTCGGATTAAACCAGCAGGCTTACTCTCTGCCATTATTAGGTAAAGTAAAAGATAAGTGCGGTGAGATGTTTATAAAGAGCGGTCTCGGTGGATTACTGGCAGGTAAAATACCCGAAGATCTTACGGCTCAATCTGTTACCTATGAGAAATTAGAAAGCCTTAATAATTTTGGTTTAGCCAAAGCCTTAGCACTTCGACTTAACAGTGAAATAAATGGAATCAGAAGAAGTGACTTTGTAGATTTTATCAATCGACCCGAATTCAAAAATAAAAGATTAAGAGATCAAGTGCTGGCTGATATGAGTACTTTTGGCAATATGGGTCGAATTTTCGATTTTCTTAGCTTTTTAAGAGAGTATGCAGAAAATAATAATGTTCAGTATGTTACCTTAGGGCGTGGGACTCCAGCAGATACTTTTGTCTATCTACAAAAAAAAGAGCAAAAAGGCACGAGTCCCTATTCTCCTGTGGGAGCAACCCCCTCCAAAAAGGGTGAGCAAAGCGTCTTGCTCGCTGATTTAAAAGTTCTAGAACTGCTAGAAAGCGACCCTGAATTAGTGATCAAACTAAAGCAAAATCGGGTGATTGTTCACTCTATAGCAGGTTGGGACAAAGGCTTTAACCCTATTAGTTCAAATGGGGCACAAAATTGGAAAGAGAACCTCACCTCTTGGTATGAAAGAGCAGAGCAAGTTGGTTTAAATAAAGCTCGAGAAGATTTTGAGATAGATCATAGAAAAAGATTAGCCGCACTTGGTTTAGGGACCAGCTTTAAGATGCTCTACTATGACCGAATTCCAGAAGGAGGCTATCAACCTGCAACTGGTGAAATTTACCATCGAATTAGTCCCCGCAAAGTGGATCCCCAGGACCTATTAATTGCAGTAAGAAAGCATAAGCCCGCTTTAAAAAGACGTATTTTAGAGACCCTCTATGTCCATGCTATTTTTCTATCCACCCCACGTATGGCGGAGTTCTGTCAAAAGATTCATCACGATCTACTTGCTCTTGCTAAGGAAAGAGGTCTCCCTTCAAATCAAATATATTTTTATGTGCCCGAGACCCAAAAGAGCTATCAACTCATCGCTGAACTCTATGGAAACATCAATCAAATCCCAGCTCGCCAAATAGTCAGAGAACTGAAAGATGTTCCGGATAAAAGCCTGTTAGTTTTACTTGATGATTTTGCCGGGACTGGTGACAGCTTGATTAGTAAAGCCAACTATCTGAACAATGGAGAAATGATTCAAAAAAAGGGACTCCAAATTGTCATATCCCCCCTCATTGCTTCTCAGCTAGCCATGAGCAAGCTTAAGAAAAAAACCGAGAATGCGATCATCATTCCTGGACACCAAATTGTGGATTTTCAAGACACTCCCTTTTATAAAAGCTTACCTGCCCAAATTCAATTTGACTATGCGGATTTAATGGACGGAGGTTATGGTGGAAAAACCTGTTTATCATTTCCCTATATGTCTCCTGATAACAATGTAAGTATTTTTAAAGGAATTCCCGAACTCTTCACTTTACGAGAAGGGGCAATCAAAAGTTGGTAAATCAAATTGTAGAATATGAACACTTTTTTGGTGAGCATTGTGAAACCAATGCCACTGGTAATCTATTAAAACAGCAAGGAATAGAGCTGACCGAGCCCATGCTCTTTGGTCTCGGCTCCGGTTTATCTTTTATCTATCTGAACTTAAAAACTCTGCCTCTGCCTTTCATTGGAGGGCGGATAAAACCTTTTGTGATCACTCAAAATCTCTGCCAGCTTTTTAATTGGCAGCTCCAGATGAATGAAACCACTTCGGCCAAAAAAGCCCTTACCCAACTCGAACAGGGGCTCAAGGGTAAAAAGTGTGTCGGCCTGCAACTCGATTCTTATTACCTCCCCTATTTTAATGCCAAAATCCATTTTGCCGGACATTTTTTAGCCGTGTATGGCATCCAAGAGAGTACTTGTTTAATAATAGATACACAGCAACAAGGAGGACTCCAAACCAGTCCTCTTGACCTGGTTGAGAAGGCCAGAATGGCCAAAGGTCCCATGTCGGCTAAAGCCCGATCCTGGACCATAGCTATCAATGAATCTCTCCCTCCCTTAGAGCCCTTAATCAAAAAGGCCATAAAGCTGAACTGTGAAGATTACCTCAACCCTTCTTTTAAGGGTATGAGCTTTGAAGGTATCATCAAATTAGCCAAGTCGTTACCTAAATGGATTAAACTGGCCGAAGACCCTGCGGCCAACCTCAAGTTAGCCTCTATCTTAATGGAACGAGGGGGAACCGGTGGCTCTATTTTTAGAAATTTTTATCGCGACTTTTTAAATGAGAGCTTTGCAATAACTAAAGATCCTATTTTAAAAGAGGCAGCTGATGACTTTGCTAACATTGCTGATAACTGGCATGAAGTGGCTCATCTCATTGCCACCGCGGGAGAACAACTTTCAGTAACTCCTCTAGAACAAGCTTCTAAACTCTGTTCGCACCTTGCCGAACAAGAACAAAAAACTCTCACTGGGCTCTACACCAAAATTACCCTTTAGCCCTCTTCCAAAATCATATTTTTATATGTGATTTTAAATAGTTAGCTATATTTTATAAAGATTAAAATGACCTTTCCGAAACCCTACCTAAGTGTATTAAACCTGGGGAAAAAATCATGTTAAAGCATTCACTAGCCACTCTCTTTTTAATAACTTTAATTTTAACCCTCGGACTCATTGCCTGTGAAGAAAAAGATGATGAAGAAGAAGGAGAAACAGATGAGCAATCCATGGAGCTCTCCGATGCAAGCACACTCGTTTTAGGCAATGTCGAAATCAAAGAGGGTGAGGAAGATTTGGCTGCCTCGGGCGCTGAAGTTTATGTAATGGGAGCTCCCAATACCAAAGTCACCACCGATGAAGAAGGAGCTTATACTCTGGCCATTCCTAACTCAGTGATCGATGAGGCTAATGCCAGTTTAGTGGAAGGGAATAACGGAAAAAACTTTATCACCATTATCTCCACCGCCACCCGCAGCAAAGG
Organism: uncultured bacterium; assembly: GCA_964343805.1. Lineage (GTDB taxonomy): Bacteria > Bdellovibrionota_B > Oligoflexia > CAYFLR01 > CAYFLR01 > CAYFLR01. The sequence goes on along the minus strand of CAYFLR010000038.1, from coordinate 22,805 downwards.
AGAGTTTGGGGTTCAATCCAAGGTAGAGGTAAAAAAGGGAGATGCCAACGAGATTGAATCACTCTATCTAAAAGAGACCGGTTACATTAAAGGGAATATCCAACTTTCCGGTCAAGTAGATCACACCGGAACTCTGGTTTACATTCCCGGTACTTCTTATATTTCCATCACTGATAAAAAGGGGGATTTTATTCTCCTTTTCATCCCAGAAGGGACATGGCCACTTAGAGCCGAAGCCGATGGTTTCAAGCATGTGGAAATGGTCGATGTGGAGGTTGTTTCCAAAACCACTACTGAAATCAACCCAGTGGCTCTGATGCCCTCCACCGGTATTCATGGTGAAGTGACTATTAAAAAATTAGATGAAGCGGATCTTTCAAAAACTGTAATGCTTCATTTTTCCTATTCTCCTGAAGCAACCGTTATGAAGGTATCTGAAGATATAAATTTTGTAGATATCGACTGGGAACCTGTTCAAGAAAATATGGAATACACTTTTAAGAAATCCGGTTTTAACTCCATCTATGTCACCTTTGCTGATGCAAACGGTTTAGAGAGTGGACCCAAACAAGGCAGTTTGTGGGTCGGGGATTATGAACCTCCTATTTTTGCCGGATTAACAGGAGCGCAATTAGTTGCAACCGCTCCCGGATCAAAAGTCACCCTCAGTTTTCATGCCATTTCTAATCAACCAGAAGATCCCCACGGGGCTTTTAAATATCTGGTTTATGGTATTCTCATGGACGGTGTGGGAGTGGATGACGCCTGCCGTAGCGGGGATTTGTTAAAAGAGGTGGAATCCATCTCCTTCAGTGCTGGTAGCGAATCGACCATTGAAATTGAGGGTCTGCAAAATCGAGGAACCTACAGCTTCTGCCTCAAAGTAGCCGATGAAGAAGGTAATATTTCTGATACCTCGGTTGAAAAACTCATCACCATGCAGGATGATACTCCCCCTAATTTTGCGGGATTAGCCAATGTAAATGTGGATTATGCAACTCACTCCATCAATGTGAATTGGCTGGCCTCCAGCGATCCAGATCTAAAACATTATTTAATAAAAATAAAAAAAGGCAGTGGTGATTACACGGAGCTCACCACCCATAAACTCCAAAAAAATATTGCTGGGTCTTCCTTTTTGGAAGAGGGGAAATCCTTTTTTATCAAAGTGGATGCCTGTGATGATACGGCTGATAAGGGCTTTGGTAATATGAATTGCACCGATACAGCTGCCACCGAAATGGCCATTACCGATTTAACACCTCCAGCTGGTTTTGATGGGATCACAGTGGCCAATCACACCAGTCCGCTCTCAGAAGGAAGCGCCATCATTACCTGGGCAGCTCCACCTAGCTGGGGAGATTACCGAGGTTTTAAGGTGTTCCATGCTCATGGTAATAATTCTTTAGAACTCTTAAAAGATTGTCCCTGTGCCGCCTTAGGATGCGCTGAACATCTCACCAGTTGTACCATTACCAACCTCGACCTCTACCGAACCTATGTTTTTCATGTGAGAGCCTACGATAATTTAGGCAACCTCACCACCTACTTGGATCCCCCCAATCTCTTTGGATACTCTTTTCGAACATTGGATTATACCCCGCCAGATTTAACTGAACTGCCCACCTCCACCTACATTGTTAATGTGAATCTACAAAATCAAAAAACCTACTTCTATACCGTCTGCGCTCGCGATATTTCTCATAATGAAACCTGTCCCGGCAATGTGGTGACTCGTACGGTGGCTGATATTGTTCCCCCCACCATCTCAAGTCTGACCCATGATAAAGGGGCTAATGATAAAAGTTGGAATGTAACTTGGGGTCTTTCTGATAATGCCAGTAGCACTCCAAATATCAAACTCACCATCTATCGATCTTTCTCCTCCACCGCTGAAACTCCCGCAGAAGATCCTTCTAATTTAGTTAAATTCTTAGAACCTGCCGACCAGCTTTGCACAAACGGTCTCTGCACTCTCCCCAATCAAAGTGGAGTGGCCAACCAAGTGGTTTATGTCAATTATCTGTTAAAAGCTTTAGACGAAGAAGGGAATGAAACCACCTCGGGAACACTGTCTATTTTATCTGATAATGTTCTCCTCGTTTCCACCATCTACCCCGACCACAATGATCTGGCGGGGGGGCGGCTCATTTCTATTTATGGCCTGGGGTTTGGATCGAATGCTACGGTGATCTTTAAAGACTATCAAAATGATGTGGAAGTGAATTGCACCGATGTTAAACTTATCTCTAGTAAAAACCTCATCTGCACTCCTCCCTCATTCTCTACGGTACAATCTTGGGTTCTGCTGGTAGAAAATAGTGATGGTGCCGAAAGTAATGCTGATAAGGTTTTTTCATCGGTAAATTGTAGTAATACTCCGGGTTTATGTGATGTTTGTGATACTCCTGCTAGTTGGGATGGAGGTACAGAAACAGGAGGAACCTACGAGTTTGCTGGGGGAGATGGAAGTTTATCCACGCCCTTTCAAATTTGCAGTGAAGATCATTTAGCCAATATCAGAGAATACTTAAATGACAACACGGTCTATTTTACTTTAAATGGCAATGTGGATTTAGAACCCGGAGAGGGAGATACTACCGGCTGGGACCCTATCGGCAAAAATGGCTCCTCCGGTTATGATTATCCCTTTAAAGGTCATTTTCTGGGTTCCGAATTGGATGCCAATGATGTTCCTATCTATGCTATTTTTAACCTGACTATTAATCGAACCAACACCGAAAAGTACATCGGTCTTTTTGGTAAACAGGCCGATACCTCGGCAGAAATAAAAAACCTCGCTCTAAGAAAGGTTGATATCGATGGGCATGGAATGGTGGCCGCGGTGGTGGGTTGGAATAATGCCGGAGATATTAACAATGTTTATGTTTATGCGGCTGATATTATCGGTAAAGGACCTGATTCGGGACAGCGTTACACCGGTGGAGTGACGGGTTTCAATCAAAATGGAGATATTGATGGCGCTATGGTCGAAGGATCAATAACCAGTGAAGACACTTCTGATGACAGTTCCACAGGTGGTATTATCGGACGAGCCAAAGACAATAATAAATCTCTAAAGAATCTAACTTTTGCTGGAACAGTAAACGGAACCGGAGCTCAAGTGGGTGGAATTGTAGGAGAAGCTTATGACCAGCATATATCTGACAGTCAATCCTCCGGCAGTGTAATAGGTTCTGATAATCATGTTGGAGGAATTGTTGGATATCATCAGCAAGGCAGTGGATCAATGAATTCTTATTTACAAAATGTCACCTCCAGTGCCAATGTATCCGGAGTCAAATTTGTGGGTGGGATAGCAGGACAAGCTCAAAGAGCTTATATAAAAAATGCCAGCTCCAGTGGTACCATCACTGGAACGGGTGACTATGTGGGAGGATTGGTTGGCAAGCATCAAGGTATCTACGCCCATGAAACCAACAAATCCTCGACTCTATCCAGCTCAGCTACTATCACAGGGAAACATCATGTGGGGGGACTTTTTGGATCCGCTGAAGGAGGATTCTATATCGAAAAAAGTTTCTTCACAGGATCCATTAATGCAGGTGGAGCAGCCACAAATGCCATTGGGGGAGCAGGAGGTTTGATCGGGTTTTTCTCTTGCAGCGGAACTTGCACGATTGATCAATCCTATTCTACAGGAAATGTTCTTTTTGATACCAATACCGGCGGGAACGGTTTTAAGTTTGGAGGATTAGTGGGCTTAGCTCAGAACACTTTCAACATCACAAACAGTTATGCCACCGGTAATGTATCGGCGAACGGAAAAGCCGGAGGATTTATTGGGACTCTGGGAAGTAACAGTACTCGATTGATTCAAAATTGCTATTCTACGGGAGAAGTCACTGCCGGTTCGGATGGAGGTGGACTTACAGGAGAGATTGCAAATGCAACCAATCTCACCATAGAAAACTCTTTTTGGAACACGGACACCAGTAATCAAAGTACCACTGCAGGAGATGAGGGTACTGGCAAAACCACCGTACAGATGGTGCAAAAAACCACCTACACCGATGCCAACTGGGATTTTATTACTCCCCTATGGACCATTGATAATGGAAACGCCTTTCCTCTCCTCTATTTTCAAAATAACTAGATGAAAACTAAATCCCGTACGATGTTTTTATAACTTCGATAATAATAGTCTTCACTCCCCCGGAGCAGAGTGAAGCGCGTGGATTTCATCAACTTCAAATTAACCAGTTTATGTTTAAAACCAAATAAACTCGACCTGGGATCGTCTTCAATTTGGTAAGGACCTTGGAAACTAATGTGCTTGAGAGCGTTAAATAACACATATCTAAAACCATTCAAAATATAAGTCCCAGTCTTTAAAGGAGCCATCCAGTAGCGGTCATGCAAAAGCTTCCCTCTTCTTTTATAATAACGATTCACTGCCCTACTGACTTGCGAGTTGAACATCCTCATGGCATCTCCAAAGAGCATATCTCGTCCTAATTTTCCCTGATCCGTATCTTTATCAAATTGCACAATAAGGTGAATGTGATTTGACAGAATGCAATAAGCTGATAGCGCAATACCAGGCCTTTTGGAGAGAAGATTCAACAAATGGATGATGGTTTTTCGCAAAGGAGGTTGATTAAAATTGACCCCTTTCACCATTGTCTTTATGGAGATATGATGAGGTTTAGCCTTAAGAAACTTTCTGGGTTTATGGGAGATCATCCATCTATCCTTTGATCCATTTGTCATAGGATAGTTAACAAATCAAAATTGAAAAGTCCAGGATAAATTCATTTATTAACCCCCTGTTTTAATTATATTTTTTGCTCAGCCTCAATGATTTTAGAAGGTCTGACAGGATGGATATTTATTCCGAAAAAAAAGCCCCAGGTTAATTAAAACCTGAGGCTTTTTTTCTTATCTAAAAGGATCTCTTATTTGAGAGCTTCCTGCACATCCTTGATGGCTTTTGCACAGGCTTCTGATTTAATTTTCTCTTCCATTTCCGCTTGTCTTTCCGCTTGTCTGTCAGCTTGTTGTTCTGCAGAAAGTTCTTGTTTGCCATGTCCTTTTCCTTTGCGAAGGCCTTTTTTTCCACCTCTTTTCCCTTTACGCTCACCTAACTCTTTACCTTCTCTTTTGTCTCCTTTGACCTTACCGCGCTTATGACCTTTTTTACCCTTCTTGCCTTTTTTGATCATACAAGCTTCTCGTAAACTCTCGCTAAGCTCTTTTAAAGGAGTCATCTCTTCGCTGTTTTCTTCTACACAGGTTTTATGCTCTTCTTTCGCCTCTTCCAGTTGATCTTTAAAAGGGGCCACGGCCTCTATCACTTGCTCACAGGTGGCGTTTTCATCACTTTTCACCCCTTCTACCACTTTGGCGACTTCTTCTTTAAGCTCAATATTTTTAGGGCAGATGGCCTGTTTCTTAGCCTTTAGCTGCTCTTTTAAAGATTTGATTTCTATAAAAGTAGCTTGCACTTCGCTATCTTCAAAGGTGACTTCCGGTTTTTCTCGTTCACCTCGTAAGAAGCGCTCTCCACATTTCTCTCCTCGCCTGCCCTTTTCTCCTCGGAGTCCTTCCTCTTCGGCTCCTACCACTAAGAGAGCTTCACTATCGGCTGATTGAACATTTCGTTCCTGATCGGTATCGCTGGTAAGATCAGCGAGTGATTGAACTTGTCCGCAAGCGGCCAATGCAAAAGCAGTTAAACTGGTTACAACACTTGTTTGGATCATTTTTGTTAATTTCATCATCTGTCTCCTTGAAAAGTTACTTTTTGTTTAAGCGCTCAATTTGCGCTGTTACTTAAGAACTATTTCAAGTTCTGTGCCATTCAGTTTTTGGCTATAATTTAAAATACTTATAAAAAGGAGAGGTTTTTACCTAGGCATTTTGTCAGAAAAAAAAGACAGAGCTGTTATTTATTTCTGACAAACTCAGTTTAATTTCTTTTTCAACAATTGGGTAAAGTAATCAGCTCTTTGTTTAAATCGGGTTTTAAATGACCAATTAGATAATCTTGCCTTTGATGATGAAACTTAAACCTTTCCAGCACTCTTAAGAGAGGTGGATAAACAACATAAACAACTTGCCAAAAGAGAGAACTCAAAATAAATTCACTCCTAATCCAAGCAACAACTGAAAGGCTCCATTGACAATATCTGCATGCCCATCAACAATGGGGACCCTAGCGTATCCTAAGGTGAATTTTGATTCCATATTCAAATAAAAGTAGTCATGAAGTTCATAGCTTTTAGAAAAAGCCACTTGCACGGCGGGTCCGGTAAAGTAATACCCCCAAGACAAGAGGCCTCCATCTCCAGGCAATCGTTTTCCTCGGATCACATTTTCTGGATGAGGCAGAGCTCCTCCTAGACCTAAATGCAGGTAGTAAGCATTATAAACCGGGAGCACTATATTAACATAGGTGAGATTATATCCATGGCTGATTTCAAACTGCTCTATTTCGGGAGGGGGATCTAATAAACGGAGTTTAAGATGAATGGTTTCTAGCTCCCAAATAATCTGGTTAAACTCACCTCTCACCCTTATTGCCCAATAAAGAGGTATTTCAAAGGGAAAAGTTTCAAAATCACCCCACAAAGAGATCTCCTCATGACCCTCTTGTTCAATACTGAGCGGGGAGGGAAGACTATAGGAACCACCATAAGAGAGGCTAAAACTGAGAGGCAACGCCGTAGGTTGGGATTTTTCTGTTACCGTTTCAGTGGCATTTAGAGAACAAAAAAATAAAAGGTAAATTAAAACTAGAAATGGAAATCTCATCTTGGGTTACTTCCTCCTTTAAAAGGAGTTATACTCTATAAAAATTCATTTTAAAACCATAAGAAGAGAAGATCATGACGGAGACTTTTTACTTTGCCTATGGCAGCAATATGAACCCAGAGCGAATGAAAGCCAGAAAGGTCAGAGTTTTGTCTGCCGAGCCCGCGAAGTTATATGACTACCTTCTTGCCTTTAATAAAACATCCCGTCTCTTTCCGGGCAGTGGAGTAGCCAATATAGTTTCTAAAGAGAAAGGTTTGGTGGAGGGGATTCTTTATTTGCTCAAAGGAGAAAAGGATCTCCTTACTCTAGATGCATGCGAAGGAGTTCCAGAACATTATATTCGAATAGATGTTTTGGTAAATGCAGCAAATGGAACACAAAAGGCGATTAGCTATCAAGCCCTTCCGCATAAAATAGATAATCAGGCTCTTCCTTGCAGAGAGTATTTGAATCACTTATTAGCAGGTCAACCCTATTTAAGTGAGAGTTATTTTAAAAAATTGAGTGAACAGAAATTGTTAAAAACGACAGAGACCTTCCTCACCCCTAAAGATAGCAAATAAAAACTCTTTCGGATCTTTGGCATGACACTCTGCAAAGGTAGCAAAATCTAGCTTGGCATGGTGTTTATCCATCCCAAAAAGGGCACCTGCATACCCCATATAAATATCCTTTAGAGTGGTTTCAAACTCTTTTTTTGAATAGGGAAGCGGCTCAGAAAATCCTCCTAAAAGGATAGCAGACCTTGATAAATTCACCATGAAGGGAGAGAGTTCTTGTTGCTGATCCAGTTTTCTATCAAGGGTTTGCCTTGTTTCTAGATTTAAGCTGGTAAAATATTCATAGAGCATATTAAAAACAAAAGGAATTTTAGCTACCATAAGATCATCCATATACTCTTTGGACATTGAATAGCTCAGGTAAGCCGGCACCATAAAATGATAGAGTGTCTCTTTATTTATCCCCAACTCCGGAGAGAGGAGTAGAAAGCGAGCTGGTTTTTTTACTATTTCATTAGCTTTTTTTAACCGAGTGATGTATCGAGGCTCAATATCCAGATGCACCTCTTGCAAGTACTTTACATGGAGATAGTGGTTGGTATCTTGAAAGAGCACGGCAAAAACGGCCAAAGCTTGACCCTTATCCTGATTAAAATAATCTAAAGTCCACCTCCAAATAGAGACTCTTTCACTCTCTTTGTTTTGATCATATTTAATCAGCTCTCTCAGGTATTTTTGGATTTTGTAGGTCTTAATCAGACTGACCAATCGCTTTTCGAAGATGGCCACTGAAGGCCAATCAGAACGGATATCAAGATAATAAAGCATCTTTCGAGCGGTCAAACTACAAAGGAGTTTTTGATAAAAATTGAACTTTGTATAAAAATCGCATTTTAGGTTGAGTAAGGCTGAAAGACCAATACCAATAGGAGGACCGAGCAATGTTTTTTCCAATGAATCATCAGTAGGAATAACAACACTCTTGTCAAAATACTGAACAATCGCCTCGAAAAGGGCATTTTTCACTAAGCTAAACTCTGCAGGTGAAAGATAGGTGGTGGATAGAGGATCTTTTAAATCATGAGCAAGACTATCTGCTATCTTATTTTCTCTTTTTACCACACCATTGGTATAAAATTCAGTCTGCCCGGTATATATGAAGGAGAGAGCTCCACCAACTATTTTAAAAAGAAGACTGTTATGAGGCTGATCCTCTTTAGCCTTTAAAACCAATTCTGCAATTTGTTCTAAATCTTGCGGATTAAATATCCGATGGAAGGGGCTATAACAAGCTAGGAATTTTAGTAAATTGGGCGAAAGATGCTCGTCCTCTTCTAAATTGACCGCAAGGTCTTGAACTTTCTTTAGTTTAGCGGCTGTTTTACAGAGCACCAATTGATACTGGGGAGATTTGTTTTTCCATGCCAGCGGAATAAAAGCAAGAGCTTCCCCTTTATATCCGGAAATCAAAGTCTTGGTTGCTGTTTCAGCCCGCTTTTTACAGCTCCCCACTCCTAGGATTAAAAAGGTCAGGACGATAATTTTAACCAAAAGTTTCAATATATTACCTCAAAAGTAACAACCACAACTTGATCCCCCACTCCACTTTTCGGAATTTATAGCTAAATCTTGACTAAATTAAACTAGACTTTGAGTGAAATATTCGGATTTAATGGAGAAGAGTTTCATAAGGAGATTAAATCATGAAAAAGTATACGATAGAAGAGTTCCTAGATTGTGAAAACATCTTTTGCTGCTCCGTGTCCCATGATGATACTAAGGCTTTAATAATTGGCAATAAAACAGGTCTTTTTAGTGTAAGATCCATTGACCTTGAAACCCTGGCGGAGAACGAGTTAACTCCTTCATCTAAAGATTCCATCTCAGATGCTGTCTTTTTCCCAGGTGACAATAGGGTCTTATTTATGCGAGGCCAAGGTGGTAATGAGCTGGATCACATCTATCTCCTGCTAGAAAATGGAGAAATCACAGATCTTACACCTTATGACAAATCAAAAAATGTATTTTTTCAGTGGTCTTACGATGGAAAGTCATTTTTCTACCGCTCCAACGCCAGAGATCCTCGCTTTTTTGATTTATTTGAAATGGAATTAACCTCTTTTGAGCCTAAATTGATCTATGAAAATAGGGATGGTTTAAACGTAACAGCAATATCTCCTTGCAAAAACTATATCACCTTAAGTCGGTATGTTGAACGAGATGATTGTGATCTCCTTTTATATAATTGTACCACAGGTGATAGCATAGAAATCAGTGATGCTGGCCGTAAGAAGTCAATATCCTATCGAGCAGCCTGTTTTTCTCATGATGGACAGTCTCTCTATTTCTTGTGCAATGAACAAAGTGAGTTTAGCGATCTTTATAGTTACGATTTAGAAAGTGGGGAGTCCACCTTCTTAAAAACCTATGGTTGGGACATAAACGAGTTTAACATTTCCCGCAATGGCCGATTTCAAGCCACTATTACCAATGAAGACAGCCGATCCAAAGTCTATCTCTGGGATAATAAAGAAAAGGTAGAAATCCAAATATCTGAAGTGAACCACCTCCATTTGAGTGGTTTTTTCTTTTCAGGCAGTGAGCAGAAATTACTTTTCTATGCTGGAAGCAGTAACTCCACGAAGAATCTTTATAGCTATGACATTTTAAGCAAAACTAGTCGGCAACTCACCCACACCATGACTCCCTCCATCGATCTGAATGACCTAGTTGAGCCCGAGATCGTAAGGTATAAATCATTTGACGGTCTAGAGATCCCCGCTCTTTTTTATCTACCGAAGACAAGTGAGAAAAAACCTTTTCCAGCTTTAGTGATGGTTCATGGAGGACCGGGTGGACAATTTACCGATACCTATTCGGGACTTATGCAATTTTTACTAAATAGAAACGTGGCGGTCATTGCTGTCAACAATCGGGGTAGCAGTGGTTACGGCAACCATTTTTTCAATCTCGATCGTAAAAAACATGGCAAAGATGACCTAATGGATTGTATCTATGCTAAGAAATACTTGGCCCAGCACCCTCAAATAGATCCCGCTCGAATTGGCATACTGGGAGGGAGTTATGGGGGATTTATGGTGCTAGCAGCGCTTGCTTTTCAGCCGGATGAATTTAGCTGCGGAATTGATTTTGTTGGTGTTTCCAATTGGATCCGAACACTCAAACAGATGCCCACTTGGTGGGAAGCCTTCAAAAAAGCCATGTATAAGTATATGGGAGACCCAAATACCGAAGAAGATTATCTACGAAGCATTTCCCCCTTGTTCCATGCAGAAAAAATAAAAAAGCCGTTAATGGTTCTCCAAGGGGCTAATGACCCAAGGGTTTTAAAAGAAGAATCGGACGAGATTGTTGAAGCAGTGAAAATGAACAATGTTCCGGTAGAATATGCGCTTTTTGAAGATGAAGGACACGGTATCACCAAGAAAAAGAATCAAGAGCGGTCCTACAAAGCAATTTGGGCTTTTATAAAAGAGTATCTTTAAGGAAGCCAATTAAAGTCAAAGAGATGTGCTCCGATAAGAAGTCTATGATAATAAAATTACTTTTCACCCTTCTACTTCTGTTATCCCTCATACAGTGTAAATCCCCCTCTCATTCAGAGGTTAAAAACCTAAAGGTGAATGATGCCCAAAAGCAGGGACAAAGCTATCTATTTAGTGGAAGTTTAGAAAAAAAAGAGATTACTCTTTCCAAAGTGGTGAATGATAAAGTTCATCACCTAAAGACCGTTAATTTTCAGGAGTTTGTATATGCTGCTCGAAAAATAGTCTGTCTCGATTTATCGGCTGAAGAATTTTGGGCAAAAGCACTCAAAACAAATGATCCTGTGAAATGGCAACAGCTAAAAAAGCTTTACCTCGGTCATCTTTTTACCTTAGGCGAGCAGGCAAATTTAAAACCACGCAAAAAAGTAATCCATCAAATTGAACTGGATAGCGAAGGACAGACAACTCACCCTTATCAAAAAAGGGCCATGGAATTAATAAGACCCAGTATCGAAAAAACAATTGCAGCCGTTCTGTTGGCGGCCCGCGAGCTACCCGATGTAAATACTTTAGAAGGTTATAATCAAATAAAAAGCAGTTATGATGAAAGATTGAAGCGGATGATTCGGGCTATTGTGGACCCGGACAAAAAGGTGCAAATCTCCCAAGGGAAGTCAAAAAGGCATGATTATGAATATCAGTTTTTCAATGAACTGGCTTTTTATCTGATCA
>CAYFLR010000038.1:0-11246 GCA_964343805.1 uncultured bacterium | reverse complement strand
CCATGCCGGCTATCAAACCTCTTCTTTAGGAACATCCACGATCGGTCCTTGGGGCGAAGCCTCTTCTTCATTGGCCTCTTCCTCCAAATCTTCTTCCTCTTCTGAATCTTCGTCGGGTAATTCCTCTTCACCTCGAAAAGAATTCCAAGCCTCTCCTAAGAAACTCAGTTTCTGTAATTCGTAGTTAAAAGGAGTCTTACGTTTATGAACTGGAGCACAAGCCACACTCGCCCCATAGAAAAAGCTGCACATGAGAAAATAAATCCAAGTAATGGCTACTACCAGGGTATAAAAATTGCCAAAACTTTGCATAAGATCATCTTTTACATAGTGGAGATAGACCCAGTAAAAGGTCTTACCAATGGTGAATAAAATGATGAAGCTAATCCCTCCAATGAACGCATCGCTAAAACGGATCTTAATGGGGGAAATCCATTTGTAATAAAGGGTAAAAAAACCAATACTCATAGCCGAATGAAAAACTTGGTATTTGATGGTCGGAGCTAAAATCCCATACAGTGTAGGCATATCAGTTTTCATTTTCTGTAGCAAAGGAGAGTCCGGAAGAAAAATTACCATGATGACGATAAAAAGAGCCACAAAAACTCCATCAAAAATGGACTTTAAGTCCTCTATGAGAAAGCCCCCTTTTCTTTCTTGCATGCTGATAGTAAAGATCCCAAACTGGATGGAACTGCAAAATCCCAAAGAGGCATAAAGCAAAATAATCAGGTTAAGCCAATTAAAAGAATTGGTGAGTTGGGCTTTAGTAATAGATTCAATACTTTTTAATATCCAAGGAGCAAGGGCAGGAAAATTCACCTTCACCGCTTTCATTACCAAACTTTGTGCCAGCGGCCCACTTTCTACAAAGAATTCAATTCCGGAGATAAGAAGTAATAGTATCGGGCAAAAACTAAGGATGGCGAAAAAAGTAACCGAACCAGCTACAATTGTGGCCTTACGTTTTTTATATATAAAAAAGCCATCAAACAGACGGTGAATGAGGTAAAAGACTAGTTTATAACCAAATAACTCGGTCTTATCTCCAAAGTTAAGAAGCTGTTCCTTCCGATTATTCATGCAAACCTATTAGGATTATTGTGTTTATCCCTCATTTTGTCATGGACCGCTTCAACTTGCAACTTTCACGCGGATATTTCATGAGAAATCGTAGCGAAGTTATTCATAGGCAACAGAATCAAGGTAGTGGCAGGATTTTTTGTGCGAGCAATATTGTACATATTGCGCAGGTACAAAAATATCCAACACCCTTGATTCTGTTGATTTAGGTGTAAATGCAGTAGAATTCTCATAAAATATCCGGGTTCATCCTGTCATAAAAAGATGACAAATCGTCAGAAATATCTGACAATCTAAGGGGACAATGCTCAAGACTAAATCTTAAGTATATGTTATGATGGTGAAAATTTTTTGGCACAGCAATTGAAATAGAAACTCCTTAAGGAAGAAAGGCTTCCTTAAAAGAGATGCTTACCCCCCAAAGCTAAGGAGTTATCATGAAAAATTTAATCTTATTAATCAGCCTCATCCTTGCAAGTGCCAATCTATTTGCTACGGAAACGGAGGAGGCCCCCAAAGAGGCACCTGCAGAAAATGAAAAACAGCCCGAGGATCAAGAGTATAAATCAGTGATTCTCAAAGAAATCAAAGCCCTTTCCGATGAAACCGGTCGGTTTATAACCGATATTAGAGATGAGGGATTTTATGGAGCCTACCTAAGTGGAGGGCTTGGTTACTCTCCCAACTTGGATCGCAATGCCTTTTACACTCAAGGTGGAATTGGTCTTGTTCTCGCTCGAACTTACACCATCGGTATGGCTTCTAATCAACTGCGAACCAAAATAAAAGCCCCTACCGATGATGAAAAAACCATTCGCTTCAGTTATCAAGGACTCGATTTTGGTTATATTTTTTCCCCGGACTCCATGATCCACCTTAAATCGAACTTATTCCTAGGAAAAGGACATATCTCAATGATGATGCCCAAACCTCCACGCGATTCTCATTTTAAAGATAAAAGACCACGTCATGGAAAAGGTCATTTAAAAAAGCGACCCCATGATAGAGAGGACCTCTATATTGTAAAACCAGAAATTGCGCTAGAAGTAAACATCACAACCTGGCTCCGCTATCAGTTGGGTGGTGGTTACCGATTTGTATTTGGAGATAATATTGGAGTGGATGGAGTAGAAAAAAAGGATCTTTATAATTACACCATCACAACCGGTTTTGTAGTGGGATTGTTTTAATATTTCTCTTTTATTTAGGAGAGGCTGGTGAGAGTTTACAAATGGATTGCCCTTATATTTCTTAGCTCCCTTTTAAGCCCCGGAGCGCAAGCAGCCTCTCAAAAAAAGTACTATATTGATCAAATAAAGTGCTCCGGTCTTGCCCCGCAAAAACCTCAAGAACAGCAAACCAAAACCCTTTTGAGGTTCATTACGCGAAACCTTGGGACCACTCAAAAAGAACTCAGTATCTGCGAAGATCTTTTTGCCAATTTAGGATTCAAGGTGGATCAATGGATTTACAGCAGTGATTTAGAACTCATTCAAAAAAGACTGATCAAGAGTGGGAAATTCACTCAAGTCAAACTCGCCTTAGAAAAATCAGTTAAGCGTTACCATGTCATCTTATGGGCCCATTTAACTCCCCACCCCACCTCAACAGGGGGAGAAATCATCTGGTGGAGTACCGCTCTTCTGGACCAAAATGAGGTCAATTATAAATGGAAAGATCATCTCAAAGCTCACATCGATATTGACAGCGAAGGGTTAAATCAAATCCCTCCCGCCCGCTTCTCTTTTGATTACCGTCAGCATAGAAGCAAAGCCCCCTTTGTAAACAAGTTTAACCAAGAGGCTTGGGAGCAATTTCCCCTTCGAGACCAGATGAAAGTTTTCCTCCCTAATAGCACTCTTTTTAAAAGTGATCTGAAATTCTATTTAGGAAGGCAGGTAAATCATAGATTTTTTATAGAAGGAGGAGCCACCCATACCAGCTTCGAAAAAGAAGAGGAGAGCCTATTTGATTTTCAATCCATGGCCGGGCTAGAATTCGATTGGTGGCTCAACGCTACTTGGGTGGAAGATCTTAGACTCCGTTTAGGTTCATCCATGCACTACCAAAGTTATCATGATCTGATACAGGACATTGACTCCATCAGCTTTTGGGAAGATCTAACTTGGCTTCCCGCTCTCAAAACATGGATAGAGTTTGATCACGCCATCTTTTTTATCCATCTTAATTATTTTCGAGTCATACAAAATACCCCAGCCTATCATTTTAAAGGAAAGGCGGGTTTAAAGCTGTGGCAAAACTCCTTCCTCACTCAGCATTTGAAAACCAGAGTCGAACAAATTAAAGATTTACCCTTCCCCCTTTATCAAAATATGCTCACCAGACAGTGGAAATATGAATTTAAATATGAACTCCAATTTGATTACTCACTTTGGAACTTTCCAATCTATTCAATATTGGCCAGTTCATACGACATCATGGTTATTCCCGAACAGCAGGATCTTCCCAATGTGTGGAAAGTAACCCTCGGTATCGGATGGACCAATCAATACTGGAATACCGGGTTAAATTTTGTTTTAGAAAGTCAGAGGAGACATTAATGAAAAAAATTCTCCTTTTGATCATCTTTCTTCTCACTTTTGATTTAATAGCAGAAAAGGATCCCTTCTGTCCGTTGCCCGCAAATGCGGAATCTCGTATTATGGCTCAGCTCACTTCTGCCATTCCTTTTAAACTAGTGAGTGTGATTAGTAGTAAAAAAGGTTTCCACTTTCAGCAAACCATCCAACTAGAATTTGATTTATGGGATGAAAAGGTTTCGATCAAAATACCAAATAAAACAGAGCAGTTTTACAATTTAAAAGAAACTCCCCAAGCTCTTTGTAATATCTTTAGCAAAAAGAATTTACCCAAGGCCGGGAGCTATACTTTTCGTTTACTTTTAAACCCTCAGTTAGACGGAAATCTCACTCAGTTTCAATCCATTGGTCAAGACAGTACCAAATGGCTTCACCTCGATTGGGATAAACTCTTAAAAGAGAGTAAAGTTAAAACCCTTATTTTTGAAAGGAGCTTTCAGCTGTGATCAAAAATACTTGGTTCAAAATAACTCTGATGTTTGCCATTGTGCTCATTCCAGTTCTCCTTCTGCAATTTAAGATGCAAAAGGAAAGCCTAGAAATGGTTTATCAGATGGCAGCAAAAATGAATTTAAACCAAACCGTAGACCACCATCTTTCCACTTTAAAAAAGGCCGCAGAACTGGATCCTGACCAAAAAAAGGAGTACAAGAAAATCTTTCAAAAAGGGGTAGAGACCAAAAAATCATTGCAGACCTTTTTCCTTTTAAAAAAACAACTGCTTGAAAACCTTCAACGCCAGAGTATTCAAAATGCTTTAATGGTGGTGACCATCAGTTTGATCCTCGCCCTTATTATTTCCTACACCATTGTAAGACGCACCCAACTTCTGTGGCAGAGTAAAGAGGAAGCGCTCCAAAAGGTGGAGCGTCTGCACAGTTTAGAAAACTGGCAGCAAATTGCGCGTATGCTCATCCATGAGTTAAGACATCCCATCACTCCTATTAAATTAGTAAATGGAAAAATGCTAGAAAAACAAAAACAGTTAAAGCCGGAGGCCTTTTTAGCCTTCTTAGAACAGTCAACTAGGCTAATTGGCGACCAAGTGCAAGAGATAGAAAATATGATCGACACCTTTGCTACCTTCGGCAAACTACCAAAACCCAAATGGGAAAAAGTAAATCTTACCGATTTTATGGCAAACTTTAAAGAGCAGTATGAGGGAGTCTTTGGGCCGGAAATAAAACTCTCCACTGACCTTTTTAAAGGAAACATTCAATCAGCTTTTTTCGATGCCAAACTCTTGAGAGATTTGCTATTTAATTTGATGAAAAATGCGGTAGAAGCCAATCCAGGAGCATCGATTCACCTTCGGTTTAAATTAAACATCACTCCCAATCAATTACAGTTCATTTTAAAAAACAGTGGTAAAACCATTCCTCATGAACTAGCTGATCAAATTTTTGATCCCTATCTCTCCACTAAAGCAGGCACCGGTTCCAAATTAAATATGGGCTTGGGCCTAACCATTAGTCAGAAAATAGCCTGTGATCATGGAGGGAGTCTCAGTTTAACTTCCAATAATCACCAAGAGGGAGTGGAGTTTACCTGCCAGTTCCCTCTTTATAAGCAGCCCCCAAAGGAGAAAGTATGATTCGTCTTTTAATAATTGATGATGAAAAAGCCATCCGTGATGCCATTCGCATCTCTTTAATGGGGGAAGAGTATCAGTTTTTAGAGGCAGATAATCTAGAAGAGGGTTACCAATTGATCACTCGTCAGCAACCAGATGTAGTGATTCTGGATGTCCATTTTCCCAATATGCAAACCTGTCACTCATTACTCAAGAGACTGCAAGAGGAAAAAATAGAACTGCCCATCATCATTTTATCAGGAGCCGCCAGTGCCAATGAAGCGGTGGACGCTATCCGGCTCGGGGCCTTTGACTTTGTTCAAAAACCCGTGAGTGCCGAAAAACTGGAAGTCTCTATCATCAGAGCTCTCGAGTCTTCCAAAATGAAAGACTCTTTAAATACCATCACCCATACTAACAATAGCTCTCACGACCTGATCGGTGATTCGAATGCGATAAAAGGGGTAAAGTCGCAAATCAATCAGTTTGCCCAAAAAGATATAAAAGTTTTAATTACCGGCGAGACTGGAACCGGTAAAGAGGTGATTGCCCATCACATTTGGCGACAATCAAAGCGGGCTAATGAACCTTTCATTATAGTCAATTCAGCAGCCATTCCCGAAACTCTGATCGAAAGTGAACTCTTTGGTCATACCAAAGGTGCTTTTACCGGGGCATCCAGTAATCAAATAGGTAAAATTGAGATGGCGGATGGCGGGACCCTTTTTCTCGATGAGATAGGAGAACTATCTGAACAAGCTCAATCCAAATTGCTAAGATTTCTGGAAAATGGAGAGGTGCAGCGTGTGGGCAGTAAAAAAGTCCAGACCTGTGATGTGCGTTTGATCGCGGCCACCTCCCGTGATCCAGAACAAGAAGTAGAAAATGGTCGTTTAAGAAAAGACCTTTTCTTTCGGCTGAATGTGGGGCGCATCGTCCTTCCCCCTCTAAGAGAGAGAGGAGAAGATGTCATTCTTATCATGAATCATTTTATTTGTTCTCTGTGCAGTAAGCATAACGAGCCCATTAAAAAAATCACCCAAGAGGCGAGAACAAAACTAACCTCCTACAATTGGCCAGGTAATATTAGAGAACTCAGAAATATTGCAGAACGAATCGTTTTACTCCCAGAAAAGGAGATAAGTGAAGAGTCTATCAAATCTCTGCTTCCTCATAGTAACCCTCTACCTAGCGGCAATACCAATGAGTGGTTACCAGAGAGCATTGATGAAGTAATCTCTCTAAAAGACCTGAAAAAACAGGTTGAACGCACTTACATCATCTCTGTCCTCAAATTAACAGATGGCTCCGTCTCTAAGGCAGCAAAAGTATTGGGTCTGGCTCGCGGCTACCTCTATCAGAAAATCACCGAGCTGGAAATATCCCTCCCTTAGCTGTTTCAACAAAATACGTTAAAAAATTACTTTTTTTGTATAATTACCTCATTATCTTCTAGACATTGTTTCAAATTATGGTATGAACCTTCGTAGAAACTAAAAATAATTTATGGAGGAAAACCATATGCATACATATCTTAAGCTAGCAGTAGCTCTATTATCTGTCAGTCTCTCTTCGCTTACCGCAGTAGATCGAATCATCGATCAAGCCTCAGATGATATCACTGTATTAAGTGCAAGAGCCCTGATACCTCTCAACTATTATGATGGCATGTACTTTAATACCTTCTGCACTGATTGCAATGAAAATACGTCCATCAGCAACGTACAGGATATTGAGAAAGCTTTTGGCGGTTTTGCTTTTCACGCCATCGACCTTAATAAAAACACCGCTTATTGCCGAGTGCTGGAAATTGAAACTCTCACTAAAAAGCGGGCCTTTGACAATGCGGAAGGCTTAGGTTTTTATGCCTCCTACAGTAAAGGGCATTATATTAAGAAATCTAACCTGGGTATGGGACGAAAAGTGATTATGAAAGATGGTCAAGAGGGACTAGTTCATAAGTTTATTGGACTTGCCAACTGTTGGGAAGGCACCATCATGAGTTCCGAAAATGCGATTTATAGCTTTAACCCATTTCTCCGTTTCACCGGTCGCGATGGAACCATATACAACAACTGGGATAGGAATTTTATCTACAGTATCACCCCGCAAAATAATCACTTTGATCATAGTAAAGAACAACTTCATCACACCATGATCAAATAGCCTCCACTGTATTTGGAATCCAAGTCACGGGTGAAGTGATGGTAAGCTCAGTGGCAGAGCATTCAGTTTGGTAACACAGGACCTCCACCCCTTGCTTGTGAGCCTTCATTAGGAGCTGGTTATAGGTTGAATCAATTTCATGAGCCACCCGAAAGTTTTCACCATCTTTTCTCCCAATAACATAGAGCATCACTGCCCGATGACCTTTTTTCACCATGGAAGTCAATTCCTTAAGGTGTTTTTGCCCTCGGGTAGTAACTGCATCAGGAAATTGATAATGGCCATCAGAGCCTAACAAAGTCACATTCTTAACCTCTACATAACAGAGCCCCTCTTTTCCTTTTAGCAAGATATCAATACGACTTTTTTCACCATAGGCTTGTTCAGTTAAGAGCTCATCATACCCAGATAGTTCCTTGATGGTTCCATTTAAAATCGCCTCTTTGGCTAGATGATTCGTTTTATGAGTATTCACTAAAATCCAAGACTTGCCACTATTGGTTAGTTCTAAGGTATAAGCATATTTTCTTTTGGGGTATTTAGAGTGGCTGAGCAGGACCCGACCTTGCTCAAAAAGGCATGTTGCCATGCTCCCTGTATTGGGACAATGAACAGTCATTTCCTCCCCATTTGGAAACCGAACATCTACTAAAAACCGTTTGTATCTTTTTAAAAAGAGAGCCGCCTGCAGCGGAGAATCATAGAACATAAGTCCAAACTCCAATAAAAGTAAACTTTCTATTTTTTTGGCCGAATAGTGTTGAAAGCAGAAAGTACCATTTAATTAGTGGGGATTAAAATGAAAAGAGTTCTTATGGTAATTCTTTTGACCATGTTATGTTTCAGTTGTAAAAAACGGCTCGCCACTGACAGCCAAGTTAAAAGCAGTGAATTAGAAACAGCTGCCCCTCACCCACAGACCCTCTCACTGATTGAAAAAAGATGGGGAAAAAGGCATGAGGGCTATTTAACAAAAGTCGTCAAATTCTTACCTAGGCTGACTCTCAGACCTATTAAATACCTAATTACAGGAAAAACTGTATACCGAACGATTAATACTGCGACAGGAACGGTTTATCTTGCCAAATCAGCCAGTAGTTTTGCCCAGAACGAACACTATCAATCACTCGAAAACCTTGAAATAGCTGGATATAAATACTCTGACAGCATCTTAAATCCCTTAGCTCTGGCTAATGATATGGTTTCGGATGCTGTTATGACTATTAAGTCTCCATTATACGCCTTTTCAAAGGTTTCAAATCGAGTTCATTTATGCACCAATAACCTCGCATCTTCCCTCTCCTGGAGTATGACCTTTTTCCATCCCATAACTCCAGCACATCATGTTGCGGTCTTAATTGATGGTGGAGTGCATGAAACAAAAGATGCATTGGCCGGACGTGAACTCTGGGGATCCATGCTTAAAGGGGGAATTATGTGCTCACCTATCCCCTTATTAGATAATCAATCTGATTCTGTGGCCATTGAACGTTTAATGTGTGCAGATTCCAATTACAACAGCTCTTATGACTTCTTTGGTAATAATTGTGCTGGGTACACCCGAGATGTGCTCTCCATTGCAGCTGCCGGATATCCAGGAATGCCAAACTTAGGAGTGGGGGCAGAGATTCGAGTCACCGACAATGATGACAAGATCGAAAGAACCAAAGAGGGTTGCGATGCCCGAATGGAAAACATTAGACAGGTCATTTACAATCTGGAGAAGGGAGTGTCACTTGACCAGCAACTCTCCCTTTTTGTAAGAAGGTCTTTTAGTTCTGATGTGGTGTTGCAGTTCTATGTTTCCGCTGCCCGAGGAAAAAATGCTTACAATCGTAATCTTATTGCTGGTATTTATGGATTTAATCCCAGCATTTATGGTCAATTTAAAATCAAAGCCGGCATGCTTCGCTTTGTCCATGAAACCTTTGTTCATATGGACCCTGAAGCCTACGAGTGGCTGCAGAAAGTAAAGCCAGAAATAGCCGAATTATACCAACTGGTAGCAAAAAGAGCGAATATTGATCCTCTAGCGGATCAATATGATGACTACGACATCAGTGCTCAAATCCAATACCAAGTGCAAGATCAAATTGAGTATTCAGTCCAGCCTCAACATCAAAGAGAGAGATGAAACACTCTGTTTCAAGCTCTCCATTTTTGAAACAAAATTTCTTCTATGTTTATCCCTCTACACTAAGCATAACAGGCAAATAACCCCATCTCCCATTGTTGGCATATAAATTGCTATATAGATGCCTAGGAGTTGATTTTTAAGGAGAACAACATGTTAAGAAATGTAGAACCGATTATCCATGGTCCCAGTATTGAAATTGAAAGTGAATTTATCGGAGAAATGGTCCGAGACGATTTCCCTGGTCTCCACTCTACCAACCAACAAAAGACTCTAGTTTATCTAGATAATGCTGCTACAACCCAGAAACCGCAGTCTGTAATAAGTGCCGTAAATGAGTTTTATGCCAATGGAGTGGCCAATGTCCACCGAGGAATTTATGGACTCAGTGAGCGACGAACCCATCAGTATAATGAAGCTCGAGAAAAAGTAAAAAAATTTATAAATGCCGAGAAAACCGAAGAGGTGGTTTTCGTGCGAGGTACCACCGAGGCTATCAATTTGGTAGCTCAGAGCTATGGTCGTAAATTTATTCGTAAAGGGGATGAAATTATTATCTCCGCCATGGAACATCATTCCAACATTGTTCCTTGGCAAATTCTTTGTGAACAAACGGGAGCAGTGCTTAAGGTGGTGCCCATGAATGATCAAGGAGAGCTGCTGATTTCAGAATATAAAAAGCTGCTTTCTCCCCAGACCAAATTTATCGCTCTCTCATATGTTTCAAATGTCCTGGGAACTATAAATCCCATTAAAAGAATGATTCAAATTGCTCATCAGCAGGGCGTTCCAGTTTTAATCGATGGCGCGCAGGCAGTCTCTCATTTACCCATTGATGTGCAAGATTTAGATTGTGACTTTTTCGCCTTCTCCGGCCATAAAATGTACGGTCCCACAGGGATCGGTATATTATAATGAAAAGAAGAATTGCTAGAACTAATAGACCCATATCAAGGAGGAGGCGACATGATAGAGACCGTCTCCTTTGAAAAATCAACTTTCATGAAGCCTCCTTTGAAATTTGAGGCTGGATCTCCCAATGCTGCTGGTGCATTAGGATTGTCTGCCGCCATCGATTACCTCAAAGGTCTTAATTTTGAGGCCGTAAAAGAGTATGAACACAATCTCTTAGTCTATGCTGAAAATAACCTAAAACAGATCGAAGGAATCAAAATCATCGGGGAAGCAAAGCAAAAAACCGGAGCCATCTCATTTGTGATCCAAGGCGTTCACCCCCATGATATTGCCACCTTACTGGACAATGATGGAATTGCGGTGAGAGCAGGTCATCATTGTGCACAGCCGATAATGCAACACTTTAAAGTGCCTGCTACCGCCAGACTCTCTTTAGCTATGTATAATACCTTGGATGAAATAGATTTCTTTATTCATTCCTTGAAAAATATAAAAAGGATATTTCCATCATGAGCCAACTATCAGAATTGTATCAACAGACGATTTTAGATCATAATCAACGCCCTCATAATAAGAATAAACTGGATGAGCCTTACATTTCTGCCGAGGGACACAATCCTCTTTGCGGAGATCAAGTCCAGGTCTATCTCAAGATGGAAGATGATGTAATCAAAGAAATCTCCTTTGAAGGTGAAGGATGTGCCATTTCACAGGCAGCTGCTTCTATTATGACAATGATGCTCAAAAACAAAACAAAAGAGGAAGCATTAAAACT
>CAYFLR010000037.1:52587-57012 GCA_964343805.1 uncultured bacterium | reverse complement strand
ACTGTCCGCCCTTTTGCCGTTAAAGCGGACAGATCTTTGTCTCTGAAACTGAGAGCCTAACAACTGTCCGCCCTTTTGCCGTTAAAGCGGACAGATCTTTGTCTCTGAAACTGAGAGCCTAACAACTGTCCGCCCTTTTGCCGTTAAAGCGGACAGATCTTTGTCTCTGAAACTGAGAGCCTAACAACTGTCCGCCCTTTTGCCGTTAAAGCGGACAGATCTTTGTCTCTGAAACTGAGAGTCTAACAACTGTCCGCTATTTTGCTGAAAAAGCGGACAGCTCTCCGTCTCTGAAGTTGAGAGTCCGACTACTGTCCGCCAATTTCTTATCTACCCATCCATTAACTGGTACTCTAAGAGTTTACGGTAGGTCCCTTCTTGATCTACCAGCTCTTTATGGGTCCCACTTTGAACGATTCTTCCTTGCTCGATCACTAAGACCCTGGATGCACCTTTGACCGTGCTGAGTCGGTGAGCAATCACCAAGGTGGTTCGGTTTTCCATGAGTCGATCTAAAGCTTCTTTAACTAGGGATTCACTTTTAGAATCGAGAGCACTGGTGGCTTCATCGAGGATGAGAATACTTGGGTCTTTGAGCACCGCTCGGGCGATAGCCACCCGTTGTTTTTGACCTCCACTTAAGAGAACGCCTCTCTCTCCCACCAAGGTTTCATATTTCTCGGGGAATCCTATGACAAACTCATGAGCGTTGGCCATTTGAGCTGCGGATTCTATTTCGGCTGGCGAAGCCTGTTCTTTCCCGTAGGAGATATTTCCAGCAATGGAGGTGGAAAACAAAATGGGTTCCTGCGAAACTTTGCCAATTTGCTCTCTCATCCATTTGGCATCAAGATCGGTTAAGGGGAAACCATCGAGGGTGATGGTGCCGGAAGTGGGATCATAGAGCCGAGTGAGTAAACTCGCAATGGTGGATTTACCTCCACCAGAGGGACCAACTAAAGCCACCACTTCTCCGGGTTCAATGGTGAAAGAAACATCCTCTAGTACGGGAATGTCAGGGCGACTTGGGTAAGCAAATGATATATTTCGAAAGGCAATTTGTCCTTGTAAGTTGGGGATGCTCTTTCCTTCGGAAAAGTCCATCTGGGGTTTGCGATCAATGA
Organism: uncultured bacterium; assembly: GCA_964343805.1. Taxonomy (GTDB): domain Bacteria; phylum Bdellovibrionota_B; class Oligoflexia; order CAYFLR01; family CAYFLR01; genus CAYFLR01. The sequence goes on along the minus strand of CAYFLR010000037.1, from coordinate 55,888 downwards.
GGGTAAAAATCCTTTCAGCCGCTCCACTAGCTCGCATAAAATCAGCCCAAAGAGCCGCCAGCGAACTAAGAGAAAAGGCTACGATGAGAGTGTAGAGTAAAAAGGAGGTGAGGTCTCCCACCGTGATGGCTTTATCTAAAACAAGATGTCCTCCATACCAAAAAACTACCGCCACCGCACCATAGCCAGCGGTGGTCACCACCGCGGTAAAAAATGAGGTGAAACGGGTTCGAGCTTTGGCTAACTGAAAACTATCATCTATTTTCCTTTCATAGCGATCTATTTCGCCTTCCTCTTGAGAGAATATGCGAACGGTGCGAATGCCTGATAGGGTTTCTTCGGCAACATGGCTAGCGGCAGCCAGGGCATCTTGGACTTTTTCCGAAAATTTCCGGATTCGCCGACCAAAGAATACAGCTCCGATAGCTACCGGGGGAACGATGACTAGGATGAGCAGAGTAAGAGAGACAGAGGTATAAAATAGAAAACCTACACCGCCGATAACTGAAGCCAAATGGCGCAGAGCTAAAGAAATATTTACACTGACGGTATTTTGTAAAACGGTGGTATCAGAAGCTAATCGGTTGGTGGGCTCACCGGTTTGTTTTCCGTCAAAAAAAGCGATCTCCTGTTTCATTAAGTTTCCATAGAGATTGCCTCTTAAGCGAGCCACAATCTTTTCTCCAGAAACGGTAAAAAGATAGTAGCGAAAAGCGATAGCCACTCCTTGAATCACAAATATAATGGCCATGAATAAAACCGCTTTATCGATCATTTTAGGGTCGCCGCCCGCCACCAGTGTGCTGTCAATAACCACTCTGACTGCTTGAGGGTAGAGAAGACTACTCAGGCTGCCTATAAATAAAAAGAGGGTTCCTAGAGCAAGGGGTTTCCATTCGGGGAGTGCCAGTTTAATGAGTCGGTTTTTATCCATGAAATATTCACCAAAAGTGTTAAAATAATGAATATCATTCTAGTGAGGTCTATATGTTTTTGCAACTAGGGAAAGCTCTCTTGCTTCTTCTTACTCTGTTGTTTTCTTTTCAGCTGTTTGCCGGGAAACCCGGTTATGAGCTGATTGTCAAGGGCTATGGCTATTCCTATGAAGGGAAGAAGAAAAAGATCAAATTCACTCAAAAGCATTACTTTCTTAAAGATCGTAAGAGATCAGAAGTTCATATCAAAAACAAAAAAGTAAAAGCGAAAATGACCACCATCATTCGTAATGATAAAGAACTGGTGTGGTATATTATGACTTCCACCGAGAAGAAAAAAACCAGGAAAGCCGGTTATCAAATCTCTTTTCGCGCCTTGGATATTATTAACTCCAACCTTTTCTCTTCTCCTCGTAAATATGAGAAAAGCGATGACGAGATAAGAATCAAAGACACCAAGAAAAAAGAGACCATCAATGGATACCCTTGCCGCATTTATAAGATTTATAAAAATGGTGAGTTAGTAGGTAAGATGTGGCTGTATAAGGGTGACAAGCTAAAGCTGATCCAAACCTATGAACGTCATCAACTTAAAATTCTCTCTAAAAGGTACAAAAAGAAAAGCCGTCCACCCAAAGGGGGAGGAGGCTTTCCCATTAAGATCTTGGGTGATAATGAAAGGGCAAAGTGGCCTCGGTGATGATTGTGCAGCGCCTAGGGCCAAAGTCATTACCTGCCAAGTATTTTAAAAAGCCTAAAGGTGTAGAGATCCAAGAGATTCCAGATGATCAAGTGGAGATGCTTTATGGAGGCAGTTTTAACTATGGCAATTTGATGGAACAGGCTTTGAAAAATGCTTTCAAAGATGCTGTTAAAAGTTCCATCAGAAGCGCCATTGGTTTTTAGATCTGCACCTCTACTAAGGTCCCTGGTTTCAGCACATACTCGCTCTTATTTTGCGGGTTAGGTAATTCTAATTTCACTCGAATCGTGCCACTGGATTTATCTAAGACCGGACCCACATAATTAACCGCAGCTGTAAATTTCTCTTTGGGGTGAAGATTGCTGGTGAATCCCAGTTTTTGCCCTTTCTTCAACTTGCCTGCAAATTCCGCATCCACATCCAATTCGATCACCAACTTTTTTAATTGGATCACTTCATAGGATTTGTCACCTGAGGAGATAGTTTCACCAAACTTTATAAACTGCTTGGTAACCAGCCCGCTGATGGGGGAGGTGATGCGGGTGTTTTTAAAGTTATAAGCCTTTAATTGGTAGAGAGATTCCTTTTTGAGGAACGCATTTTTCTTGTTCAGCACCTCTTCGGCTGAAACATATTTACCGAGTTTTTTCATTTTTTCTAAATCGCCGCGAGCGGTCTCCATCTCAACTTTGGCGAGCTCCATCTCGATCTTTTCTTGCTCATCGTCAATGAGTGCGAGAACTGCCCCTGCTTTCACCCACTCTCCCTCTTTAATAAAGACCTTGGTGATCTGTCCCTGGGATTTACTTTTGATGGTGATTTCTTGCTTTCCTTGTAAGATGCCGGTGACCACATAAGCGTTTAGGGCAGCAGGTAGAAAGAGGGTTGTTGCTATTAAGATCCACAGGGCTTTCATGGTGAACTCCTTTTAGTAAAATAGGTCGAGCCGTAAAAGAGCTGAAGCTTTGATCCAGAGGTAGTGGATCAGAAAAACCTTATCAGCGATAATTTTGGCTTTGCCGAGCATACCGGGTTTTAAAGGACCGGTGTTTTCTATGTGTATTTCCGCATCGTAAAGCACGTTGCGGGGGTTTTTAGGGTCTTTTTGACTGGTTTGGCGAATCTTGTGAATCTTACCGTGGTAGGTGGCGAAAGGGGCAGAGTGGAGTTTAAATTCCACCGGTTGGTTTTCTCTGACAAAGCGAACTTCCGGCTCTCTGACATGCACCACGGTATAGAGGGTTTTAACCCCTAAGATTTTGCAGATCTCATCCCCTTTTTTGTAGAACTTGTTTAACAGATTCAGTTGATCATTGCATGAGATTATAGCCGGTTGATTGAGTGAATTGTCATAGGTGAGTTGCAGAGATTTTAGTTCTTTCTCTTTTTGTTTGAGGGCTAGTTTTTTGGCTTCAAGCTCTTTTTTGAGCCCCGGAACTTTTTCCTTTTGTTCCCACAGCTGCTTACGAAGCTGCAGCTTCACTTTCTCATGAGCATGTTCTGCAATTTTTTTATCATACAAAAGGGGAAGACTTTTCATCTCTGCTATGACTTGTCCCTTTTTTAAGACCTGGCCATCATGAACTTGAAAGTTAACCAGCTTGGCCTCGGCTGGAGATCGGAGTATCTTAGAAGAACTGGTCTCGAGTGCACAGTCGGCTCT
>CAYFLR010000037.1:45019-52577 GCA_964343805.1 uncultured bacterium | reverse complement strand
TCTAATTTGATAGTGAATAGGGATAAATAATATAACTAAAATGGTGACCAGAACGCCAATGGCGATGGCTTTCCCTTTGGGATTTTTAAAAAATGACATATGCTCCATATACCAAGATAAAAGAAACTTTCCACTTTTTGTAAAATGACTACCGAATATTTTATATGCTACCCAAAAACTTATCAACACCCCACTGGCATAGAATGATTCCACCAGCATATTATGAGCCATCATAAAGAGTCCGGTGAGTAAGCCAAATACCCAGAAAGCTCCAGCCACCCCATAGAGGAAGAGGATTTTTTTCTCTCTTTTAGTGCCAGGAAAATCCTCTTTCGGCATAAAAAAGAGATAGCGAGCAGCTAGATATTTAATGTAGTTACCGGAGTTTTCTTTGAGGTTGGGGACCTCCACCAGGTCAGAAAAGAGGTAGTATCCGTCCAGCTTCACCAGGGGATTAAAGTTAAACACAATGGTAGATATAGAGCAGATGGTCATCACCTGAAAACTAATCACGTTTATGAAGGTATTGGGGTTGGTGAGCACCCATATAAAGGTGAATATGGAACCGATCCAAAACTCTATATACCCCCCGGCCAAGGTCACCAGCACCTTTTTCCAACGCTGTTCAAAGAGCCAGGCATCGTTTACATTACAGTACAAGCAGGGTTGAAAAAAGAGGAGTAAAAAGCCAATTTCATGCACCTCCCCTCCATACTGCTTGCATGTTAAACCGTGACCAAGTTCGTGAATCCCAATGGTTACATAGATGATCACCCAGAGCCAAGCCAGGTTTACCAGATCCATCTCTTTGAAGGAGAAGAGTTCGTAAACCCCGGTATTAAATTTGGCCCAGTTGGTAAGAATAACAATCACCGAGCCGAGCATCATAGCCGAAGAGAGAAAGAGAAAGGATTTGGTCCAGAAGAATTGAATATGGGGCAATACTTTATTGAAAATCTTATCCGGATCCACCAATGGAAAACGCTTGTACATGAGGGAGCCTTTTTTAGAAAGGAGCTGAGCTCGTCGCATCTCCTTCATCTTTTCCATCAGCATCACATTGGTTTCTTGCTGACTTTTTTGCAGCAGATTCATCTCTTCCAGCGACTCTTTAAAATCTTTGATGGTCTCTAAATCAATTTCCGAAGTGGTATGAGAGTCGTTGTAGGCTTTGACCATCTCTTCGAAGGTTTTCTCACCATCAAAAAGAGAGATGATCTCCCACTCATCCTTTTCAAAACGAAAGTAGCTGTCCTTTATAGGATCTTTTATTACGGTGCTTACTTTTTCTCGTTGCACCATTTTGGATATTTTAAGGTCGCTGCGCAGGCGAGGGTATTTTTCCAGTTCGCTCATTTTATGATTATGAACATATTAATAGGAGTTGAAAAGGTAAAAATGTAGATCCGGGTTTAGTTAGAGCCAATTTGCTAGTTTTAACCCATCTATTTGCGAAAACTCTTTTCTATTATTAGTCAAGAGTTCGGTATCAAGACTCATGGCATGGGCAGCTATGAGCATATCCATATTGCCAATTAATTTTCCCTGAGATTTTTGAGTAAATCTTAGCTTGGCATAGGTTTCCGCGGCCAGTGAATCAAAATTGGCTAATGTGAACCGTGAGATAAATATGAGGGAATGGGTGGTTTTTTAGTGTAAACCTCATAGAACCATGATAGTAACCACCTCATAATTAAATAAGGAAGTTATATGAAAGCAAAGAAAACCAAAGATCTCCTCCTGCTCACCTGGAACTTAGAAAATATGTTTCACCCCGATTCGGGAGGACCGCGCAAAGATATGACTCCCAAAGAGGGGTGGACGGAAAAACAATATAAAGCCAAAGTAAGAAGAGTTGCTAAAGCTATCAAGCAGATTTTAAACGAATATGGCAAAAGAAATGTGCCCGCCATAATTGGTTTAACGGAAGTTGAAAATCTGCAAGTAGCAGGGGACATTGTGAATTTGCTTCCCAAGCGATTTTACATTGCGGGAGATAAAGAGTTTAAATCCAGTTACAATGACACCATATTGATCTATGATTCATCCTTCTTTCGAGTTCAGCAGGTGAAGTATCTTCAGTTCTTTGAACGTTTTGACAAAGGCGAAGTGGTTAAAGCGGATCTGATTGTTAACCAAAGTAAGGATAAAATCACCGTCTTTTGTGGGCACCTGAAAGCCAGACCCTACAACAAATACTATACTGCTCCATACCGCCAAGCGGTGTGTGACAATCTCCAAGCCCATATTTGGAAGCAACATAAAGGGCATATCTATCGCGATCTCGCCAATGAAGGCAGCGAAAACTTACCAGAGAGCCTCACCTTTGATCAATCCATCGTGATCATGGGTGACTTTAACGATGAGCCCTTCTCCTCTTCTCTGATGGACTATCTTTTTGCCACCTACGATATGGAGACGGTAAGAAAGCAGCAAGATCTCTACAAGGTGATTCTCTATAACGCTGCTTGGGAAGGTCTAGCCAAGTCCAAACCCGGTTCCTACTTCTATGATAAAAGCTCTGCTTGTAAATGGAGTATGTTGGATCAGATTATTTTTTCTCCCAGCTTTCTATTGAAAGAGAGTCCTTTTCGCTATGAAAAAGGGGGATTTAAAGTGGTGCAGGATATGACTGCCGATGAAAAGGGACGGCCTTTTTCTTCTTGCACTTGGAATGAAGAAGATGAACTCATCTGGACCCAAGGTTTTTCCGATCATTTTCCGGTCGTGGCTAAAATCAGCTACCGTTAGAAAACCAACCAAGGTAAATTCTCTCCCATTTCGGAGGCATCGTCTCCTAGGTCATTTTCATGCCCGACTCCTAGGTTACCCGCTCGATTGTAGCCCCAGCATTTCACTGTTTTATCACTAAAGCGGACACAAGTATGATAGAGATTTGCTTTGATCTCACTGATGGTTTTAGTGGTTCCCAGGTCCACTGCTTGGAGATTATCTCCCATTTCATTTTCATTATCGCCAATATTGGCCGTACTCCCATTACCAAGGCGTCCAAAAGTGCCCTGTCCCCAGCATTTTACTGTCGTATTATCTAAAACAGCGCAGGAGTGATTTCCTCCACATGCTATATGAGTGACAGTCCCCGATCCGAGTTCAACTTTGGCATTGGTGGGGTTAATATCTTCATCTGCCGAATCACCAAGCGCCGCTCCGAAAGTGTCATGCACACCATCGGTATTACTGTCCACCATGGGTATTCCCAATTGTCCATAGGTATTGTCACCCCAACAGCGTACAGAACCATCCTCAACTACAATGACGCAGTTATGTTTAGTTCCACTACAGATAGCTGAGGCAGTTTGAGCAGTAGGATCTGCTCCACCAGGACCATCAGGATCATCAGTTTCAATTTTTGCATCCACTAAACTAGCCATATCATCGGCACCCCCCGCATCAGCAACCCCATTAATTCCTAGCTGACCTGATGAGTTGTCTCCCCAGCACTTTACTTTATCACCCGTATAGATAACACAGGTATGGCTTTGCCCGGAGCTAATCTTTGTCACTCCACTCACGTTAACAGCTGCTGTTAAATTACCTCCCATCTCTAGAGCGGCATCTCCAATAGATTCTACTCCGGCTCCTTCGACAGGAACATACTTATCATTTCCAAGAAGACCAATGAGGTTAGTACCATCACCATTGTATCCCCAACATTTGACTGTCCCATCATTAATCAGAGCGCAGTTAAAATAAGACCCGCTGCTCAACGTGGTGGCAGTTGCATTGATGTCCGTTACACTTAAATTCGCTCCCATATGAGTGGCTGTGTTCCCTTTGTGGAGTTTACTACCAATTCCTAATTGACCGGCTTGGTTCTGTCCCCAGCATTTTGCTCCCGCTACACTATCTATTATCGCGCAGGTGTGCTGGTATCCTAAGGTGACTGCCAGCACTGAGTTGACACCTTGGTTTAAATCCACCGCTGGCAAATTAGCACCTAGTTCTTCCTTGTTATCACCTATGAGAGAGTGTGATATCCCTAAAACACCATATTTATTACTACCCCAGCATTGGATATTATTGGTGCCACTGGGGATAATACAGGTGTGAATATCTCCTGCTGCAATGGCATCGACTGTTTGAGTCCCCCCATCACCCTCATTTAGAAATGGTAAAGGGCCTCCCATCGCTGTTTCAGTCGCTTTTCCAGTTCCTGCTAAAATATTATTTTCATGGCCTAATTGCCCCTTATCATTTTGACCCCAGCATTTCACTTTGCCATCGTTGGTGTCACCTGAATCATCTATGATCACACAGGTGTGCTCTCCACCACTGCTTATGGCACTGGCACCATGATTTCCGTCTTCCAGGTCAATGGCTGATAAAGTTGTAATCTCAAAATTTACATCACTTCCATCTACTTGATCGCCTAAATGATCTGTACTACCTTGCCCCAGGTTACCAAAGGTGTTTTTTCCCCAGCACCTGACTTTGGTATCAGTTGTTATGACACAGGCATGAAAACGACCCACAGCCAACTTACTTACATTACTTATGGGGATGGCTGTTAATGCCGCCATTTCACCCGTTTCATCACCTATAGTGTTGGTATTTCCTTGCCCCAGTTGACCATAAGTATTAATTCCCCAACATTTGACCACATTTCCATCTAAGCGGGCACAGGTAAAATTATCTCCAGCTGCAATTTGTTCCACATCTGCACCTAAGCTCACAGTTGCTAAACTGTCTCCCATTTCACCCGTTTCATCTCCCAAATTATTCGTATGATCTTGGCCAAGTTGCCCAACATTATTGTAGCCCCAGCATTTTACGGTTTTATCATTTAAAAGAGCGCAAGTATGATACAGCCCCAAAGCCAGTTCCGTCGCAGTTTTTCCATCTCCCAAATCTGCATAGGAAAGGTTGTCACCCATTTCATTTGCTTCATCTCCTCGAGTATACCTATCACCTATGCCGAGCTGACCAAAACCATTATGACCCCAGCATTTCACCTTATTATCATTTAGAATAGCACAGGCATGAGACCAACCTAGGTAGACCTTTCCTGAATTAACCGTGAGTCCTGTTCCCAGGTTAACAGCACTGAGATTTGCTCCTAGTTCATTGGCGGTATCTCCTCGGTGATTGGTGTCTCCCTGACCTAAAACACCACCCTCATTAGAGCCCCAGCATTTTAGGGCTCCAGCAGCGTCAGTAGCGCACATAGACCTAAGTCCAGATACAATGTTTGTTGTGGTCAGTCCAATGTCTACAGTGCCTAAAGCACTTCCCATATCTGTAGTATCCACTCCAATATAACTTTTAGCACCTAATCCCAACTCTCCAAATCGGTTATTACCAAAACATTTTACTGTTCCATCAGTGAGAATTACACAGCTGTGGTCACTATGACCGCTTTCCCATAGCTTTTCTACTCCCACTGACGAGTATCCACTGAGTCCTACGCTACTAGTAGTGGATGAAATGCCGTCATTGAAAGTGAGAGAAAGAGTATCGGTATAAGCGTTACTGGTGGCCGGAGCAAAGGTAAGTACAATCTTACAGTCGGCAGAAATTTCGGTACCGCAGGTTCCACCTGTTCCGGGATAAGTTCCTCCTTTATAGGAAAAAGGAGCTGTTAATGCTGCTCCAGCAATACTGGTAGCATTGACATCTCCTGAGTAGGTTATATTGACATCCAAATCAGTAGTGGCTCCATTACTTAGTACTCCAAACTTAAGAGAGTCAGATTGATCAAAGGCTAGGCCGGCTTTTTCCTTAATATACAGCTCCAAACTAACTTTGGCATTATATCCATCTGTGACCTGTACTTCGGTAGTTCCTTTAGCCGATGGGGCGGTAAATATCCCTGTTTTTGAATGTATGCTGCCCCCTCCGCTTTTAATAGAATAATGATAGGGAAGGTTCCCGCCGGAAGCAGTGAGGGTAGTAGTTTTATTAAAGAAAACGCTTGTGGTGGAAGCAGTCAGGGTCAGTGGATCAAAAACCCTTAATTCATGTTCATTGCTGGCAAGCCCTCCACTCTTGATTTGAACAAAGACATTTCCTTGGGTGACGGGTTTGATGTAGAAAATCATATTGGCACTGCCTGATTCAATTGCAAAGGTTTCCATTTTAGTGGAACAGGTCTTATCTGAGTAAATAATGTCTTTCATTGATTCGAGTATTGATAAATCTATATCAAAGGCCAGCTGCCATAGATGATCGGAGGAGTTAAGAATTGAAAAGGTGAAAGCAGTGGAGCATGACCCTTGTTCAATTTGAGTGGGTCCTTTTATGCTTAATTTGGCCGCTTTTACATTAATCACCAAATTTTGGGTGCCTTTTCTTCCTGCGGAATCGGCATTTTCAATTGTGAATTGATCTTGACCTATAAATCCTTTCTTAGAGGTGTAAATAAGATCAGGAGCGGTGCCTGACAGGGTTCCATTTTGCGGCTCTGTTATCGTTTTGTAGGTATGGGTAAGGCGGTCTTTATCATTGGGTAGGACAGCAATAGGTCTAGCTACTTCAGTTATTCCATCTATCACCATCTCTGAAATGTTACTAACAACAGCTTCCCCTCCATTGCCATTATTCATATCAAGGATGATTGTATCTTTATTTTTTTTCTTAACATATTGTGGTCCTACTTGATCCACCTTTTTGGTGTTTGCGGTGGGCATCTTTTTTTCGGAGCATCCGAAATAAATAATAAAGATGATTAAAAAACCAATTCTTAGGAACATGGCAAAACTCCCCGAGCCGATAATAAAAAAACAGTTGTCTACTTATTATTATTATCGGCTCAAAAAGGGGAATTCTTTAATTTGTATCGGAAATCGACTGACCTCTATTCCGTTAATGGCTATTAAATTCAGTTTGTTTAGTCCATAAACTCTTTAAACCACTTTAAATTAGAGGGCTTAGAGACGTTATTCTTTCGTAAAAGATGAATATCACCACCAATATCGTATATGAGATAATCACCTGTAGGGAGTAAACGGGGCCAATTTTCTAAACCGGTTTGAAAGGTTCTTACTCCTTGTTCGGTTTTGACTTGCCAATTCCGCAGTTCAAACTCGGTGGTAATACTCTCTATTTGGTCAATCACCATCACAAAACCTGTTTCCGCGAGCTTCTGTTCGATGGCGGTGCGTGAATCTACCTCTAATCGCCTGATATCAGAAATAAAATAGAGCTCTCTGCCCTTTTTGCTGCGCAGTGAGTAGTGAGAGCAGGGAGCTGACCAAGGGAAACATTGGTAAAGATCTACCAGCTCCTTGGAAACCCCCTGCTGGAGATAGAGGTCTCCTCTTTTTAGTTCGATTTTGATCTCTCGATCCAATTTATAGGGGCTATTTTTCATTTAACACCTCCTTATCGTTACGTTGTTGTAAGTTGTAGAGTTTGGCATATTCACCCTGGGGCTTTTTCAAAAGTTCTTCATGGGTCCCCACTTCACGCAAATGGCCGTTTTTTATGACAATTATTTTGTCGGCCTTGGCAAGAGTGGAGAGTCTATGAGCAATGGCTATCACCGTTCGACCCGGAATTATTTTGTCTAAGGACGCTTGAATCATGCGTTCTGATTCGG
>CAYFLR010000037.1:42295-45009 GCA_964343805.1 uncultured bacterium | reverse complement strand
CACACTGCTGGTGGCTTCGGCTAACACCAGAATTCTTGGGTCGATAAGGATGGCTCTGGCTATAGAGACTCGCTGTCTTTCTCCACCAGAGAGAGTATGTCCTCGTTCACCGATGATGGTGTCATAGCCCTGAGGCAAATTAATGATAAAGTCATGAGCGTTAGCCACTTTGGCTGCCTTTATCACTTGACCCAGATCCACCTCGGGATGTCCATAGCGGATATTATCCAGCACGGTTCCATGAAAGAGGTAAGGATCTTGAAGAACCATTCCAATTTGCCTGGAGAGCTCGGATACTTTCAATTTCTTAATATCCTTGCCATCAATTTCAATGGTGCCATCCGTGGTGTCGTAAAACCGACTGAGTAAATTGGTTAAAGTGGTTTTTCCACTGCCAGAAGGTCCTACAATTCCCACCATTTCGCCAGGTTTAATTTGAAAGCTGATATCATGGAGAACTCTCCTGATTCCATCATAGCTAAAACCCACCCTTTTAAAGCTAATCTCTCCTTCAATTTGGGGGAGAGATTCAGGCTCTTCCACCTCTTTGATGGTGGGGTTGGTGTCCAAGACTTCAAAGATTCGGTAGGCAGAGCTGGTGGCTCTATTTAGCATCCTTGCCAATTGACCAATGGTCTCAATAGGGTGTACAAATTTAGTTAAGTACAGTACAAAAGAGATAAAAGTCCCTACACTTAAAGTGGCTACTCCCTCATTTCCTAGACCTAAGAGTCGGGGAACCGCCAAGATCCATACGGTGAAAATCACTCCCTTGATCGAGATCATTAGAAGAGGCCAAAAACGGGTCCACATGAAATGGATCTCACAAAACTGATCCAAGGTGTCCTTGTTTTTTTCGCTAAAACGAAGGTTTTCGAATTTCTCTTGGCCAAAGGCCTTCACCACTTTGACCCCGGGAATGGTATCCGAGAGAACATCGGTCATATAGCTCCACTTTCTCCAGGATTTCATAAAAACCGCCTGCATGGTGTTTCCATGTTTTATAATAGCCCAGAGAAAAAGTGGTATAGGCAGAGTCACTACTAAACCTAAGGGCGCATCTAAAAAGATCAGCACTCCTCCCAGAGTTAAAAGGGTGATGAGAGCGATGGATACATCCACAATCCCAAAGGCGATAAAGTCCCACAGTCGGTCGGTATCCGAACTCACACGACTTATTAAGCTACCTGTCCGTTTAGAAGAAAAATAATCTAAACTTAGTGACTGCAGGTGTTTATAGAGCTCATTTCGAAGGTCGTAGGCCACCCACTCACCCAGCAAGGACATTTTTTTGAGCCGAATCCAGGTGAATAATTCCTCGAGTACAAATGAAATGAGCACCAAAGACAATAAGAGGCCCGCATGATGGATAGCCACCTGTAAATCTAACTGTTTAAGTTGATAGGGCTTGATGACTTGGTCAATTAAATAACCGGTTAAATAGGCGGGAGCAAGGGCCATTAGGGTCATCACCAGAGATCCTAAAAGTCCCCAAATCACCTCTTTTTTATAGGGGAGGAGATAGGAGAGTAAGCGCCAAAGCACCTTATATTTATGACTGGTGAAAGAGCTCTGAGTCTCTTTAATGGGTTTTACCATGGCTGAGTGGTAAATCTCTTGTGCCGATTGCTTCGGGCTTTCACCTTTCTTGGTATCCAGTAAAAACTTGATGTGACTCATGGCTCTTTTCTGGCGATTGGTGAAATGCATGCGAAAAGATTGTCCCCCTTTGGTGAGCAGGGTAAAGGTACTTAAACTGAGACCTTTTGATTCCATCACACTTTCGATTTCATCTCTTGGAATTCTTTGAAAGTCGGTAACTTCATTTCGTTCATTGACCTTGGATATCACTAGCTCTTTTTTTCCGAGCACCACCCATGAGTGGGCGAATTTAAAATTTTGATCCAGGTCACAGAGAGCAAAGAGCAGGATGGATTTTTCTTCAAAGCAGGCTTTGATACGATCGAGGATACTCTTAGGTAATTCACTGGGCTGGTTAAAGTAACGGCCGAAAAGTTGTTGATCTGGGCAGGAATTTTTCATTTTTTTGTTCTCTACTTAAAGTTGATAAATCGCTCCACCAGGGAGTTAAGCTTTTCTTTGCAAAAGTGTGACCAAGTTTTGATGTTAATGATATTAGGCTGTTAGAAGGGATGGGAGGGGGTAAAGGGCTTTTATATCTCGGGATCGGGGTTCTTTTGCCCCGCCTCGGGGGGCAGTATTTTGGTTAACTCTTCTTGGTTAAAAGGTTTTTGTAAAAACCCCCTTAACCAAGATGGGCGGTCTGCTTGCGGGATATTTTGGGAAGATATAAGGATTAAAGGGGGAGGGGAGTCCTGTTTCTCCACTTCGGCCAGGAATTGCAGACCGGTGAAGGGCTCTTTGGGAAAATACATATCAGAGATGATGAGATGGAAATGATGCTGTTCTTTCAGGTTAAATGCTTCTTCGATGGAAGAGGAGGAAAAAACCTCTGCCCTCGGATAGAATGCTGCGAGTTGCTGCTCTAGGATGAGACGCTGGCTCTCTTCGTCGTCGATGATTAATATTTTAAAAGGGGGTGCTTTTAAAGGAGCGGATCTTTTCTCTATTTTTTCAGTCTGAGGAGGTGTGTTCTTTGCAAAGGGTTCATTAAAAGTTCCTTGATAGTTGATGTGGGTAAAACCGACTGGGTCGTTGGGGGTAGGAATTTTAACCTCTAGCTTAAAGAGGTT
>CAYFLR010000037.1:20661-42285 GCA_964343805.1 uncultured bacterium | reverse complement strand
TAATGGCAGACTTAAATCTTTCCCGGCTCCTTTTTCTTTTTCAAAGAAGGGGGTGAATGGGGCAGTATCGTATTCACAGAGGTTTCGTTTTGTATCCAATTGGAAGAGGAGAACCAGATCTTGATCAACTCTTTCAAGCTTTAAGTCGATCTTTTCAATCAGGTTTACATATTTCAGCGCATAGTTAAAAAGCTGGGTGACTAGTTTGAGCCAGTTTCTTTTATCCAAAGAAAGTTGCTCCTCGGGGAGGGTGATGAGGGTGGGCAAGGGAAGCAGGTGGTTTTGTTTTTTAAGACCAGTGATGGCCTCGCTCATTAAATCTTTAAAATGGATGGTGGTCATTTCCGGAGGACTCTCTTGCAGAAAATGGCGAATTTGATCCATGAGAAACTGAATCTGTTTTTGGTCACCGGTGAGTTGTGATTTATATTTTTGGGTAAAGTGGGGGTTATCTTGATGTTGTGGATACATGGCGATAAAGGCTTGCAAATTATTAAAGGGCCTTTTGAGGTCGTGTTCAATGGCAGCTAAAATGGATGAAATGGCTGGGAATGACAGCTGGGATTTATTGAAATTATTCATAAGCTTTATCTCCTTCACATGTGCTCCATTTTTTTATAAGCACAAATCATTCCTTTTTCGGAACATGATAACATTAAAGAGTTATTTTAGAAATAGATCCCCTAGTGAATGGTTTCAGGTGGTACTTATGCCACATGGCCAAGGACGGAGTTGCCCCTATTTCGCGGTGAAGCATTGACGATTTTATTTTATTTTTCTACACTAATCTTTGTTGTTAAACCCAGAATAGAAGGATTATAAAATGAACCCACTGCCTCAGGTCCTGGTGATTGATGATGATCCACCCATCTTTGATTTTATTCGCAGCACTTTGGAGGGAAAGGCCACTATTCATTTTTCCCATTCAGGTGAAAAAATTCTCGGCTTTTTACGAAAGAATCAGGTGGATCTGGTTTTTGTAGATCTCCATCTTCCCACATTATCAGGGCATGATATTATCAAAGAGATTAAAAAGTTCGATGATTCAATTCAAATAATTGTAGTGAGTTCATCTGATCAAATTGATGATGCCATCAAAGCTTTCAGAATGGGTATTGCTGATTATTTACCTAAACCGCTTCATGAAAAAGATTTAGAAATTGTATTCCAAAAATGCACCGCTCAAAATGTGACCGTGAAACAAAGTCGCATGATGCAAGATCATCTTGAATCATCTCAAAGTACTTTATTGGTGGGCTCCTCCCAGCCTATGACGGAATTGGTAGAACAGATACAGCAGCTCAGAAACTCTCCCATAGATGTCCTTATTTTAGGCGAATCTGGAACGGGAAAAGAGCTGGTGGCTAAGATGCTTAATCAACAGGAGGGAGATAAAAATCGTCCCTATATCACTTTAAACTGCTCTGCCATACCTAAAGAGTTGATTGAAAGTACGCTATTTGGTCATGAGAAAGGTTCTTTTACTGGGGCCATTGCCAAGAAGTTGGGTAAGTTTGAACTGGCCAATGGAGGTGATATTTTTCTTGATGAGATTGGCACTTTGCCTTTAGATCTACAGGCTAAATTACTGCGAGTATTGCAAGAGCGAGAGATAGAGCCAGTGGGCCTTGGTTATACTAAAAAATTGCATTTTCGGGTGATTGCCGCCACCAATGAACCTCTCAGCGAACTGGTCAATGAAGGTCGATTTCGTATGGATCTTTTTTATCGCTTAAATAAAGCGGTCCTGCAAATACCCCCTCTGAAAAAGCGGGCGAGTGATATTAAAGAACTCATCGATCACTTTTTAAAGAAAAATGGGCGAGCCGCTGCTAATAAAAAGGTCACAGCTGCAGCTATTAAAAACCTTCAGCAGCATAGCTGGCCAGGTAATGTGCGTGAGCTGGAAAATATTATTGAAAATCTCATCTACACCTATAGGCAGGATGAAATTGGTCCAGATGCCTTTTCACGTTTTCAGTTCAATATCAATGAAGGGGCGAGTTCTTCTTCTCCGCAAAATGAGAACAGTGAACCAGGTTTAAATATGCACTTTTCCAGCGAACTCAATTTAAGTCAAGTGGTGAGAAACACCGAGAAGGCTTTTATTGAGTATATCTTGGGAGATAGTCATTCTAAACAAGAGGCCGCCTCTCGCTTGAATGTGGATCGTAAAACGCTTTTTAGGAAAATTAAACTTTATCAGATTCCATAATTTGAACCAGATCTTCTGCTTTCAAAGGAACTTCTAAAGCTCCTTTTCCTCCGAGTGCGAGCACCTTGGAAAGATTCTCCTCCACTTGGCTATTAGAAAGAAGAAACACTTGGCAGGTGGGAGCAATTTTTAGCATCTCTTCAATCACATTGTACCCGGTTAAGATTCCCCCTGTCTCTTCCATGTGCAGGTCGGTAAAAACTAGGTCCGGTGGAACATCCCGTGCCAATTCTAACAAGGCTTCCCCCGTTTCAAAAGCATGGTATTTGATACAAGTGTTTTTCTCTTCTTTATAGTTATCGATGATAAATCCCACGTGCATTCGCATGATCTCAGAATCATCACAACAATAGATCAGGAATTTTTCCTCTTTCTCTTTGTTAACCGGAGGGTTTGAGGAGAGTAAAAAGTCAACTAAAGCTCGCTTGGTGAGAGGCTTTTGTTTGAAATGTTCAACCCCTAATTCTTGGGCCTGTTTTTTGATCTGAGGGGTGATATTGCCTGAATGGATCAGGCTAGGAATTTGCACATTTTCATATTTCAGCAGCTTTAAAAAATTAAGTCCATTTTCTTCTTCTGCTAAATTAATATCCACGATGGCATACTGAATTTCTTCCGATTGGATAATATCAAAGGCCTCCTTGATAGTGCCGGCATCATAAAGAGTGACCAATTTTTTAAGGGTGCTGTCCTCCTCAATTAAGTTTCTGATACTCACTCGATAGAGCACTTCATCCTCTAAAAGTAAAATTTTAAAAAACTGCTGCCTTTTTTCTAACTGCAGTGTTTTGCTTGCTTCTTGGAGAGTCCCTTCCGAAGGAGCATCCATAAATTCCATGCTATTGGGAGGTAATAAATGTGACCTTTTAGGTTCCTTCATAATGGAAGCAGGCAGGGTGATAATAAACTCCACCCCTTTTTCTTCAGGTAGATTCCGAGAGGAGATGGTTCCTTGGTGGAGGTTGATGATTTTATTTGCCGAAGCAAGACCGAGACCGGTTCCGGTGCTTTTTCCACTGGTGTAAAATAGGGCAAACATTTTATCGGCAATGGCTGCCTTCAGAGGGGGGCCATCATTGCCAATAGTGAGTTCGATGGTTCTAAGATTTCCAGTTTTGATCTCTTTGGAATGGAACCAAACATGGCCCTCATTTCTTTTACCAATTTGAATGATGGCTTCGAATGCGTTTTCAACAATATTTCCTAAGGCCCGAGCCATACGACTTTCATCCAAAAGGGGCTGATGTAGGGCATTCAATCGATAGCTAAAACTAATTCTCTTATTTTTAAAATTGAGTGAGGTCTGACGAATGATGAAATCCAGGATCCGAATCAAAGAGACGGGCTCTTGGCAGATGGTGTACTCTTTAGTGAAATCGAGAATATCACTGATCATGGATTCGGCATTTTTAATAGATTGCTCAATGTCCTCACGGGCGGCCTGCAGTTTGAGCGGATCTTTTTGAAAGAGTTCAAAGGAGGAGAGAATGGATTTAATTTGATTAAAGGGCTTTCTGAAATCATGAACAAACATGGAGGCAGCTTGCAGCTTTTTTAATTCTGTTTTTTCAATACGGGTTTGTCGTTTGCTTTTGGTTGAGATGGGATCTTCGGTGAGGATTTGATTATTATCAAGTAGGAAGTCACGAATCCATTTTTGCACCACTTCCACTTTCACCTGGTACTTTTTGGCAATTTGCTTTTTAGAAGTTCCCTCACTGTAAGCAATCAAAGCCAGTAAATGCTTCACTGTAGGCAAGTCTTTTTTTTGCTCAGCCACTTTCAGCTTATCTTTTAATTCTTTCTTTTGGTGATTTGATAACCTTAAACGAAAATCTATTTTCATAATGCCCCACTTTAGTTCTGAGGATCCAGGTTTCAGTCTAACATATTTGGTGCAATGATTAGAAGTACTGACCGAAGAGACGAATGAGAAAGCGGTGCACTTTAGGAAGAGGATGGAATTCTTTTATCTCTTCTGACTTGGTTACAAAGTCTTGAAAAATGTCATTAAAGGGCTTTATGGCTGTTTCTCCACTCAGTAGAATTCCATTCTCAACATCGTGATAGAAACTGCGTTGATTAAAATTAACCCCTCCGAGATAGAGCATTTGCTGATCGATCATCATACTTTTTATATGTAAGATAGAGGGCTGATTCCAGACATAGATTTGAAAGGTTTTGTAAAACTCATTGATGGTCTTGATATTCACATCGTCAGTGAAAAAGGGCACATTGTCTTTCACTAAACTGATATTGGTAATGATCTTGACTTGCACTCCTCTTTTTACTGCATCTAAAAGAGCGGACTTAACTCGGCGCACCAATCTGAAATAGGGGCTGGTAATGAGAATTTCTTTTTGAGCACTCTTTATTAAATCTACGAATATATTTTGGACTTCTCGATTATCCAAATAAGGGATAGAGAAAAAGTGACGTCCCCATGCCTGCTGTTGATTTTTAAAGCCAGTAAGCTCGGTTTTAATAAGATCTTTTAAGCGGGGGATGGGCAGATGGATTTGCTTGGCTCTGACGTTGAGACTTTGGTTATCACGATACCAAAAAGTGGCGAATTGAGCCGCCATTTGTTTAACTAAAGAGGGGGATTTGATTAGCATCTCCAGGTCTTTGTAAAAAACATACTCACTTATTTTATATTGATTGAAAGTGGGGTAAGAGCTGTACTTCATTCTCTCTTTGAACAGATAATGATCCTTGGTATTGCGACCTCCCACAATAGCCAGATTGTAGTTGGGATTTTTTGAGAGAGTTAGAAACATTTTGGTATGGAGTGTTCGGTGGTAGGCATTGATCGTTTGCCTCAAATTTCTTCCACGCCTTTTATACATATATTTTTGCACATGCACATGGGGAGAGAGCTTTTGCAGTCGCTTTAAAAAAGTTCGATCTTGACTGGTGAGAAAAGATTGAACTGGAAAATCGGGAATCAAAATACGAATTTCGGCCCCTCGTTGGGCCTGACAGCTGAGGGCTTGTTCTAAGCTGTGTCCATAATAATCGGCCTTAAAAGAAAAATAGGAAATAAGAATTAAGTCTAAGGGAGGAGGGTTCATGCAAGAAATCAGCTCCTTTGGTGGGAGAACGCCAATCTCAGCTAAGGGGATTTTATGTCCGGTGAGAACTTCTATCTTTCTTTGAAAAGAGTCTTTTGGCTCTTTAAAATACTCAATTTCGGAGATGGGCTCTAAACAGCTCATGCTGCTGGAGGGAGAATTCTCCATATAACTGAGGATATCTTCATTTTCCTTTGTGGGATCATAGAGGCAGACGTTTTGAATCTCGGTGGCTAATTTTTGAAAAGTACGAGGGGCTTCAGAACGGATTCGAATTCCATAGCGTGGATGGGAGGTTTTTTCCTTATCAAAAGTGAGATGGCAATCTATCTCACTATGAGGAAAGTGGATAGAGGATCGATAGCCCACCAGACGCCAAGACCAGTTCTTTTTTCCCCTGGTGATATAACGGCCTTTCCTAATATCTACTTTCTCATTGCAATTTATTTGAAAGTAAAGAGTGGTTTGGGGATCTCTTCGATCGAATTCAGGATTCATTAAATTGGCTGTATGGAGCGAGTTGGTAATCAGAAGCTTAAAGTCTGAGATTT
The DNA here is from genome assembly GCA_964343805.1 of uncultured bacterium. GTDB lineage: Bacteria > Bdellovibrionota_B > Oligoflexia > CAYFLR01 > CAYFLR01 > CAYFLR01. The sequence goes on along the minus strand of CAYFLR010000037.1, from coordinate 36,445 downwards.
TGTTTTCAATCCATCTGGTGGTGAGAGGAGAGTTTTCCTTTATCAGGTAGTCTTCTAGTTTAGAGGAGCTAATATCTAGGAATCCATGTCTTCTAATAGGGATAAATTGATCTGATTCTTTTACTGCTATACTTGGTTGAGCGAGAGTCAGTGAGCTATTAATTAATTCATCTGTTAGTAAACGGAGATTTTTTTGATAAGCCTCTTGTAGTTTTCTAGGGGAAGTGGGAAGTGACAGTTTGGGGGTTTGATTGATGGGGCTAGTTTGAGCGCCCAAGATTACGGTCTCTTTTAAATAAACCTCACTCCCAGCAGCTACAGGCTCAGATAAAAAAGTAATAAATGTCAGTACAAGCAGTGCAAAACTCGATGTGCAATAGCGCATAACCCCCCTCGAAAGAAATGCTATTACTTTAGATTTATTAGCCTACTAACATTTTATTTAGTAAATGGCAAGAAGTAATAATTAATGGAGGTATAATAAGGGTTTAGTCTTTGGTGAATTCCTCTTGGGGTTTGCCATGGGCGCGATCAATAAAGTGAAAAAAGATAGAGTCATCCTCCAAAAACTGAAGATTTACATCACAATCTTCACAGCGAAAAGTGGAATCTAAATTAGATCGAATCTCTCCCTTGGCAAGATCTTTATAGCTAACCAGCTTTTCCATCTCTTCATCGCATTCGGGGCAGAAGTAGGGGAGAAAGACAGATTCAATAGAGGCTTTGGCTGCCATCGCTTCAATAATGTTGATTTGATCAACAAAGCGGGGCGGGCACTTTTGTAAGGTGACCTTTTTCTTTTTATAGGCCACCATCAAATCCATCCAGCATTTGACGCCAGCTGAATTGATTCTCGAAATTTGACTGACATCAATGAAAATATTTGTCTTGTCGGTATTAGTTATTTCATGGAAAAGAGCAAATTCATCCAGTTTTCCGGACATGGTGATGTAGAGATCATCTCCATCCTCTGGGCTGAGCTTCTCATCAATTATTACTTTTAGCATGGCGAACCCTTATTTGACTTATTTACGGAGAAACACTCGTTTAAGGTGGCAGCCCATGACCGAAACACAAGGGCAGACTATACTTCTCTTGGCTAAAATAGTACCTGGGTTGGTTACACTATTACAACCCATCTCCACATCATCGCCTAAAATGGCTCCAAATTTGCGTAATCCGGTAGAGATCACTTCTTTTTCATGACGGATGGATACGGCATCTTTCACCACCTTAAGATTGGCTAGTTTAGTGCCCGCTCCAAGATTGACTCGGTTTCCTAAAATGCTATCACCCACATAGGCAAAGTGACCTGCCTTGGCATCATTAAGTAAAATAGCATTTTTCATTTCAGTGGTGTGGCCAATGACGCAATTTTCACCGGCAATCACATTTCCTCTAACGTAAGCTCCATGCCTTACCTCAGTACCTGTTCCGATAAAGGCTGGTCCCCTAATGAAGGCGGTGGCCTCTACTTTGGCTCCTTCACAAATGATAATTCCACTACCCTCTAAGATAGCAGATGGATGAACCTCACCCTTGATATCATTAGTAGCTGGATCGAAATGCTCTTTGAGGTAGTTCGCGATGGTTTTACCTAATGCACTCCAAACGGGTTGTTGGGGATGAAAAATGTCTTGGAACTGACAGTTTTCTAAATCGAAAAAATGGCTTGGTGTAAAAATATCTTGTGTATTCATAGTTTACAGTTTGCCTTTTCCCATTAGACTAGTCAAGAGCGATTAGGAATTAACAATCGGGATGGTTATTCTCTTGCAGGCGCATTCGCGCATTGTCTTTGTCAAGTAGGTCTTGCAGGATCTCTTGCACGCTGTTCATCGTATGGGGTGCCGGACAGAAGGCTAAACTACGATTATCAATGGTGATCTCAGAAATTTTACGACGGTTGTTACGTTTCTTTATCTTAATATAGCCAGCGGTGAATCCTCGGCAGCTCCCGGCCATTAGACCGTGGTGGGGATCTTTTGTCCCTGTGATATTGAGAAGTAAAAGCCCATTTCGAGTGAGAGTGTATTTATGTCCCTTAGACCTCGTGTAGCGATTTCTAATTCTTCGTAGGTCCAGTAGCTTTTTCCGTTTACTTTTGATGGTATCATCCTTCTCAATGATCACCATATCAGCGCGGAATCTGGGAGAGATGCATTCTCTGGCATTGGGGCTAGTGGGGTTTTCATCTTCATTGAAAACATAAAGATCAAGATGCTGAGATAGAACTGAGTGGGTCGGCAAAAGAGAAAGTAAAATGAGTAATAGAAAAGAGTCCTTCATGGGAGCCTCGCAAAAAAAGAGCTTTAAAAATAATTCCTGTTAGAGTTATTTATATAGGGAATCTGATTGGATTAATCAAGGAAAATTATTAAAAATATAAGAAATGCTTATGAGTACTAGGGATTTTGGATTATTTGGGAGTGTCCATATATCCAAATAACTTTACCTGTATATACTCCAGAACTCCTCCTTGGTAGATCACTTGGTCATCCACTTCCAAATGCCAAGTTCCTTGGGAGGAGAGATTTATTAAATTCTTTAACCCATCAATGGGAAGCCCTCCCCAACCGTAAACCTGATCCATGTATTCATCTTCGGACCATTCTCGGTTTCGTAAAACCACTCTGGTTCCATTGGGATGAATAAGGGTGATTTTCATATCACTCACATACTCATGGGCTATTTTTAAATGGACTTGGATGTGGGTGATATGGCTAATACCTGAAAGTTCAAAGGGATAGAGGGTCACGGTTTTGTCAGGGATTAAAAGGTTGGGTTCCTCCGTGTGCAGTGTGCGCCCTCGTTTGCCCACCTGAAATTGCCCTCTGGAAGAAATAGTAATTTCCTCCACTTTACTTTGGTAAACCGTTTGCAGCTGGATGGAGGCTTCGTCGGTATTTTGACATGAGGGGGAGAGGGTTACATAAATTGGGTTCGTGAGACGTTTAGAGGACCCAGGGGTAAGAAGGTCGAGGTTAATTTCACCTTCCACCTTGCTGATGCAAGTTCCTTTTTGGAGAGTGAAGCTAGGGTAAGAGAGCGCTTCTTTGCCATTGTTAGAGAGTGTGAGATAAATGGGGCCTGTGGCTCCTGGATAGTAGCCCCCTTCAGATGGATTATCGAGTCCACCAAAGTCAATTTGAGATATGGCTGCTTCTGCTCGCCAGAGATGGATGGGGAGTCTTATCGATCGGCTGGTGTCTTCTTTGCTTTGCCAGGTGAAGTGAAGGACAATCGGCTGCAAAGATTTGGGATTTTGAGCCTTTATTTTGATAGGGGAATTTCTAAATGAGATGGTCTCTCCAGCTTGCATTGCAGGTATTTCCATTTGGTTTTGGAGTAGGGTGGCGGGGCCATCTATGTGAGTGAGGGTGAGTGTTCCTCCTTCTGTAGCGACAGTGGCCATGTTTTGCAGTTCGAAACCCACAATCCCCTCTTCAAAGGGATAAATTCCAAGGGTAGGTCGTCCATTGAGAGTGAATTCTTTCAGTTTAAAAAAGGTAAAGTGAGGGGGAAGTACTTTCAAGGAGGTGTGAGTCTCTTTGAGGTTGGGTCCTGTAATGGATATATGGTAGTCTTCTCCCACATAACCAGAGAAGAGCCCTAGAGAAAGCTTCCCATTTTCATCGCTCAGACCCCAACTGGAAAAATCTTGGCCTTTGATGGTTAGGACCGCTTCTGCATTTTTTAAGGGAGCTCCTGTGCTGTCCGTGACCTGGAAAGTGACATCGTCTTCCGCCAGAGTCACTACATCTGGACCATATATTTTTACCTCTTTGGGTATTTGGTAACGAAAGTGAGAGGTGGGATCTCCAAAGGTTACATAGGTTTCCCAATAATAGCGGCTGTACCCATCTCCTCCATAATGGATCCAATGGGAGGTGAGGGCAAATTGAGTTATTTCATGATACTTAGAGAAGTCTTTTTCATAAATCCCTTGAAACATTGCTTTCTCTAAAATGTCATCTTCATCCCAGTATGTGTTATCCATGGATCCCCAAAATACAACAGCTCCATAGGGTTGCTTAATCCATGTTTCAGCAAATGATTCATTTTCAGTAAATTGACCTGTAATACAGGCATTGGATATGACGAATGAATAAGATTTGGAAGTGAGAGAACGTACATGTTCCTGATCAATATAGGGGCCAACCCAGGCGGATGTGCTGCCATGTCCTGAATAGTTAATTATAAATCGCTCTTCATTTAAACGTTGGATCCCATCTTCCGTGCCTGCTCCGTAGGTGATAGCGTAAAGTTGATCTCCTCCTTCATTAGGTGAGTCGGGAAAGGTACCGAAATACTCCTTATTTTTAAGGAAATCATTAATAACACTGTTGTGAGTTCCTTCTGCAATCTCGTGCAGGTCATCGGTGGCAATAAAAGTAGGATTTTGCAGCCAGCTACTACTGGCAAAATGTCCCTTTTGATACTCCATTAATTTGTTCAAAATGACCTTCAATTCGGTCTCATTTTGAGCGGGCAGTCGTCCTACCCCGATATCCGGCCCATTGATGTCACTCACATAATCATCTGTATCGATGGCTCTATAGTAATGATCGGTTATTCCAGAGATAAACTTTGCTGGATAACCAGGAACATCCTCTGCATCTCCAATTATGAGAGCTGCTTCGAGATCAAATGCCTCATTTTTTAAGAGGTTTTGTAAAGCTCCTCGAATTTCATCAGGGGACCTGGTTTGATCTTCTATATTAATAGTATGGATAATATAGCCACGGGCTTTTTTAAAAGCTAAGTACCTACTTAAAGCAGGGCTATTTTTAAACTGAGCACCCACTATAAATGCCATGGCTTTGGGCAGATTGTTACGAGGTGATTGCTCCTTAAAGGTAATTTGTAACTGCCTGATGAGTATAAATTCTCGAGTGGCTGGATTGTAGATAAAGGGGTGAATTGTTAGAAGATACTGTGGGATTCCTTTGACAGACCCTGCCTTCTGAATACTATAGATATTTTTCGGATAAAATTGGTTTTTTAGGTAGAAGTCTTTGTCTTGAGTGAAGGTATAAGGGGTTTTAGGTATCTTGATACGAGAGGCTTGATTAGGTATCAGATCAAATTCTAACATGCCTCGTTCCATATTATGGGGTGAACTCTTGGGAACCTCTACTTGGATCAATTCAGGTTTATGGGTTTTTATCAAGTAGCGAAGGACGGGTATTTGAGGTTTCCCTAGTCGGTAGAGCACTCCTTGGTTCTGATGCTCACTTCTTAATTTTATTTCAGTAAAGGGCTTTTGATAGAGACTCCGAGATTTCTGGGTTATCCCATCTACCTGCAGATTGAGGAGTTTTTTCGCCAGTAGATTGGGCTTAAGGAAGAAAAACAGAATCAAACAAATAAATAGCTTCCCAGCAGTTTGAGACATAAAACCCTCCAAAAAATTGTTGATTTCATGTAATGGTTGCATATCTTTTTTTACAGGGCAACGGAAATCGGTATTCTATTCTATTTGTTATCTTATAAGGTTATACGATTTCTTAAAGCTAAAAAGGGGAAAAACCGATACGTAAACTAAGAAACATACATAAGCAAAAATTATGCTTAGGAAAGGGTTGGGATACAATGATTACGTTAATAATTTACTTGATAGCCATTTACTGTGTAATCTTTAAACATTTTAAAATTACCAAGCGATTCTATCTTGTGGATGGCAGGGCCCAGCTATTTGGTGCTTTCCTTATTCTCTATTTAGGATTTTTTAATCAATGGATTATGGATATCTTAATTACTTTAACTCCAGAGCTGATCATGTGGTCCATTCAAAAGAGTAGCAACTTCTTTATTCTAGAGTTTGTTATTCACACTACCATATTTCTTTGGATGATTGTTGTTTTACATGAGCCTGAGTTTGCTAGAGACAAAGAGGTTCGACACTATCTCAATCGAGAAATCCCTCGCGTTTATTGCCGCCCCTAAAATGCCCATCTGCTGTGTTACCTTCATGATTAATTTATAAAGGTGAGGATATTCCTTCCGAGGACGTGATTTTTCAGGATCTTATAAGAGTTTTCAATTCCCCCATCCGCATCACTTTCCCCATAAGTTTCAATAACCTTACGAGCTATGCAGTTCGCCTGTTGTCCGGCTCGATTTCCTCTAAAATGGCGATTGCAACGACGTAAGTTATTCACGGTTTGAAACTTACTGTAAGAGGTGGTTTTCGTTTCATAGATCAGTTTCTCTCCATCTGGATTCCCAATCATTATGTAGTACTTTGTACGGCCTTCGGTAACAATCAAGGTTCCAGGAATAATTCCCTGCTCTGTTTGTTCTTCTATGATCTCATGTTCAATCCAGGCATGAAGAGGGTCACCCATATTACAGTTGTTATCCCTAATAGAGGATTTTAACTTACTCAAATAAAGAAACAGTTGGTTCTTACATTGGGTATTAGTTTTGGAGTCACACTCTGAATTAGATTGGATTTCCAGTTCCTGAGTTGGACCCTTTTTAGCTAAGAAAGTCAATGTCTTTCCATCGGTTTTGAGATAACACTTGATTCCTGATGTGGGACGTGGGATAGGAACACTCGCCATTTGACTTTGCTCCACCCCATAGCTATTGATATAGGCAATCCAAAGGGGGCCTCCCTCTGCTATAATGTGAATTTCTTGCCCCCTTGCACCTTTTAAATCAACGGTATAGATGCTACCCCGACCCTGTCTTTTGAGTTCTATCTGTGACTCTATAACTTTGCCATCCAACTCTACCCGAGCCGTAACACGGCTTCCTCTTCGTTTGGCCTTATGGGCAAAAAACTCGATTTTATTGATTTTGCGAACCGTTGGATGACGGATAATTGCTGCATCATGCCCACAAGCCACTTTAAAAAGACGGTTTCCGAAACTTCCAGTGCTTTTTTGCCATTTGATGGTGTAGAAGGTGGATTGAGTACGTCCACCCACACAGAGATTAACAGCATGATTATCAATGACTTCAACTTCTTCAACCACCTGTACTGTGGCGCGCAAGTTGAGCCATTGATTCAGTGTTTTGATAATCTCTTCCAAAGTTTTGTTGATCTGCCTAATGTTGCGCATGGATTTGCCAAAGTCCACCAGCATGACTTCCCCGAAAGTAAGGTCATTACTATGATGATAGAAATCCTCTAACTCTTTGACCGGACCTTGTTCTAGCTCATTTAATTGATCTACCTGATATTTAAATTCAGGTCGAGCAATGGTAACCACCTTAGCATTGGGATTACGTACCTCTGGACGAGCCAACTTATTTCTTAGCTGCTTCAATCCAGACTGTAAGTGACTAAATAAAGTCGAACTGAGTGCTAATAGCTCTGTGACTCGATCGATTCTCTGCTTGGTCAGTGCCACATCATCCGTATCTTGATCAAAATTAAGATCTATTTTGAGGAGCTCTCCCATAGAGGTGAGTAACTGTTCCGAGCTCTGCCCAGCGGCCTGCAAATTTCTTTTTAATCTCTGGATCCACCTTTTTGTGACTTTAATGTCGGTGTCTTCCGAAAGGGTACTTGCCCTATTATTTCGCGGTTTACAGGACCAAATTGATCCAATTGTTAATGATATTAAGATGCTAGCTAGAAGCCATTTCATACTTTTCCCCCCATGGTTAACATTATTCCATCGGTCAGTGAGGGCAAAAGTTTAGGTTTAAGCTAGGTAAAGGAGTAAAGAAGTTTGATCTCTTGATCCCAAATCGTGTCGTCAATGGTCTCTAAGATGATAGGAATATTATCAAAACGGGGATCTTTCATGAGCATCTGGAAGGCTTCTATTCCGATCATTCCCTCTCCAATGCTGTGATGGCGGTCTTTTCGACTGGCCAGTTCCACCTTGGCATCATTGAGGTGGACTCCTTTCAGGTACTCAAAACCCACAATTTCCTCAAACTCACTCATGGTTTTATCGTAGGCCTCCTTGGTTCTTAAATCGTAACCAGCGGCAAAGGTATGGCAGGTATCAAGGCACACTCCCACCCGACTTTTATCATCGATCCTATCAATAATGGCTGCTAAGTGGGGAAAGCAGTATCCCATATTGGATCCTTGTCCAGCGGTATTTTCTATAACTAAGGTCAAATACTTAGACTCCTTTAATGCCCAGTTCATTGAATCGGCAATGATGTCGATACACTCTTCTTCACTGATTTTACGAAGGTGGGACCCAGGGTGAAAGTTGAGATATTTAAGACCTAACTGTTCACATCTTTCAATTTCATCTAAGAATGCGGATCGCGATTTCTCTAGAGGCTCTTTTTCAGGGTGCCCTAAATTAATAAGATAGCTATCATGGGGAAGGATATGATCACTCTTATAACCATACTTCTCACAACCCTCTATAAACTGCTCTATATTCTCTTTGGTGTAGGGTTTGGCTTTCCATTGGCGTTGATTTTTAGTGAAAAGCGCAAAGGCTTTAGCACCAATGTTGTGAGCGTTTAGGGGAGCATTTTGAATTCCTCCCGAAGTAGATACGTGAGCACCGATATATTTCACTTTACACCATCCTTTAAAAATCATGGATTGATTTTAGGTTCAAATTATAGAGGTCAAAGACTAGCCGGGATCTAATAAATAGACTATAATTTTAGTAATATAATCGAACAAAATTGAAAAGTTGTTTTTTCTTTAAATGAAAATACAAAGTTTACCGATACGTTAAGTAAGAAGAAATAATCTATATTTTTTTAAAGGGGGAAGCCCATGCGCTACCGTCATCTAGCTTTTTTTCTCTTTTTGTCAGTTTGGTTTATATTTACCAAATGTACCGAAACACCTATAGGGAGGGCATCAAAAAAGAAGGCAAGTAAAGACTTGGCACCGGTTGTGATCAAAACCCCCGGTAATACTCTAAAGAAATCCACCATAGCCAGTGTGGGAAATAGCATCCGCTCTCTCTCCTACCAAATGTCCCGTTTTAGTAAGAAAAACCTTAACGGGGCTGTGGGGGGAATGGATAACTGCAACGGCACCGATATTAACTTTATGGGCAGTGACGGGGAAACGGAAGTCAGTGCCATCTTAGATAAATCCTGTGTCTTTGACTTTCAAGAGGTTAAAAACAAGGGAGGTAACCTAAGTGTGCAGCAATTTGGCTATGCTCCAGTCTATAAAAAAGTAGAGGCTCTTCCCTTTAAAGAGGTTGCTAAAGGTTCTCTCACCATTGCTGCTAAGGAAGCTGATCTAGTCACCGAATTTATGGAAATTAAAGAAGATCAAACCTTTGTCACTGATAGTGGTTATATTGTGATAGTAAAGCCAAATTCTCTGCTCTATGCTGATGGATCGATTGTTGAGAAAAAGGTGCGCTTTGCCATTACCTCCATTTTATCGAGCAGCGATATATCTTATCTTCCTCCCATGGATGCAGAAGTTATGGGAATTGATGGAAATACCATCCAGGGTAAGTTAACTTCTCAAGCTATGATGTATATTCAAGTGGAGGATGAAGATGGGGCGGCCATCCGAGATGTAGATCCCAGCTTACCACTCACCATTGCCTATCCAATTCAGACCGAACAAGAAAGCTTTGCTAATGACTTACCATCTATTCCCTACTGGTATTTTAATCATGAATCTTTTGTGTGGCAAAACTTGATGGATCCTGATGGAGAGCTGGTCAGCTTTTCAGTTGGGCCCATGCCAGGGAGATGTGGTCTTTACTACATTTCCACCAAAGTGACCCGGATTTATTAATTAGGAAAGAATCATAAACTCACTTCAATGGGAGCCATGAGATATGAATAAAAAGAGTCAATACTTCATTCTAGCAATGATCCTTCTAGCAATAGGCAGTCTGGGGAACCTTTATGCGAACTCAGACACCTTTGCTATGACCTATGTTCAAACCTGTCATTCGTCAGGATCTGAATCGGTCTGTATTTCAAAAAGTGAAAGTGATCCGAGTAAATGTATCTACCAGGAGAAAGAGACCTGTTTGACGGGTAATATGGACCTCATTCGTCATGGTGGCTACTGGTACGGAACTTTTGAAGATACCAATGGCTCTAAATATCCTATGTATGGAGCCTGTCTCTGCCCTAAAACCCCAGGTACTCAGCTTTATGGTGAGCATATTGGGGGCTCGCCTTCCTGGAAGAAAAATGCGGATGGCTCCTATTCAGTCAATAAAAAAGGGAGGCGAGTTATTGATAGTTTAGAGTGTGGTAATTATCGAGCCGGAAATTGCCCCAACAGTAAAACGGGGGTGGTGACTTCCGAGCAAACAGTTTACAAAGAGCGAGCCTGTGATAACACCTGTAACTTTGATTTAAGTGAAGCCGAGATGGCCGTTGTGATTGCTGAAGCGCAAGCGGAAGCTATTGCCAATGCTCCTGAGACCATCTGGGTGAGTCAAGATATTCCTGAAAATGCCACTGAGGTAATGATCTGTGCCTCAGCAGATTTTACCGGCTGTGTTTGGAGTCCTCCCATGCCCACCATTGCGGTGGTTATGGAAACGGGCGAGAGTAATGTTTATGTGGCTTTTAAAGATAATGCCGGTAATGAATTTGGTAATTTAACGAAAACCAAAGAGGAAGCAGAAAATCAGGTGGTGATTGCCGTAACTCCACCTGAAAATGCCACTCATATGCAAGTATGCCCCAACGACAGTTTTTCTGGAGCTGGTTGTGAAACCATTCCTGTAGATTCCACGGTGCAGTATGTTCCAGATGATCCCGATGCTCAAGTTTTTATTAAATATTCTGGTGAATCAATCGCTGCAGAAGATACAGCGGTAGTGACCTACAATGGTGCTGATCTTCAACAGCCGGCCGTGGTGAGTGTCAACGTACCCAATGGAGCCGAAAAAATGTTGGTGTGTACCAATGAAGATTTTACCGGCTGTGCTTGGCAAGATCCGAAGTGGAGTGTTCAACTTACCTTTCCTTCTGGTGTAGAGATGGTCTATGTTAAGTTTAAACTGGAAAATGCGGTAGAGACCCAAGCTGTTTCTTATAATAAAGGGGAGCTTCCTGGTATTAATATGGCAGAAAGACCACTCAAAGGTGTGGTGTATGATAATGATAAAAGAGCTATCGACTCTATCTGTTTAAATCCTATGCAGTATAACACTTCCCTAACTGGAATTGATGGAACTAAATCTCCCGATGGTGCCATGTCCTTTTCGCCAAGTGGCGCAGTGGAAAGTCGGCGCAAGACCTGTTACGCCGATGGCTGTTATTCACGTAAAGAGAATTCTCAAACCAAATACTTAGATAAACAGGGAAATCCCGTAACTCAAGCGGTAGTGGATGGCATGGAGCCAGCGGCTGTGATTAATGACCTGGTTTCTTTTGAGGTGATGGGTGAACCCACTAAAATGGAATGGAAGTACAACTTCTCATTCATTGGCTATACTGGGGATGTGTTCCATTATAGCGATGGTGCTACCACATTAGATGTGGAAGGTATTAACCTGGTTGATGATAAAAAGCAATTTACCTTAGAAGAATTTAAAGCACGAGGTTATCATTTGGTGCAAGCTGAAGAGGTTCCTGATGATGTCTGCACCGCCAATGAAGCCGGTTTTTATACTGTTCACTTTGATATACCACCAAATACTATTCTGATGCGAATCCATAGCGAAGAAAATATGGAAGGCATTCCTTGGGGACCTCCGGTATATACTAAAGAGATTCCTTTTGCAGATAAAGACAAACCCATTTATTTTCAAACCCAAGTGGCTGAAGTGGATGGCCCTGTCATGGTTATCATTCCAAGTCTCCATAACCAAGCAGTGGGTGCTATGGGTATGACTATTCATGAGCCACCCAACAATCTAGAGTGGAACCTAGGTTGTGATGCCTATATTGGTTGTCAAGAGAAGCCGGTATTCTCTTGCCTGGATACTATCTACTCCTTTGGAGTCAAGATTGACACAGTTGAAGGGGTGAAAGTGGTTAAAAACCCCATTAACGGAAGCATTGAACTAGAATACAGTCTGGCTGGTGAAGACAAGATTGCTTTGATGGACGAATTGGGTCTTTTCAAAATAAGAGTTCCAGGAAAGAAAGATGGTCAAACTTTTAAACTGAAGCGCCTGGTCTTGAAAGATTCAGCAGAAGGGACTTATCCTATTAAAATCAATTTAGACAAACAGGACCTTAAGATTGTTCATCCACCAAATTTCACTATGACTGATAAAGCTTTTGACCGAATAGTTTTAGACACTAATAGCAATTATATTCCTGTGACCTTCCACAATGAATCAGGTATTTGTGAGTATGCTGATTATCGTTTTAACAATGATCGAACCATCGATTGTGCTCGCTCAGGAACGATGCAACTGGTGGCCAGTGAGCAATTTAAAGAGGGGGAAGCGGGATTTGTTATTGGCGATCCTAAGCCCCTCTATTTAGAACTTGATACCAAAACTAAGAACATACCCATTGGTACTCTCTGCGATGACAATCAAAAAGGTGAGGGAGAGATGCATATTGAGGAGTGCTTCCAGAACTTCAACTTCAAAGAACTTTACTGCGGTGTTGTGATGGAGTGTTTCAGTGATAATAACACCACTGATGGAGTTTGTAAGTATCGTGATCAAGCCAAAAACGATTTTGGCTGTGCTGCATACTGTGCTGATCATCACTGTGGAATCAACTTTGACCAGGACGATGACGCAGGCGAAGAATAATAGCTACAATCATTAGACCCCACTCGCTTCCTAGAGTGGGGTTTTCTTTTCTTATTTCCCCAAATTAATAAACACTTAAGTTCTATGATGGACCGTGGTAGAATAGGTCTCGAAATAGCATCATTTTTGAATAGTCTTTTGAGAGGGAGCCAATGGAAAAATTTTTATTGTACTTTTTGCTTTTAGGAGTGGGGAGCACTCTTTTGATGTGCAAGGATGACGACTCTTCATCCGATGAGAAAGAACAAGAGCGGAAGATCATCGTCAACGACCCCAACAAATTAGACAAAGGAATCACTCTTAAGGTGATAAAAAGAGCAGATCGGATAGGATACAATTTTGATCGCTTCACCAAGACCACCATCAATGGAGTGGTGAGAGCTGCTGATTGTGAAGGAACTAAAGTCTCTTTTACCGCGACGGACGGAGAGGATAAAGCAGAAGCTGAACTCGATGAGAGCTGTGTGTTTGACTTCGAAGAGGTGACTAATCAAGAGGGCAATTTAGCCGTCACTAAATTTGGTTATGCTCCGGTTTATAAAAAAATTCCAGCAGTGACCATCGAAGAGGAAATACCTGGAACCCTGCCTGATGAAATCAGAGAAGTTCTGACTCTTGGCTCGGTCTCTATAGATATGAAACCCGCGGACTTAACTACCGAATTTATTAAGCTCACAGATGAGAGGAAGTTCGAACTGGACAATGGCTACATTGTAATTGTGGCACCCGGAAGCCTGCTCTATGAAGATGGATCGGTGGTGGAAAAAGAGGTTCGTTTTTCCATAACCTCAATTAGGTCAGCTCAAGATTATATGTGGATGCCACCCATGGATGCCACCATCACTCAGCCGGATGGAACTACGGTGGAGGGGCAGCTTAACTCTCAGGCCATGATGTACATTACGATTGAAGATGAGGATGGTAAAGTGATTCAAGATGTGGATCCGGAGAAGCCCATCACCATTGGATACCCTATACCTCAAAGCCAAGAAGATCGGGCCGAGCAGATGCCTCCCGTTCCCTATTGGTATTTTAATCATCTCTCTTTTAAATGGGAAAATATAGAGGATCCAGACGGCAATATTGTGGACTTTGAAGTGGGCACCTTTGAAGGGCATTGTGCTAAGTATTTTATTTCTCGCAAAATCACCAAGGTTTATTAACGAGAGGGAGATTGTTGATATGAAGAATCATTTTAAATACTTTTTTATACTTATGACATGTTTTGCAGGCGGTTCCCTCTCAGCTAATTGGGATACCTATACTGGAACAGCAGAGACCACCCGATCTGAAAAATCACGGACTTGTACACAAAGAATTAATGATACTGAACAATGTATTTACACCGTGGTGGAAGAGGTTAAGGTGGTTCGATCTGATTACATTCGCCATGGAGGATGGGCTTACGGAAGTGGGTATGGATTATGCGCCTGCCCTAAACCATCATGGGCTCCTTATTATAATAGATGGAAGTGGTTGGAATGCGGAAATATTCGTGCAGGAAATTGCCGGCACAGCCCCTATACTTTATCTTCAACAGAAGAAAGTAAGACGGTCACTGCCTCTTGCGATGCCAGTTGTCCAGCAAAACCGGAACCACCACCACCTCCACCGATTCCGAACCCACCGGAGGTGATCTGGGTACAGCAGGATGTTCCTAGTGAAGCCAGTAAAGTTATGATCTGTGATAACAGCAGTTATTCTAATTGTGACTGGGTGGATCCAGCCCCTCAACTGCCTATTAGCCTGGCTGAAGATACGAGTATCTTCATTAAATATCAAAAAGCGGATGGATCTGAGTTTAATAGCCAAGATTATACCAAAGAGGAAGCTGAGAATTTGACTGTCCTTGCAGTGCAGGTACCTGAAACGGCCACTGAGATGATGGTTTGTAATGATCCTTCTTTTAGTAGTTGTAATTGGCAAAGCGCTGATACGACTGTGCAGCATAGTTTAACGGATGATGCAAATCCTGTTTATGTGAAATTCAAAGGAGATGACAATGTGGAATCCACTGCCACTGTTTTTGAAGCAGAAGATGTATCCATACCTCCCAAAATGGTGAGCTTGGATGTGCCGGAGGCAGCCAATCGGATGATGATTTGCACCAACGAAGATTTTACCGGTTGTTCTTGGCAGGAACCTGCCTTTGAAGCTCCTCTTACCTTCCCTAGCGGTCAAACCACTGTTTATTATAAATTTGAAATTAACGATGGCCAAGGAGGGACTACCGAAACCCCCACGGTGACTCATCCCAAAAATTCTCTACCGGAGCACACATCAGAAAAGTTTGCGGTGGAAGGAACTATCTATGATAAAGATGGAAGAACTTTAGATAGCATTTGTGGAATGAAGACCTACGGCACCTCACTCTCTGCATCTGGTTTTGATACTCAAATTGACAACTCAAAAGTATTAGGTCTTACCAACGGTCGTTTTTCCAGCTTTCCTATGGATTGCCATGTGGATGGATGTTACCACCGAGTGGCCGATATACGCACTGTAAAACATTGTAAAAATCCTCTGCAAGTGGAGTGCGCTGATGCAGATGCTTGGCAAGAAAATGGTACGGTCATCACCTATGAGCGGGAATTTTACCCCCCAGCAAAATACAATTGGAATTACACTTTCACCTTTCCTGGACAATTAGAGATGGCTCAACTCAATTCTCAGGTGGCTAAATCGGAAGCTGAGAAAAGCAGCAATCCCGATGAGCAGGTGTTTGTCTCCGAGTTAATCAAAAACAGTGAGGAGCCAGAATGTAAAGATAATGCTGAAGGAACCGTACTTTTAAGCTTTGATATTCCTGATGATGCAGTCATGATTCGATTTGGCGATTCGGAAGATCTAGCGGATGAAGAGTGGCGGCCGGTGGTAAGTGAACTGGAAGTAGCAGCTTGGGAGGCACTGAATCCAGTATTTTTTCAAACTCAAAATGCTGATGGAGAGGTGAGCTCAGTTATGTCTAATGATCCAGATGTCCAGTTGGATGCGGCTGTCGATGTACCATTGGCTATGAAAAAGCCACCTTCCAACATAGAATGGCATCTGAAAAACTGCCGGGTTTGGTATGGCTGTCCTTTTAAACCAGTTTTTTCCTGCTTCTCCACTATCTACTATTTTAAAATTATGGG
>CAYFLR010000037.1:15610-20651 GCA_964343805.1 uncultured bacterium | reverse complement strand
TTAGATGAGCCAGAAACTTTAGACAAGTTTGAAAACGGTAAGATTGAACTTTATTACAAATTGGATGGCTCTGCCGCTATCGCGGAATTTGATCCAGCAACAGGAGTGGTTGAAATTGCCATTCCCGCCACGAAAGAAGTGGTGGATCTAGAAATGAATTATATAAGACTGACTGAGACGGTTCAAGGTGAAGAGCAATCCATCGATATTCCAGTGAGCTCTACCAAGCAGAAGCTGAAAGTCAAGCATCCTGAAGGCTTTCAAAGTGGAGCTATTTCCGTTGACCGTATCTTTTTAGAAGATGGTGTCACTCCCTTGCGGCTTCATGATGTAGAAGTAGGATGTAGCTATGAGGGTGAGAAGTTAAGTACAAATGACTGGAAGGTTACCTGTAATCCCGATACACCTTATGTGATAGAGCTAGATACTCAAAGTAAGATGGTGCCCCAAGGCTTTATGTGTCTTAAATCAGATGGCAAAGTTAATATGCAAATTGAGGAATGTTTTCAGCACTACACCTTAAAAGGGCTCTCCTGTGGGGTTATGACTCAGTGTTATGAAAAAGAATCTAGTGATGGCATGTGCAGTAATAAAGAGAAGCTAAAAGCAGATTGTACCAATTATTGCGCATCCAAACAGTGTGGTCTCAACTACGACGTTGAGGTTTTTTAGAAGACTCACTTTCTCTCACTTGCTAAGAATAAAAATTCTGTTAGAATAGGCCGGGCTTAGCAGGTGAGAATTCTCACTAAAGAGGGGGAGAAACTGGTGTTCAGCTGGTCTTCAAAACCAGTATTAGGCGCATAATAACGTCTATGGTGGGTTCGATTCCTGCCCCCTCTGTAACTTGTTGAAACTTGGAATGTATGAACGGCCATAGCACTCGTAAATTAAAAAACTTTCTTATTTTGCCCCATCTTCAAATGCGGGTGGCTTTTTCTACCCTCTTGGTCCATCTCCTTTTGGGAGCACTCACAGCCTGTTCTTTTTATGGAGTGCTTTATTTTCTCTGGGAGGGATTCATTCTTCCTATTGAAGACCCTCATTCCTCTCTCCCATTAATGGCAAAACAGCATGCTTTAAATCAATTAGCCTATCATCTCATGGTGAGCTTTCAACAAAGCGAACTCTTATCACTCCTTTTTTGGAGTTGGCTTTTATTGACCATTCTTTCTGGGTTCGGCTCCTTTATGACCACTCATGCTTTAGCTGGACCTCTTTATCATCTTCATCGCTACTTTGTAAAAGATAGATGGAGACATGAACCTATTGATATTCGTAAAAGTGATGCCCTTACCTTTCTGACATCCGAAATAAATTATTTAAGGCAGAAAAAAAGATATGATCGAAATCTTATTATAGAAAAAGCATTGGACCTCCAAACCCATTCTCCTTCCCTTCCGTTAGGTGAAGTGATTCATAAGATGAGAGAGCAGTTGCCTAAACTGGAGGGGGATGAATATGAGAAAGAGTAGTTGGTTTTGCCGATTATTTTTGATGTCGCATGTCATGGGAATGACGATCGTCACCATAGGGTTTTTATGGTCAAATGAGGCGACGATCCTTTTTCAAAATAGAGATACCTTTTTAGCCTCCCCTATTTTGCAGCAAAGATGGCAAGAAATTTGGAGTGAATCTATCTGGATGATCCTGCTTGGGGGCTTTGGATTTATACTCCTCTCTATCCCTATAGGCTCTTGGCTATATAAGAAATTGATGCATCCCTTTTTGCCTCTGAGGCATTTGCTTTATAAACAACCAGGCTATGAATCCATAAACTACCTTTCTTCTTCAAGTGACATCAACCAACTGATGACTCAAATCAATCTGTTCAGACAGAGACAAGCCATGGAGAAGGATGATATTTTATATACTCTACAGGGCTTTTATAACCAACAAAGAGATCCTAAACTCAAAGAGCTGATGGAATTAATTGAGAGGGCTTATTAGGATATGTTTAAGCTTTTTCCATTTTTCTCTGTTTTCTTTTTCACTGCCTGTGAGAGTGCATTAGAGCGGGGAATTTATCTCGAATCCCAAGGTCTCCATGAATCCGCTTACAAGTCATATCAACAAGCCTGTAGGAAAAGTCAAGAGGGTTGCTTATACCAAATGCTCTTGGCTGAGCAGCTGGGTAAAGAGCAAGTGAGTGTCAAGCTGGCAGCCAAGTTTTGTCAAAATAATAATCATTCGGCTCTATGCCTCCTCCATGGTTATTACTCTATTTTACATCAGGATTCCATTGGAGCGGCTCCTTTACAATCGACTTGTTATGAAAGTGATTCCTGGGCTTGTATGCTTCATGCATGGAACCTTGAAAATGTAAGACAGTTATATCAGGCTAAGAACTTTTATAATCAAGCTTGCTTAAAAGGAATGAAACCCGCCTGTGAGAGGTTTAATAAATTACTCACCCAAATGAATTTGGTGGTGGATGGTACGTTTGTAATCGTTGATAAAGAGAGAATGGAGCTCCCCCTTTCCCTCGATAAACTCCAGGTTGTTTTTGGACCTCCAACTATCACCGAACAAGATGCGGTTCGAAAAATCACTTTCTTTGGTTGGCCGGAGGTGGGAGTGAGTGCTGAGGTTGCACAGCAAAATTCCACCGTAAGGATGATCAACTTTGTTATGAAGAGTTTTTACCAAAGAGCCGAAAATGTAAAAGTTCATCAGAGAAGTTTGCGGCTCTTTAATTTAGTTTTACCCCGGCAATTTAAAAAAAATGATTTCATTAAGCTGAATAAAAGTTTAAATTTTGTGCAAATAAAAGGAGATGACCACTGGGGATGGCATGGAAAAGAGTATGCTATTTGGCTCCATTTTAAAAATGGAGTTTTAGAGCGGGTGGAAGTTCCTTTTCGTTAATAGGTGAAGTGAAATATGGATGAATGGTTATATTATGGTTTTTATGGCTTAGCTGGTTTTATAGGAATTTTAATCGGGTGGTTTTTAGCACGCCTCCGTTACCTGAAACTGGTTTTAAGTGAGGTGCAAAATTCCCGCACCACCGGGGAAGAGTTGGCCGCCGCTAAAAAGCAGGTGGAGTGGCTCAGCGAAGAACAAAAAAAGATTCAAAGTCAGCTAAGTTCCAACACTCATACCTCCCTCGATTTAGAGAGAAAACTTTCTGCTCTCCAAACCGAGAAAGAAAGTTATATCCAGCAAATTGCCCAGCATAAAGAGGAGGTGGCGGCCTCTCAAAATCTACTCAAAGAGCAGTTTACCAATTTGGCAACCCAAATTCTGAATGAGAATTCAAATCAATTTCATAAGAGTGCGGAACAAAACATGAACGCTCTTTTGCAGCCCTTGAAAGAGCGGATTGGTGAGTTTCAACAGCGGGTCAATGAAATCTATGGTGATGAGTCTCGCGAGCGCTTTGCTTTGAAAAAAGAGATTGAACGGATGGTTAAAACCACCTCCGAAATCACCGAGCAGACCAACAATTTAACCTCTGCTTTGAGAGGAGATGTGAAAGCCCAAGGAAACTGGGGAGAGGTGGTCTTAGAAAGAATTCTCGAATCCTCCGGTTTAAGAGAAAATGAGGAGTATGTTACTCAAGGACGTGATTTAGGCTTAAAAGATGCCAGTGGAAAAAGACAGCAACCGGATGTGATCATTAATTTGCCGGACAATAAGCATATTATTATCGATGCTAAGGTCTCTCTCACTCATTATGAAAGATTGATGTCAACAGAAGACCCTGAGGAGAGGAAGGCTTTGTTAAAGCTGTTTGTCTCTTCCATCTATGGCCATATTGATATCTTAAATTCCAAACAGTACCATTTAAGTGAAAAGCTGGTGACTCCTGAATTTGTGCTCTTATTCTTTCCTATAGAAGGGGCTTTTTCTCTCGCTCTGCAAGAAGATCCTCAAATCTACTCGGCAGCTTGGCAAAAATCCATAGTGATTGTCAGCCCTACAACCTTATTGGCAACCTTACGTACGATCGCTTCAATTTGGAAGCAGGAAAAGCAAAATAAGAATGCTCAGAAGATAGCCATGGAAAGTGGTCGGCTCTACGATAAGTTTGTGGGGTTTATTGGCGATCTAGATAAAGTGGGTGATCAGCTTAAGAAAACCGAGTCGGTTTATGAAGCGGCTATGAATAAACTTCACCTGGGTAGAGGAAGTATTATCACTAAAGTTGAGAATATAAAGCAATTGGGAGCCAAGGCGGCCAAACAGATTTCTGTGGATCATTTGCAGTAGATCTTGTTTTCTCTATTCGATCACGTATAATGAGAAGTGTAAAAGGAGGTTTTTAATGTACCATATTCTTGTGACTGATGATTGTGTTTCCATAACTCATTTAATGACCATCGCTTTAGCCGATGATAACCATGAAGTGACGGTAGCTAATGATGGTACTGAGGGACTCGCATGGGCCAGCAAGAAAAAGTTTGACCTCATTATATCTGATCTTAACATGCCTAAGATGAATGGGTTTGAGATGGTTAAACAAATTCGTCTCTTACCTAATTATGAAAATGTTCCTATTATTATTTTGACTACTGAAACCAGTAATGACCTTGTTAGACAAGGAAAAGAAATTGGGGTTCAAGCATGGGCCGTCAAGCCTTTTAAACCCCAAGTAATTCGTAATATTGTGGATAACTTTTTATTAAAGTCCAAAGAATAATTCCAGCCTGCCTTATTTGCAAACCACCTCTTCTTCAGCCATAAAAGTGATCAGTAATTTTCGCATAACTTCTCCATCTTCAGCTTTCAATTCTACATAGATAGCAAATGCGGTTAAATCAGTTGGAAATGCAAGACGAATCCATTTGGTAGGCTTTGGTGTTCCGGCAAAAACATCCTTGAATTGCTCCATGGCTTCCGCGGTCACATTGTCTACTGCAAACCAGTCTGAAACGAAATGAGGTAACTCTTCTTTTTGTCCTTCAGCCGATTGGCTATAGGCATCAAAGGTGAGGTAGTAGGTGGGTTGCTTTTTTAAAGCCATCACATTAGGCATGATCATGGATTGATGCGGCTCCAAGTAATCCTGCTCTAAGTTTACGACATATTTGTCGCC
>CAYFLR010000037.1:9993-15600 GCA_964343805.1 uncultured bacterium | reverse complement strand
TGAGAACTCACAAGATGCTACAGCTTCAATATTTTGAGCTTGCAGAGAACTGCTTAATAAGAATCCTAATAAGAGAAAGTATTTCATTTTTATACTCCAGAAAAAAGGTTTAAATATTGGGATAGTCTATTACTTTAAAAATAATAATTAGTAAATATCAAAAAAGTTAATATAAGTATTTTATTTTCAATTGAATGGATTTGTTTTTTGTAAGTCAGATTTTCAATATAAAGGGAAAACTTCATCTAATTTGGTGGTTTTATTAGAGATTGCATAGTAAAATTAAACTTTAAGCATCCACATTGAAGGTTTGTAATGAATCGGTCTGCCATCGATCAACTTATTTTTGCCGAGAATCAGGAAGTCATTGAGTTTTTTAAGTCTTCTAAAAAGCTTTCTCACTTTATTCCTGAAAACCTTGTGAAAAACTTGCTTCCCATTACAAATCGGATCATCGTTAAACCAGGCGAAGACATACTGACCCAAGGTCAATTAAATCATAAAATCTTTGTGTTAATGAGTGGGGACTTAGGTATCTATGCTAGCGATGAAAGAATTGCTCAATTGCAACAAAAAGGGGATCTGATTGGCGAGATGAGCGTTATCAGTGAGAAACCCTGTTCCGCCACGGTGAGAGCAGAAACTGAGGCGGAGCTCTTAAGTATTAATATTAAAAATTTAGATCACCTTGATGAAGATCGCATGGATGTGGTTCAACACACTCTGTTTCGTATTTTTACGAAAGTGCTTTCAGAGAAGTTAGCTCTCACCAATGAAAAGGCTATTCAATTTGAAATCGTCAACCGAGAACTGGTTCAGGCGCAAGAGGATCTTAAGAATCTGGTAGATAAACTGGAAATAATGGTTGAGGATCGAACCAAAGCTATTCGTACAATTTTAGATAATGTTCAATCAGGAATTTTGATTTCTGACCCCCAAGGACTCATTCAGGAAGGACATACCAAGTCTTGTAAAGATATTTTCCAAAAGGAAAAGCTGATCGGGGTGAATATAGCTGATGCGATGCAGATGAGCTCCAAAGATAAAGAACACTTTATGGTGATGTATGATCAAGCTTTTCTAGGTATTTTGCCTGCAGAAATATCTTTGGCCCAAATTCCAGAGCAATTTGTGATCGGGGATAAGACTTATCGTATTACCGGAAGTGGTCTAGAAAATGAGCAAGCAGAACTTCAGTTTGTGATGTTTACTATTGTTGATATTTCCATGCAGGAGGCCATTCAAAAAGAGAATGAACGAAATGAGAGATTGATTGAAATCCTCAGGAATCGTGAGTTCTTTTTACGCTTCGTTAAAGATGCGAAAGCACTCTTGGATAATTGTAAACGAGAGGTGGGGAATCCTGATGATTCTGCTCTCCGGATGGATCTTCACACTGTGAAGGGAAATGCGGGTTGTTTTTCTCTTGATGAGATGGGTTCTCTTGTTCACAAGATTGAAGAGAAAGCAGAGGTCACTCTGGAGGATATTCACGAGATTGAAAATGAGCTCTCCTCCTTTCTCACTGAGAACTTTGAAATGCTTAAAATTGAACTGGATTCTCTTAATCAACCTGAGATTTCCATTGATGCAGATCAACTTTCATCTCTTATCAATGAGTGTGAGACTCAAAATGATTTGTCAAAATTAAAACAATCCATCTCTCAGTTTGCCAAAGAAGCCTACTTTCATGAGGCCAATGTTTACTTAGCAGGCTTACCTAATTTGGTTGAAAGGACAGCAGGGGTTTTAAGTAAGCAGGTAGCTCTTTGCATGACCGGAACCACCACCAAAGTGGATGGCAAACTTTTAGGACCCATCTTGAATAATATTTCTCATCTCATTAGAAACTCCATAGACCATGGAATAGAACTTCCCTCTCAAAGAGGTGATAAGGCGAGGGCAGGGACAATTAAAGTGGATGTGAGTCGAAGTGAGAAGGGATGGAGTGTTCTTTTTGCCGATGATGGGGCGGGAATGGATCCTTTGAAAATTGGAGAAAAGGCCGTGGAAAAGGGGCTGCTTTCTGCTGATGAACTTAGTTCCCTCCCTGATGATGAGAAGTTAAACCTGATTTTTGATCCTAAGTTTTCCATTCGCGATGAAGCTTCTATGACCTCTGGCCGAGGGGTGGGGATGTCTTCTGTTAAAAAGAGTGTGGAGCAGGTGGGTGGAACCATTGCTCTAAAATCAGAACTGGGTCAGGGAAGTCAGATCGATATATTTATTCCTATCACTTAATAGCATTTCTCGGAATAGTAAACAGACCTGCAAAGTGGCGTGCAAAAATTCGATTATTATTGTCTGGTGACATATAAGCAAAGGAGACGTTGGCTCCGTTACGTTTATATCCTTGAGTTAGAAAATAATCATAGGCACTTCGTTCTTTGGGAGTTGAAGCTTTATATTCTGCTGTGAGTTGATAATTTTTAAGGGTAAAGCCAGTGGTGTATCTGATCTGAGATGTGGCATTTTCTCCAAAGCGTGTGATAGCGGATGGAGTGGAAACCATGGGGGAGATGACAATGGTGTGATTTTTTAATTCATGTTTCGGCATCTCTTGAATGAGGCTATCTCCACTGCCGGCAAAATCATCGCACATAACAATTAAACTCTTATCCGGTACATCTTTGAGGTTCTTTACAATCCGATGGATAGGAATCCCATTCACGTTAGCATAGAGGTAGCTGATGAGCTGATAACTCTTTCCTCTTAGAGCGGCATAGAGGTAAATTTGGTCTTCTGGAATCTGTCTTTCATGAGCAAGAGCGCGGATGTGGATATGTACTTTTTCAGCCAGACGAGCTAAACGTGGAATGCTGAAATAGGCGGCACTTTCTCTTAGTATATTCATAAAACGGAGTTCATCTTCCGGTTTAAGGATGTCTTTACCAAATTGAGCGAGGACATCCGAGGAGTGAACTCTTTTGGGTGTCATACGATGAAGAAGTTCATTAAAGGAGGAGTGCATTTCCCCTTCTGGTGTCCAATCATATTTCATCACTCGGAAGTTTTTACCAAGACCGAGAGCGGTTAGTTCACTTTTTATATCGGCGACGAAATGAAGATCGAGGGATTTTAAACCAAAAGCTTTCGCTTGCTGATAGTTTAAACTGAACTGTTTGCTCACTTGATTAAAACCATGCTGGTTAAAGGGATTAATCCCTTGATCCCAACCAGGAAGGGCCACACATTGTACTCCCTCTGTTTTTAACTGCTTAACTAACTCTGGATCTTGTTTTAATAACCGGATCATAGCTCTATCCACCAAGACGGCGGCTTTTTTTCCATGATAAACAGGCTCAATATCGAACTTGTCAACAAGGCTACTGAATTGGGATACATGGGGATTTTGTTTATTAGCTAAATAATCAAATACATCGGTGAGGGTGCCTCTGCCTAAAGGGACATACATTAGGTCTGCCTTTTCAGCTTGTCTTTGAATGAAGCTTAAGCCCTCAAAAACATTTGCCATGTTACCCCAGTTGGTCATTCGGTAGAGTACCTGTCTAGCAAGTTTTTGATCTTTCACTTCCGGGAGTTCCAAAAGGCTCCTTAATTGATCTCGCCGGATTCCTCCGTTTTCCCCATTAATTCTTTCGGTGAGTTTCTTTATCTGTTCAAAAAAATTAGCTTTTTTACCTGTGTCCTCAGTTTTGGTTTTGGTAGCGAGAGGAAAGGGAACATCACTTCCTCGGGCCATCTGTGGTTTACTGCCTTTTGGGGGAGGACCCACCAGTGCGGGTTTGTCCACTTTAAGACGGCTGCATATAAGGTCTGAGCTTTGAGCCTGCATCTGCCGAATATGCTCTTTACTGTATTGGGGTTGATGCTGTATTTGCTCTATTTGCTGTAGTTGCTGTTGCTGATTTGCCCATAATGGTGGATATAAAAAGAAAGCCGTAATGAAAAGGCCACAGAAAAGTTTATATAGATTCATAAGCATTATGAGTACTCCGAGCGTTAATTAGAGGGATTTCTAACTATTATAACTCGGATTCGTGAATTTATTAATATAATTATCCTAAATACCGATAAGAAGAAGGCAAATGTCTGTTAAATATGGGAGTTCCTATGCTAAACCTAGTTATTATAAAAAAACTAGCTACTTACCTTCTGCTCATTACCTTTATTGCTCTGCAGACCCACAAGATCAATGCTGATTCGAGAGTGGTAGAGACCAAAACCATGATGGTTCCTCAGTATCTTTTTCACTGGACCAAAGACAGTACTCTGAAGATGGAATCACTTATGAATAGAGTGAAGCAGACAGGTCAATATCCATTTCACCAAATAAGCTCTACCCAATTAATTGGAGAGAGTATCCCTGGTTTAGCAGGAAAAGAAGCACTGTTTGTATGGACGAATCCGGTAACAGGTATGGGAGCAGGGGTTTTTGAAATGTATGGCAATGTCCCAGTCGTACTTGAAACGGTTAATTACCCTGTTAAAGTTGCCGAGGTTGTAACCGAACCAGGGTCGGTAATTCCCAAAGAGGTGTTTGATGGAAAAGGAGTCCAACTTATCCATCATAAAAGGGTTCAAAGGGATAGCCCAGGAGCCACTGCCAAAGTTATTTTTGAAGAGTGGATAATAATTGATAAAACAGCAGTTCGTGAGTTCAGTTCCGCTAAAAAAGATGTGAGGCCTCATCTTATTCCTTGGCTGCATAAGCTGCGTGATGGGGTTAAATTTGCGCCCAGTGAACTTCATTTTAAAACAGCTGCTATGGGTGCCTTAGGTCAGGCTAAACCCTTTTTTAATGAATCAGGCTATGTAATGGAGCATGTCATACCTCGTATAGAAAAGTTTCTATTAGGTGATGTGAAGATACCTGAAATCTATGAACGGGTTCTTCCTAATGAAGAGCGAATTGAAATAGAAATCGAGCCCATCAAAGAGCATAAAGAAGATATCCCAGGAGGAACTAAGTTCTGTGGATCCTTAATGAGTAAGTTATCTAGAATCTTCGGAAAATAGTCAAGTAGCTGCAATATTTATCTATTCATTATATAAATAAGCTAAAAAGTAACTTATATATTGACAAAACCCTTTAAATAGTAATAATTACTAATAAGGAGTTATTATGGTTTTATTAGATAGCAACGAAAATTGCCCCTATAAAAATAGTGAAACAGAAGTGAAAATAAAGGAATTGGATCACCCTTTTATCCTTCGTTTTTGGCAGAATAGCCCTTCACTTTTTATCGGGCGTCACCAAGATCAAAATGTCGAAGTCAATAACTCCTATATCAAAGAATATCAAATTCCGGTTTTTAAAAGGTTTACCGGCGGAGGTACGGTCTATCATGATTTAGGAAACCTTAATATTACCCTCAAAAAAAGCAGAGACCATAAACTCTATCATAAAAACACCTCCAAAGAGACAGAGTCCATATCTCGGCTCTTATTACAAACTGCGGTTGATGGAAATTGTGAGTTTGAAATTGATGAAAGAGGAAGTGGATATATTGATGGTAAGAAGGTGATGGGCTGTGCGGTTTATGTGAGTAAAGAGTGCTTTTTTTATCATGCTTGTATCTTAGTCAGATCAGATCTTAACTCTTTGCAAAATGCGATCAATTGGAACCCTGCTTATCAGACTTT
>CAYFLR010000037.1:0-9983 GCA_964343805.1 uncultured bacterium | reverse complement strand
TAAAAAGACCCAAGGTTAAGAGTCGTCACTGTCGGGTAACCAATCTCACCGATCATGTGGATTTGGATATAGAGCAAATAAAAAAGAATATTACAAAGGGATTGAGGCCCTATGCCAAAACCTCCTCCCTTTATAAATTTAAAAGTTTTAACACCCTATCTACTCACCTCAGCAGTCAGAAGTTCATCGGATGACAGGAGAAGGAAATGTTTAAAAAGTATGACCCTTTGCAGGGAAAGAGAGTTGAAATTTTAGGTCAAGACGGCAATGTGAAAAAGCCTTCAGTCAAACTTCCCACCATGAATGAAAAACAGTTGGTTAAAGCCTATGAAACTATGGTGATGGCTCGGGAAGCTGATCAGTGGGCAATTAGTTTAAATAGACAAGGGCGGATGCCCACCTATCCACCGGCCATTGGGCAAGAAGCCTGTTCGGTTGGATCAGCTGTCGCCTTAGAGGAACGAGATTGGATTGTTCCCACCTTTAGAGAACTCGGTGCTTATCTTTATCGGGGTATTCCTCTTTCAAAACATTATCAGTATTTTCTAGGGATGGAAGAGGGGTCTCACTTTGGTGAAATTAACAATGTTCTTCCCTATGTTGTTCCTTTGGGTTCGCAAACTCCTCATGCTGTGGGAGTTGCCTATGCTGAAAAATACCGTAAGAAGGACACGGTTGTTTTGGCTTTCATTGGAGATGGTGCCACTAGTGAAGGTGAGTTTTATGAGGGCATGAACTTTGCCGGAGTGATGAATGTTCCGGTGGTCTTTTTTATTCAAAATAATCAATGGGCCATATCTACCTGTAGGAAAAAGCAAACTGCCACCGAAACCCTTGCGCAAAAAGCCATTGCCTGTGGTTTTAATGGTGTCCAGGTGGATGGAAATGATGTGATGGCAGTTTATGCGGCGACCAAATATGCGGTGGATTTAGCCAGAAAAGAACATAAACCCACTCTCATTGAAGGGGTGACCTATAGAATGAGTGCCCATACTACCGCCGATGACCCCAGTTTATATCGGGATGAAAAAGAGGTGGAAGAATGGGTCGTTAAGGATCCTATTTTAAGATTAGAAAAGTATCTCTTGGCAGGCAAAATAATCACGGATGATGAAGTAAAATCCATTGGGGATAAAACCAAGAAGTATGTGAAAGAGAGCTTTAACGAAGTGGAAAAAATGGACACGGGAAAGGTGGATGAAATTTTTGCTTACACCTATGCTGAGAATCCTCCTCTTTTGGCGGAGCAACTTAAAGTTCGTAAGCAATTACTGCAGGAGGAGTCATGAAATTACTAACTATCGTAGCTGCCGTTCAAGATGCTTTGGCTACCGAAATGCGATTAGATGATAGTGTGATGGTTTTTGGTGAAGATGTGGGCCTTGAAGGAGGCGTTTTCCGGGCCACGGTGGACTTGCAAAAAGAGTTTGGTGAAGAGCGCTGTTTTGATACTCCTTTAGCAGAAGCAGGGATTGCTGGCACCGCTCAAGGAATGGCCATGGCTGGCCTTAAGCCAGTTATTGAAATGCAGTTCAGCGGTTTTGCTTGGCCGGCCTTTAATCAAATTGTCTGTCACATTGCCCGTATTCGCAATCGAACCCGTGGAAAGTTTACTTCTCCCATGGTGATCAGAATGCCTTATGGAGGTGGTATTCGGGCCTTAGAGCATCACTCTGAAAGTTATGAAGCTATTTGGGGGCACATTCCTGGACTCAAAGTGGTGATTCCATCCACTCCTTATGATACGAAAGGGCTGTTGATTGCCGCCATTAGAGATCCAGACCCCGTCATTTTTATGGAACCCAAAAGGCTTTATCGTTCGATGAAACAAGAGGTTCCTGAAGATGCCTATGTTTTGCCCATTGGCAAAGCCAAAAAAGTCCAAGAAGGAACGGATGTCACCGTGGTTTCTTATGGTGCTCAAATGACTGAGGTGCTGGAGGCTGCTAAAAAATTAACCGGTAAAGTGAGTATCGATATCATTGATCTGCGCACTATCTACCCCTTTGATAAGGAGATGGTGCTGTCTTCTGTTAAGAAAACCGGACGAATTTTAGTAGTGCATGAGGGTCATCAATCCTTTGGTGTGGGCTCTGAAATCATTGCTTGTGCCACCAACGAAGCCTTTGAATACCTAGAAGCACCTCCCACCCGTTTAACTGCTCCGGATATTATTTTTCCACTACCTAAAAGAGAGCAGAACTATATGGTGACCACAGGGATGGTGGTCAATGAAATTGAAAAAATCGTATCTTTTAAGTCATAAGAAAGGAGCTTCACATGTTATTTGATTTTGCCTTCCCAGATATCGGAGAGGGAGTCCATGAGGGAAAGGTTCTCGAATTAAAAATAAAACCCAATCAGTCGGTAGAAGAGGGCGATGTGCCGAAATCCTGGTAGAGCAAGGTGATTCCGTTGAAGCGGGCGATGTGCTTGCTGTATTGGAAACTGATAAGGTGGTCGCCGAGATACCCGCTCCTAAACAAGGAACTTTAAAATCTTTTAAAGTGGCTGAAGGAGAGGTTATTCAAGTGGGAGAAACCCTTGCTGTGATAGAAACCGCAGATGGATCTAAGCCTTCGGCTCGGGAAGAAAAAACCGATGAGAGCGTAGGGGTGGTGGGAGAACTCACCACCAGTAATGAAGTATTGGCGACCAGCAATGAAGGTCAGATGGATGGGGGGGCTAGCTCCACTACCGCAACCAAAAATCAAGCTAAAGTAAAAAGTACTCCTGTGGCTCGTAAACTCGCCCATCTCAAAGGAATTGATATTCAGTCGGTGAAGGGAAGTGGTCCGGGAGGTCGAATTTTGAAGGCTGATGTGGAATCTGCTCTCAATACCAAGCCTGTACAAAAAGAGGTGGTTTCTGCGCCAGTTGCCGGTGGAACCACCGTGAATACACTTTCTACCATGAGAAAATCCATCGCCCGCAATATGGAAAAAAGTCATCAGATTCCTTCTTTTACCATGCAAGAAGAGGCCTGTTTAGATGCTTTACTCTCTTTAAGAAATGAATTTCTTGAACCAGAAACAGGGAAGAAATTATCATTGCAGGCTTACTTTATCAAGATGTTGGCGGTGGTGCTTAAAAAGTATCCCATCTTCAATGCTACCTATGATGAAAAAGAGCAAGCGGTCACTGTTTATGACGATATTAACATCGGCGTAGCCGTTGACACTGAAGAGGGAGTTATTGTACCGGTCATTAATAATGTGGATCAAAAAAGTATTCTTGAGCTCAACTTTGAAATTCGAAATTTAACTGCTAAGGCCTTGGAACGAAAACTGACACTCAATCAATTAGAGGGTGGCTCCTTTTCGGTTACCAATTTTGGTCTATTTGGTGGACTTTACGGAACTCCTTTTATTCTGCCTCCCCAGGTGGCCATTATGGGTTTTGGCCGGCTGCATGATAAACCCAGGTTGGTAGATGGAAACTTACAAAATAGTAAGATACTTCCACTCTCTTCGGTTTTCGATCATCGTGTGATCGATGGGGCCCCTGCAGGCAAATTCATAACAGCTTTTATCAATTTATTAGAGAACCCTTTAAAACTTATTCATGAGTTGAAATAGAGGTCATTATGCAAGAATTAAAATACGATTTAGCAATTTTAGGCTCTGGTCCTGGTGGTTATGTGGCAGCTATTAGAGCTGCTTCCAAAGGATTAAAAGTGGCTTTAGTGGAAAAAGAAAAAGTGGGTGGCATGTGCTTAAATTGGGGATGTATTCCTTCCAAAGCCTTACTATCCACCGCTCTTTTATTTAGCAAAATTAGAAAAGGGGAGAGCTTTGGCCTCACCGGAGTCCCTTTCAAAGAGATCAAACCCGATTGGCCTAAGATGAATGAGCGCGCTTTTGGGGTGGTCAAACGCTTAACCAAAGGGGTAGAAACACTCCTTTCCAAACGCAAAGTAGACGTTCATAATGGCCTCGGTTCTTTTACCAAAGAGGGTATTCAGGTTGATGATAAACTTATCAAAGCTAAAAGCTTCATTTTAGCTACTGGTAGCTATTATTCTCCTCTATGGGAAAA
Source organism: uncultured bacterium (assembly GCA_964343805.1). Lineage (GTDB taxonomy): Bacteria > Bdellovibrionota_B > Oligoflexia > CAYFLR01 > CAYFLR01 > CAYFLR01. Next base: position 5,945 of record CAYFLR010000037.1, on the reverse strand, counting down.
GCCTGCGGCGGTAGATACCTACACTCCTAAAAATATCTATAAAATGGAAAAACTGCCCACTCAAATCACCATTGTTGGTGGCGGTGTAGTGGGGGTCGAATTCGCCATTTTATTTGCTCTGCTTGGTGTCAAAGTGGATGTGGTAGAAAAACAGAAATCTCTGATGGCTTATCTTGATGAGTCGCTTCTTTCCGCCTTGACCCGGAATTTAAAAAAGTTACGGATTAAAATTCATGCGGGTTTTGAGCCCTGTGAATACGATAAAAAACAAGGGCTCCATATCGTTAAGGATGAACAGTTTAAATACCTGCCCAGTGAAGTGATTCTTAACTGCACCACCCGAAAAGCTTCTGAGGAAGGATTAGAGTATCTGAGAGAGAAAGGTTTAACCTGGGAAAATGGATTTGTTAAAACCAATTTAAGATGTCAAACCTCCATTCCCAATTACTATGCCATTGGTGATTGTAATGGGCGTAAGCTACTTGCTAATGTGGCTATCAAAGAGGCCATTGCTGCGGTTGATGATATTCTTGGTCACGGAACTGATCTCAATTACAATAAAATGCCTTACTATATGTATGGTCAATATGAGTATGCTTCAGTAGGTATGTCCGAAGAGCAGGCTAAACAAGATAAGCTCGATTATAATGCCGCGGTCTTTCCCTTAAGGGCCAATGCCAAGTCTCTTATTGATGAAGGAGCCGATGGTTTTATCAAATTTATCACTGATAATGAGCTGGATGAAATAATTGGGATTCATGTCATGTCTCCCCAGGCCACCGAAATAATCAATCAAGCGGTGACCTCCATGAATTTAGAGTCCACCTCTTGGGATATTGGAAATATGGTTTACACCCATCCCAGCGTTTCCGAATCATTTTTTGAAACCGCCTTGAAGGGTGAAAACCTCCCGCTTCATATTTTATAGACAATCGCTGATGGTGCCTGAAGGGTTCCAGTTTCCTGTATTAGTACCGGAATGCCAAGTGGAGAAGTCTTTAGCGGAACCGGACATATTACAGGCGGTGTTGCCGCCATCGGTGGTATTTACATTGGTGGTATTGTATTGCTTAATAACTGCTGCAGAAGACGAAGCTCCTGCTTCTAAATGGATAAACTGGGTATTGTTAAATTCGACGGTACTTCCATCATCTTGAATATGACAGCCATGATAATTAGTTTTGATGATACAATCATTAAAAGTAGCACTGGCGGTACTCCCAGCTGAACCGTTATTCCAAACCATAACGGGATATTTCCAATCATTGGTGGTTTCGAAAGTTACCCCATTAGCAGTGAGAGTTCCTCCATTATTTACATAAGCTGCACTGGCATTATTTGTTTTAAAACTCCCTCCATTGACCGTGACGTTCCCCCCATAGACCCTGACTCCATAGTTTTCAGCACTGGTTTCGGCGGTGGAAGTGCAGCTATTAATAGTGGCTGTTACTCCATCGTAGATATAAAAACCCGCTCCTGAATTTCCTATAACGATATCTATATTTTCAAATAAAATAGTGGAACTGCTAGGTGCATTCACTTCGATGGCGTTGGCGGAAGTACCTGTGGTGGTGATACGGATATGTCCTATATAGTAGGTGCCATCTCGACCATTACTGGGTTGAGCCCAATCAAAACCATCTTTATAGTTACTGGTGGCCGTATTATTAAAATGAGGTCGATCGTTACCGGTTCCTGCTCCCACGATAGAAATGCTATCATCCGGTCTTTGGATGGGCACAGATCCATCACTGGTTATTTCCACTCCCTTATCAATACAGATCACGGTTCCGGCGGCAGCCCCGGTAAACCTTCCATCAAAATCCCCAAAGGTCTCGGTGCTACTCACTGTTTCATCACAGGCCAAAAGAGTGATTCCTGAAAAATGAGTAACGGGGGTCAAACTATAAATATGATCGGGTTCTCCGGTCTTACTTGCTTTGACTTTGATGACTCTACTTTCATCAAAATCTGCTTTGGTCCAGATCACCGTACCGGCACTGTCACATGTTGCCCAAGTAGTTCCTCCATCATGAGAACACTCGACACTGGTACCTGAATGGGAAAAAGTGAGGGTGCGAAGGTCGATGTCATGCTCACCATACTTGGTGAAACTGGCGGTGGGTAGGGTGGGTGTAAAGGTGATTCCTCCCCAATTGATGGTATGGGTTTCACCCGCTGCGGCCACAGTTATTGATTTTTCTAAATCCAGAGTTTGACTTTCACTGGTGGCTGTTAATAAATGACTTCCACAAGTCACTGTTGCACTATTTGCAGAAACCGTCACACCATCTATTTTGACCACCGCATCCCCTTGGGTGGAAGTAATAGAGATAACTACATTTTTATTACTTCCTGCCGTGAGAGTCGTCTGTACATCGGCACTCACTGTCTCTCCGTAAGTAATATTAGCTTTACAGGGATGGGTTGCGGTAAAAGAGATAGAACTTCCCTCATCAAGAATTCCTGAAACCACTCCTCCACTGGCTGTTAAACCTGTGGGTACGGTGGTCATCGTGTAATCGTCTGGTAAAGTAATAGATACTGAATAGGTGGCAGCCATCACTTCGGGAATGTTTTCGTTCATATTGCTGTTGCTATTAACATTATTGTTACTATTGCTATTTTCATTTGAATTAGAATTATTTGAGTTATCTCCACTGCTGGATGAAACTATGGAGGTTGAAGGGGAGGGAAGAATACCCTCATCTCCTCTGATGATTAGGTACTCGTCTTTGTAGACATCAGATTCGATTCGTTTACTTTCTTCTCCAAAAGGGTTGACTCCTTCCTCATTGACGGTGGCCACGGCAAAATATTTAAGGGTGGTGGTGGCTGTTATGGGGATCTCTTCTCTATATATTTCCGAATCTGAAGTGGGTTGCTCACCATCTGTGCTGTAGTAGATGGTGGCTGTATCATCCGATGCTGTAAGCGTAACTTTTATTTCTGCATAATAGGACCCTGCTTCTGGATCAGCAGACACGGTTAATTCTGCTTGGTCCTCTGAACAGTGTAAGGTGATGAAAAGAATAGCTAAAATAGAAATGGTGAGCTTTAAAATAAGTGTTTTCATTTTACCCTCGCTCTGTGGTTGGTTGGCCTTTCTCCTTTAAATTTACCAGATAGCAAAATGGAAAATAAATGGCTTCACCGCTGGTGAAGGTTGAGAACGCTAACGGATGGTTAATGGTCAGGCAGTATTCTCAATGATCCCTTTCATGAATCGTCATTTTTTTATAATAAAAAATTAAAGAGACTCATGTTAAAATTATGAGCCAAGCCCCGATCTATTATAAAGAGAGAAAAAGTTCATGAAGTTGCCTATGTTAACTAATAATCATCTATCAAAGATTCAATACATTATTAAATTTATAGTCTTTATATGTATTGGAATATTAATAGCTTGCGAAGACTCAAAGAAAGAAAAGTTGACTGTGGAAGCTAATCCTCCAGGTGGAAGTTACAACTCCCTGACAGAAGTAGAACTCACCTCATCTATTGCCGATGCTACTATTTATTATACTGTTGATGGGACAACCCCTTCTGTGGAGGCAAATATTTATGAATCAGCTATTCCAATCTCTAATAACGCGGAATTGCAATTTCTTGCGATTGCAACAGTTAAATCCGAAGGGGGATTAACTGATATGGGGCAAGACAAAGAAGAAGAGATTGAATCCGACTTATACAAAGAAGAATATATTATACAAATAGGTGGTATTGCGGGAACCTCCACCACTATCTCTCAGGGGACGGGTTCTAGTAGTAGTTTGGATAATAATAATGATAATAGTAATGATAATAATAAAGATGGTAGCACATTAGCGGCACCAAAAGGTCTTACCTATGAAGTCACTGAGGCTGTATACACTAAAGGAACTGTTATCTCAGAAAATACAGCTTCAAATACTGGTGGAGAGGTGTCATCTTATGCCATTTCGCCGGCTCTACCTACCGGGCTTGCAATTAATTCTATCACAGGTACTATTTCCGGAACACCATCTTCATTGCTAACCCAGACAGAGTTCACCATAACTGCTAGTAACGAGAGTGGATCTAGCACCACGACTATTAATATTACAGTAAAAGATGTGGCCCCTTCAGCCCTTTCATATACTGAGGAGAGTGTCACTTACTATGTGGGAAGCAGTATAACTGATAACTCTCCCAATAATTCTGGAGGTGCTATTACCTCATTTTCTATTAGTCCCAATTTACCAGCAGGACTCTCTTTAAATGCATCTACGGGAGTTATTTCTGGAAATCCCTCGGCAAAACAAGGGGCTGTAAGCTACACTGTGACAGGTACCAATAGTGGAGGAAGTGATACCGTTACTTTGTCGATTACAATTATTGCAGCTCCATCCAATCTGACCTATACATCCTTGACTCCATCCTACTATGTGGGTTCGGCCATAAGTAATAATTCCCCTACTGCAGACGGTAGTGCTATTGATTCATACAGTATACTCCCATCTTTGCCTGCTGGCCTTACACTTTCTACCTCTACCGGTATTATTTCTGGGACTCCAACTTCATCTAGCGGAGCAGCTGACTATACTATTACGGCAACTAATGCCGCTGGTTCTACCAGTAAAGTTATAAATATAACAGTCCTTAAACCAGCTAGTATTAGTATAACCCCCAGTTCCAATGACAACTATATGTTCCCAGTTGATGAAGATGGGGATACACAAGATGTGACATTTACCCTAACGAATGAAGGTGATGTCAATGCCACAAGTTTATCCAATTCAACACTGTCGGGTTCGGGCTTCTCTTATCCAACGGGTAGTTTTCCAGGAGGGGGAGATTGTTCTAATGGCGGCACTATAGCTAATGGCAGTAGTTGTACAGTTATTATCCGCCTTACATTTAGTGCCACCACCAGCTATTCAGGTACCTTTTCCTTGGACTATAATAACGGGGTAACAACAGATACCAGTACCGTAAATTTAAAAGGACAACTCGCTGAAGCACAAGGGACCTTTGATGTGGGGTTTGATGGATCGAGTGGCGCAAATGGTAAATTGTATGTGCCAATTCCTGATGAAGCCACTGGATCTTATTATTTTTATGGTGTTGATTTGATGGAGGATGGAACCATCATTGCAGTGGGATCAATTAAAAAGTCAGGAGAGTCTGATACCAGTACATTAGTGGTTAATCTCAATTCAGATGGTACGTTTAATGAAGATTTTGGAGCCTTTGATAAGGATGATAATGGGACCGTGGAAAGTGATGAAAAGGGATATATGATCTTTGATTATAATCCAGATAATTCTGATTATGCGAAAGATGTGGCCATTACAGCAGATGGCAAAATCATCGTAGCCGGCTACTGTTACAACTCAAATTGCTCAGGAAGTGATTTTGTATTTTTTCGTCTTAACCGAAATGGCTCCCTCGACACCACCTTTGGTGATAATGGCTACCGGATTGTCAACTTCACCGAGTCGGTGAATGAATCTGATACTTTGACTCGGATGATACTGGATCCCTCGGGGAAAATATTAGCTACCGGTCAAATTAATGGTAACTATATGGGACTACTTCGATTAACCGCTGATGGGGATATTGATACCTCCTTTGGTGGGGGTGACGGTTATTATTGGCAGCACTATTATAGTGCTACTTATGGAAATGATATTATAGTGGATACCGCATCGAGCAATCGTATCATCGTTGCAGGAAAAGGTAACAATCGTATGGTGGTATTTGCGGTAAAATCAGATGGAACGGGTGTAGATACTTCGGGATTTAGTTGCACTGCTGACTTCGATAGCAATACTTATAATGGTTATTGTCCGCTTGAAATTGAAGATAAAGCTGAGGGGCATTCGGTAACCATTGATAGTAACAATAAGATTGTGGTTGGTGGATGGTCGCAAACTGATAGTGAGGATAAAAACTTTGCTTTAGTTAGATTTAACACGGATGGA